>CAZBMJ010000006.1:0-81774 GCA_964493205.1 uncultured Myxococcales bacterium
CCTTTTAAATTTGTGGGGATTGCACAGGGACAAGCCGACGGCACGTAGAGAAGGGAAAATACGCATAGGGATGTGTTAAAAACAAAACTCGATTGCCATGATTCAATAGGTTATGCAAGAGCTCCAATCAATACTTATGGGTAATCATATGAGCGTGACTCGTTCACGGTATCCAGAAAACTAATTTCTACATTGTAAAATTTTAATTTTCTGAATGCTCTGAACGAGTCAGAGCACTTAGAAAAAGCTTCATTTAGCTAATATATCAAGGTGGCTAGCGAAAAAAATGGGGGATGAAACGACTCGTATTAGTTGTGATCGGCGTTATATCTTCACGAATACCAATACCTGCCGCAGAGCCGTCAATGATCCATGACCCAATCACGGGATAGTTGCCTTCAAAATTGGGCAAGGCGAATGCCTGCTGAAACACGTAAGCATGCTTATCATAGGGGCCAAAAGTCTCGCTGATGACGTGCTGGTTGGCTATTAGCTGAATGTTAGCGCCTTCACGACTTAAAAAAGGTTTACGAATCATTGGACCCTCAATTTCTTCCGCTTTTAGCGACGCAGGAAGCAAATTAGGGTGATTAGGAAACAGTTCCCACAAGATGGCTAAAATTCCTTTATTACTCAACACCATTTTCCATGGAGGCTCAATAAAACTCGTTGGTGCACCAAGGAGGTGACGCGCAAATTCATCGTTTATCAACCATTCCCACGGATAAAGCTTGAATAAGGTGGTGATTGCTCGCCCTTCCAAATCGACAAATCTGCGGCCGTCCCACCCAATCTCCTCCATTCCGATGAGATGAGTTTCATAGCCTGCTTGCATCGCGGTATCTAGGAGATAATGCAAAGTCTGTGCATCTTCTTCGCTATCTAACATGCCAGCAAAATGAAGAGGTTTAGACATGGCGGAGAAATTTTTCCACGCATCGATAAGTTTTTCGTGAATGCTGTTGAACTGGTCGGCATCGGGATAAATTTCTGAAAGCCATTGCCACTGAATAACACTGGCCTCAAGCAAGGATGTTGGCGTGTCAGCATTGTACTCAAGCATTTTTGGTGGATTCACACCATCGTAGGCCAGATCAAATCTTGCGTAGAGACTTTTATCACGAGCACGAAAGCTATTCTCAATCAGCTCGATTGCCTTAGGAGGGATGTTTAAGCGGTCATAGAGTTGGTGGTCAATGACAAATTCCACGGCTTCTAAACAAAGATTTTCAAGTACTTGGGTAGCATTTTCAAGTTCGTCGATTTCTTTAGCCGAAAATTCGTAGGCAACCGATTCATCCCAGTATGGCTCGTCGTTAATACTATGGAAATGAAAGCCCAGATGTTCAACGGTTGCAGGCCAGTTTGCTCGTGGCTTTTGTTGGACGCGGCGCATGTCATGACCCCGAAAAAAAGTTTAACGCACGTGAACCAAATCCACCGCGAGTTATAGAGGTGCCTTTATTACGTAGTTGCACACCTGGCCTGGGAGAAAAAGATATCCTTGGTCTTCCATGGCGAACCTTTTCTGATGGAGCACAATTCCCTTCGCCATAGTTTTGTTCGCATTCTTTAATATTGGCAAATGAGCCTGGTGACTTATTATTGCATGCTGACAAATAGACAAAGCTAGAGCCTATTAAAACCAGCTCAATGACTTTTGATCGTTTCATAATTCAACTCGTTCACTCCACCCATTGTTCTGTTTCTCGCGCCTTCTTTTGTTACACACCATTTCGCATAATATTTTATATTCAATAGATGTTCTCAACATAAGATAATAAGTATATATCACTCAATCAAGCCTGTAAATACACAAATCTTCCCACGCAAAAAATAATATTAATGTAAGTAAAATCAGGTAATTAATGGTTATTATTTTTTTAATTTTTTTAAAAAGTGAACAAAAAACTACACATATTTAAACATTTTTAAACAATAATTTACTTAAAGAATCAAAAATAGGAGTTTGATTTTCAATTAATAAATTTTCTTGCTCAAAAAATACTTTTTTATAACAATAAAATGGTATTTTAGGCCATAAATGATGCACCACATGAAAGCTATGAGCCATTGATATTAAATATATTAATTTACCATATATAACATTAGAATTTTTATATCTTTCATGAGTGCTATGAGGATGGTGGGGGATATAATCTAGGAAAAATGCTAAGAAAGCATTAGCCAATATGCTAGGAAGAAGCCAGGTAAAAAACAAAATTTTTATAGAGCTTAAGCTTCCAATAATAAACATTAATATTATAAAAATTAGCACAGTAATAATAGAAATAGCAAAAACTGATCGCGCAGCTCTTTTTTTGCTGGTAAAGAAAAACCAATAATAATAGGGCAAAATAGTTAAGCAGTGGCCTAGCACTTGCCAATAATTGCTGCCATGAACCCAAAAGTCTGGGTCTTCTTTACCTTCATTAGTATGAGCATGATGAGTAAGATGAATAAAAGCAAAGCTATGAAAAGGGCCAAGAAGCATTAATCCCATCATATAACCAATACAAATTTCTAAAGATTTTAAGGAATAATATTTGCCTTTAATATTGCCATGAGCCGCCTCATGAAAAGGCGTAAAAGCCATATACGATAACACTAAATTAATAAAAAAAGCTAAAGCTAGAGGAATAAGTTTTAATGCAGCTACTACTAAGCATACAATAAAAGCAAAAAAGCAAATAAAAGCAAAAAATATAGTGGGCCATGCAATAAAACCTGCATGTCTTTTACTAATTACTTGGTCAATACTAGCCATAATTACCCCAAAAAAATAAAACCAATAATTTATATATTAAATTAATTATTTTATCTCAAATATTTTAAATGGTTTTATATGTGATTCATGCTGACAAAGTGCCCCTTCAAAATCATACTTATCACCAAAAAAAGTTATTTGATAAAATAATTGGTTTGCTAAACCTATTTTAAAACCATTTTTCTTATGCTTAACAACAATTTTCGGCAAAATATTTAATAAGTTGCCTCCTAAAAACTTGATAAAAGCTTCTCTTGCTGTCCAAGCTTTAAAAAAATCAGATTCCTGTTCTAGATCACTAAAATATTTTTTGGCTATTTTTTCATGAATATCTTTAAGGTCTCTATACTCAATATCGATCCCAATAGGGTTATTTATGCTTATACCTAGTGCTAAATACGATTTTGAATGGGATAAATTAAAATGAATAGCGCTTTGGGAAATGAAAGGCTTTCCATAATTATTAAAAGATATATTATTTAGTTCAAAATCAGTAAAATACTGTAATAAAATTTTTCTAATAGTATCATCATGCAAACTACTTTTATTTTTTTTATAATTACTCAATAACCATATATGATTATTTTTTATTAGATCTTCATGATAGCTTTTAATTAGACACATATAGTAAGTATAATTTATAATTAATTTTTCACAAGCACCTTTTTAATTAAACTTAGTTTGATTAAGTGAAGTTATAGATAATAAATCACAAAAATTTAATTCTTTTTCATTATCTTGTATTTCAATGAGATTTATTTTTTTAGAAACTTCTATAAAATCACTGTTAATTTCTACTAAATCACCACTAACGGGTTTTTGTTCGTTATTAAACTTAAGCCAATAGACAAAGTTTAACTCTCCAAAATACATATCTAAGTAAATATGATAATAACGAGTGTTTATATCGATCCCACAAACTGCTTGTTTGGATTTGTTTTTGAGCCTATAGGCTGAAAATAATTTTATTTTTTTTATGGGCCAACAAATATTTTTTTCTGATTCAGACTTAAAAAATAAAAATTTATTACCATCTTTGCACGCTTCATTAGCAAATTTATGAAATAATAATATATCTTCAGAATTGCATTCTTTTATATTTCTAATCTGTTTTTTTAAACCATCATTTTGATATATTTGCCAAAGCATAAGCACTACAGCCTGCACTGGATTAAGTATTTGGTCATTTATTTGATAATTATTTGGCCAGGAAACTAGCTTGCAGGCCAGCTTCATAGCTAACAAAGCCTTAGAAGAGTTATTAACATCACGTACAAATTTATGATTGAGAGATGAAGGCTGATTTAACTTAGATTGGACTACAGATAAAATATCAAAAAAATCAGGTCGCTGGGTTACATCTTGTATTTGATGAAATAAATTAATATCAAAATTAAGATTATTGGCAAAGCTATAAACTTCTTCTTCTAAATCTGCTTCTAAATATCCTGATTTAATAGTAGAATTACCAAAAAGGCTGACATTTTCTAAAGTAGCTTCTGTTTGAGCTAAAACAGCCGCTAAATGATAAAAGTCTTTATTACTAGAATATTTTTTTAAGGCGATTTTGTTTTTCATGGATAAGCTCTTAAATAAAGCAAGCTTACCAGAACCCATAAAATAGAAAAAATCATCCATAAAGATAATTTTTTGGCGCGCTCGGAAGGATTCGAACCCACGACCCCCGAAACCGAAGTCCGGTGCTCTATCCAGCTGAGCTACGAACGCAAAAATTTAAAAATGGGGTGAGTGAAGGGATTTGAACCCTCGACCCCCAGGGCCACAACCTGATGCTCTAACCAGCTGAGCTACACCCACCACATTGACTACTTATAACAATAGCTTATTCATGAAGCGTCAATAGGGTTTAACAAAATATTTAAAAGGTATGAGTATGATTATTAGTGCTCCTAATGAGCAAAATTGGGCTGGATATTCAACTAGCGAACAAGATAGTTTAAAGCAAAAAAAAATTATGCGCACGATGCTAAACACCATCGTTGATTATGAATTGGTACAAGCTAATGATCACATAATGGTAGCTATTTCTGGTGGAAAAGATAGCTATACCCTGCTTGATTTGTTAATAAAATCTCGAAAAAAAGCTCCTTTTGAATTTAAAATAACCGCTGTGCATTTAGATCAAGCTCAACCAGGCTACGATGGGCACGCTTTGGAAGCTTGGCTTAAAGATAATCAAATTAATCACCTAATCATAAAAGAAGATACTTATTCTATAGTAATAGATAAAACAAAGCCTGGGGGCACCTACTGCTCTTTATGTTCTCGTTTACGCAGAGGCATACTTTATAAAATCGCTGGGGAAATAAAAGCTAATAAAGTAGCTCTAGGACATCATAGAGATGACGCCATTGAGACTTTATTCTTAAATTTAATCTATGCCGGCAAATTATCAGCCATGCCACCAAAATACTTAACTGATGACGGTTTATACTGGGTTATTAGACCACTCATAGAAATCGCTGAAAAAGATATTATTGCCTACGCTAAGCAAAAAAAATTCCCTATTTTGCCCTGTAACCTATGTGGCTCACAAGATGGCCTTAAAAGACAAAAGATGAAAGAATTGCTTGATCAGTTAGAAGTAGAAAAACCAGATGTTCGATCAGTTATGCTGCATGCCTTAAAAAACGTCTCTGCTAGTCATTTGATGGACAAACGCTTTCTTGACGATGAACATAATAAACCTAAAAGCCGAGTAAAACTTCCTATATTGGCATAAAGATACTTAAGTTTTAATATTTAAGTACCGATAGCCATTTTTTATCTGTTTGCTCAAAACCAAGATTACGTAAGTGATATTCAAAATCTCTCATATGAGCTGCCCCATAAATAATTACAATTTTTTTATCGCCGTTTTCTAAGGATTCATTAAGTTTATTTTTTACAACCGCATTTCTTCTAAAATCTGCCACACCAGATTCACTAGAATCAAATAACATAGCTGGTTGAAACCGCCCAATCTTAGTCGCATATTTATCATTTTCACAAACTTGTTCAAGATTTTTTTCTTTACTACATTTATCAAGCAACTTATCTAACTCACTTGCAAGTTGCTCACAACTTGGCACTGATACACTAAATATATTAAACATAGAAAAACGTTCTATCATATCTTTATTTTTATTTATAGTGCGAAATTTTTCCATACTAATATCAGCATGAACATACATATTATTTATGTCACTTGTTGGAATAAGCTCTAGATATTCACCTTGGCTTATTAAGCCTAGTTCTCTTGCTTCTTTAGCATATATTTGATTTTTTTTCATGTACTCAACTACACAAGGTGTAAAAAAACTATAATGCTTTTTGGTTTCCCATTCTTTCATGAAAATTACCCACGCTTACATAAATCACAAGATCTTGATCTTTAAGTACATTATTAATCTCTTGATAATAAGTTTTATCACCCGCACCAAATGCACTTAACATGGTTATTTCTTTGCCATTTAAACCATATTTAGTAACCTTAGTCTGTAAAGCAAAATTACCCCCTCTAAATACTGCTCTCTCATCTGATCTACAGCATAAGATAAAGATCAATAGAAACAAAAAAATATATTAAAATAAACACTTTAAATTTCATAATAAATTACACACCAATAAGCAAGTTTAAATACATATATCATACATAAATCAACTGTCAATATTGGCTTAATTTATTTAACTTCATCAAAAAAACCTAAAGCTAGCAAAATATTCTGTGCACCTAAGGGAGTGATCCCAACAGGCGTTTCTTCTTTGTCATATATAAAATAATTCTTATTAATGCCATGTTCATCATATAAAGTAGCCATAATAACTTTCCATGTAACATCCTCATTATCATTACCAATTGTAATAGCCTTAGAATTAAATAAGTATTGTACTCGATTAATAATATCTTGAGGTTTGAAATAAGCATAAAATAAATCTAAGATACTTTGAGCATCTAGAGTTAATAAATTATTATCAATATTATTAGCATTGAAATCTATGGACGGTTTTTCATCATGGGTAGCTAAACCAACAAATTTATCTAAAATACCTTTAACATAATAAATATCATGAGGATCTTTAGCTGAAGTCAAAAAATTAACTACATAGTTAATGGCCACCTCTTTTTCTTTTTGTAACTGTTCAAATAAAAAATTTTTAAACTCTTCTAACAAACTTTCTTTTGAAATAGTTGCTTCATCAATAACTTTATCAGCAGATAGTAAACGATAACTATGTTCAATAGCATTCCATTTACCTGTAGGGCACGTTGTTAAGTTAAGAAGTAATTGTAATATAAAATTAAATTTCTCAGATTTATTAGATAATTCTAATGCTTTATTTATAATAATATTAAATTTTTTTTCAATAATTTTTTCTGGTTTTTTATCAACTAAAGACGCAATAAAATTACTGTCTAACAAATCAATTAAAGTATTAAAGTCATATTCTTGAAGCATGCTATTAATTGAAAATTCTTTATTAATTAATAATAAATTATTAAATTCTTCTATCATAAATTTTTTTAAATTTTTTACATCATCTAAATTAATAATTTTTTCTATAATAAAATCTTTTTTATAGGTCATTAATTCAGCTGAAATACTTATTGATTTACTTAAAACAATATGGTTATGGACTAATTTCTCTTCACGCTTTTTAAGCATATTTTTGTAAACATTAATAAAATTTTTTGGATTAGTTTCATTTTCAATAGACAACAAAAGAACAATTATTTTTTGGACATCACAATGTTCCTCACCAAAACGATCAGCTAAAAAATACATTAAATTTATAATATTTTTAATAGACCATACCTGTATTTTTTCATAAGGTAATTCCAGCAATTTATTTGATGGATTTTTATGAGCAAAATAAATAGATAAAAACAACGCTTTTTTTGATTCAAAAACATTATCACCATTTATTATTTTATTTAAATAATTAAAAAAACTATCATTTAAATAAAATTCAAAATAACTATAAACACCACTGAAGTAATTATCATTATTATCTATAAAAAAATAATATAATTTATTAATAATAAATAATTTTTCTTTATCATTAAATTCATCAAAATTTATTTTTAAATTCATCATATAATTAAATTCATCAACATAATTTTTTTTATTTTTTTCCATATGATTCATTAAAAATATAAAAAAATCTTTTTTAGATAAATTTTTCTTAAGCAAAAAAGTAAAATAATTAAAAATATTATTAATAAAAACAAAAGAATAGTTATCATTATAATTTGCAATATTTTTAAGAACAACATTAATTATATTTTTGTTAATATTATCATCAAAGCTATATTTTCTCATTATTTTTATTAAATAAACCAACTGTTTTTCATCAATATTTTGATTTTCAATAATTTGTTTAAATATTTCATAAATTTCAACTTTTAATATTTCATGTATACTTGAATCTTCAAAAAAACTAAATAATTCTAAGGCTATTTTACTTGTAGGTTTGTTACGAATAAATGAAAGAATATTTTTGATCACTTTCTTTTTTAAATCATGATCCGCTAATAAATAATACTTTTTTAACTCTTTTAAAAAAATTAGTTGAATAGATTTTTTTTGATTTGGTAAAAATAGAGTAAAAATTTTATTTTCATAAATTTTAATATTATTTCTAGATAAATTTATGAAATTAGCTATATTTTTTTCATCTAAATCATTGTAATTTAAAAAAGATTTTAGTAAAAAAGTTTCATAATTATTTTCAAATTTACTTTTTAAAATAGACTCAAAATCATTTTCTATTTTACAATTAATAGATAAATAAATATAACTTTTAAATATTTCTTTTTCATAACTTAAAAAAAATTTATCATTTAAATATTTTTCTATTTCAACATAATTATTAACACAATTTATTTTTTTTTCTTCTAAGTTTATTTCATTATCTAATAGGAAAATATCTCCTGAATAATTAAATACATTATTTAACTTAGCTTCTTTTATAAAAGATTTTCTTAAAC
Source organism: uncultured Myxococcales bacterium (assembly GCA_964493205.1). Lineage (GTDB taxonomy): Bacteria > Myxococcota > UBA727 > UBA727 > JABDBI01 > CAZBMJ01. The sequence continues at coordinate 8,760 of CAZBMJ010000006.1, forward strand.
TAAAATCAAATTCTTTATACCCAGCTAAATACATATTAGCTTTATACATATATAATTTATATTTTTCATGTTTCTGTAAAGTATTTTTAACACTTAATAAGTTAAAATTTTTACATTTTTTAATCATATAAGAATATACAGTAAAAACTTCTTTATGTAATTCAAAAATAAAATCTTTTTTAGTCACATTTTCCAACAAAATCATTAAACAATAAGGAGACTTATGTAAAAATTTCGTGAAAAAATTTTTATACATTAACATTTCTTTTTCTCTACTAACAAAATGACTAAGCAGATGAAAAGAATTTAATATAATATGGTTATTAATATTTTTATTAATATTATCTAAACATATATTACATATAATTGATTCATAACTAGGAAAATAAGTTTTAATTAGTGAAAAAGCAAAATCTTTAATTTCTGTTTCTAATAAAACTTTATTTTTAGTCTCAAATAAAAATAAATTAGCTACATTATTTTTAAAGCCAAAATCATAGTTATTTAATTTTTTTAAAATAGTAAAATAATTACTAACCCATTGCTCGCTTAATAAATCATTAACAACCTCAATTACTTTATCCTGATTTTTTGGGGAGCTAATTTCAAAAGCTTTAAGAGTATTATTTTGGGTAAAAAATAGTAAACTAAGTATAAAAAAAATATGTGTCATATGGTATAAATCTTTAGAAGTTAAATTAGCCAGCATTGTCTTAAACATTTTTTAGAAAAAAAATATGGGTATTTAGAGATTATTTTTTCTATAAGTTGCCTAAGTTTAGGTTAATTATTTGGATTATGAGTCAATCCATCCATACTCCACGGTGTTTCTAAATATTCTTTAATCATTTTGGCTATCATAGCGCCCCTGTGGCCATCTAAGAATCGATGATCAATAGTGGCTGTTAAATTCAAAATTGGCCTAATAGTAATTTTGTCATCAATAACCACTGCTTGTTTTTTAACTTCTGGAATAGCTAAATACACAGGAACTCTAGCAAATGGAGTTGGTGGGGCATACCCTTCATCCATACCAAACATACCCACATTGGTTATAATACAAGCTCCAAAGGGAAATTTTTCTAAATTTAGAATTTTTAGATTTATACCCATCGCTCCAGTTACATAACCTCCTGCCCATAAAATTATTTTTATAAGACACGTAGGAAGATTTTTAAATAATTTTTTAGGTTTTTCATAAGACTTATCTTTACCATGACGCAATTTTTCACAACCATCATTTAATTCTTGGGCTATGCTAACAATAGATTTTTTATCTAGTTCACAAACTTTAAATTTACCAAGCTCTTTGCCACCATTCAAAGACACTAAAAAAGCCATATCAACAGTCTTATGAGGTATATATTTTCCTAAAAATATTCGACCATTTAAATCAGGACAAGCAGCAAAAGCTAGAGCTGCAGCTTTACCCACCAAATGGGTAATAGTAATTTTTTGATTAAATTTTTGTCTTAAGTAGTTAATATAATCTAGAGCATTACTAGCATCTACACACATCTTGCCATAAATATTACCCTCTTTAGGTGATGACCATGTAGCTATGGCAATTTTTCTTCTAATAGACATATGAAATGACATATAAATTTCCTATTTTTTATTGGCAATACTATGAGCGATAGCTGAATGTGATAGCGCTACATCAATTTTTTGGTCTTCATTAAAGTTTTTTAAAGTAACTTTTTGAGCTTTTATTTCTTCTTGCCCTAAGACTAAAACAAAAGAAGCATTAACTTTATTAGCTCTTCGCATTTGAGCTTTTAAACTTTTTTCTTCAAGACAAAAATCTGTTTTAATATTTAGTTTTCGCAAATTAAAAGCCAAACTAGAAACTTCTCTTCTGCCGTATTCGTCAGCTGTAACAATAGCTAGATCCACTGTATTGTGTAAATTTTGATAATTATCAGACAATAAGAGCACTAAACGTTCCATGCCTCCAGCTAGCCCTACTGCTGGCAGATCAATTTTATTGCCTAGTGTGCTAAATAAACCATCATAACGTCCACCAGCAGCTATAGTATTTTGAGCCCCTAGATAATCATTATTAACAAACTCAAAAACAGTTTTTTGGTAATAATCTAAGCCTCGTACCAATTTGTCACTAATAGTAAATATAATATTTTGTTTGGTAAGTTCTTCTAATACACTATTAAAATGTTTTTTTGATTCATCGCCCAAGGACGATAAACAGGTAGGAGCTGCTTTAGCAATTTCTTGACAAGTTTTATTTTTACAATCAAGAATTCTCAAGGTATTTTTTTCTATTCTACGCTTGCAATCCTCACATAACTCTTCTTTTCTAAGAATTAAAAAATCGTATAATAAAGCTTTATAAGCAATTTTTTCTTGTTCATTACCTAGTGAATTAATCAATAATTCCACATTATTTACTTTTAGCTCTTTGAATAAATGATCTATCATGGATAAAATTTCAACTTCAGCCAAATAACTTGAGTGCCCAAAACTTTCCACACCATATTGATGAAATTGCCTTAAGCGGCCTTTTTGTGGACGTTCTTTTCTAAACATGGCACCCATATAAAATAGCTTTTCGCTAAAACTTTCATCTATACCACCTCGTTGTATTAGCGCTCTCACCACTGAAGCTGTATTTTCTGGCCTTAAGCAATATTCATGCTCGTTATCTTTAATCACAAACATTTCTTTTTCAACAATATCGCTCATTTCTCCTACGCCACGCTTAAATAGAGATAATTCTTCCACAATAGGCGTACGAATTTCATCAAAACCATATAAGCAAAATATTTGGTTAATAGTTTTTTCAAGCTTTCTTATTAATAGCAAATCTGTTTCAAATAGGTCGTTCATCCCTCGTACAGATCGTATCATTACCATAAGCTATTTCCTTTTTTGTAATTTGCTTTTGCTATTGTTATTAAATCCAAAGTCTTTTGAACAGAATCTTCTATACTAAGCAAAGACGTATCAAGCACATGAGCATCTTTAGCTATATGCATGGGTGAGTTAGGTCTATTTTTATCTCTTTCATCACGTTTTTCTATGGACTCAATAATTTCTTCTAGAGTAATATTAGGGTCTTTATTTTTTAGCTCAAGAAATCTTCTTTGAGCTCTGGTTTTAGCATCGGCACAAATAAATATTTTAACCAACGCTTTAGGAAAAACAACAGTAGTAATATCCCGCCCTTCAAATATAGCTCCTTGAGATAAGCTTAAAGCAAGATCTCTTTGAAGCTGTAAAAGCTCTTCTCGAACTTCTTTGTGCTGACTCACTACTGAGGATAATTTGCTGATTTCTTCACTTCTTAGTTCACTTTTAAGTTCGTGATTGCCTATTAGCACTTTAGTAACTAATAATTTATCATCTACTACTACTTTTATTTGTGATACCAAATTAACTAAAGAACTAATATCACTGGGTTCTGTATTATTTTTTAAACTTACATATGCCAAAGCACGATAAAATGCTCCTGTATCAACATAAATAAGATTTAGTTTTTTTGCCACAATCTGCGAAATGGTACTTTTGCCAGTACCAGCAGGGCCATCTATTGCTACTATAAACGTCATATACAATTCCAAATATTTTATAGAATCAGTAGCAAACTATTTTAAAAGTAGCAATTAGCGCTTATTTTCTTAGAGTCATTTTAAATGTTTTTATTTGATTATCAGTATAAAAAATAATTTCCCATACATTATCAGATATAAAATATAAATCAAAATCAATATTTTTTTCAGTATTTATTATTTTTTCAGAATATAATTTACTTAATATATTTTCATATATTTTATTATATTTCTCTAACATTTCTTCTTCGTGGATTTCATCATGTTTAATATCAATAAATTCACGAGCATAATTATTTATATCACCCTGCTCTATTTTAGAAATCTTATAAGTACACACATCATGTAATAACTTTTGGGTATTATTTTTAACTAAAATAAGATCATAGCTGTCATCTAATAAAGATTTTTTTAATTCAAATAAATAATGATGACTTATATATAAATATTCCTTATTATCATCTTGTTTATGATATGACCAATGAATATTTTTTCCGTTCACATAGTTATCATTTTGACCTAAAGCACTCGCCCACAAACTTCCCCAAACCCCTTTTCGACCTTGAGTATTGGTTAAACTTAAAATTATTCTTTTATTAGGTAATTTATCATTCATTGTACTAAAACCAAAACCTTCCCATGGGCCATTAAGTAAAGGACATTCTTTATGATCAGTTGGTTTAAGTTTTATGGCAGGTTTAAGCATACCTAAAAATTCAGAATCATCTTTTTCATATGGTAAAACATATTTTTCTTCTTGTATTATTTGTTCAATCTTTTTAGGTTCAGTAATAATAAAATTCCCTTTTTTATCTTCTGGGGTTATTGGAGGAAAATAAGAAGCTTGCTCAGCCTCTGGCACATCGAGTAATAAATCAGATGGTTTTTTTTGTATATTTTTTGCTCGTCTATTCTTGTTTCTATTTTTCTTTTGCTGATTTTTGCTTATTTTTACTTCTATGGGCTCTACAATAGAGTCTTTTCTTTTTATAGGCTCTTCTTTAATCTCTTGTTCTTTAACTCTAGGAACATAAATAGTACTACAACTATTTAGTACAACAGCCTCAGGTTCATTGGTTTTTTCTAATACCATTTCAAAAGCTCTTTTTTTGCTTTCACTATTAAATACTAAAACTAACTGGCCTTCTTTATTAAGATTTACTTCATATATATTATCTAAATATTTTAAATATTTAACTTTCCCATCAACAATAGTTATAATAGAATCATAATCTTTTATTTTAGTATTTCCGTAGTAAAATCTAATTAAATTTTCATATATTTTTGCAAATAATATATTTTCTGAAGAACGTAAAACTTTATAAAAAATTCCTTTTTCAGTGGTTCCACAAAATTCTTCAAGGCTTGGCCTTATTTTACTTTCTGCTATAATTACTGGTAGTAAATTTTCTACTACTTTTTTTCCTACTTGCGAGGTTTGATTAATAAACTCAAGAGGAGCGTTTGATAGTTTAATAGTTTCTGAAAATTTACCCGATTTCATAGTAAAGCTTAACTCACTAAAATCTTCGTTATAACTCACCAAAAATTCTTTTTCGAATAATAATATTTTTTCATCTCTAATTAATTTACCAGTTTTATTATTTTTTTTATGAGTGATATCTTCGTTATAAGCAACACTACTTTTTTCTATATAACCTTTTTGTTTGTTATACTGATAAAATTTAAAAGACACTATTTTCTCTGAATTATTTAAATCAGTTATAATTTTCAAAAATAGCGTTTTGGTATTATTTTTTTTACCATCACTAAACATAAAAGATACTTTATATAAATTTTCTTTAGTATTAATAGCTTCAAATTTAATTTGAATTTCTAATTTACGATCTTTACCACCTATATTCAGAAATTTATTATTTATTAATGAGTAAAATACATTTTTGTTTAAATCACTTATTTTTACAGCATTTTTATGAAATAAAATATAATTTTTTATTTCTTTATTATTGATCAACTCTAAAGATTCATAGCTGATGCTTTGTCCTTGCTCTATTAAATACTTAACCAATGGCATACGCCCATGACTGGCTGCTAAAAATAAAGATTTATGACCATCTAAAAGCACATAAGATACAGTCTCATCTTGCCGTTTTATAAATAATTCTACTATATCTTTATGACCTTCTTCAATGGCAATATGAACAGGATATTTACCATCAAAATTAGTAATATTAGTAAACGCACCATTATCAAGAAGAAGCTTTACTATTTCACTATTGCCCCTCATACATGCAGTATGCAAAGCTGTTTCATACTTATCCCCCTCCCTTCGTTCAACATTTACATTTGCACCTTTTTTAATTAGTAAATCAACCGTAGCAGGCTTCACCTCTAATACTGCCCCATGAAGTGGTGAATAATCTAGATATTTTCTTTCGTTTATCACATCAAATTGCCATTTTTGATCAAGTAGTAGTTCGATAATTTCATTAAACCCTCCCGTGGAAGCTATATGTAAAGCTCGACTAATTGATTCATCACTCTGAGGAATGGCCCCGCCTTGATATTTTAATTCAATAATTTTTCCAACAAGATACTTTGCTAATTCCAGATAATTATCTGTAACAACGCTCCAAAAAACAGAGTCATCTATATGAGCCTTATTATTAATTAAAAGTTCACATACTTCTTTATGTCCCTCTAAAGCGGCTAGATGCAATGGAGTAAAAGATGCAACATTTTTTGTGTTTATACCAAAACCTTTTTGTATGAGATATTCTGTCATTTCTTTATGACCATGAAATGCTGCTAAACTTAGAGGAGTAAACAAATCATTTTTACCAAAAAATGTAAAATCAAGTTTTTGATCACTATCAAGTATTCTTTTAACCTCAGCTAAATTATTATTTTCGATAAAAGACAATAATTCTTGTTTTATATTTGAGGAAAAAACACTTACACAAAATAAAAAGTGAAAAACAAAATAAAAAAATAATCTAAATATATTCATTTAAAAACCCAAATTAATATTATTAAAATAAAAAATATTTTATATAAAATTAAATAAAAATCAAGCATAATTACCATTTTTACAATAAAAAAATCCTGCTATAAAAACAGGATGATACTATTAAATTTGTTTATAAATTATAATGTCTTAGCTTTTTCTAAAACTTCTTCTATGGTTCCAGTCATATAAAACGCTTGTTCTGGAACTTGGTCATGAATACCTTCAATTATCTCTTTAAAGCCTTTTACACTATCTGCAAGCTTCACATACTTTCCTTTTGCTCCGGTAAATACTTCAGCAGAAAAGAAAGGTTGAGATAAAAAGCGCTGTATTTTTCTTGCTCTAGAAACTATTAATCTATCTTGAGGAGATAATTCATCCATACCCAAAATAGCAATAATATCTTGCAGCTCTTTGTAACGCTGCAAAACAGATTGTACGCCACGGGCAACGTCATAATGTTCTTGTCCAACTATTTCAGCACTTAATATTCTTGAAGTTGAATCTAGGGGATCAACCGCTGGATAAATACCTAAGTCGGCAATAGATCGGCTCAATACCGTAGTAGCATCTAAGTGAGCAAATGCCGTAGCAGGCGCAGGATCGGTTAAGTCATCTGCTGGCACATAAATAGCTTGCACAGAAGTAATAGAACCTTTTTTAGTAGTAGTAATACGCTCTTGTAACATACCCATTTCTGTGGCTAGCGTTGGCTGATATCCTACGGCAGATGGAATACGACCCAAAAGTGCTGATACTTCAGAACCTGCTTGAGTAAAACGGAAAATATTATCAACAAATAATAAAACATCTTGTCCAAAGCTGTCCCTAAAATGTTCTGCCACTGTTAAGCCTGAAAGAGCTACTCTTGCTCTAGCACCGGGTGGTTCATTCATTTGTCCATAGATTAAGGCCACTTTGCTTTCTTCACTAATAACTTGTTTTTTATCGTGATCGTACTTAATAACGCCAGATTCGATCATTTCGTTATATAAATCCCGGCCTTCTCTGGTTCGCTCACCTACGCCAGCAAAAACTGATAACCCACCATGGCCCTTAGCAATATTATTAATAAGTTCCATAATTAAAACGGTTTTACCAACACCAGCACCACCAAATAAACCAATTTTTCCACCACGAGAATAAGGCGCTAGTAAGTCAATAACTTTAATACCCGTTTCTAGCACTGCAACTTCAGTGCTTTGCTCACTAAATTCAGGCGGATTTCTATGAATAGGTAAATATTCAACATCTTTTAATTCGCCTTGCTCGTCGATTGGCTCACCAATAACATTAAGAATTCTGCCCAATGTTTGCTTACCAACAGGAACTTTAATAGGCGCTCCTGTATTTTTAACAACTGTATTACGTACCAAGCCTTCGGTTGCATCCATAGCAATGCATCTCACGGTATTTTCACCTAAGTGCTGAGCCACTTCTAGTACCAAATTATCTTCTTTACTATTTATGGCAGGGTTAGTAAGGGTAAGAGCGCTTAATAACGCTGGCAACTTAGATGCTTTAAACTCCACATCCACAACAGGACCGATTACTTGGGTAACACGACCATGATTAAGATCTTCTGACATTAAAATCTCCATTAAATAATAAATCTTCCTTAAGGCTCATAGTTGCTTTTAAAGACTCTGCCAAGACTGTTTTTTAAAAGTCATTCATTTATCTGTATTGTGTTCTAGATAAGCTTTGCATAAAAATGTTTTCATTAACTCTTATTTAATTAGCTAACTTTCGTATTTATTTAGCTATTTTGGTTGAATCAACATATGTCATCAATAAGCAACAATAGAAATTTTCGACTTTTATTATGCATAATGGCTTCTTTACTAATTTATTTATTACCAACGCCCCAAGGTTTATCTTTGCAAGCATGGCAACTTTTCGCTATTTTTATTGGAACTATTTTTTTAGTCATGTCAGCAGTTTTTCCCATGGCAGCAGCATCTTTAATGGGCCTTACCGCCGCCATTTCTACTAAATCACTAAGTTTTAATCAAGCATTCATTGGCTTTGTTTCGCCTATTACCTGGCTTATTTTAATTTCTTTTTTTATTTCTTTTGGTTTAGTGCAAACTGGCCTGGGCAGAAGATTAGCATTATTATTTATTGGACTATTTGGTAAAAACTCCATTGGCCTGGCCTATGGTATAAGCATAACCGACTTAATTCTTGCCCCAGGAACTCCTAGTTCTACCGCTAGAACTGGAGGAATAATCTTTCCTATTGTTGACTCTATTTCTCGCTCCTTTGATTCTCTTCCTAACGAGGAAAGCCGTAAAAAAATAGGTTCTTATTTAACTGCTTGCTTATTTAATGCTTCAGTGGTTACTTCTGCTATGTTTATGACAGCCATGGCTGCTAATCCTTTTGCAGTTAACTTAGCTAAAGATGTGGGTGTGGAAATTTCTTGGTCGTCGTGGGCATTATATGCTTTAGTACCTGGGCTTGCAAGCTTAGTATTATTGCCTTTATTTATTGCAAAAATTTATCCACCAAAAATAAAAGACACTAAACATGCTGCACAAAATGCTAAAAATGAACTTAAAAACCTAGGCCCCATGAAAAAAAATGAAAAACTAATGGCAGTAGGCTTTATTTTAATCATGTCTTTGTGGATTTTAGGCCCTCTTATAGGAGTCTCAGCAGAGCTTGCAGCCTTAATAGGATTATGTTTTTTACTTTTAAGCAACGTTTTTTCTTGGGGCGAGTTATTAAAGCTGCAAAATGCTTTTGAAACTTTTATCTGGTTTGGCGCTCTTATTGCTTTAGCACAAGGCTTATCTTCTAGCGGCTTTGCTTCATGGTTTGGACAAAAAGTAGCTGATAATATGTCGCTGATGCCAGCAGTAATTGGCATTGTTTTATTATTTTTGATCTATTTTTATTCACACTATGTTTTTGCCAGTTGTACTGCTCACGTAGGAGCTTTATTTGTGCCATTTTTAAGCGGAGCTATCGCCTTAGGCGCTGATGCTAAAGTAATAACCTTGATATTTTGCTTTGCTAGTTCACTTTTTGGCTCTCTTACTCATTACGGGATTGGCCCCGCACCTATTTTATTTGGCTCGGGTTACATGACTATTAAAGAATGGTGGTCGTTAGGATTTATCATAAGCGTTTTCAATATTGTAGTTTGGGGAAGCAGCGGTTTTATTTGGTGGAAAATTTTGGGTTTAATTTAGGAGATGTATATGAAATTTAGTTGGTTATTGGCAGTAATTCCCTTTGTGATCGCTCTTAGCGCTTCAGCCTCTGATTTTGATTTTGAGAAAGTATTGGCAGAAATCAAAAAAGAAGAAAAGGAGCTTGCTCAATCTTCGGAAATAAAACTTCTAGAATTATTTAACACTGGCTACGCACGTTGGGAAAATAATAATCATTTAATTTTAGGAAATGGAACTAACAAAGCATGCACTCAAATAGGCGACATTAAAGTAAGTAATGCTATGAGCATGGCTGGCGTTAGTATAAAAAGCGATGGCCTTATTTGCATAAGTGGCATCGATCTCAATAGGGGAATAAGTGTTAATCTTACATTAAAAGGTAAAGAAGCTATTATTAGAGCTTATGAATTATACCAAAAAGTTTCTAAGCCAAATTGAGTTCTTTTCTGAAAGATAGGTGATATAAGTCATGGAGAATATCTGATGAAAAAGAAAAATATCGCCCTATCAACTCTTTTGCTATCACATACATTAACCCAGCTTAGCGCTCCAGTAGTAGCACAAAGCTATCATGTCCAATTATCAAAAAATTTAGTGATAAATCATAAGCCTTATCAATTACTTATTACTTTATTTGAAAACCAACTTAAAGAATATGAATTTGAAGGACAAGCAAAGCTAGTAGGTGAAAATCTAAATGCTATCATTGGCGAATATGACAGTGATGGAAATGTAGTGTTTCAAAAAGTTTCACAAGAAAATACTAAGGTTTTTTACCAAGGTATGCACTGTAGTTCTTCTTTTACCGACTGCGAAGAGTTTAAAAATAAAGAAAAGTTTTTTTTAATCCATGATCAAGAAAAAAATACCTGGAGTATTGAGATTAACACTGTTTTTACTCAAGACGGTGTTCGTAATAAAGAAATTGGTATTATTTATGAGGGACAGCTTGATAGCAATAGTCTTGAATCATGAAACTCTATTCTCTTTTATCGTCTTTAAACCCTTATGATAAAAGTAATTATGTTTTGATAGAAGTGGTCAATAAAAAACGATCACTTTTATCATCATCATTATTAACCTCTAGTACTATTGAGCTTTTGCAAAAATACCGTGCTTTTGCTTCAAATACTTTATTTCAATCTTTCGAAGCACTCAATAAATGGAATAATGCTCAAAAAATAGTGCATGACTGGCTAGTTGAAGATAAATACCTCTCATTAAACGATATGTTATTTCTTAACGCTACACTTAGCAGCCATGGTCTAATGGGTTGGCGTAAAACCCCTATTTATACTTTTAATAATCAGCACCCACATGAGGATGATTTAGAATCCCTTATGCAAGAATTTTATAGTTATTTGAATAAAAGTTTATCTAATTGGCATAGTCTTTATACAGCTTTCATTTGCCGTTATTGGTTGGTGTCTATTCATCCTTTTGCAGAAGGAAATGGACGTACTTCACAGTTAATAGCTGATTATTATCTTTTGAAGCATGGTTTTCTTCCACAAGTATTTTTAAAAAAAACCGAAAGCCTTATAGCTGCAAGCCCAAAAAAAGATTTTATGAATCCTCAAAGAGCTTTTAGAAAATTTATACAAACTATTCTTAACGCTTACGATTTGGTACTAAACCAGCATAAGAGCTCTTGCATAACCTTCTGTTTTTAACACATCCTTATGGGTTTTTTCCCTTCTCTACGTGCCGTCGGCTTGTCCGCGGCAACCAGATAATTAATTTTTTACAATGTAAGAATTAGTTTTCTGGATGCCCTGAACGAGTCAGGGCACGTAGAGAGTGGGCGATTAAACTTAGACACCATCTGCTTAAAATCCTTAACCTGCCGCATATGAGCAGGAGCTGATTAACGATACTGTTTTAATATTTACTTTAAATTGGTCAGATATTTTATATCAATCCTCAAGGGCAGCTAATTCGCCAATATTTTTCAGCAATTCTTCATTTATTTGTTTAAGCCTCGTAATTTCTTCCTGAAAAAATTCATTTTTCTTTTTTAATTGTTCGTTTTCAGCCTCTAATCTAATCACCTCCCCAGGTGCATCTAAATAAAATTGTTGGCTTGGGAGCACCAATCTAGCAGATTGTGCGTTATATACCAATGCTATAGTTAGAGGCAAAAGTTTTTCTTTAGGCCAATCAGCAACAGTATAGAGGTTATGAATATTACCAACAAGCTTTTTGGCTGTGTCAGAATAACTCAAAGAATACTGCTGAAAGGATAGGTAAGCGTTTTTGATTAATTCATCAACCTGTGATGGATAATAATAATTGGCCGCAAGGGAAGTTTTTGCTGCAAAAAAAATTAATAAATATAAGTGTTTTTTCATTTGGTTTCTCCTTTTAATAAAAAGCCCTAAGCATAGTTCACACTATCTTAGAGCCAGTATCTGTCAGACAAAAGTAATAAGCCGGATTCTGTCGGCGCAGTTATTACTAACGTGCGTTGAGTGGACATTCATCTGGGAGTGTTGTTGCCAACACCCTCAAGCGGTCTCCTTAGAAATCTAACCATACGAGCAGCATGGGAGAGTTACCTCAAGATTTCCCCACGACCTTTCACTAGGTGGGGTTTTTCGTGCCGCACTTGTCTCCAAATGCGCGGTGCGCTCTTACCGCACCGTTTCACCCTTACCAATAAATTTTACTGGCGGTTTATTTTCTGTGACACTTTCCTTCAGGTCACCCTGACCGGTCGTTAACCGGCACCTTTGCTCTACAGTGCCCGGACTTTCCTCTAACTAAACTAATTTAATCAGCGTCCACTTCTTTTTGTCTGGCAACTTGTCCAACGTAAAACATTTTTAAGCACTAAGCAAGGAGCTAAAAAACACTAAAAAATCATGTGACTTTTTTATTTATACTAACTTCTTTTATATAATTAGGTTTAATAACTAATGATTCGTCTTTAATTAAATCTATATTATTAAACTTAGTTAAAAAGGCTTTTAAAAATCCTGAGGCTTTTACGCCATTAATAAAAGATTTTTCAGAATAATTAATAAATAAATCACTAAAATCACTTATAATAGCAAAATTTTTACTAACATATTGGTTTATTTCATCTAAATTTAAAACTTTTATATCGTTAATTAAAATATCATTAATAAACTTACTCACATAAAATAAATCACCTGCAGCCTTCATAGCCACACAAACATGAGAATAATTTGTATCTAGTGAATTAGCCAAAGCCAGGTGGCTACAAACACTGACTAATTTAATATTCGTAGCCATACAAAAGCCTAAAGCCGTAGCCAGAGCTATACGAATACCCACAAAAGAGCCTGGCCCAACGCCTACAGCCACACAATCTATGGCCTTATTTTGAGTTAAACAAAAATCATGAGCATTTTTTAAAGCCTCAGCAATATTTTGAGCATGGGAAAATTTATTGGTTAAAGTTTGAATAAAAAGCACTTTTTCTTGATTAAAAACCAATACTAACCCTTGTTCATAGGAAGTATCAAGACCAATAAATAATTTTTCATCACTAGACATACAATAATTTCCATGGGATAAAATAAAAAATAACGAGGATTACTATGAGCGAAAAAAATTCTGTTGTTCACTTTACCGATAGCAACTTTAAAACCGAAGTACAAGATTATCAAGGCGTGGTTTTAGTGGACTTTTGGGCACCCTGGTGCGCACCTTGTAGAAGTATTGCCCCAATTATTGAAAGCTTAGCTGAAAGTTATAGCCAAAAAGCCAAAATTGGTAAACTAAACGTAGATGATGAACCTCAAATTCCTGGTAATTTTGGAATTAGAGCATTGCCTACCATGCTTGTATTTAAGAATGGCCAAGTGGTTGATCAAATAGTTGGCGCGGTATCCAAAGATAAAATTACCCAAACTATTGATAAGTATCTATAATTTTTTTTGTAATTATATCATTGCATTAACAAAATAAGTGGTTAGAATAAATTTATTATGTATATATTTAATTTTATTTTACTATTTTTTTTATGTTCTTGTGGTACGCCAGAAATAACTAATTCTTCTGGTGATAAACAAGGTAATACCTCAGATTGCACTGCTGAAAGAGCTCAGGTAAATTACTTACGAACTACCTTAAAAAATATTATTAAAGATAATAAAGAAAAAGTTAACTATATAAATAAGCAGCAAATAGATTACGAAAAACAAGTAAAAGAAGCTTTTCCTACATACAAAGATTTTACAAATTTTAGTGCTACTAAAAGTACTATAAAAGTAGATACTAAGACCCTTAGTTGCAGCGAAATGCCGCAAGAAATAAGTAACTTAACCAGAGATATGGATTTATTAAAAGCAGCGAAATGCCGCAAGAAATAAGTAACTTAACCAGAGATATGGATTTATTAAAAGCTGATAATCAACAAAAAGATACACAAATAGAAAACCAAAAAATTTATTTTGAAAAATTATTAGAAGAAAATCATCAAAAAAATTTAAAAACTACCCCTACAGCTAAAAAAACTGTACTTAATACGCCTCCTCCTCCAGAACCAAAAACTGTTGTTGCAAAGACTGCTCCCACTAGTCCTTCTGGAAAATTAGGGTTAACTAATAAAGTAAATACCTGTTTTCTTAATTCAACTACACAAATGCTGTTTGAGGCTTTAGCTATTTCAAATATAGAAATTGCTGATTTTAATGACCCTCAATATAATACTGATGGCTACAATAAAGATAGCTCCTCCCAAGAAAGAATAAAATTTCTAGAATCATTCAAGAAATTAAATATTGTGCGTAATGATCCATCAAAACATGGGGAATTAAACAAAGCTCTCAATGAATACTTTGCTGCTTATAAGGCTGTTAATAAAAAAATTAATAACAGCGAAGAAGTTGGTGGAGAAGAAGCACTTAGTGAAGAAGATAAAAAAGATAAAAAAACAGGATTGATAGGACATGACCAATGCGATGCGCTTGCTTATTTACGAGATGTTTTAAGTTTCATAGGATATAAAATAGAGACCAAAATAAAAATTGTTTTCGAAGACAAAAGCACCAAAGAAATAGCTGGAGAATTTGACGATATTTTGATGTTTGATTTACACCAACTAGATACTAGTAAAACTTATAGCATACAAAATTTATATGATATCTGGCGTCAACCAGAAAAAATGGTAGGCTCTAATCAAGTAGAAGATGCGAATGGCAAAAAACAAGATAGTAAAAAATTTAATCTTATAAAACATCTTCCGCGAAATTTTTTTATTGCTCTAAAAAGATTTTATTTAGATGATAAAAAAATAACTCGCGTTATTACTCCAGATAAAGAGTTAAACGTATTCGTAAATAGTCATATGAAATCCTCATTTCTAAAAAGCATTGTTGTACACAGTGGCGGCACAGTTGGTGGCCATTATTATTCCTATGTTTATGACGAAAAAGAAGAAAAATGGTTTAAATATGACGATAGCAGTGTTACAGAAATAAGCGAAGAAAAAGTTATGGACGATGCCAGCACAAACGGTTATTTGTTTTCCTACGAAGTACTAAGTGGTTGAGGTAAAAATACATGAGTTTATTGGTGGTAGGCAGAGATCGTGCCCATTGCCGTATGATTTTGCCTAAATTTAACAGCTCTCAAGTTATTTCTGCGTCAGCTTTTTTTGATAAAGTACGCTTTTTACCATTTTTACTTGATCATAAATTAAAATTAGATAACCAAGCCCCACTTTTAACAGCTCAAGTAGTGCTGAGTACACAAAATAAATTACCTAATTTTTTGGCCCATAATTTAGCGTCTTTATATTCTTCACTTTTTCATGGAGTCACTACACCTTGTGAAGCTGTAAATTATTATGAAAAAAATCAGTTAGGCGCACCTGAAGCTATTAGTTTATGCCAAAGTATTGATGAAGAACTTTGCAAAAAAAATATCGTAAATAAAGTAAAAGCTTTATATTTAGCCTTAGAAATTATTAAAAAACAACAAATTATACCACCGTCTTTAAGCAAAATTAGCTGTGTAAATTTGATTAATTTAGTAGACCTAACTACGTTAGAAATAGAAATAATAAAAAGTTTGGCCAATGTAGGCTTAAAATTTAAAATTTACTTACCCAGTGATTTTATTAATAAAAGCATTAATGCTCCCATAGAGCACACGGCTAGGCTATTTGAACAAGATAGCAATAATAAAAATATTGAATTAGTATTTGAAGAGCTTTGTGAAAATAATAATTTAAGAGCTTTAACACAAAATATCTTTAGCGATAACTACACTGATATTTCCATTAATAATTGTGAAGTAATTACCCAAGAAAACCAATTTGCTGAAGCAGATGTAATAGCTAAAAAAATTGCTTTCATACGAACTACTCATCCTACCCATAGCATAGCCTTAGTAAGCAGAAGCGATCATCAACGATCCAATATCTATAAAGAAAGCTTGATCAACTATAATATTACTCTAAAATCGCGCAAAACTACGTCTGTATATGAAAGCTTAGCTGGTTCATTATTAAGTATACTATTTAGTGCAAAATTATCTAATCTAAGCAAAAAAGACCTAGCCGCTTTGCTTGCCCATCCATTGTTTATTCATAAGGCCAAAGACAGTATAATTTTTGGAAATTATATAGATTTAATAGCTAACTTAAATATCAACAATATAAATAGTTATTTTGAAAAATTTTCAGATACAAATACACAAGACTTAAAAAATATTTTAGAAAATATTAATACTACTTTATTTTTAATTAAAGATAGCGATACTATATCTAATTTTATAGAAATTTTTATCAACATAATAAAAGATAATTTTATAGATCAAGAAGCAGATCAATCAAAAGATCTTTTATTAAAAAGCTTTAAAAAATTAATTTACAGTAAATTTACCCCCATAAATATGATTAGTTTTATAGATTTTATAGACTTTATAAAAAATTATTTAAATAAAATAACCATGCCTCACATGGATCACGATGATGAACTGGCCATAGATTTTTTAGCTTTACCTGAAGTCTTGGGCAAAAAATTTGATCATATATTTTTAGTTGATATGGCAGCCTCGCAGCTACCTCAAAGTTTAGTAAAAGACCCTTTATTTGATGATGAACAACGATTTTTATTAAATAAACTAGCTAAAAAACAAGTTCTAAAAATATTTTTTGATGATCCTTTTGATCCATTGCCAGTTCCTCCACGCCAAGCCTTAGAGCCTTTTTGGTTTGCTAGCTTAATAACCAGTGCACAAAAAAGTGTAACCTTCTCTTTTGCTAAGCTTGATTACAGCTTTAAAGAACAAGCTGGTAGCGATTTTTTTTTATGGCTTAAAAAATATGTGAAAATTACTAATCAAGAATATGCAAGCGATCATAATTTTTCTTCATTGCAAGAAAGAAAAATATATGAAAAAGCTTGCCCTAAACTAAAAGAAGCTTTTATGCAAAGAAGCAAGGCTTTTAGTACTAATCAAGCTGGCCACTACGCATTTTTAATAAATAAATCTGATATAAAAAAAGCCTTTGGCAAAAGATTTGATATTTATGAGCCCAAAGCTCTCACACCAACTTTTATTGAAAGCTTTAGTCAATGTGCCTATGCAGGATTTTTAAAAAGTATTTTAAAAATTAAACACAAAGACGATAAATTAGATATTAATAATAAAATAATTGGTGAAATAGCACATAAAACACTAGATTTATTTTTTAGCAAAAATAATACCGAAAAAATAGTAGATAAAATTTTATTTAAAGTATGCGAAGAATTTTTAAAACATAATTATGTTTATGACGAAAATTTATTTTTATCACATATGGAGTATTTAAAAGTATTATTAAATAATTTAATTACACAGCTTAACAGTTTAAATTATAATAATAACATTGCTAAAGAATTTGCTTTGGGCTTAGGCAAAAATAAACAAAAAGCTATTAAGTTATCAGCCAAAAATTCAGACTATTTTATTGGTGGCATAATAGATAGATTAGATAAAATAAATGATGAATATTTAATTATCGACTACAAATTATCTTCTTTATCAAATTTAAAAACTTTATTTTCAAATAAAAATATATTTAATAAGCATTTTCAAGCGCCCTTATACATAAGATTAGTTGCTGAAAATTTTAGACAAAAAGATTTAAATACTATATCTTTTGTTTTTGCTTCAATTAAAGATGGTTTAGTTTTAAAACATATAAATAAAACCACTCATTCAGACATATTTGAGCGCATCTTTAACGATAACCAAGAAGATAGTTTAGCCAACAGTATAGATAAAATTTTTTTCCCCATTAAAAATGGTCAATTATTAGCCCAAGTTAACGAACAATGCAAAAATTGTAATTTTAACTTTATTTGTAGAAAACCTAGCGTATGAATAATCTAGCAACCAAATATACTGTTTATTTAGCTTCCGCAGGCTGCGGAAAAACTTATTCATTGGTAGAAAATTATCTATGTGCTTTATTTGGTTTAAACGGTTTTGAGAAAAAAAAACCTGCCAATATTTTAGCTTTAACCTTTAGTGAAAAAGCTGCCTTAGAAATGCGTTTAAGAATTAACGAAAGGCTTGCTAACTGGCTCATAGAACAAAAAGATCCACTTATGCACTTAGGCATACCAGTAACTTCAGAGGAAATAAAAAAAGTTTTAAGAAGCCTCGCTTTGGGTAATATTTCCACCTTTCATGGTTTTTGTGCTGGTATTTTGCGGGAGTTTGGCCATAAATTTAATATTAATCATAACTTTGAAATTCTATTGCCTCATAAAGAACAAGAACTCGCTAAAAACATAGTAATAAATCTAATTTTAAAAGAAATTAAGGAAAATAACTTAGTCATAAAAAACTTAAGTGCACGATTTGGCCTTGATAATGGCTTTAATACGGTGGGTTTAATTGATACTATTTGGTTTTTCTACACTAATTACTTAGAAAATGGTTTTAGTCTTCACAATTTGTCTAAAAAAAGTTCTCTAGAAAGTCTTAAACTTAAGCTTAATCAAGCATTTTTAGAACTTAAAGAAGCTATTTATGACTTTGGCGCCAGTAAACTTAACGAAGGCAATAAACTGCGTGCAGCAACTATTATAGAAAGCTTAAATAATTTAGAAAATTTTAATAATTTAACAGAACACCATATAGTAAATAAAATTACTAACTTAGAAAATAGTTTAAAAGGTAACTTTGCGCCTATTTATAGAAAAAATATTATAGATAAAAAAAACAGTTTTATAAATACTTTAATACAAGTATTTCTATATGATGACGAAATACAAATTATCAAAATAATCAATGAATTCCATGATCTTTTTAGTAAAGTAAAAAAAGAATCTAATTTATTTTCTTATTTTGATCTATTAATAACAACTAAAAATATCTTATGTGAAGATCCGTCAATTAGAAGTGTCTTAAAAAATAAAATTAAGCATATTTTAATAGATGAATACCAAGACACGAGCTCAATACAAGAAGATATTATTTTTCTGCTTTTAGAAGATATAAATAATACAGATATTTTATCTACGCAAAAACCCATAGTAGATCAAATAAGTATTGAAAATGGTTCATCGCTTTTTGTGGTAGGCGATAAAAAACAAAGTATTTATGGCTTTAGGGGTGCAAAAGTAAGTCTATTTGACAACATGCTTGATAAAATGTCTACACAAAATAATTTATTTAGCAAAAAAATACTTACTACTAATAGGCGTTCAGACAATAGGATTTTAGCGTTAACCAATATGACTTCAAAATATACCCTCGCCGCCCAAAACTACGTGCGAGAAGAAGACTTAGTGGGCATCAGTGAGCATGTTGGTCAAGCAGGCATTTGGGTAATAGAAAATAATCACGATTTTGCTTACGTAACAGCTGTGGGTATTTATAATTTGATTACCTACGAAAATAAGCAAGCGAGCGAAATTGTGGTTTTGCTCAGGCGCATAAAACCAGCCAGTAGCATTAAAAATCATCTTAATAACTTTGGTATTAAAGCCAAAATTATAGGAGGAGAAGGATTTTTTCAACGACAAGAAATAGTTGATATATTAGCGGTCTTTAAGCTATTACTTGATCCTAATAATTCTTTAATTACCCTAATAATTTTACGTTCACCTTTTATTTTATTAACTGATAATGAAATATTAACTATTAATTTACTCTCTCAATCTATCACCATAACAACCATAGAAAATAATATAAATAATTTAGAGTTAAGCACTACTTCAAAAGAAAAATTACAAAATTTTTTAAGATTATTTACTACTATAAAACTAAGTTTGGGGGTAAGTAATTTATCAAATGCATTAGATTTATTGCTTAATGAAACTGAATTTTTGTCATATTATGCTCTTGATGAGAACAAAGAACAGATTTTGGCCAACATCAAAAAATTATCAGGTTTTTTAAGCCTTAGTCACGAAAATCACTGGTTTTTAATAGAAGATTTATGGCAACAAATAAGCACTAATAAAAAAGAACCTCAAGCTCTAAGCCACAGTAACGATGATTGTGTAAGCATTATGACCATTCATCAATCAAAAGGCTTAGAATTTAATACGGTAATATTAGCGGATCTAGAAACGAATTTAAAAAGTAATAAATCATTGTTAATTTATGACGAGCAAGAAGGTTTTTGTATTAGACCAAAAGGTCGAGTTATTAATAGGATATTTAGCAAAAACTCTAGCACTGTATTTAAGAAAATTTTAGAAAAAAATGCTCATAATGAATTTTTAGAAGAAGCCAGATTACTGTATGTGGCCATGACCAGAGCTAAAAATAATCTCTATTTTGCTTATTCTAATAAGCCAAGTCATAAAAAGAATTTAATGAATTTATTGTTACGAGCCAAAAAACATGAAGAAGAAAATTTTAATAATCTTTGCCCAGTAATCACTTTTAAGCCCAAGGATTTAGTGCTTACGCCTAAAAAGCTTGAAGTGCATAAAAATAAAAGCGAATTTTTTATTAATAAAACCCAGATTAGAAGAATTTTTTGCAGCAATCTTAAAGCTATTAATCCTCATGATTTTGATTTTTTAATAAATAAAGAACTACCAAGCTTTCCTAGCCCTATAATTAATGGCAGACTGGCTCATAAAATTTTGGCTTTATCTTTGGAAACCTTGAGTGCTTTTAAAGACTATGACCAAGAGTTAATAACTCAAATTATCCAGGCAAGCAGCAATACATTAGAAGAACATGTTAATAAAAACACTAAAAATGCTTGTGTAAAAACTTTATTAAACATTAAAAAACACATTAATAAATCATGCTTAATATATTTAGAAATGCATTTACTATGTGACAATTTTAAAAATATAGTTTTAGAAGGATTTGCTGACTTAGTTATTGAATATAAAAATTTTGTTGGAGTAATAGACTTTAAATCAGATAGTAATAAACTAATAGATAAAGATGTTTTTATGCAAATATTTGCTTATGCTGCTTGTTTAAAAAACAAATTTAATAAACCTGTTAAATTTGCTCTTGTGCAAATTGGTTTAGGTAAAGTAACTTGGCAAGATTATGATGAAGTTTGCCAAAATGTTTTTATGAATAATTTAGAAAACTCAAATTTTAGTTAAGTATAAAATTTATATTATAAAAATTACAAATAAACTAAATAAGCAGTTTCTAATAATAAATAATGCATGTATACACTTTTTATAAATTTTTATATTTTGGAGATATAAAATGCATACACTTAAAAACAAATTAGGCTTTTTTTATCTTGTATTCTTTTTTTCAACACTTCTTTTATCAAGCAATCAAAAATCTACCTTTGATGATCTGCCCCCTGAGGTACAACTAAACTTGTTTCAAAAAACAATAGTGCTTACTCCCAATACAAATTTTTCTGCAGTTTTGCAGCCTGCAGTTGAAGAAAAAGTAAAAATAAAATTACATTTAAAGTTATTTGATGAAAACAATATTGTAGTTTTTTTAGAAAATGTTCTATCAAAGTATGCTGATCACATTATGGAGCTTAATTTTAATACATCTTCCATCGGTCTTGCTGGAGCACAAGCGTTGGCTAATTCAAGCTTGTTACCCAATCTGCAGCACTTGAATCTATCTGGTAACGAGATTGGCGATGAAGGAGTTCAAGCATTGGTTAACTCAAACTTTTTACCTAAGCTCTATAATTTGAATTTAATGAGTAACAAGATTGGTGATGTAGGGATGCAAGCTTTGGCAAGATCAAACTTTGTAAGCAACCTTCATCACCTGGACTTAAGTTTTAATGATATTGGTAAAGCAGGAATACAAGCTTTAGCAAACTCAAGCTTTTCAAACAATATTAATCATTTGAATTTAACTAATAACAAGATTGGTGATGCAGGACTTCAAGCTTTGGCGAGCTCAAGTTTTTTAAAAAATCTGTCTCACTTGGATCTAATGATTAATAATATTAGTACAGCAGGAATACAAGCGTTAGCAAACTCAAGCTTTTCAAACAATCTGCAACACTTGACACTAAATGGTAACAAAATAGGCGCTGCAGGAGCTCAAGTGTTGGCAAACTCACGCTTCTTAAGTAATCTGCATTATTTGAGTCTAGCCTACACTAAGATTGGAACTGACGGAGCAAAAGCCTTGGCTAGATCAAGTTTTTTAAGTAATCTGCATCATTTGGATCTAACACATAACAAAATAGGTGACGCAGGATTACAAACTTTAGCTAGATCAAATAGTTTCAGTAATTTGCATCGTTTGGATCTAAATGACAATAATATTGATACTGCAGGAGTGTACGCATTAGCCAATTCAAGCATCTGTAGTAATTTGCATCATTTGGATCTAAGTCTGAATGATTTTGGTAAAACAGGAACACAAGTTTTGGCAGACTCAAGCTTTTTAACTAATCTGCAGCACTTGAATCTAAGTTATAACTTGATAGGGAATTCAGGAGTAAAAGCTTTGGCAAGTTCAAACTTCTTAAGTAATCTTCGTTACTTGGATCTAGGTATGAATGAGTTTGGTAAGGCAGGAGTGCAAGCGTTGGCCAACTCAAGCTTTATAGCTAATCTGCATCATTTAGATCTAACTTTTAATGAGATAAGTGAGGCAGAAGCTCAAGCTTTGAAAAAATTAAACACAAAACTGGTTATAAAATATTCTGATGAAAGGGATACAGATGAATAAAGCCGTGATTCTAGATGGCCAAGCAATGGCCAAACAGCTTAATGAAGAACTTAAAGAAGAAATTAGTAAAACTTGTACTACTCATTTTCCAACACTTGCGACTATTTTGGTGGGGGATGATGAGGCAAGCCATATTTATGTGGGCAACAAAAATAAACAAGCTCATAGCGTTGGTATTAAAACACAAGCTTTTTTTCTGTCTGCACAAACTTCAGAAATAGAATTATTGGCCTTAATAACTAAGCTTAATAACGACCATTTAATAAGTGGTATTTTAGTACAAATGCCCCTGCCTAAGCACATAAACGAGCAACTAATTATCGACGCCATAGATCCTCATAAAGACGTTGACGGCTTTCATCCAAAAAATTTAGGTTGTTTGGTTATTGATAAACCTGGAACTATTGCTTGCACACCTCTTGCTTGTTGGCACTTAATAAAACAAACCGGTGTTAAACTTGAAGGCGCCAATGTTGTAGTAATTGGCAGAAGCAATATTGTGGGAAAGCCTTTAGCTATTTTATTGTCTAACCTTAATGCTACCGTAACCTTGTGTCACGCAAAAACCAAAGACTTAAGACAGTTCACTACAACTGCAGATATTATCATCGTAGCCATAGGCCAGCCTAAATTTATTGATGATACCTATGTTAAAGAAGGTGCTATAGTTATAGACGTTGGCATTAATCGCCTTCAAAATAAAACCATTTGCGGCGATGTAGACTTTGATAAAGTAAGCCACAAAGCTTCGTTTATTACCCCAGTACCCAAAGGCGTGGGGCCATTAACCATTGCTATGCTTTTACGAAATACTTGGAATAATTTTACTCTCCACTGCAAGTCATATCCATAGTACCCACAAAGTTAACTTCTTCTGTAGGCTTTTTCCAAGTTGCTCGTAAATCGTATGTCCCCAAAGCCGTAAGGCCAGCAGTAACAATATGAACATTTCCATCATTTAGACTCATACAATCTAGAACAAAGTAAGAAGTAGTTTCTTCATAAATAAAACCTCCAATGCACTCCTCAAAAATTGTTGAAAATATTTCATATGTAATTTCTACTGTGTATTTTTCTTCTAGAGTTTTACTTATTTTCATTGCATAAGGAGCAGCTTGTTCAAATACATTCTCAGTATCGCTAGGGATAAAAATAAAAAAAGCATTTTCGCTAAGGGTCCATAATATCATTTGTATAGAGCCGTATTGAATCCCTTCCAGCAATTCTTTGCCCTTAAAACATCTAAAATTTATTGTTTCTTTTGCATTATCAAACGAACAATCTAAAAACGTTGAAACTACTGAGCCATCAATTTTTTGTATTTGGGCTCCTATAAGTTCTTCTTTATTGCGAATCAACTGCACTTGATAGTAAGTTTCTTCATTTAGTAAGGCGATTTCACTAGCTGCAATAAAATTTGCAAAAAAAACATAAAAAAGTATACCTAAAAATAACTTCATTTTTATTCCCCCTGTATTTGCAGTAGGAATATGAAAAATGATTTAATTTTGGTGTTTATGGGTGTTAAATTATGAATAAATAAAATTATTAAAGCATTATATTTAACATGAATAAAACTCCAATGTATGAATGCCATGTAGAACAAAAAGCTCTCATGGCTGAATTTGCGGGCACTTTGTTGCCTTTGCGCTTTAGCAGCGAGCATGAAGAATATTTAGCAACTAGAACTAAAGCTGGCATGTTTGACGTAAGTCATATGGGCGAATTTTTAATCAGTGGCGATGATGCATATGATTTTCTACAATATATGCTTAGCAACGATCTCGATAAGCTAGATATAAATCAATCTCAATATACTTTGTTATTAAATAATCTAGGTGGTATAATAGACGATTTAATAGTCTATAAGCTTTCGCCTAAAAAATATTTATTATGTGTAAATGCAGGCAATATATCCAAGGACTGGCACTGGCTTTGTGAACATGCCTATAAGTATAATAATTTAAGTTTAGAAAATCTTAGTGATGATTATGGGCAAATAGCACTACAAGGAGCAAACACCTTTTTAATATTAAAAATTTTAGGCTTTGAAAAACATTTAGCTAAATTTGAAATAGCTTCTTTTAACTACTTAGATAAAGAGTTACTAATAGCCAGAACTGGCTACACAGGCGAAGAGTATGGCGTAGAAATTTTTGTGCCAAAAGAAGTTGCTAGAGAACTATGGCAAAAGCTTTTACTCATAGGCCATAATTTTGGTTTAAAACCTTGTGGCTTATCAGTTCGAGACTGCCTACGCATTGAAGCAGGATTATTATTGTGGGGAGTAGATATGTCCATGGACACTACGCCTACAAACCTAGGGTTGATGAATTTTGTGCATATGCCTAAAAATTTTATAGCCAAAGAAGCCTTAAAAAATGCCCAAAAAACTCATAATTTAATCGGTTTTAAAATGCTCAACAAAGCCATTGCACGCCATGGCTACCAAGTATTTGATACCCATGGACAATTTATTGGTCATGTAACATCAGGCACTTTTATTGCTGATAAAAATATTAGCATTGGTTTTGCTTATATCAATAATAACTTAATTAAGAATGGTGAAACTATCACCATTCAAATTAGGAACCAAAGCCTAGATGCTACGGTTTGCAAAAAAAAATTTTTAAGATAGAATTTCATAAAATTAACAATCACCCAGCCCAGCAGGTTTCGTTAGATTTCCTGGTTGCAGATCAAAATTTACCTCATTTTTTTCTGCATTAGCAATAGAAGTACCTATTAAAGCTAGGAAGCCCGCCAAGAGTCCACTTACTAAAAAAAGTTTTACGCTGAATGTTTTCATGTACTCCTCCATAATGTATAATCATAACTTATATTATAAAAAAAGTTTTACAAGATAGATAAAAATCATTTTTAATTTTAATAAAATTAAAATATTTTGTATCAAATAAAATTTACACATAATTAAACTAAAAAATTGTTTTATTTATTATCGCTAAATCTTAACTCAAACTGTGTATATATATCTTTTTTTGAAGCACAAAGTATACGACCTGCATGTTCTTCCATAATTTTTTTGCAAAAAGCCAAACCTTGACCAGAAGTTCCTTTAGTACTAAAGCCTTCATCAAATATTTGATGCAAAATTTGTCTATCAATTCCGCTGCCATTATCTTTAATAAACAACGATGCATCATTGGCCCATATTTCTATTCGGCCATCTGACTTATTTTGAATGGCACCTAAAGCATTTTCAATAAGATTAATAATCACATGAATTATTTCTGAAGATGCAACTGTTAAAAAAAAGTTGTGATAGGTATTAAGTACCATTTTTTTTCTTTGCTCGACACTAAAAGAAGGATCAAGAATGGCTTGTTTTACCAAAGAAATAATATCGAGTGTTTCTAACTTTTTTTGTGATTCTATTTCCTTATCCATTTTATGAAGCAAGCAATGCAAAGTCTGAGAAGTTCTTTTGCCCATACCGTTGAGATTAAAAGGTAATTCTTTTAATTCTTGTAACTCCTCATGGGTGATTATTTCTTGAGGAATTAAGTCATAGGCAAGAGCCAGTTTATACCCGTATATGAGCTGCTCCATTTTTTTTTCTAATAAAAAAGCAGATAAACCTATCCCTGATAATGAACGAGCAGCTTCATGAGTGATTTTACTACTCACCGATCGATAGAGCTCTTTTTCTTGCTCTTTAAAGAAAAACAAGCAAATGATTAAGCTTACCATATGGCCAAATAAGCAAATTAAGCCTATATTTACCACATATTCACTAAAGTTAACCCCTATCAGCATAGTAATAATAATAGCAATTAGAGCTCCACTAACACTCGTTACAAGAGCCATATTTGGCTTAGTAATAATGCTCACTAAAGCAGTAACAACAAATATGTCTATGAGCCAAAGACTACTGAAATTGCTTTGAAAATACATCAAAAAAGCGAGAGTGGGCAAAGAAAGAGTTATGAGTCCATGCCATACCCAAGGAAAATATTTTAACCAATTACTAGGCCAAATTTCTTTAGATAAAATTAAAAAACTTATGCTAGATATAAGAGGGTACATAAAGAAAAAGGGCATCTCTACTAAGTTAAAAGGAGGAAACATTAAAAAGTATGGATAGAAGGAGTTAATAAGGACGATGGATGCAAAAACATTGCAATAGTTCAAGTTTTTTACCGATACATCAAACCATCTAAATTTTTTCTTATTATTAGGCAGAGGTATTTGATACATCTTGCTAGAGGGTGTGGTATTAAGATAATGAGAGGCTATCACCCCTACACTCGTAATTCCAATAGTTATTAAAGCTGCATAATAGGTATACATGTCAAAGATAAAACATGCGATACATAAAAAAAGTATACCAAGAGCAACACTGCTTAAAAACCCTCTTTTAGAAGGTTTAAAGTTTAGAAAACCTAACATATAAAGAGTCAGCATCACTGAAGCATTAAGAAAGATAATAAAATAAGCAGTAAAAAAAATTTTATTTCCTAACATAGCTACTATGGCAGCAAAAGTACCTACTCCTACTAAGAAAAACTTGGCTATTTTTAGCTTTGTTGCTTCGCTCAGCTCTTTTTTATAGAAAGGTAAAAAAAGATCTTGAGTGATTGCCACAGCAGCCACATTTAAAAAAGCATTAATAGTAGACATTAATAAGGTTAAAAGTCCAAAAATAATTAAACCTTTGCTTATGGGCGATAACATACCAATAACGCTAAACAAAGCAGTTTTTGCTTCTGCATGGGGGACCATCATATATGTATATAAACCTATTATCAGTATGCACGCCAAAAAAACAAAATTTATTAATGAATTGGCTATAAAAGCTTTTTTTAATTGATGGACATCTTTTGCCATCACCATCCTTTGTAAGGCTAGAGGAAAAAGTGCTGGCAATGCATTATAGATAAAAGCTGCCATATCTTTATTGAGATCAAAAGCCTGTGAACCCTCAGGGGAATTAGTAGCAAAAGCGACTAATAAACTATCAAAGCTGCCTAAACGAGCTAAAATGAGACAGCAAATAATGGGGAGGATAATAAGAAAAAGAATAAACTGTAAAATATTGCTCATAATAACGGTTTTAATACCGCCTCTTAAGGAATAAGCCAGAGTAAATAATAATGCTCCAAAGGCAGAAAAAGCGTGCGAAATACTAAAAAAATAATGGCATATAAAACTAAAGGCGATCAGTTGAATGCTGATTATGGCGATGCTTTCTAATAACCCCGTAACACCCATAATAATTTTTGCTTCTCTGCCATACATTTTTTCTAAAATATCGCCCGGGGATAAGGAATCTAAATAGGGACCCATTTTTTTGGCTACCCAAAAACCTGTCCATAGATGAGCAATACATATGCTTATAGAACCTAAGAGAAGATAGAAATATCCTCTAGAAAAATATATAGCAGTAATAGCGGTAATACTAGAACCCTTCATCACTCCCGCAAAGATAGTAGAGAGGATGATCAGGGTAGAAAAATTTTGTCTACCAATAAAAAAATCAGTAAAACCCTGTGCTTCTTGTTGATTTTTTTTACCCAACACTAAGCCTGCTACGAGCAATAGCAGTAAGCATGATATAACTATAAATTCAACAATCATTTTTTCACCAAATATCCTAAAAGGCGTTCATTTATTGAATAAAAAAATAATTAATTAAAAAAGGAATAATATAGGTTCAAACATAGTTATGAATATTGGGTAATAGTAATAAAAAGATAAATAATCAATACGGATTATGTGTTTTATGGATGTTTCTGAATAATAAGCATAGTTTGCAAAAAAAGATTTTTAAGAT
This sequence comes from uncultured Myxococcales bacterium, assembly GCA_964493205.1. Lineage (GTDB taxonomy): Bacteria > Myxococcota > UBA727 > UBA727 > JABDBI01 > CAZBMJ01. Next base: position 37,389 of record CAZBMJ010000006.1, read on the forward strand.
AGAACATCACTGTTCGCCTATTGTCATTAAGTTTTCGCACAACCACGACCTACTGCTTATTGTCCGGGATTAGTTTTCTGGACACCGTGAACAAGTCACGGTACGTAGGAGCGACTTAGTGGCAGTACACCGTTCGCCCTGAGGAGGCGTTTTAACGCCGTCTCGAAGGGTGTTTTTTTATATTATTGGATCATTAATGCCATCTTATTTATTATATATTTTTGTAGCTATTTTTGGTGCCATGTTAGGTTCCTTCGCTGCGGTAATTATTTATCGTGCACCTTTGGGAATTTCTATTATTTGGCCACGATCTTTTTGTACAGCTTGCGAAAACAAGTTAAAACCTTGGCATAATATTCCTATTATTTCTTGGCTAGCATTAGGTGGAAAATGTGGATTTTGCAAAGCTAGTATTGGGTTAAGAACTATTTTCATAGAAATTTTATTTGCATTGCTCGCCATAACTATACTCAGTAAATATGGACTAAATTTAGTATTTATAGATAAATTTATATTTTGTTTTTTACTTATTTGTATTGCTTATATAGATATGGATTATTTTTTTATACCTGTTTTTTTATTAGTGTTATTAACGTTATTTGGTTTTTTTAGCATCAGCTTTTATCATTTTTATCCTCATTATTGGCATAGCTTAACTGTTAATTGGCAATTTTTGCCTGACATTATGCAAAATAAAAATTTTTGTATCATAGACCATATACTTGCAGCTTTACTAGGTGGAGCTTTTTTTTCTTTATTAAATATTTTTGCTACTATGTTATTGCGGAAAACTGGCCGATTATCTAGCAAACAATGGGCTATGGGCTGGGGAGATCCTTGGTTAGTATTTGCCATTGGTTTATTTGTGGGTCTTAAAGCTTTAGTGTTAGTGGTTTTTTTAGGATCTTTTTTGGGTTCTATTGTAGGTATTTTACAAAAGTTCTTTGCAAAAAAGATTGAACTTGATGAGGATATTGCTATAAACTCTTTGCCCTATGGACCCTTTTTGGCTATAGCTGCAATATTTATTTATTTAGGATAAAAACATATGCATTCAACAAGCGATTTTAAAAAAGGTTTAGCCATTTTATATCAAGGAGAACCTTGTGAAATTCTAGATTGCCAGCATCATAAACCTGGAAAAGGCGCAGCTGTTGTAAGAACTAGACTTCGAAATTTAATTACAGGCATATCTTCAGACCCAACGTTTCGTTCTGGAGAAAAATTTGGTGTACCTGATTTAGAAGAAAGAAATGCTCAATTTTTATACGAAAGTGAAAACGAATACCACTTTATGGATCCCGCTTCTTTTGAGCAGTTTAGTGTTAATGCGCAAACCATTGGTGATAATAAAAATTTTATGTACGAAAACATGGAAGTAGCTTTGTTATTTTATCAAGGAAAAGCTATTTCTATCAAGGTACCAAATCATGTTGTCTTGGTTGTAGTTGAGTGTGACCCAGCTGTAAGAGGTGATACCGTAAGTGGTGCCACTAAACCTGCTAAACTCTCTACTGGCTACAGTTGCCAAGTTCCTTTATTCGTTAATGCCAATGATAAGGTTCGTATAGATACCAGAACAGGCGAGTACTTAGAAAGAGCCAATTAGCTTATAAATCTATAACAATTACCGTACTTGTTGCAGCTTCTTCTCTAAATTTATCTTGAGGCTGCCACTGTATTGGCATTTCCTGATCATAATAGTTGCTTAGTGGTAGTTGATGCTCTTGAGTTTTTTTACTAAGCTCATGTATGATAAATGGCTCTGGTAGCGCATCTTTAAGGCTCTTTAATGGGCGTCTTTGTTTCATAAAAACCTCACCATAGGGATCTTAGGGTATATGTAACAATATTGCTAAAGATAGCAAGTTGATTCATTTAACTACATAAAATTTAATATTTTTCTTGCGGACCTAAATGGCACAGACCTTTATTTTTAAAAAGATCTACTTGTTTTTGCCTATCTTGATAACGTTTTTTTTGCTCACTATTGGTCTGATTAAAGCATTTTTCACAACTAACGCCTTCTTCATAGCTACTTAAGGCTTTATCTTGTGGGGTTAGTGGATAACGACAGGCAAAGCATAATTCAAAATCGCCCTTTTGCAAGTTTTTATTAACCGTAACACGCTGATCAAAAACAAAGCATTCACCTTGCCACAAATCACTTTTGCCTTTGGTATCTTCTAAATATTGCAAAACACCGCCCTTTAAATGATATACCTCATCAAAACCAGCCATTTTCATAAAAGAACTGGCTACCTCGCAACGAATGCCACCGGTACAGCTCATGGCTATTTTTTTATGTTTTTTAGGATCAAGATTATTTTTTACAAACTGAGCAAATTCACTAAAAGTTCTAGTTTTTGGGTCAATGGCATTTACAAATTTACCAATGGCCACTTCATAGTCGTTTCTAACGTCTATTACTGTTACATCGCCTTGTAATAATAATTTATCCCAATCTTGTGCATTGACATAGCTACCGACTATGTTTTGTGGCTGACATAATTTAGATCCTATATTGAGGATTTCTTTTTTTATTTTAACTTTTAATCGATAAAAAGGATTTTTGTCATAAAAAGATTCTTTGTATTCTAAATAATCAAATTTTTCATACAAAAATTTTTTAAGACAATCTATGGCTTCTCTTGAGCCACTTACTGTCGCGTTAATGCCCTCTTTAGCCACAAGAATAGTGCCTAGTATTTTTTTTTCTTTGGTTAAATCTAATAACTTTTTTTGTAAATCAACAACGTCATTAATATTAATAAATCGATAAAAAGCGGCTACTACTATCATAAATGCACTCTTAATAAATTTTTTTCAAGTAACTTTCAGGGCTATCATAATCAAATATAAAGCCATTATCAATAAGCTTTTGTGGATAAACGCGTTGAGAAGATAAAAACATTTCACTCATGCCACCAAAGAGTTTTATGGCAAACTTAGGAATAGATAGCAGCAATTTTTTATGTAAACACTTAGCTAGAATTTCGCTAAATTCTTGATTTTGAAGGGGTTTTTTACAAACAAAGTTTATAGGGCCGTCAATACTATTATTTTCTAAAATAAATATAAAAGCTTTCGTTAAATCATCTATACTTATAAAGCTCATATATTGTTTTCCATCGCCCAAAACTGCCCCTAAGTTTAGCTTAAATAAAGGAATAAGCTTTTTTAAAAGTCCATTGTGTTCATTAAGCACCAAACCAATTCGAGTATTTATTGTTCTAATGCCGCATTCTTTCACTTCGCTGGTAGCATTTTCCCAATCTATACATAGATCAGCTAAAAAACCTTTTCCAACACTTGAATCTTCTTTAAGTTCTTCCTCGCCTCTATTTCCATAAATACCAATAGCACTAGCAGTTATGAAGCATTTTGCAGAATTGTTTGGCAAATCGGCCAAAGCTTTAGCTATTAACAAAGTGGATCTAATACGTGAATCCCTTAATTTTTTTTTAAAATCACTGCTCCAAAAATTATTAAAAAGATTTTCACCCGCCAAATGTATAACCCCATAACATTGAGCAAGTTTTTCATGCTCAATTAAATTTTTTTCATAATCATAAAAAATTTCTTTGGGGTTATTTTTTTGCACTCTAACTAAAGGCCAGACCTCATAATTATTTTTCATGAGTAATAAATTCAAGTTTTTGCCAATAAATCCGTTAGCTCCTGAAAGAGCAATAATCTTTTTATTCATTTTTTCCTCTATTAACGATATAATAATATTCATGAATTATAAAAAGATCATTATTATTTTTTTCTGTTATTTCTACAGCTTTTTATTACTAGGCATGCCAGTGCAACAAGCCAAGGAAATACTTGCTTATAGTAAATCAAAATTTGATAATGGCCATTATACACAGGCATTAAAAAAACTTAATCTTTTAGATATAAGAAAAGATTTGGATAACTATGATGATATTAAAAAGGCTTATGAAATAATTATTATTAGTTATTGGCAAACCCATCAAATAGATAAAAGCAAACAGGCCATAAAAGATCTTTTACTAATGGATGAAAAAGCTCATCTAGAAGAATTCACTACCCCACCTGCACTTCTAGATATATTTAAAGAAGAACAAAAGAAAATAACTGAAAAAAAAGTGGCCATACATAATCAGCTTCCTTTATCGCCCGCCAATACTTTAAAAGAATCCTTAAATTTACCGACTATGTTTCTGCCACTGGGTGCTAATCAATATTCTTTAAAACAAAATAATAAAGCATTGACTTCCTTAATTTTACAATCTTCTTTTTTGGGTATAAATATTGGAGCATTTTGGTGGAAACAAAGCTACATAAATAAATTTAGTCATAAGGATTTAAAAAAAAATGAATATAAACAATCTGTTAATACTACACAAATTATACAGTTTAGCGCTTTAGCAGCATTCTTATTAACCTACGGTATATCTGTGGGGGATGCTTTGGTTCAATATTATAATTAGAGGTAAATAATGTCTGTAATTAATATGATAGATGAACACTCAAATATAACGTCTTTTGAATTATTTAAAAGACTCACTACTATTGGTTCTAGTAAAGATGCAGACATAAAAATTTTATCCCTGCCACCTATTGCAGCTTATATTAGCCAATCACAAGATAATTTTGTTTTGGTCTGTGAAGATAGAAATTTAAATATTATTCATAATTCTAAACCTGTTAAAAAACTTAATTTGCTTGATCAGGAAACATTTTTTATCTCTGACAAAAAATTTACTTTTATTAAAAATAATAATTATAAAGTTCCCCAAAAAGACCTAGATAGTACGTTGGTAATTGCTCATCAAAAGCTTTTGCAATTTTCCCTAAAAATTGCTCATGAAAAAAACATTGATAATTTATTAAATACTCTTCTTACTGAAATTACCAGCCTAACTAACGCTGAACACGGATTTTTAGTGTTATTAGAAAATAATAAACCAGTAATAAAAGTACAAAAAAATACTTCTACTATAAATTTAATAAGTGATTCTATTGTTAAAAAAGTTATTGATAAAAAAGAAGCAGTTATTATTAGCAATGCCTTAGATGATCAAGAGTTTAATTCATCTATGTCTGTTATTAATTACCGGTTAACTTCCGTGATGTGTGTTCCTTTAATCTATCAAGGTGAAGCATTTGGTGCTATTTATGTGGGCAATAATTCTTTTATAAATGCTTTTAATCAACAAAGTTTAAATATTATGACTATTTATTCTAGTCAAGCATCTTTGTTACTGCAAAATGCCCTACACATAGAATCGTTAAAAGAATATAATAATTCGTTGGAAGAAAAATTAAATTTAGTTAAATTTGGAGGTATGATCGGCTCTTGTGAAAATATGCAATCAGTCTTTTTACAAGTAGAAAAAGTAGCCACTAGTGACCTCTCTGTCATGATAGTGGGTGAAGAAGGCTGCGGTAAAGAGCTTTTAGCCAGAGAAATTCATGCTCGTTCTTTAAGGAAAAACGGGCCTTTTATTGCTTTAAATTGCGCAAGCATACCCAAAGAACTACTAGAAGGAGAGCTCTTTGGCTACGTGAGAGGCGCCTTTAGTGGCGCCTTGCAAACACGCAATGGCAAATTTCAGCAAGCTTTAAACGGAACCTTATTTTTAGAACAAATTAACCATATAGAGCCTCATTTACAAATAAAAATGCTAGATATGCTGCAAAAGCAACAAGTAACGCGTTTGGGTGATAGTAAAAGCGATAGTATAAATATTCGCCTTATTTGCTCTGTCACTAAAAAATTAAGTATTAGGCAAGATTTATACGACTTATTAAGTATGGTAGAGATTAAAGTTCCATCTCTAAAAGATAGAGGTAACGATGTTTTAGTAATGGCTAACTTTTTTCTACAAAAATATGCTAGTCTTTATGGCAAAGAAAGAGTTTGTTTTGATGAAGATTCTCGAAATATTTTGCTTAATTATGATTGGCCTGGAAATGTTAGAGAGCTTGAAAACAAAATTCGTAAAGCTTTGGTCATGTGTGATGGAAAAATAATTACACCCAAAGATTTAGAAATATGCTTAGATAAAAACTTGATTAGTATTTCTCTAACCGATGCCATCGAAAGATTTAAAGTTAAATATATCAACGATTCTTTAGAAAGAAATGCTGGCAATAGAACAAAAACAGCTCAAGAGCTTGGCGTTGACCCTCGAACTATTTTTAGACATTTAGAAAGTTTAAAAAAATCTGGGGAAGCTTAATTGTGCGAACTTATATTTGCTTAATTATATGTCAGTTATTTATTATTTCTTGTGTTGATTACGTAAATTTATCTAAAAAAAAGTCTCTTGATGAACCTAATTTTGCACCTAAAATAGAAACAAAATATTTAAGTCCCCACCCTTCTAATATGATGCCAGAAGTTTTTATTGGTCATAATTGTCCTGGACAAACTTTTAAAATACCCCCCATAAGCGATAAAGACTTATTAGATGATTTACATTATTTATGGTTTTTTGATAACCGATTAGCCATGCCAGAAGCAAGCATAAAAGCAGAGGCTAAAGATAAATCGATTATTATTTTTAATATAGATAAACAGTTTATTTTATCTCATTTTGGTTCAAAAGTACCTAACGATTTTTTTTTAAAACCGCATCTATTAGAGTTTTTTGTATCTGACAGACCTTATAAAATACCCGAAAGTAAAATGATGGAAGATTATGCCAACAATGAAACCCAACATCAAGACTACACGTATTGGATCATTAACTTCAATAATGGTCCTTGTGGTTAGTTTTTTAACAATAACAACAATAACAACAACATCTTCTTGCAGCAATAATAGATCATTATTGTTTGATAATAATCAAGAAGTTTTAAATAAAAAAGTCTGGCAAGATTTTCTTGATTCTAGTGTACATTTAGAAATAGAAAAAAAAGATTTACCAACACAAATTTTCTTTGATTTACCTATAAAAAAAATTCATGGCAACTCATTAATACTACATGAAGTTATAAGTGTTGTTGGCCAAGCAAGCGACTTTGACGAGTACATAAAATTAGATCAAGAGAATAACGATGATTTTGATGTAAATCTTTTTTCTAATATTATAGCTACCCCCTTAATTAACGATGCAGGACTTAATGTTCCAAAAATGTATAATCAAAAAACCAGTCTTGATAATCATAAAATGTTTGAACTCTCTTTATTAAAAGATTTTTCTTATTTAATAGCCCTTAATCCTTATGGCAAATATGATAAAGCGCCGATTTATTTTTATGCATCAAACTTAAAAGCTGATTCATCTTTCAAATTTGTTAACGATAAAAATAGTAAAAATTTAACAAGTAAAATTATAGGCTATGATTTGAATATTTTACATGAGCAAGAAACCAAAGTTTTTCTCTATCAAGGCTCACATCTCATTTCTTCCATTGCTCAAATAAACGCAGATGGTTCTTTTAATCTTGAGCTTTCAAATCAGTTATCGTTTGCTAATCTCCCTATTTATTTACATATTATAATTCAAAGCAAAGATGGTTCTTATTCAAACCATCTTAGTTATAAAATACCCTCTAAACTTAGCGACTTTAATCTAGACAGCATAGATTTAGGCAGCTTAAAAAAAACTTTTGATTTACAGATCAACCTTTTAAGCCAAAATAAATCGAGCGTGGGTGAAGCTTTGATTATTTTGAAAACTACTATAAATAACGTTGATTTATTTATTACTCTAAAAACTAACAGTGATTCACAAGCAAACATACCGAAAATTTATGAAGGTATTTATGATGTTGATATAGTAACTTCATCAAACAGCACTTTTTCCTCATTAACAGCCAAAGCACAAGAAATAAAACAAACAAAAGAACTAAATTTTGTTCTAAAATCTCGTTTAAATTTTAACGGTGTCATACTTGATGAAAAAAATAATCCGCTTGCCAATGCTCAAGTAGAACTTACACGAACAGATAACAACGAGCTCTCTGGGCTCTCTGCTTTTAAAATTAATGCTATAACCAATGAAAAAGGCTTAATTTATAGCAATGGCACTCTTTTATCTCTTGATGAAGGGCATTATTTAGCTCATATTAAACCACCTTTTGGTGATGGATTTGGCTCTACTTATTATAATTTTGAATTTCCAAAAAATAATAATCTACAAATAAAACTGCCCAAAGCCATAGAACTTAAAAGCCAAATAGTATTAAGTGATAAAACACCTCTGGCACATGCTTTTGTGACTATTTATTCTAGGGATAAAGTTTTAGCCACATGTATGACAGATGATCAGGGAAGATTTATAGTGCCTTTAGTTGTTCCATAATAATTCCTAGGATGTTAAGTACGTTAGACATGTATTTTTGAGCGTACTTGCCATAAGATTGTTTGTAACTATACTAAGTAAGTAAGAATATTTTGAAAATTTATTGGAGGTTTTAGGTGACGGGACAAAAAACACAACCTGATATTTCATCACCTAACAGTTTGCCAAGTGAGCTACCCATACTGCCTTTGCGCAATAGTGTATTTTTTCCTGGTGCAGTCATGCCTCTTACTATTGGCAGGACTAAGACTATTCGTTTAATCGAAGAAGCTACCAAAGAAAAAAGTCTTTTAGGCATTATAACGCAACAAGCAGCAGAAATAGACGACCCAAACAGTGAAGATTTATATCAAATAGGTACTGCCGCAAGAATTATAAAACTGGCACGAGCAGGAAAAGATGGCTTTAACATTGTAGTAGAAGGTATATGCAGATTTAGGGTGGAAGAATACACCCAAATTGACCCCTTTTTTACGGCAAAAGTATCTCCTTTGCTTGATGAAGGCAGCAATGATGTGGAAGTGGAAGCTTTATCACTAAATTTGCGCAACACTGCCAGAGAAGTAATTGATCTATTGCCAGAAATTCCAGTTATGGCTAAGCAATTGCTTGATTCCATCAGTGCTCCAGGCCATCTAGCTGATTTAATAACTGCTAATATTGATGCTACCATTGAAGAAAAGCAAGACGTTTTAGAAGCAGTGTTACTAAAAAAACGCTTAGTTAAAGTATTAGAGCTTTTAAATAGACAATTTGAAGTATTAAAACTTTCTAATAAAATTAACACCCAAGTAAAGGGTGAAATGAGCAAAACTCAAAGAGAGTATTATTTAAGGCAACAGCTTAAAGCTATAAAAGAAGAATTGGGCGATAAAGATGACGAAGAAACAGGCCTAGAAGAGCTTAAAAAACGCCTGAAAGATGCCAATTTATCTGAGGAAGCTGATAAAGCCAGTAAGCGTGAACTTAAGCGCATGAGCAATATGCAGCCAAGTCAAGCTGAATATACCGTAGCCAGAACTTATTTAGATTGGCTAGCAGATTTACCGTGGGGCAAGTCTACCAAAGATAATCTTGATTTAAATAATGCTAAAACCACACTAGACACTGATCATTATGGTTTAGAGCGCATTAAAAAACGTATTATTGAATATCTGGCTGTCAGAAAACTAAAAGATGACATGAAAGGGCCTATATTATGCTTTTTAGGGCCCCCAGGTGTGGGGAAAACCTCTTTAGGCAGATCCATTGCTAATGCCCTTGATCGAAAATTTCATCGCATATCACTTGGTGGTGTGCGCGACGAAGCTGAGATCAGAGGCCATAGAAGAACCTACATTGGTGCCTTGCCCGGGCGAATAGTCCAAGGGATGAAGAAATCCGGCAGCAATAATCCCGTATTTTTATTAGACGAAATCGATAAACTTGGCCATGATTTTAGAGGAGATCCATCTTCTGCATTATTAGAAGTACTTGATCCTGAACAAAACAATACTTTTAGTGACCACTATTTAGATGTGCCTTTTGACTTATCAAAAGTACTTTTTATTGCTACAGCCAACGAAATAGATACCATTCCAGCTGCTCTAAGAGATAGAATGGAAGTTATTGAGCTAGCTGGTTATACTTTTGAAGAAAAAATTAATATTGCTAAAGCACATTTAATTCCTAAACAAATAAAAGCACACGGTATAACTCACGCCCATATCGAAATTCCCGATGAAACTATTATGTTTTTAGCCTATGGGTACACCCGTGAGGCTGGTGTTAGAAATTTAGAGCGGGAAGTAGCATCTGTTTGTCGTTATGTGGCAGTGTTAGTAGCTAAGTTTTCACAAGAGCATTCCTTAGAAGATTTTGAAAAAATTGTCGTAACCAAAGAACTTTTACAAAAAATTCTTGGCCCTGAACGTTTTTATAATGAAACTCTTGAACGAACTTCAGTTCCAGGAGTGGCTACAGGTATGGCCTGGACCGCTGCAGGTGGAGATTTATTATTCATTGAAGCTACTAAAATGGTGGGTAAAGGCAGCCTTACTCTTACTGGTAAGCTTGGTGAGGTGATGAAAGAATCAGCTCAAACAGCACTTTCCTATGTGAGAAGTAAAGCGAGTGAGCTAAATTTAAATGACTCTGGTAGTGAAAACTTCTTAGACAAATTAGATGTTCACGTGCATTTCCCTGCAGGCGCAATTCCTAAAGATGGTCCTTCAGCGGGTATTACTATTATTACAGCGTTGGTTTCTCTTTTTAGCGGCAGAAAAGCCAAAGCTAATCTTGCAATGACAGGTGAAGTGACTTTGCGTGGATTAGTGTTGCCAGTGGGCGGCATTAAAGAAAAAGTTTTGGCGGCTCATAGAGCAGGCGTAAAACAAATCATTATGCCCATGCGCAATGAAAAAGACTTAGAGGAAATACCTAAAAATGTTAAAGATGAAATTAAGTTTACCTTTGTTAAAAACGTAGATGAAGTCTTAGAAGCGGCCTTGATGCCAGCTAAACCTAAGAAAAAGTCTTTATCTGGCATGGATTTAGCAGAAGAAGTACAAGCATAATTTTAAAAGCCCTTTAGTTATTAGGGCTTTAAAGTTTTTTAATTATTAAATATAATGTGTCGGGCTTGTTTATGAAAAAATTTTTATATCTATTTTTTATTTTATTATCAGCGTGTAATCAAAATAATCCTACACCACCTAGTTCTCAAATGCCTATTCTCAATGTACCCCAAAAGCCCTTATGGCAAACTCTAGACCTTGATAAGTTCTTAAAACCTAGAGATATTAGTGAATTTACTTATACGGGCACAGAAATTGGCGATAAAAAACTTTATCAAGATACGTCAAATACCGATCAATATATTTTTAGTGAAGGTATGAAAAGTGAAGGCTTTTTAGAAGCCTATGCTGGTACCCTTTATCATTTTTTATTAGGTAAACACTCTTCTTTTACACAATTTGTTTTTGATACTAGTTCTGGAACAAACACAATAATTGGCGCTTCTTTATACGAAGCGACTTATGAGAATTCTTGGAACTATCACGATTGGGACAGGAAACCTCTTTTAGCTGTAGGTTCTGGTCTAGGAAGCATTATTGCCGCCAGCATGCTTTTGGGGGAATATGATTTAAAGGGGCTAGCATCAGCAAATAGCAACTTAGGTATTGTTACCAAAAATGGCCAGTCTTACTATTTTAAGATTGATCATGCTGGATCATTTATGTTTGCTTCGGCCGGTTACAAAGATTGGTTTAATTTGACTGATTTGAAAAGCCCTAAATCAGATATGGTATATCTTAAAGAACTTGGATTTGATAATCATCCTGCTTCTGGCATTAGAGCTTCACGAGATTTTACGTTATCACAGCCTTATTTAGATGAAATAGCACAGTCTGCTAAATATTTAGCTAGTATTCCCCAAAGTGAAATCATAAAAGTATTGGATTTTTGTGAAGATCAGCTTAATAAATTAGCTGTTTATCCCAAAAAAGAGGTTTTAATTGGTGCCACCCATGCTACTTATAAAAGTGCTATACTTGAGCGCTTTGATATCTTAAGAAACGCACTTAAATAATGTTAGCTACATATGCCCTACGGCTTTTAAAGCAGTAGCTTGACACGAATATTTTAGTATTATATAAAATATAGTGAATATTAAATTTTTATTCAAATTAATTAATTAACTTATATAATGGTAATTTAGAATGATTAGAACTTCTTTTTTTTATGCATTTTTTTTATTGTTAGTAACTTCCATTTCTTTAAACGCCACAGATAGCCCTCCTAATCGCAATTGGGGTTATGATATACAAAATACCTGCTACAACACCACAGAAAACAATTGCTATCCCTTTCATTACGAAAATAGTGATGGTAGCCCAAATATTTTTGCTAATTATGTAGCTTATCTTAATATCATCAGCCCATTTATTAACCTCTGTTCCTATAAATTAGGTACCCATTTAATGAACAAATGGGATAAAAATATTGATCTTGAGGTCCAAAAACAATTACATGATTTAGGAACCATGGAAAACAATTTGTGCGTAATGGTGGGTAAAATCATTCAGCACTTTAATAACGGCATTAGCGAAAATGTAGATAGGTTGCTGGCCCAGGGAATGGTTGAACAACTCAATCGCTCAAAATGTGAGGATTGCATTAACGAATTTGTTGCAATTGTGAGTAAGAGCCAAGGGTATGATGAATTTCGAACTATGATTGGCGAATACAATCTTAATATTTGTCAACAATTTCATGATAAAAAATTAGTTATAACCACTGAATCTGCAGACACTCACCAGTGCTTTGATTCCTGCAAGAGCCGCTGTAAGGGTGCTTATAGCGCATTCTTTAAAAAATGGAATCACCCCCTAAATTGGACTTCAATATCTTATGTAGGTATCTTAAGTTTGCTTACGATTCCCATGGCTCTTTGTGTTGATGTTAATAATCGGGCAGGCTCATTTATTGGCGATCTAGCTAACTTCTCTAATATATTTTTTATTCCTACTGCCTATTGGTTTTCTGTATACCAAAATAAATTGAATCTTGAACGCAAAAAAACAAAACATTTGGCAAGCGAAATTTCTGCTCGTTTGCAGAAAATAGAAGGCTTCATTGAAATAATCGGCCGCATAATCGGTGAAATGGATAACCACATTGAAATCCAGACTGCGCGAGGCTTTATTAAGACACTTCTTATCATAGGTTGGCCAAACGACTTAGTTAGTGATTTTATCCAAATAGCATCCAATAATGAAAACGTCGATAGGAACAATTTCATAAATGCACTTAAACGTAAATTAGAGTCAACACGGATTCCTTATAGCGACAATGACATGAAAATTGCATTGGCCACCATAACGGATGCGGATGATGACTGCGCGGAGATCAAACTTTTTAATCAAAGCATATAACAAGTGCTATACTTGAGCACTTTGATGAGCTAAGAATTATAGTTAAATGAACTCAAAATTAGAAAAAATTATAGCTGATTATGAACCCATGTATGGAGCTCATACTAAAAAAGTAATAGAATCTTTGCTCGTACCTAATCAAAAAGTAGCCTTACTTAATTCTTTTGTTGATAAAAAGTTATTACCCAAAGAATTGAGTGCTGCACCAAATATTATAGGCATGCCTGATTTTGTAAGAAAAATAGATGGTGAAAATAAGCCGCAAATTATTAATAATTTACATAGCCATTATTTTCTAGACGAATCTTCTCTTTACTCAAGTTTATTATTACCCATAAAACCTAATAGCCATGTGCTTGATATGTGTAGTGCGCCAGGTGGCAAATTATTATTTATGGCTATGCTACATGAAAATATACAAATAACTGCCAATGATTTGTCATTATCTAGATTTAATCGCTTAAAAAAAGTTATTCATGATTACTTGCCTGTTTCTATCCAGGCTAACATTAGGCTTACTAATAAAGATGCCAATTATTTTGGTCTAAAATATCCTAATTCTTTTGATGCTATTTTACTTGACGCGCCTTGTTCAAGTGAAGCCCATGTTGTTAACAATGAAAAATTATTAAAAAATTATAAGGGTTTAAGAAAAACCGTAGCACATGCGCAATACTCATTATTGTGCGCAGCATTGCTCGCTTTAAAGCCTGGTGGATATGTGATGTATGCCACTTGTTCCATAAATAAAAATGAAAATGAATTGCTAATTAAAAAAGCACTGCATAAAAAAAGCAATTTATGCAGCCTTATCTCACTAAAATCCACTGGACTAGATACTGGCTTTGGCATAAGTATTTTGCCTCATGTCCACAAATCTGGGCCAGCATTTTTTAGTTTGTTACAAAAGAATATTTAAAAATATTTAGGCACTTTACTATTTTCATCTATTTTATTTTCTTGTTTTCTTTTCTCTCCAGTTACTTTATTAAATTTAGGTTGGGTAAGATAATTATCTAGAAAAAGTCTTTTTTGAAGACCTTTTTGAGTAACTAAGTGTATATTCCAAAAACTAATTCCTTCTTTGTTATGAAATATAATGCTTGTAGATGAGTTATTAAAATAAATATTTTTTATTCGTGAGTTAATAGCCTTATTTGCGCATGAAGTATTCAGTTTTTTTGCAAAATTTTCAGTAAGACATGCTTCATTTTTATGAGCAATGCTTGTTATAACTTTTGTATTATAGCGATCCCATAACTCTATTACATCATCAGAATTTATATCTTCTGCTAATACTACCACTATTATTTTCCCATCATCACTTAATTTCATATCTCTAATGTCTAAATTCATTCGACAATCGCCATTCATTACAGGTTTTTGCCACAGAGTAATTTCATCATTTACAACAGTATGGATATCACCTCCAATAAGAATAAAAATGTTATTATTATTGAAAATAATAGTATCGTGATCATCGATAATAGGTATGACCTTTATTTTATTTTGTTGTGATATAAATAAAAATTCGTTATTTTCATACTTACCCACAAAACAGAAATTTTTAGTAAAGGGATCCACTTGAAAATGTCCCATATATTTAATGCTATTTATATTTTCAATTCCTAAATATGTATATGTTTTTGTATCAAAACTTTTAATTTCACATAAATCTATATTTAAAGTTTCTTTAATTAAACGATTATTTTCATTAATATTAATAACCAAAAGTTTTTCTTTATTCTCAAAAAAGAAATTTGCTGTTTTTGAAAGTTTATTACTGAAATAGTATAAATTATTTTCTTCAATTAAATTACCATTAATAATAACTTGTTTTAAAGTGTAATTACTGTCTTCTTTAATTAGAACATTAAAAATATTTTTACTTTCTATTTTATCAAAAAAAACTAAACTAAAAATATTATTTAATTCTTCAATTTTTTCAATAAAATATTCTTTTTTATTTTCTTGCATTAAATAAACATCACAGAGCATTACATCACATTTATTTTCATTTAACAGATCAATATAGCAAAAAATAATGCATTTATTATCTTCACTAAATAATACATTGGATAAATATATCCCCCTTGTAGAGGGAAATTCATATATTAAATTTCTATTTTTATCCCAAAAACTAATAACGCTTTTATTATTTATAGATGATAATAAAACTAAGAAACTACTATCAGTGCTTAGAGCTGAAAAAATAATTCTCCCATTATTTATAACCCCTGCCGGCTCAACATAGCCCCCCATAATTTGGTCGTCTGGTTTGTTGAATGAAAATAAATTTGTGGAAATTAAAAAAAATAATAATAACTTCATAAATCCTCGAAAAATAATAATAATTTATAATAAACAATATAATTACTTAGTGTATTAAATATTTTTCGATAAATTTAATAAAAATGCAATAGAGTAGTCGCTAATACAATTAATTAATGCATACTTAAAAAAGTCTGAAAAATTAGGACCTTACTGTAAAGTCTCTTTAAATTTATTGTTAAGCTCGATTAATTTATCTCTTCTTGTTTTAATAAATCTTGTTTATTTACCAAAGCAGCTTTATGAATGGCACCATCAATACCACCACCACCTTCTAAAGTAGTATTAGCAGCATTAACGATAGTATCTTTTTCTTTAGTGATACTGCCAAAAACTAGATTAATGGTTTTATTATTTTTTTTGGCTGTTAAAATTATCGTATTAGGCTTTGCATCATCGTACTTTGTAGGCAAGTCTACAAGATTATTTTGAGTAATAGCCCAGCCATCTTTAGCTGCATTATCTGGCACATTGACACGTAAATCTGGTGGAGAGGTTTTATCTTTTACTGCTACTTTAGTTATGCCTTCAGCTAAATTTCTATTATTATTATTGCTATTACTGTTATTATTATCGCTATTACTATTATTATTGTTATTGTTATTGTTATTGCTGTTGCTATTATTATATGCTGCTTTATTTGGTGCACAATTATTAATAAATAAACAATTTATTAATAAAAAAAATACTTTTATCATTTAATTAACCAAAATTTTATTTTTTCACTTCAATATTATAAAAAAAATCAACATTGTAAACAATATTGATTTTCATAAAATTTATTTTATATAAAAATTACCAGCTAGATTTGGTTACACCCGGTAATAAGCCTCCCGACTTCAGAGGTAAAAGCCAGCAAAGCGCCATAAAAGCTAGGTATGACTTTTTTAGGGGGCACTACTAATGATATGCTCCAATAATTTTTAGTATTAATATGAATAAACTTATTGTTTTATTTTATAAGGTCTACAGAGTAAGAAATTCTCATAATTTAATATATTTTATTACCTAAAAAACCTTAGATCCCAGAAAACAATTTTTTGATATTAAGGATGCCTAGCCCAAAAGAGGCCTTTTCTCCAATTTGTTGAGCATCTTCCTTGATAAAACGAATCACATCAACAAATAAAATATTTTCATTTGTTTTGCTTAAGTGTTCATGAAGTAATACGGCTATGCCGGTTACTATAGGCGCAGCCTGACTGGAACCAGTCATATTTACAAACTCATCATTTTTTGTTCCACCAGATAATATATTAGTACCACATGCACAAATAAAGTTTTGCTGCACTTTTTCATTATATCCTGCCAACATGCCTCTACGTTTAAAAGAATTTTCAGATTTTATAGTACTTGGAAATTCTCTAAGTTCAGAGTATTTATTTCTTACATTTTTATATTTCACTCCATTACTGAATACATGGTCATCAAGTAAAAAATATAAAGCTTCTATAAAACCAAATAAACGTGGATTTTCTTGCTTAAATTTTATTTTATATTCATTATCCTCAAAAAAATTTGAGTAATAAATTTCTTTAAATTCTTTATCATTAAAGTCCTGATAATTAATGAATTCTATTATATCGCCTTTAGTCATCTTGTTAAACAAATAGTCATTACTAGTATGATCAGAAATATATTTATTCATAAGGGTACGAAGATATAGAAAATCCACTATTTCATTATATTTATTTTCTTTATGAAAAATTTCATTTAAATCTGTATAGCCCAAAAGGAAATTTTTTTCCTGTTCCAGTTGTTCGTAAGGTATATGTTCAAGATTTCCCACAATTAATAAATGATCTTCAAGTCCAGCATCCAATAATTGTAAAATGGGATAACTTGAACCTGTTTTGGTTTCAAATTTTTCCAAAGGATCGTTAGAAGCAGCAAATATCAATACACAATTATTATCTTGTAAAATTTTTTTTATTCGTTCAATTTCTAGTTCAGATAAGGGATGGTGTAAAGTATCACGACCACACTTAGGGCGAACTACATCTGTAAATTCAAATGAAAGATTAATAATTTTGGTTTTTTTTGCCAAAATTTCCAGAGCATCCAAAATATATTGATTACCACTACGTTGAAGGTCCTTAGGAAAAAAAGTCATTGTAGCAGCAAAATGCAGGCGAGCTTCATTTGCTACTCCCCCTAAAAAATTATATAATATATTTTTTTTGCCTGCTAAAATTCCACCTACGTGATTGGCATGAGCGTAATCAGTTTCGATAAATTTAAAACCACCATAATAAGATATTAATCTTTCTTGTTCTATAGAAGAATGATTAATAAGATTAGGTTCTAAAATGCCAATATCATAATTTTTACCAGTAAGTCCTTTTTCGTGAAAAGAATCAATACTATAATGAGTGATAAATTCAAAATTGCCTGAATTAAGATTAATAGATAAAGTAAATAGTAAAAAAAATTTTTTTAACATTATTAATATTCCTTATTTATAAATATTTGTAATATAAAATTATTATTTTATTTTGTAAATGTATTTATATCTTATTTAATAATAGTTGTCTAGGTTCAATACGTATAAGACTAAAAACGACTCACAGTATATCCTAAATGTTCTAATCTCGAAGACTTTAAATGTTTATGGATACATCACTACGATCTTTGCTGCATAAAGCGGCTCCTTTTTTTAGCTTTATACTTCTAAATAATAGAGCCCTTTCTTATTTATATCAAAATTTCACTGCAACAAGAGTCTTCAAGAAGAAGTAAACTGCTAGAAAACAAAAACTAAGGATAATCTGCTCTATTAACAGCTTATTTAAAAACTTTTTCTCTTTCAGATTTGCATAGTACCTGGGGAGCTACAAAAAAATCAACATTGTAAACAATATTGATTTTCATAAAATTTATTTTATATAAAAATTACCAGCTAGATTTGGTTACACCCGGTAATAAGCCTTTTAACGCCATATTTCTAAATGAAATACGGTTTAGACCAAATTTACGATACACTGCACGGGAGGTTCCTGTGGCAACACAACGTGTGGTTTGACGGGATTTAGATGAATCTCTTGGCATAGCATTAAGTTTCATTTTAGCTATTAATCGCTCTTCATCGCTTAAATTAGGATTAATTTGAGCAGCTCTCAAATTATCACGTTTTTCTCTGTTTTGCTGCGTAAGCTTTACGCGTTTTACTTCTCTTGCTAAATGTCTTTTACTCATTACTATCTCCAATAAAATCTAGTCCTCCCTCACATACACCAAGTTTTAGTGTTTGCAAAGATTAAATATAAGAAATTATGCTATTTACAAAGTCACTAGCTGATGCTTGCCCCCCTAAATCCTTGGTTCTTAAGTCTTTTTGGCTTAATACTTTATGTAGCGCCTTATCTATTTTTAAAGCAGCTTCAAATTCGCCCAAATAATTAAGCATCATAATGCTACTTTTTAGGCAAGCTGTAGGGTTAGCCAAATTTTTTCCTTCAATATCGTGTGCAGAACCATGCACCGCCTCAAAAACAGCGTATTGATCTCCAATATTAGCTCCAGGCACTACCCCAAGGCCGCCCACGAGCCCTGCTGCCAAATCTGATACAATATCTCCAAACATGTTTTCTAAAATAATTATATCAAAATATGCAGGGTGCATTACTAGTTTCATGCATAAAGCATCCACAATAATATCTTCGCTTATAATATGTGGATATTCTTTTTTTATTTCATTAAAACAAGCTAATAATAAGCCATCGCCTTTTTTTAAAATATTTGCTTTGTGGGCTAAACAAACTTTTTTACGGTTATTTTTTATTGCATATTCAAAAGCTTTTCTCACAATACGCATACAGGCATTTTTTGTCATTATTCGTAAAGATATTACAAGACCAGGCTGTATTTCTAACTCTTGGCCACAATAAAGTCCTTCTGTATTTTCTCTAAAAATAACTAAATCAACCTGTTCTTGAGAATATTTTAAACCTTCAATGGACTTCACTGGTCGTATGCAAGAATAAAGATCTAAGGATTTTCGCAAAGCAACATTGGCACTTTGATGGCCTCCACCAACAGGAGTAGTGGTAGGGCCTTTAATAGCTACTTTATTTTGCTTTATAGAGTTTAGAGTTTGTTCACTTAATGACTGGCCATATTTTTCTATAGAATTTAAACCTAAAAGCTGCTCATCCCATGTTATAGAAACATTTGCTGCTTTTATTATTTTCACGCAAGCATCCATAACTTCAGGGCCTATGCCATCGCCTTTTATTAAAGTAACTTTGTGATTCATGTTTTTAACCTTTTTATAGTTTAAGCTATTTTATTGTGCCACAATTCATAGTGATAACATATAATAAAAACGCTTTCTTTTATGGAAAAATTTTATGGACTTATTGCTCGCTATCGATCAGGGTACTACTGCTACTGTTGCTTTAATTATAAATTCTTTAGGACAAGTAGTATCTAAGCATTCTCAAAATTACCCTCAGCATTACCCCAAAGAAGGCTTTGTAGAACATTATGGAACAGAAATTAAAGAATCAGTAAAAATTGCAGTGACTAAAGCCATAAGTAATGCTCAAATCAATCCAAAAAATATCAAAGGGATTGGTGTAACTAATCAGCGAGAAACTTTGTGTATTTTTGATAAACAAAATAATCCTGTGATGCCATTTATCGTATGGCAGTGTCGACGTAGTACAGAGATATGTCAGCAATTAAAAAACAATAATTTTAGTAGCTTTATACAAGAAAAAACTGGATTATTGCTTGACCCTTATTTTAGTGCCAGTAAAATTTTATGGCTTTTTAAAGAATATCCTTATCTTAAAAAAGATTGCGAACAAAATAAGCTTTTGTTAGGTACAGTTGATAGCTTTATAACCCATTGGTTTTCTGGGGGGCAGTTACATATTACCGACATAACCAATGCCTCAAGAACTATGCTTATGGATATTGATACCGGAAATTGGAGCAAAGAATTATTAGAACTATTTGAAGTACCATTACAAGCGCTGCCTACTATTGTTGATAATTCTAGTATTTATGGCTACACCAAGGGATTATCCTTCTTGCCAGACGGTATTGCTATTGCTGCTCTTGCAGGAGATCAGCAAGCGGCTCTTTTTGGGCAAACATGCTTTAACAAAGGTGATGCTAAAGCTACTTTTGGTACTGGTTGCTTTATTTTACTTAACACTGGCGAAGAAAAAATTTTAAGCAAACATGGCTTATTAACTAGTATTGCTTATAAACTAAAAAATAAAACTAATTATTGTCTAGAAGGTTCTGCTTTTGTGGCCGGTGCTGCCATTGACTTTTTAGTCAATTCCTTAGGAATAATCAATAAAGTCGAGGATGTGGAAACTTTAGCCAAAGAAGTAGTTAGTAGTGAGGGCGTAATTTTTGTTCCTGCCTTATGTGGTCTTGGCACTCCTTTTTGGCAACCTCATGCACGTGGAGTATTAGCAGGCTTATCTAGAGGGAGCACAAAAGCCCACATTGCCAGAGCCGTACTTGAAGGTGTGGCTTTACAAAATGAAGCTATATTTAGCGCTATGGCCAAAGATGGCCTAAAGCCCTCTTGTATTAAAATCGATGGAGGAGCTAGCACTAACGATTTGTGGATGCAAATTCAAGCAGATATTACCGATGTGCCATCCTATGCAGATAGGGAACAGCAAAAAACAGCCCTTGGTGTAGCATATTTGGCAGGTTTAGCTCTGAATTTATTTGATATAGAGTCTATAAAATCTTTTAATCAAGTAAATAAATATTTTTCTCCTAATATGGATAAGTGGGAAAGGCAAAGCTTAATAGAACGCTATCAAAAAATTATTAATAATAATTATTAATTATATAAAATTATTACTAAATTATTTTTTTAATTAATAATTTAAATTAAATTATATTTAATATATTAAAATATTTTTCATAAATCTTAGGTGATTCTTATGAAAAAAACATCTTACTCTGTTCTTTTATTATCATTAATATTTTTATCTTTTTTAGGTATAGCTTTGCCTATTAAAGATTATAAACCACAGTTTATTCGTCAGCTTGTAGCCACAGCTAAAACTCAAGATGTGAGTACACAAGGGGATTCTGCCGATGATTCAGCTATTTATATTAATGAAGTAGATGCAAAAAAAAGTTTAATTATTGGTACTAATAAACAGGCAGGATTAATAGTTTATGATCTAGATGGCGAAAAATTACAAGAATTTCCTGATGGGGAGCTTAATAACGTAGATATTAGATATGATTTTAGCTGGTTAGGAAAAAATGTGGCACTCATAGCTGCTTCTAATCGAAGCTATAATACCATAGAGTTTTATTATGTTGACCACAGCCAAAAAGTACAAAAGTTAGAGGCTGGCACACACGAAGCAGGTTTAGAAGTATATGGCCTATGTATGTACAAAGATAAAATTAAAAATGAATATTATGTATTTGTAAATAGTAAAAATGGAGAAGTTATCCAATGGAAAATAGAAGCTAATGATGATTCTAAGTTTTATTTAACTAAAGCGAGAGAACTAAAACTTGCAACTCAAACTGAAGGCTGTGTAGCTGATGATGAGCATAATAAACTTTACATTTCGGAAGAAACTGTAGGTATTTGGCAATATGAAGCAACTCCTGAAAGTATTTTAGAGCCTGTTTTAATAGATTCTGTAAGTCTAAATGGTAATTTAGTAGCTGATGTTGAAGGCTTAGCTATTTATAATGCTAATAATAAAGACGGTTATTTATTAGCTTCCAGTCAAGGCGAAAGCGCTTTTAATGTTTATTCACGAAAAACACTAAAATTTATTGGTAAATTTCAAGTTAATTATAAAGGCAAAAAAATACAAAACACAGACGGTATCGCTGTGTCCAGTAATTACTTAGGCCACAAATATCCTTTTGGCATTATAGTGGTGCAAGATGGCAATAAAACCAATGAGTATCAAAATTTTAAAATGGTACCGTGGGGGGCACTAGCTTTTTCATTTTTTCCACCCCTACACTTTATTGCACATGATTCTGTGCTTGATTAAAAAACTATTTCAAAAACTTGACGTAATGCTCTTTATAAATGGAAGCTAAGCTTAAAAACATGGTCATTATTAATGGGCCATAAAAAAGTCCTAGCATTCCATATATTTGCACTCCTGCCATAATAGATAAAAATACTAATATTTCATGCATGTGGCTCTTATCACCAATAATTTTAGGTTTGACTAAATTTTCTAAAATAAATATTTGTATAATATTTAATACAAAAAATACTATTGCAGATACTTGAGAGCCAGTTGAAAAAAGATAAATGGATAGAGGCAAAATAACTATTCCACCGCCAATAAGGGGTAAAAAAGATAATACTGCTATTAAAGACCCCCAAATAATGGCACCTTCAATATTAAACAAGTAAATTAAAATACCAGCGATAATACCTTCAAGAAAAGATATTAAAGTATTACCGGCAAAAATAGCAAAAGAAAGCTCTTTAAATCTAACTATTAATCTTTCTTGCTCATCTTTAGGTAAGGGTAATAAATCTATAATATAATCTTTTAAAGATTTTCCGTGAATAAAAAACACCAAAATTAAAACTAATGTTATAAATGAATTAAATAGTAAATTAGTTAAATTGGCCGCCAATAAAGATGCGTTAGTATAAAAAATATCACTTAATTTTTTTATCATAGAAAAAACAAAAGATGACATTTTTTCTTTTGGTATATTGATATCAAAATCAGTTAAATAATTTTGCAGTATTTGTATGGTGTTTTTAACATATAAAGAGATATTGTTATCACCAGTAGAATTATAAATATTTATCAAGTAAAAAGATTCTTGTATTAAGGCCATTATAAATATCAATATTGGAATTAATACTAATAATAAAACTATAAACGTTGTTAAAAAAGCCGCTAATTTTTCTTTGTTATGAATTTTGCGCTTTATAAATAAATGCAAAGGTAAAAAAATAGAAACTACAATAAGAGACATTACTAATGGGACTAAAAATGTAGTAAGCAAATTTAATACCAAAAAAGCTACAAAAAGCAAAACTGCGATAAAAAACCACATATTTATTCTTAACATTAGCTTTGTCTCCTATAGTTATATAAAAAAATTAGTTTCAGGTATTTGTTCAATAATACTACCTAAACATCTGCGGGCAACTTTATGGCCATTTATTTTATCTGCTAAATTAGCTTCAAGAGTATATTTTTTAACATTTTCAATTTCATCCTGTGGAACTTTATCAGCAATCAGGGCTAGCTTGTAAAATTGTAATGCTTTTGTTCTTCTTTTTTCTAAAGTTCTTAAAATATTTAACTGTTCAGCTAATATTTGTCTTAACTGCTTTTGTCTAACGGGTTTATTTTGAGTTAATAAAATATATTCGCCGTAAGGTATTAGAAATTTACTCAAATAATCAATACGATCATCAAGTTCTTTTATAACACGAGGATTTCCTAAATCAGCTTTACTTAAAATTTTATGAAATCTTTGACTAACACTAGATAAGATAATCTCAGCTAATATACTTGAAGTAATAGTTCCTACACCTAAACCTTGCATACCTGCTTCTGCATATTGGATTATATCACCCGCTACGGGGATAAATTTTGGTATTTCCATTTGAATGCCATGCAAAAGTGTATGATGCTTAATCTTATTATTATTTGCCCCTAACATTTTTTTATCAATGGCATCTCCACTGAGAGTTATTACTGTGCGAGAATGGTCAGAAATTACTTTTGAAACCCCAAAAGTAACTGGTATTAAAAGACTACCTGCTGCCATTAAAAAAGTATTAATGCCAAATTCTGAAATTTTTATACCAATATGGGCAGTTTTACGACTTTTATAACGAGGCAATAATTCATATAAAGATTGACCAAAAATATCTTCAGTAATTTGCTCAACATTTCCTCTGAGAGTTAAATTATTTTTAATATAAAACCCACCATCTTTAACTTTATGATTTATAGTTGTTAAATGGCCTGTTATGCCCAGTCCATATTCTTGTATTTTTTGATCTCTAATTTTTGTGTTAATAATTTCTTTCTTTTTTTCTTTAACAAAGATTTCTTGATGCTCTAAGAGCCATTTTTCATGATTAAGTTGCTCTTTTAAATAAGGATAATCATTAATTTTAGGATGATTTTTAAGAGTATCTAAGGGTATTAATAAAAATCTTTCAAGTTCAGTAAATTTATACGTACTTAAAGATTGGTAATTATCTTTAAAACTTTTGGCTATTTTTAAATAATCAGAATAATTAGGATTTTTAGCAAACCCTTCTTCAACTTTGGGCATATTTTGTAGAGAATTTTTCTGCAAAACTATATTTGGCTTGCTTGAAGGCATAAAAGTATCAGCCAAATTTTTTGATTTAATAACCTCTAATAATTGAGTTGGATTAGCATTACACAAAGAAGCCACATTAGAAATACTTACACTCTTCATAAGTCCCCTCCTACGTAAGATTAAAATTTATACTTCTATGTGTTTTTTATTGGCAAATAATTATTGTTTTATAAAATTTGATCTTTATTTATTGAGCCTTGCTCCAGTAAAGATTAACCCTAGAATTAAGTTTGCTCCAATAAGCAAAACTAAAGCTTGCTCCTTCAGAATCAATATCATGATTAGCAAGATAATCTTTGTCTAACTCCTCAGATAGATTAATAACCTTGCCTGGCCCCACTAAGACCCCAAACATATCAACATTTTTATTGCATAACAAAGCACCACTCATCCCGGCGGTAACTGACAATTTGGAAATAAGCCAAGTATGGGCAGAATAATCGCAAAAGGCAAAGATTTTAGGCAAATTAATAGCATAAGGTATAAAATGCTGACCATTATTAACTAATTTAATAAAGATAAAAATAAAATTATTTAGCTCGTTTACGCCATTGCATTGGGATATGGAGGGCATATCTGCCAAACAAAAATCCTCAGGCATTTCTTGGGTAAAGACCAGTGTTACTGCGTCATCGCCTTCGCTGTAGTAATTATAATAATTCTTAACCTGTTTTGCCCTATAGCCATTCTCTACTTTTTCAACAATATAAGAATTGCTTTTTTCACTATTGGTAATAAGCATGGCTGCTCGTTGCAAATACTCGGGACAGCTTTTTTCGTACCGAGAAAGATCGTCATATTTATCAAAAACTCCAGGCTCATAGGTGCCTGATGATAGATTCATCTGGTGAGGTAAAGCATGTCGTATTGTTAAAAAATAGTCTTCGTTTAGCTTTATGGCAGTAGCATAGCTAAAAGAGTCTAACTCAAGTTTCTTCTCGATCTCGTATAGATTTGCTGCTTCTATTTGGGGATTCATCCCTAGCAAAAATGAAGAACAAAATATGGATATAAAAAAAGTTTTCATATTATTGCAGCATCTCCAAAATGTGATAACCATCCATTACCTGTACTTTGTCTGATTGTTCATTGCCCCAAATAGAAAGCGTATCACCTTCCCACACAATAAAATTGCCAGCAAATTTTATTATTCTTTTGATATTTTTTGGTGAGTGAGTCGTACTAAAATCAAGAAAATATGCGCTTGGACATAATAAGCTATTGGTTTCATTTATTTGAGTTAATTTAAGCACAATAGTTAAATCATCACTATCAAATTTGGCTAGAGCTTCCATACCAAAATCGAGAGGATCTTGCTCTATAAATCGTATTGGCTTAGCCAAAGAGAGACCTTTTAAAAGAATCACATCGTTGTGTTTTTTCCACTGGGCTCCAAAATCTCCCTCAGCATTGATCTCGAATTGATTACCAGCCAAGTCATAACAGAGATCTTTTATAGGTGAGTAGCCCACATTAGCATTTCCGTCATTCAAGTCTCTTATGACAAAAATACCACCAGCTGGCTCATTATCATAAGCCAATATCATGTTTTGAGATACCAAATGACGAATTGAACAAGGATGAATTTTATATTTATTTAAGTCTTTATCAAGATGTTCAAATACCTTAGGCACTGATTCTCTTTCTTGACCATTGGGCATAATGATAACTGCATTGTCAGTTATCATCATAAGCGCTCGTTGCTCCCCATCAATGGCGCCAATGGCTTTAATATTTTTCTGAATATTACATATACAATTATCATTATCCGCATTTGCCAAATTAATAAAATACAATTTACCTACTTGTGTTGATACTACCGCCATATTGTCAGCAAATATACTGCAATCGATAACCTGATGTGAGTTTGTAGTGGGGCATTTCTTACTTTTGCTAGTAAACATGACCAGCATGTTTTCTTGCATCATGTTGGGCTTTTTCACCAAAAAAAATGCATGACATCCCTTGATAACATTAATTTGAGA
This sequence comes from uncultured Myxococcales bacterium, assembly GCA_964493205.1. Lineage (GTDB taxonomy): Bacteria > Myxococcota > UBA727 > UBA727 > JABDBI01 > CAZBMJ01. The sequence goes on from CAZBMJ010000006.1 coordinate 64,239, forward strand.
AAAAATTCCGTTGTCTTTTGAAGAGTTTTCTTGCTCGTCATCCAGTTTCACTGCATTGATTTGCATTGAAAACAATAAAAATATGTAAAGAAAAACATGAAAAATATTCATATAAAAATCCTATTAAAAATTTTTTGTCAAATCATAGAGTATTTTTTCATCTTGCCAATCTATGGCACCACTAAATTGCTTAATAATTTTATTATCAGGTGATAGCAAAAAAGTTTCAGGATATTTTTTAATATTAAATAATAGTGGTGAAATTTTATTTTTATCCCACAATATTTTTAAATTTTCTTGATTATGGGTAAAAGTTTTTAATACTTCTTGTTCGTCATCTACTGATAAGGCTACTACTGATAATTTATCAGATAAAGCATTTGATAATTTTATAAGAGAAGGCATTTCATGTACACAAGCAGCGCACCAAGAGGCCCATATATTTAAAAGCATAAAACGATCTTTTTTATAATCACTCAAGTTTATTTCGGTGTTATTAACCGTATCGAATACCGTAAGTTTAGAAAGATTTATATGGGTATTTGTTTGATCTTTAATAAATTTATTTTGTATATTTTTTTTATATATTAAAAACCCTCCATAGGATATTAGGCATAAACAAAAAAATATTAAATTTATTAATTTAAAATATAACGGTACTTGATATTTTTTGGGCATTGGATTGTAATGCTCTTCTGAAAGTTCAGGTTCTTCTTTATTTGACATATTATATACTCTAGAATGGTTATTGGTATCTCTAGATAATTTTGCGGGCTTTTGCCAGGGGCTGTTGGATTTTATGTTTAAGATTTTACTTCTAACTTTATTGTTGTTCTGTAATTTGGTAGCTTGCGTAAGCATTAATAAAAATAATGATTTTACTAAGCAAAAAAGCTTACGTTTAAAAAATAATTTGCTTTATAAAGTTATTAAAAACGAAGATTCAAAAAACTCATGTTATCTAAGGCTAAAAGTTAAAGCAGGCGTTCTTATGCAAGATCCACAAGAAAATGGAATGGCCCATGCTATTCAACATTTAGCTTTTAGAAGTCCAGAAGTGACTAATTTTTTGTTAAAAAATAATTTAAGTTTACAAGCCGACGACAATGCTATTACTAATAACGAAGATACTATTTATAGTTTAGATCTAAATAACTGTAGTGATGATACTATTAAAGAAGCCTTTAGCGTGCTTACTCATTTTGCTTTTGGCATAAAATTTAATGATCATTTAATAACAAAAGAAAAACTAATACTCAATAACGAGCAAATCAATGATTCAAGCATGCAACAAGAAATATCTCAAAAAATGTTAAATAAACTTTATTCTGGAACCAATATAGCTAATAACTCTCTTTTAGGGGACTTTGAATCAAGAAATAGATTTAATATAAAAAATCTACAAGATTTTTATCATAAATGGTACAGAATAGATAACATGCAATTACTGGTCGCAGGAGATATTAATATAAATCTTGTTAACACACTAATTAAAGATAATTTTAATACAATTAAAAAACCAGAAATGAAATTACCGGAAATATCATTTCACAAACCTGATTATAAACACCCTTTTTTTATTATAAATAATCCTGATATAAACAACGAAATAGAAGTTATTTTAAGCATGCAACCTAAATTAATAGTGCAAGAAAGCTTTGAACAAAAATATCTAAAAGATAAAGAAATTTTTGATTTAGTTTTAAGCATGATCAATCAGCAGCTTATTGAAAATGTAAAAAATCAAAACAGGAGCTTTGCACCAGAAGTTTGGGGAAAATATTATTATGGCGAATATTCTGAATTTTATTTTAGTACCAATACCAAAACTAATGAGCTAAAAGAAAGCTTTATCAAAGATTTTTCTATAATAAAAGAAGCATTAAAAAATGGTTTTTCAGATATAGAACTAAAAAATGCGATTGGAGAAAGAAAAAAATCCTTACAAAATACCATCGACGAAGAAACATCCCTAAACCCATATTTTGTTGATTTATTATTACAAGATATAGAAAATAATAAACCCACGTGGCAAAAAGAGCATCAAAGCTTTTTAATAAATATTTTAGATCAAATAACGCTGAAAGATTGCCTAATTTCTTTAAAAAATACTCTTAAAAATGGCAATAGGTTTTTATTTGCTATTGGCGATATAAAAGAAGACCAAGAGTCCGTGGATATTTTAGTGGATACTATGAATAGTCTATAGTTTAGGTGTTGCATAAAAAAAAACAATAAATAAACTTTTTTTCAAATAATTTTATTGTAGGTGAAATTTTGAAAATAGTTATATTTTTTTTAATTATTAGTGCTTTGATGCTTAGTGTGTTTTTATGGAAAATAAACACTTCATGGGAAACTACAATATTATTAATTCGTCATGGACAAACAGATTGGAATCTTGAACAAAGAGTCCAAGGTCATACTGATATTGAGCTTAATGAGACAGGCCTAATGCAGGCTAAAAAAACTGCTGTATTCCTTTTGGAACATCATAGGGATATTTCGGCTATATATTCCTCAGATTTAAAAAGAGCTTCAGCTACAGCGCAAGAAACAGCTAACCTTTTTCATCTTAAAGTGCAACTGAGTGAGAAGCTTAGAGAAGTAAATACGGGCGAAGCTGAAGGGATGAAAATATCGGAAAAAGTAAATAAATATAAAGATGAATGGAAAAAAATAGCAGAAAATTATCCTAATAAAAGAGAAGCCTGGAAGCAGACTGCTATAGCTGGAGAAGAGAGCCTTGATGAACTTTATAAACGTATAGAAACAGAATTATTATTTTTAGGAAAAAAATATAAAGATAAAAAAATTGCTATTTTTTCTCACGGAAAAGCTATTAGAGCTTTTATTGCTCATATAGAAGATAAAGACATCGACGATATTCAACTATCTAATGCACAAGTAATAGAAATTAAACTCATTCAAAAAAATAAAGAATTAATTTTTAAACGCATACACTAAAAGAAGATCAAAAGTACTATTAATAGTTACTTATTCTTTTTATCACCCATAACAATAAGCGGTGCTTCTTTTCTTAAAATTGCTCGTTCATTAAAAACTACTTCACGAATATCTTTATTAGTAGGAATATCATACATAATATCAAGCATGGCTGCTTCAAATATTGCCCGTAAGCCTCTGGCTCCCGTCTTTTTTTCAAAAGCTTTTTTAGCTGCAGCGATCAAAGCATCTTTAGTAAATCTTAAATTTACTCCATCAAGATGCAATAAACTCGTGTATTGATTAACCAAAGAATATTTTGGTTCTTGCAAAACTCTTACTAAGGCTTCTTCGTCAAGCGCATCAAGCACAGCACAAACAGGCAATCTACCAATAAATTCTGGAATTAGGCCATAGCGCAATAAATCTTGAGTAGTTAAATGTTGTAAAGCATTCCCTTTTATTACCTCTTTATTGCTTTCTTTTTGCTTATTAAAACCTAAGCTTTTATTTCCCATACGAGCAAGTACAATTTCTTCCAAACCAGAAAAAGCGCCGCCACAAATAAATAAAATCTGTGAAGTATCTATTTTAATCATTTCTTGATGGGGATGCTTTCTACCACCCTTAGGGGGAATATTGCAAATAGATCCTTCAATAATTTTTAAAAGCCCTTGCTGTACACCTTCACCTGAAACGTCTCGTGTAATACTAGAGTTTTCACCGCGACGAGTAATTTTGTCTATTTCGTCTATATAAACAATACCTTTTTCTGCAAGCTTCACATCACCATTAGCTGCATTTAAAAGACTTGAGATCACACTTTCTACATCTTCCCCAACATAACCAGCTTCTGTGAGAGAAGTTGCATCAGCAATACTAAAAGGCACATTTAATATTCTGGCTAGCGTTTGAGCAAGCAAAGTTTTTCCAGTACCTGTAGGGCCTATGAGCAAAATATTACTTTTTTGTAGTTCTACATCGTTGGTATCATCTATAGAATTAATTCTTTTAAAATGATTATGAACAGCTACTGATAAAATCTTTTTAGCTTTTTCTTGACCTACTATGTGCTCATCAAGCTGCTCTTTTATTTGAATAGGCGTAAGATTTTTACAAGATTTATCTTCCAGAGGTTCGTCTTGATTTGAAGAAATAATCTCATTACACAAGCTTACGCACTCTTCACAAATATAAATTGAAGGGCCTGCCACAAGCTTTTGGACTTCTTTTTGAGATTTACCACAAAAAGAACACACTAAAACTGAATCTTTTTTATTATTCAAGATTGAATCACCATTATATAAAAAAAGTCGCTAACAACTTATTTTAACCTTGTATTGTAATAGGGCAAGGGCAAAGAGTAAAATTTAAAAATCAACAAAATTTATTGACAAGTGTTAGGTGACACTTTATGGTTTAGATATGAATTATGATAAACTTACACAAAAAAAACAAGCACTTGACTCATACAAGCCTTTACCTGCCAATCTTGTCAAAAACCTTGATAATTGGTTTAGAGTAGAACTAACGTATACCAGTAATGCTATTGAAGGAAATACTCTTACCCGCAAAGAAACAGCATTAGTTCTTGAAAAAGGGTTAACTGTTGGTGGCAAGTCACTAAACGAACATATTGAAGCTACCAATCATGCCCAAGCTTTAGATTTTATTAAATCTCTTATTACTAAAAAGCCTTCAGCCATTAAAGCTGATGATATAATGTTCATCCATAAAATAATTTTGAAAAGCATTGACGATGATAATGCAGGGCATTTTCGCAATGTAGCAGTTCGAATTTCCGGCTCATCAGTTGTTTTACCAAACTATCGTAAAGTACCAGAGTTAATGGCTGAATTTCATAACTGGTTAATTAATTGTGTAAATATGCATCCAATAGCTCTTGCAGCACAAGCTCATTATCGCTTAGTAAGCATTCATCCATTTATTGATGGAAATGGTAGGACTGCTAGGTTATTAATGAATCTTTTACTAATGATGCATGGCTATCCTCCAGCTATTATTCGAAAACGCGATAGATTGGCGTATATTAGTTCCTTGGAAAAAGCCCAGCTTGGTGGGTCAATAGATGATTATGAAAAGATAATTAACAAAGCTGTAAATCGCTCTCTAGATATATATTTAAATGCGCTAAAAGATAAACATTCAGTTGATGATTTAGATAATGATAATTTATTAAAGATAGGGGCTCTTGCCAAATCTAGTAAAGTGGCCGTATCTACTATTCGTCATTGGCTTAAAGAGGGGCTAATAGAAGTTGCTTTTCTCACCCCTTCTGGATATCAGCTTTTTGCCCCTGACATGATAAAAAGATGTGAAGATATTCATAAGCTTAAGCTAAAAAGATTAACCATTAGCGAAATCAAAAATTATTTGAAGAAACATACCTAAATCTGATGTCTTTCAACTATTTTATCAACTACACCATAAGCAATAGCTTCTTGAGCACCTAAATAAAAATCTCTTTCTAAATCTGCTTTGACTTTTTCTACGCTATGGCCAGTATGCTTAGCTATTATTTCATTGCCCAAATCTTTCATTTTAAGCATTTCACGAGTATGAATTTCAATATCTGTTGCTTGACCGCGAGAGCCGCCATGAGGTTGATGCAACATAACTCTGCTATGGGGCAAGATATAACGCTTATCTTTTTGTCCAGCCGCCAATAAAATAGCCGCCATAGATGCACATAAACCAACACACACGGTGGAAACATCGCATTTTACATATTGCATAGCATCATAAATGGCCCAACCCGAATTAACTTCACCGCCCGGAGAATTAATATACATGGTGATATCTTTGTCAGGATCTTCACTTTCTAAAAATAATAACTGAGCTAATACAGCATTAGCAAGCTGATCATTGATTTCTGAACCCAAAAATATAATGCGATCTTTTAATAATCTAGACCAAATATCATAAGCCCGTTCACCCCGTGGGGTTTGTTCAATAACTGTTGGTGGATAATAACTTAAAATATTATTTGTCATCTTTTATAACCTTATTTTGTTAAACAAATTTTTTTCTTGGACATATTCATAAATCACAGCAGATGCCGTTGGTATTTCTAACTTACAAATATCATCATCAGAAATATCTTCTATAAGCTTTATTAATGCTCTTAAAGAATTACCGTGGGCTACTACTAAAATATTGTTTCCGGTTTTTAATAGCGGCAAAATCTCATTTGTAAAATAAGGGATAACCCTTTCATAGGTATTTTTTAAGCTTTCACCCAAAGGTGGAGCTCCTAAATAACTTCTACGCCAATATAAAAACTGCTTTTCACCATATTTAGCTTTTACTTCATGCTTATTTTTTCCAGATAATTCGCCATAATTTCGCTCATTTAAAGCTTTGTCTTTAATTATTGGTGAATTAGGAAAGACTATATCAGCAGTATTTATAGCTCTTTTTAATGCAGAACTAAAAACATAATTAAATACATAATTTTTTAATGATTTCCTAGCTTTTAATGCTTCTTTAATGCCTTGCCTACTTAAGGGCACATCAATAAGGCCTGTAAATAAATTTTTTTTATTATAAACTGACTGACCGTGACGCAATAATACTAAATAAGCAGACATTTTTGTAACCTTAAATTAAGATTAGTCATCGTAATCTAACCAACAAATTTGTAAAGAACAAAAAAGATCTATAAAAATTGACTATACTCCAAAAATGGCGTACAAAATTGGAGTATGGTCTATTTTTGTGTTTTAAAAAGGAAAAATATGTTTATTCGTTCACTTAACCTCTCAAAAAAATACAGTTTTTTTCTTTTTGGTGCTAGGAATACTGGAAAAACTACTCTAATAAAACACTCCTTCGCAAAAGAGGAAACTTTATTTATAGATTTGTTAAATATCAATGAAGAGGAACGTTTTTTAAAAAACCCTCAAGAATTAGAAAGTATAGTTTTAGAATTACCAAAAAATATTAAACATATAGTATTAGATGAAATACAAAAAATTCCTAAATTATTAGATGTAGTACATAGTCTAATTGAAAAGACTAATAAAATTTTTATTTTGTCAGGTTCAAGCGCTCGAAAATTAAAATATGGTGGAGCTAATTTGTTAGCTGGCAGGGCATTTGTTTATAATCTTTTTCCCCTGACCTCTTTTGAGATTGGTGAACAATTCTCTCTTAGCAGAGCTTTAAATTTTGGGATGCTACCAAGCATTTATGAAATGGAAACAGATGAAGATCGTATAAAATTTTTACAAGCCTATAGTCATACATATTTAAAAGAAGAAATTATTTTGGAGCAGTTAGTTAGAAAAATTGATCCATTTAGAAAATTTTTAGAAGTTTGTGCTCAGTCTAATGGAAAAATTATAAATATTGCGTCAATAGCACGAGATGTTGGTGTAGATGATAAGACAGTCAGTCAATACTATTCAATATTAGAAGATACATTAATAGGTTTTTATTTAGAACCGTTTGTAAATTCTTTTAGAAAACGTCTTAGTCAAAAACCGAAATTTTATTTTTTTGATACAGGAGTAACAAAAAGCTTAACAAGAAGCTTAAGTCTTTTTTTACAAGAAAGCACAAGCGCATATGGCGAAGCATTTGAGCATTTTATAATACTTGAATGTATTAAAAATGCTTCTTATTATTTTTCAGAATATAGATTTTCTTATCTGAAAACCAAAGATGACGCTGAAGTTGATCTTGTGGTAGAACGCCCTGGTAAACCTTTATTATTTATAGAAATTAAAAGTTCTATAATGGTTAATATTGAAAATCTAAGTTCGTTATCTAAAATAATTAAAGATTTTAAAAACCACGAAGCAGTTTGTTTTTGCAGAGATACTGTTACAAAAAAAATCAACAATATAAAAATTATGCCTTGGCAAGAAGGCATAAAAGAATTTTTTACTAAAACAGATCTAAACCATATTTAGCAATTACGGGCACAATAACTAGGGCTACTACGCTCATAAGTTTAATCAAAATATTTAATGAAGGACCAGAGGTATCTTTAAATGGATCACCCACAGTATCGCCTGTAACAACTGCCGCATGCCTTAGCGAACCCTTACCTGTATTATTTTCTTTGCTTTTTACTTCTTCCTCAATTTGCTTTTTAGCATTATCCCAAGCACCGCCTGAGTTAGACATAAAAATAGCTAAAAGCACACCTGAGGCAGTAGAACCTGCAAGTAAGCCCCCTAGAACTAAACCATTTCTATCCATAAGCCCTGCCACTACAGGAACCACAATAGCCAATAAACCTGGCAAGATCATCTCTCTTAAGGCTGCTTTAGTGGAAATATCAACACATTTAGCATGATCTGCCTTGGCCGTACCTTCCATAAGTCCTGGTATTTCTTTAAATTGCCGACGAACTTCTTTGATCATATCAAAAGCGGCCTTACCCACTGCTTTCATGGCTAATGCTGAAAATAAAAATGGTAACATGGCTCCAATAAAGAGCCCAACCATTACTTGGGGTTGGCTTACGTCAATAACAATTTCAGAAGGACTTTTGCCTAAAATCATTCCCAATTGGGTTTGATAAGCACTAAATAAAGCAAAAGCAGTTAATGCCGCCGATCCAATAGCAAAGCCTTTACCAATGGCAGCTGTAGTATTACCCACTGCATCAAGACTATCGGTTCGTTCACGAACTTGTGGATCAAGCCCGGCCATTTCAGCAATTCCACCAGCATTATCAGCAATGGGTCCATAAGCATCCACTGCTAGCTGTATACCCGTAGTAGAAAGCATACCTAGAGCAGAAATAGCTATTCCATAAAGGCCAGCCATTTTGTAAGCTGCAATAATAGCAATACAAATCAAAATAATTGGTATGGCAGTAGAACGCATGCCTACAGCAATACCTGAAATAATAACTGTGGCCGGACCAGTAGAGGCTGACTCTACAATTTCGTTTACAGCAGGTTTATTTTTGGCACAATAATATTCCGTGATAAAGCCAACTCCAATACCGGCTATGAGTCCTGCTGCCATAGCTCCAAATAAGCCCCATTTTTGATAGATCATGCTGCCGCCTGGAATATAGAACCAGTCAGGCAAATAAAAATGAATAGCAACAGCTGAACCCAAAAGCATTAAGATCCCTGCTGAATAAGTTCCCATATTTAAGGCTTTTTGTGGGTCACCTTTTTCAGTAGTTCTCACAAAAAAAGTTCCCAAAATAGAAGCAATAATACCAATAGCTGCTAAAATAAGGGGTAAATAGACAAATAACAACGTTTTTTCTAAGCCCAAAACTTTTTCACCAGATAGATTTACGGCGTTGAGCGTCGCGCCAATGATCATGCAAGAAATAATAGCACCAACATAAGACTCGAATAAATCAGCTCCCATACCGGCTACATCGCCCACATTATCGCCTACGTTATCGGCAATAACTGCTGGATTTCTTGGATCATCTTCTGGAATACCCGCTTCTATTTTACCAACTAAATCAGCTCCAACATCAGCTGCTTTAGTATAAATACCCCCCCCCACTCGAGCAAATAACGCTATGGAAGAAGCTCCCATGGAAAAACCTGATAAAATTACTAAAACATCTTCCAGATGACTATCGCCTGAGAGCCCTGGAATATGTTGGTAAACAAAGAATAACCCGCTTAAGCCTAAAATTCCCAAACCCACAACGCTCATACCCATAACACTGCCGCCAGAAAAGGCGATATTTAAAGCTTTAGGCAGACTTTGAATAGCTGCAGCAGTAGTTCTAACATTGGCAGATGTAGCGACTCTCATGCCAAAATAACCAGCTAAAGCTGAGGTTAGTGCGCCCATAACAAAGGCCGTGGCTTGTAACATCAAAATGGGTTTTCCCATATGAGACAAACTTAAAAGCACTGCCACAGCCACAATAAATACAGCCAAAAGCCTATATTCACGTTTTAAGAATGCCATAGCTCCATCACGGATGCTTTGGGCTATTTCTTTCATGACATCATTGCCAGAAGAGGCCTGTTTAATAGAGTTGCTTTTTAAAGCTGCAAAAACTAAGGCTAAAATACCTGATAAAGAGGTAAGATATAAAACCATGTCCATCTAATTGTGCTCCACATAAGTATGCGAAATGATTAACGGATTGCTTTTTAGCGGTCAAGCCTTGTGTATAAACAATAAATATGCCATACCTGCTCTACTGTGTTTAATCTAAAAAAATAAGAAGATATAATTTATGTTTAAAAAAACTACTATAAATGAGCTTGATAGCGATTTAGAAATTGTTAATGCCGCTAAGGATTGTGCGCTTGCTGCAATGGATAAAAAAGCCTCAGATATTTTAATACTCAATGTTTCAGAACTTACTTCTTACACAGATTACTTTGTTATTTGTTCAGCAGAAAGTGAAAGACAAGTTCTAGCTATAGTAAATAATGTTCAAGATGAAATGGTAAAAAAAGGCAAAAAAGCCAGCAGCGTAGAAGGCCTAGCTTCTTCTTCATGGGTATTATTAGATTTTGGTAGTATCATTTTTCATTGTTTCACTCAAAGCGCTCGTGAATATTATGACTTAGAAGGCTTATGGATTGATTCCAAAAAAGTCGATTTTGAATGAAAATATTGGTTTTAATGCCTAGTAAAAAAACCTCTTCTGATTTATTTATTTGTTCTGGCATAGATTACTTATCAAAACTTAGCATTCCTTTTTGCGCTGATTATAAATTTATTGATCCAAAAATCAAAAGAAAAGAAGAAGAAACTTTATTATATAAACTAAGTGAAGGTTTTTTTAGAGTAGCACTCGATGAGAATGGCAAAAATTTATCTTCAAAAAATTTTTTATTATTTTTAAATAAAATTAATTTAAGTAATACTAAAATCTGTTTTATCGTAGGTGGAGCTTTTGGTTTAAATAAAGAATTTGTTAACAACTGTGATGCTCAATTATCTTTATCGGCTATGACTATGCCTCATAGGATGGCTTTTTTAGTTTTATGTGAACAATTATTTAGAGCTTCTCAAATAAATTTAGGCACTGCTTATCACAAGTAAAGAATTTTATTTTGCTGCCAAAGAGATTGCTCCATTGCTAAAACCTATGAATGTTTGCTAAAAAGTAATCTCTATAAAAACTTTTTTTATTTTTATTTTTGTAAAGCTTAAGAGTTTGTTTTATGCTTACAGTTTATTTAAGATGTTTTATATATTTGCTTTAAGGAACTTTTGTATGGTCGCAATAAAAGAAACTACTGAGCGCAAAACTGCTCCTCAAGAAAGCCTCGAGCAAGATAGTAATAATCAAGAAGCAATAGATCTTCTTGAAAAGACTATAAGCTTATTAAAAAGACGCTTAAGTTTTTTTGTTTGGCAAGGATTTTTTGAACCTATAAAAGCTCTTAGTTTAATAAATGATCAACTAACTCTACAAGCTCCAAGTTCCTTTCATAAAAATTGGGTGATGGATCATTATTTACCAGAACTTATTGCCGCAGCCTCAGAATCTTATGGCAAAACTATTAAAGTAATAATTAATTCTAGCGCTGATTCCAATAAAAAGGAACGGCTTACTCTAAAGTCTGAAATTAAAACTAAAAAAATAACTAAACCAGAAATAGAAGTAAAACTTGAATTACCAAAAAGTTCTATGCCCACCTTGTCAATATCTTCTTCAAATGAAGTTATTAGAGAACTTGATACTCAAATTATTAATAAAAATTCTAAAAGCGAAACATATACTTTTGATACTTTTGTTCAAGGACCATCTAATCACATGGTTTTTGAAGCTGCTCATTCGGTGGCTGAATATCCAGGTACACAATTTAGCCCTTTATTTATTTTTGGTACTGTTGGCTTAGGCAAAACTCATTTATTACACGCCATACGACTTCGAGCTAAAGAAAAAGACCCTACCTTAAGAATTGTTTATTTATCTGCAGAAGCATGGGTAAATTCTTATGTACAGGCTATTAGAGAAAGAAAATTTGATTCATTTAGAACCTATTATCGTAACTCTTGCGATATTTTGCTCATAGACGACATTCAATTTCTTGCAGGTAAAGATGCCAGCCAAGATGAATTTTTTCATACTTTTAATAGCCTTCACGAAGCAAAAAAACAAATAGTAGTTACCTCTGATAAATATCCTCACGAAATAGAAGGCTTAGAAGAACGATTACAAACAAGGTTATCTTGGGGTCTCATTGCTGATATTAGACCTCCTGAAATAGAAACAAGATTGGCTATTTTACATAAAAAATCTTGCGCATTAAATTTAGCTCTAGATAAAGAAGTTTTTGATTATCTCGCCACTAATTTAACAAACTCAGTACGAGAACTTGAAGGTGCGCTATTGAGAATTTCTGCCTTCGTAAAACTTTCTAACATGCCAATTACTATATCTCGAGTTAAAGAAATTATTTCACCAGTAATCAAAAGAAAAGCTATGGTAGTTTCTTGGCAAAAAGTATGTGATGTAGTTTCTAATTATTATGACTTAAGGCCAGTAGATATAATTGGAAAATCTAGACAAAAACAAATAGTTTTTGCCCGTCAAGTAGGTATGTCTTTGTGTCGATCTTTATTATCCATGAGCTTACCTGAAATAGGAAGAGTTTTTGGTGGACGAGATCATACCACTGTTTTATCGTCGGTAAGAAAAATCGATCGATGCAAAAAAATGGATGTATCGGTGCAATCTTTACTTCACAAATTAGAAAATAAAATTATTTCTTTGAATTAAATAACATGTTTTTACCATCCGCAAAAGTTATTATTAGACATCCCCAGGATAAAGAATTGCTACTTTTGATTAAGCGCAATGTTCATGGGGTAATTACGTATGAACCTGCTGGTGGAAGAGTCGAAATCAATTATGATACTTTAACTGCTGAAAATTTAGAAGAATGCGCCATAAGAGAAGTCAAAGAAGAAGTGGGCGTTTTTATATCTATAGATTCATATTTAGCAAGCTATTCATTCTTCTGGCCACACGATTTAACAAAATGTAGTTTATATTCTGTTTTTGTAGGCACTTTTTTAGAAAATGACTCAACATTTACCGGTAATGGCGATAATGATGACTGGCCAATAGAGCCAGTATGGGTAAGATACAAAGACATACTTTCAAAAAAATTTATTCTTAACCCAGCCCATAAAGGCCTTGAAGAAATAGTTTTTAAATACTTACTCTCTAACCTGACCATCCCCTAATGCAATCCATTTATAGGTAGTAATTTCGTTAAGCCCTACTGGGCCACGAGCGTGAAGCTTATCGGTACTAATACCAATTTCGCCCCCAAGTCCAAACACACTACCATCACTAAATCTGGTGGAAGCATTCACATACACCACTGCAGAATCTACTAGACGACAAAATAAATTTTGAGCAGATTTATTACTAGTAATAATAGCATCAGAATGATGAGATCCAAAATGATTAATATGATTTATCGCTTCATTACTATCACTAACTATTTTAATAGAAACTATTAAATCCAAATACTCGCTAGACCAGTCTTTTTCGCAAGCTTTTTGTATAGTGGGAAGAATTTTAAGCGTTTGTTCATCACCACGCATTTGTACTTGTGCATCAGTAAATTTTTTATATAACAACGGCAAAAATTTTTCGCCAATATTTTTATGTACTAAAATAGTTTCTACGGCATTACATACCGCTGGTCTTTGGCATTTTGCATTATAACAAATACTTAGCGCCATTTCTACATCAGCATTCTCGTCAATATAAACATGACAAATACCTTTATAGTTTTTAAGTACAGGTATAGTAGAACAGGATTTTACTGCATTAATTAACCCTTCACCACCTCTGGGTATAATTAAATCAATATATTTATCTTGCTTACATAAAATAGTTACGGCTTCTTTATTGGTAATTTTAATCATTTGTACAGTATTTAAAAAGCCTGTATGCCGTTGTAAAACTTGCTCAATAAGATTCATAATTGCTAGGTTAGAATGCTTTGCCTCACTTCCACCACGCATAATAACAACATTACTACTTTTTATACACAAGGCGGCTATATCTGTTATGACATTAGGTCTAGACTCAAAAATTACACTTATTACACCGATAGGAACTCTTATTTTTTTTAATTTTATATTATTTGTTAAAACTTTATTAGTAATAGCTTTACCTATTGGATCTGGCATATTTGCAATATCATTAATATTTTTAATCATATTATCTATTACTATATCACTTAAAATTAATCTGTTGATTAAAGCTTTAGGCAGATCCGCTTCTTTAGCCTCTTGTTGATCAAGAAAATTTTGGGATTTAATAAAATCTCTTTCTTTATCTATACTTTTAGCAATATCTAATAACACTGCATTTTTTTCTTGGGTATCCATGCTTGCAAGCATACAACTAGCTTTTTTAGCGTCAGTAGCTATTTGTATAATTACTTCTTCTAAATTAGTCATCTTGGGCTTGCCTTATAATAGTGCCAATACTAGCTCCTGCAAAAACTTTAGTAATAACATTTCTTTCATAACCCGGAGCAATAACTGCTATGCCGCCTATTTCCATAATATTACTTGCGGCCATAATTTTACTTTTCATGCCGCCCAAAGATAAGCCTTCTTGATGCTCAATAATTTGAGTTAAAATATCTTCATCAATGCGTTCAATAGTGTCTAGGACTTTTGTATGGCCATCTTTATAGGTTTTTACAAAGCCTGGAGCAGTTGTTAATAAAAGTAAAACTTTAATATCCAAAAGCATGCCTAGCAACGAGGCTAACACATCGTTATCACCAAACTTAATTTCATCCACTGATACCGTATCGTTTTCGTTGATGATTGGTATTACTTGGTGACTCCATAAGGTATTAATGGTATTTTTAATGTTAATATTGCGAACTTTATTTTTAAAATCATCATAGGTGAGTAAAATCTGCGCTACTTGTATATCAAGTTTGGCAAAGAGATCTTGATAAATACGCATCAAACGAATTTGGCCCACTGATGCGCACGCCTGTAATTCTGTAAGCAGCGTAGGCCGTTTACTAAAGCCCAAAGCCTGCATTCCACAACCAATAGCACCAGAAGAAACAAAAGCTATTTTTTTTTGTTGTTTATGTAAAGTAGCTATTTGGTGAACCAAATGCTCAATGTGCTCTTCATTAGGGCTGCCATTTTCATGCAATAAAATTTTTGAACCAATTTTGATAATCACTGTATCAGCTAATAAAAGTGTTTCTCTCATTTTATTTTATCCTTGATACAGTTTTGATATTTCTTGTTCATATTTTTTAGTAACAAATTTTCTTTTAAGTTTCAACGTAGGGGTAAACTCGCCCGAATCTATGGAGAATTCGTTATTTAATAAAGAAAACTTTTTAATCTGTTCTACAGAAGAGAGCTTGGAATTAATATTTTGTAAACTTTTATTGATTTCATTAAGAACTTTTTGGTTATTTTGCCATGAATTATTATCCATAGTAAAACCAAACTCTTCTTGTTTCTCTTTTAAACTATTAAAGTCAGGAGTAAAAAGTGCTGATAAAAATTTTTGTTTATCACCAATTACCACTGCTGATTGAACAAAAGGAATACTAGTTAGCATATTCTCTATAGCGCTAGGAGAGATATTTTTACCGCCAGCAGTAATTAAAATGTCTTTTTTACGATCGGTAATATGCAAAAAACCTTGTTCATCAATTTGTCCAATATCTCCTGAATAAAGCCAGCCATCTATTAAAGTTTCCCTAGTGGCTGCCTCATCTTTGTAATACCCTAAAAATACTTGTGGTCCTTTTAGCAAAATTTCGCCGTCATCAGCTATTTTTAGTTGAGTATTTTCTAAAGCTTTCCCCACAGTTCCTATTTTTATATTCTTGGGATAATTTAAAGAAGTAGGACCGCTACCTTCTGATTGACCATAAATTTCATAAATAGGCATATCGAGAGAACAAAAGAAATTTATAATATCTTTTGATAAAGGGGCTGCGCCTGATAAAAATATGCGAGTTTGTAAAAAACCAGATTTTTCTTTGATTTTTAAAATTAACGTTTTTCTGGCTATATTAGTAAAAAAATTAGTAATAAAGTCGCTATTTTTATTATCACATTTATTAATAAAATCTTTATAAATAAAATTCATAAAAAATTTTATTATTGCTTTAAAAAATTTTCCTTTTTGCTCAAAACTTTTATTTAAGGATTCATAAATTTTTTCATATACTCTGGGAACACCAAAAAATAAGGTAGGTCTTATTTGGCTTATTGCTTTATTAAGCATATCAAAGGACGGTAATAAATATGATTTTAAGCCACACTCAATAGGTGCATATACGCTAAACATTTGTTCTGCCACATGAGCAAGTGGCAAATAAGATATACAGCGATCACCACCTTGGCAGTTATAAAGTTTAGAAACAGTTCTGGCACTAAAAGCAACGGCATCATGAGATAGCATTACGGCTTTAGGATGAGCTGTTGTTCCTGATGTATAAATCATAGTGGCCACATCAGATTCTTTAATATGATTAAAGCGCTTATCTAGCTCAGCATCATTAATTGTTTTTCCCAAAGCCAAAAAATCACTGAACTTCATAACATTTTCTTGGCCTGTTTCGCCCTGCATTAAAATTACTAATTTAACGTTTTTAGCTTCTTGTACTATGGGTTTTACTTGAGATAAGTAAGCACTTAAATGCTGTACTACTAAAATTTCAGCATCAGAATGATTTAAAACGTATAAAACTTCTTCTTTTGAGTTAGTTGGATAAATGCCTACACTGCTAGCACCCATATATTGGGCCCCCCAACAAGAAATCACCCATTCAACAGTATTAAAACCTAAAATAGCCACTTTGCTATTAGATGCTAAGTTTTGTGCTATTAAACCTTTAGCAAAGTCCCTAACTTGAGTATGAAAATTTTTAATAGTAAGCGGCTGCCAAAAATTATTTTTATAACTAAAGTAAATAGGCTCATTAGAATTTTGTTCAGCTTTAGTCTTTAACCGATCAAGACAGATATCTCTTACCATATTAAATGAGTCCTTATTTAACGTGAGTTCGAGTGATTCCTACGTACCGTGGCTTGTCCACGGTATCCAGAAAACTAATTCCTACAATTGTAAAAATTTAATTATCTGGATGCCTCGCACAAGGCGTGGCACGTAGAAACGGGCTGAAAACGTAATTTGAACACCTGGATTTATTCAAAACTTATATTTCAGGTTTTCTTACGTCGAACTCACGTTATTTAGCGTATTTCATTTTAATATAGAAAGTTGGTTAGTTAATTGGCTTTCATATCCTTAGAATTATACATCTATTAAAAAATGTAACTACCAAGGTACTAGTGACATTGCTGCATTGATAACCTCCGTTCGCGGTGAGGAGTCGTTTTGACGACGTCTCGAACCGTTTTCAATAATAATCTCTTTCAAAAACTGCACGCCCACAACAGCACCTTGCATGAAATGAAGATTGGCGATATTGACCCATCAAGATTAAATACAGGATGTCGTTGTGAAACTACTACTAGTATCAATAAGTTGGATGATGTTTTTTACTCAAAATGCTACAGGGCTTTTAAGTTTGTTCTTTCATCCTAGGGTTCTCTCACACCTTTGGTGCTCGGTTACCCTAGG
>CAZBMJ010000007.1:0-78569 GCA_964493205.1 uncultured Myxococcales bacterium
TTAATTAAATCTACGACTTAATTCTCTCCACATTATATAGGGGGCTGGACAGAAATCGGGGAAATTAATTTTAACAGATTAAGGAAAATCCTGTGCTTAACCAAAACTGAAGAAATCTCGGTCTTGAAGTGGTGACAACTTTTTGTTTGACTAAAAAAATTTTTCTGATAAAGACTCTTTATTAAATTACATTTTATTCAATTAAATAAATAGAGAGCTTTATATGAAAAAAATATGTTTCATTTTACTATTATTACTTAATCTAAAAATTAATGCTTCCAATACTACAAACTTAGAAGGATTAGAATCTCAAAGAAAATATGCCAGAAAATCAATTGCGGATCTTATTGTTAAGAATTCTCAATATTTTCTTAATATAATTCTGGATCAAAACGATATAAAAATGATAAAATGGTGTGCTGCGTATTTTGAAAGTAACCTTTATGCTGATTTTTTAACAAATTTTGATCTTAGAGGTTGCAAAGCACGTATAGGTGGAGCTTATATAATTCCCAATGAGGTTCATCACTTTAAAATCAACAATACTGCTCATATTAATGAAAGAGATGAAAACAGTCAGTCAAACAGTAATAATTATAATCCATGTACTTCTTCTATTTATCTCAATAAATTATGTAATAATTCAAATGGTTATTATAATATAGCTTATAATAAGGCAGATAGATGCCTGGCAACAGTGCACCCTGAACATTTTTTTGTTTTTTACATTAAAGATTCAAATAATAATTTAATCGAGCTTTATGATGATGACATGAACGCGATTCATGAAAAATATTTATCTATTTATTCTGTTTGTGATCAAGAAAGAAAAGGAGAACTTAATCCTAACGAAAAAGCAGAGCTCGAAATAGATTTAACTGATTATTTTATGCCAAATTTAATTAATATTTATGACAACAATTATAATATAAAAAATAATTTATCAGAAAACGATATTAAATTAACATCTGTTATAGATTTAACAAACTCTTTTAATATATCAGATAATTTGGGTCACGAATATGTTGTTAAGCTTTATTATCACCAAAAGCTATTAACCACCCCAGATTATTGGAAAAAAATTCAAAGCAATATTTTTATTTCTCATGCAATTAAGGACTTGCCAGCGAATGTAAAAATAGATAATTCGAATATTAAAATCAACGAAATAATAGTTGTACAAAATTTTACCGATCTTTTGTTTTTTGAAAACTATAAAAATAATGAAAAAACAAATGATATAACAGTATTTTATGCTTGCAGTATCGACAATGGAGTTATTCAAGTCAATAAATATCCCGTACTGCGATACGTAGAAACGCTTAAAAGTATTAGCAGACAAAATATATTAAAAATAGAAAATCTTAAAAAAATGAATGAACTAAATAAAATAGATCATTCTATAGCAATAAATAACTTAATAAAAAACATAAAAGATACTAGTAATCTAGCTGTTCTATTGGCTGAATTACAAAAGTTACTGGCTAAAGAAATAACTGATAAACAAAAATTACAAAGCACTCTTGCTCTAGAGAGAGAGCGTCAAACACCTGAAATTAAGCTTATTGAGGTATTAGAAGAAAAAATTTTATCTCATAATAATAATATAAGTAATGTAAAAAAGTTAACAACTCTAATAAAAAATCAACAACAAGCTCCTAAAGATAATTTTTTTGATTTATTAAAAAAATTACAAGAGGAAAATTTGCAACTTTTTGATTCAGCTGAAAAAAAATTATTAGAGTTAAAAAAGAATAAGATAAAAGTATTTCCAAGAATTAAATGTGAATCAAGCTTTATGAAAGCTAATGAATATGCATATTATGAGCAGTCTTCACCTAATAAACAAATGCTAGTAATGAGGGCTCAGTATAAAAAAGCTCATATGCTTTATAATCAAACTGAACGATTTATCAATGAAAATTTTCAAGAGATCATAAAAACCGATCCAGAAATAGATTGCATTATAAATGAAGATGAAGAAGGCAATCTTACTTATTACTTTAAAAGCGAAGATCAAACAAGAACAGATTTGACTCTTAAATATACTCTTTAACAGTTAAAAGCAAAAACGAAAGATGCATTAATAACGCTTTCGTTTTTGGTCTGAAATGCAAGAAGACCTTGGTATTAGGGGGATAAATAAACACCTTATTTACGGCACCCTATAAAACAATACGAAGAAGAACCTATAATGCCTCCTAGAATTGGAGCGGTTATATAAACCCAAATATGTTCAAATTGACCAGAAATAATTGCAGGAGCTATTGATCGAGCTGGATTCATGGAAGCACCAGTAATTGGCCCCCCTACTAATGCATCAATTGCAATAACGGACCCAATAGCAATAGCTGCAAAGCTTGAAGAAGCTCTTGTATCGGTTACCATGCTGCTCACCATAAATACTAAAAAGGCAGTCATAATCGCTTCCATCAAAAATGCTTGCATAGATGGGCCAGCGTATGTATTAACAGCTAAATTTATATCTGCATTAATTACCAATTTTAGTAGTATTGTACCTAGAATAGCACCTAGTATTTGAGCTACTACATAATAAATAGCCTTAGCGAAAGAAATTCTTTTTATGACTGCCAAACCAATAGTTACAGCAGGATTTATATGGGCTCCAGAAATATGCCCCACAGCAAAAATAACCGTCATAACAGCTATTCCAAAACTAAAAGCAACACCAATGTGACCTAAAGCATTTCCACTTGATTCGTTAACCAGGATGGCTGTGCAGCCAAAAAAAACTAAAATAAAAGTTCCTATAAGCTCTGCCATAAAATTTTGAATATCTTCTTTCATACCTAATTCCTTGATTATTTTTTGATAACCAAAAGTCTCAAAAAGAAGATTTTATTTCAATTATATAATAATAATTATGGTGAATATTTACTAAAAATAGAGGCACAATGAAATATTATTTTTTTAGTGTTTTAATCTTTATTGGATGTGATAGAAATCATGTTTCTAATACTAGTATTGACAATAAAGCAGAAGATAGCGCAATAGTTAGTGCAGTTAAAGAACCTGTGCTACCTAAAAAAGATATTCCAATATTTACTGGCGGTAGAGGTGGTGGCAGCGGCAGTTCTCGTAGAAATGAGCTTGTAAATGCTGCAGATTGGCCTAGATGGGGGCAAAATCTTACCAATAATCACCACAACACGCAAAGCAAAATTTCAAAAGAAGATCTTGAACATTTATCTTTAAAATGCACGATAAATTATCGAAGAGGCCTTATTACTACAACTACAGGTAGCATATCTCAGCAGCCAATTATTGTTAAGGATGTCCTTTATTGGGGAGGATTTGGCGGCCAAGTAGGTGCAGCAAAACTAGTTAGAAATGCTAAGGGCGAAATAGCTCGTTGTGATGATATTTGGGTACAAGATATAAGCAATCTTTTGGGTTTAGGAGTAGAAGCTAGCGAACCAAATATACGTGTAAGCCCTGCTTTCTATCAAACAAAAGATGGAAAAGGAGCTTTATTATTTACAGCCATAGCAAGCAGCTTTAGTCTTCCTGGGCCTATTGAGGCTTTAAATACTCCTATATATGCTTTTGCACTAGATGCTAAAAGTGGGCATAAATTATTCCAAGTGATTGTCGCTGATGCAGGAATTACCAACCCAGATGACGCTTTTGCCATAGCAACTTCTAGCCCAATCGTTCACGAAGGAATCGCCTACTTTGGAATTTCTAGTTTTAATAATGTATTTAGTGCATTTGGCTTTCCTGTAACGTTTAGAGGTCAGATTTTTGCCCTAGATCTAACTAAAAAAGTTCCAGAATTAAAATGGAAACAATATGTATTGCCACCAAAACCTGACACTATTGCGCTAGATGACCCATGGTTTGCTGGAGGTGGTGTATGGGCAAGTGGAGCATCTATTTTACCTAATGCTGGTAAAGATAAACAAGGACTGGTATTTTTTGGTTCTGGCCAACTTTATAATGCACCATTATTTACTCAGAATTGTATGAACGAATCTGTTGTTCCTCAAAATTTTAATGGCTTCATAGCCGATCAAAAAGGAGAAACTGGAGGTGGATCCCTAGAATGCTATGAACGAAGTACTCAAGAATTATTAAATAACTATGGAATCAGTCACCCCATAGCTTCAAATTCTATTATTGCTTTAAATATAGCGGATGGAAGTTTTGCTTGGCATGTGCCTACCAACGGTATTGATACATGGCAACTTGCTTGTGGCGTAGATATAAATCCATCCCTTGGTTGCAGCGTTGAAGTACCTGGCCCAGATTGGGATGTTGGAGGTAGTAATCCTATTTTGATTGAAGTTGATGGTGAACATAGAATTTTATCTCATAAT
Organism: uncultured Myxococcales bacterium; assembly: GCA_964493205.1. Taxonomy (GTDB): domain Bacteria; phylum Myxococcota; class UBA727; order UBA727; family JABDBI01; genus CAZBMJ01. The sequence continues at coordinate 4,341 of CAZBMJ010000007.1, forward strand.
AAGGGTGGTCAAGTGTTTCAAATAAATGCTTTAACAGGTGAAACAATAATGAGAGCAGATGTATGCGTGGGCACAGTATCTGGGGGGATCCATTGGGGACTATCGTATGATTCAATAAATCAACGAATTTTGGCCCCTTGTTCTGGAGGACAATTTCCAGGAAATAATGGCTTTGGAGAGCCTGAGCTAGTACGTTCTATTTTAGCGGATGGAACAGAAATTTGTGCCCGAGGGTATTTAAATGCTATGGATGTGCGCACGGGCAATCTTTTATGGCAAGCCGTTGCGCCAGAGTCAGCTTCATTAGTCAGAGTATGCCCTAGCACTGATTATCAAGTAGATACGAGATTCAAAACTGGAATAGCCTTTGATGTTGTGACTAAAAATATTATTAATCCTAATGTGAATGTTATTTATCTGCCTTTTGATAGTAATATCCCATTGAAATTACCTGAAAAATCAAGAATGCACTCCCCTGTTAGTGTTGCAGGTGGAATAATATTTATGCCAGTATATCATGGGACCACTTATATTCTTGATGCTATAAGTGGCAGCTATCTAAAACAACTTCATTGTACTCAAGGTGCACAATATCAAGGAACTAGCGTAACAGATGATACTGTTTCTTTTGGTTGTGGTTATGGTTCATTTGGTGGAGCAGCTGATGTTGGAGATTCCATAATGGTTTTTGGAGTCCCCAAAAAAAGTCGTGATTTTATAAACTAAACCCCAAAAGGTTTTAAATAACAGTTTTGTAAATAGTTCTGCCAATAATTATAAGCAATGATTCCATGTTCACCGCTAAACTGATGAATATAGGCGCCTAGCAAGCAATGACTAAACGTGGTTGGATGTGCATAGTCCCAAAAAATTTTTTGGCTTGGAGTGCTGCATACTTGATTGTCTTGTTTAGTAAATCCATTTCCTAAATAACATTCATTACCTATTAAAATTTTTTCATCACGGTGACTTATTTCAGTAGCATACTCGCTTTTACGCAAGCCATAATCAAAAATACCGTTACCATCTAGGCTTATTTGGTTTAAAATATTACTTATCACCTGGTTAATATTCATTAATGAAATAGTTACATCTGGATGCTTAGCCTTATATTCATCCACCATTCTTGCGAGTTCTAAGTTATGGTTAGTACCTACCTGAGTCATTTTTTGAGAAAGCTTAAATAGTTTGATTCTTTTATTTTCGTTCATATGATAGGTTTTGTTTTGCTTAAGCCTTGGCAGAAGACCTAAATTAGGTAAATTAGCTAATAAAAATTTTCTTGCGCCCACTTGGTATAGCATATCAATATTATCAATAATATTACTTGCAACAGCTGTAGTAAAATCGTTTAAACCATCAACTGGATATTCGGGTTGATCCAAAAATATATCAGCTGAATTAGAATCCATTTTATTTAAATAATCATTTCCGCCTACCCATATAAAAAATAAGGTTTCTTTTGGTTTACTTATAGACTGGTTATATAATGATTTTTCATAATATCTTTTTATTTCAGCATCAGCACTAGAACTAATCGCTAATTTAATACTATCAAGCATTGTGTTATGTGTATTGGGAGATTTACTTATTAAACCACCTAAAGCCCAGTTTTGAATGGAAATACTTGAGTGTAAACCAAAATAATCCACCCAAATAGGCCCATTGCTAAAACGACCAGCAAAATAAGGTTCTCTTGGAAATATTCTTAACCAGGTTTTTAAATTTCCTGTATCAGACATGCTATCGCCAAAAATAACCATACGCTCTACTTTATTGTTATCTGGATCATCTACGTATACTAAAGGCAGGCTATAAAGGGATAAAAATGAATTTTTTGCCCCCATTTTTAGCAATGTTTTGTTTTTATAGGTTGTAGGAAAATATCTTTCTAAACCAATATTGCAAAATTCCATTAAAATATCTCTTTTGTTTACACTTTCAGACGTGCTAATCCCAGAAATATAATCTACATAAAAGAAACCATCACTTTCTTTTCCCAATAAATAAACTTGCTCTCCATTTTCATCTTTAGCCCACACCCAAGGCAATCCAGGATGAATTATGCTTGAGTCTTCATAAATATCGACATCGTCGTAATAAAAACAAGCCAGCCTTTTTTCTTGATAATTTTCACCAAATATAGTTAAACTCAGCAAACAAATTGCACTTATAGAAATATATTTAATTGCAGCCACAACCCCTCCTTTGCTTCTACAACCTAATAATTGTTAGCTTTTAAGAGCTTATTTTGGTTATTAAATTTTGCTATCTATACGGTTATTGCATTTTTGCTAAACATAGGTAACTCCTCGCAGATTTTTTAATGACTTTATGTGGAGAAAGAAAATGTCAATTTTAAAATATATTTTTTGTATTACTCTTTTTGCTTCAAACTTATTTTGCGGGGTAATATTTTCTGATGAGAATTCGCCTCAGGATAATATTAATTTTTTAACTGAAAACAAAATGCTAAGTAGAGATTCTGATTTTATTGATACTGAGTCAAATTATACTGATTTGGATTATGTTGTTAACTATGAACCTGGTGATGAAAAAAGAATGCTTTTGTTGGCTGCACAGTCTGGAGTACTAGATGAAACAGTAAGAAAAGTACATGAGTTGGCTAAATCTATCGATAGAAAAGATTTGGTCATGGCTATTGGGCGCTCTCCTACCATATTTATGATGATGCTTGAAATATTATATCCAGACCAATATCAAGCAATCGTGGCATTTTCTGGCACTCCAGATACCATTAATATTAGGAAATTGACGGATGCTAACAATGATAATCGACGAAATATTGTAACTACAGAGAATTTAACTGTGTATAAAAATTACTTATCTAAATATCTTACAAATTTAGAAGGTAAATTATTTATTATTGATCATATTGGCACTGGAACATCTTTAAACTCTTTTCTTAGGATATTGAGAAAACTTTATCCAGATATTTTGGAAAGAACAAATTTGGTTGCGCTGAACATAATTTCTGATAAAAAAATCACCATGCAAGAAGTTATTAACAAAAAAAAATATTCTATTTTTCAATACGGTCCTAATTCTAAACGGTTATCTTTATCGGGAATTTCTTCTATTGGCACTAGGCCCTTAGTAATAGATACAATTGCTCTTAATATGAATCCAAGAACTGTACTGATGTATGATAATGCTATTATTAAATATTTTTTATCCCCATTTGGTCCTTTTCCAGCTTGCAATTGGACTTCTGATTATATTAATAATAAATTAATAAGTATAAATAATGATTTTATTAAACGTCATAGCTTTGCAAAAAAAATTATACTTGCTATTTATAACAAATCTATCGAAACTAATTCCACTTTGAAACAAGTCGGAAAAACTTTTGAAAAGATTGATAAAGGGTTTATTCTCCACGATGAAGATTTATTACTTTGGTGGAGATGTGGAAAAAATATGTAGGGGTGCTATGAAGCCCATAATCTTTTTGTTACTTATTTTAGGACTTCAGTCTTGTGTTAGTCAGCATTTTTTTAGCCCTAAGATATCGCTGATTAAAGAATGGAATACCAATTTAGCTCAGAGCTCTCCTCAGGGACCTACTCTTGCCACTTTTACTAAAGATAATAAGTCGTTATATTTTTTAGGAGCAAGGCACGAGTACGGCCTAAATAGTGCAACATTTATAAACATCAAAAAAATCATTGAAGAGTTTAATCCCCAGGTTATTATAGTTGAAGGTATACCCGATTTGACCAATGAAAAAAAAGAGCGAATTAATAAGTTAGCCTATCAATGTGCCAAGGATAATTTTAAAACATGCGGAGAAGATTTATTTGCTATCTATTTAAGCTTAAAAAATCATATTTATTGGCAGTCAGGAGAGCCAAAGGAAGCAAAAGTGCAAGAGCAGCTTGTTTTAAGGGGTTATACTAAAAAAGATATTGCTTTCTTTTATTTAGTCAGACAAATCAGGGAACTTATCAACGAAAAATCTCTAAATGAACTTAATTTTGACCACGTGGCCAATGATTACTTACAGGAGAAGGCTAAATATGCAGGCTTGCCTGCGGGATTAAATGCTCACGGTTTTAGAAAGTGGTATGAAGAAAAAATGCATAAGCCATTTATACTTTCAGATATTGATTCTGAAACAACTGCTCCATTAGTTGAGCCTGACGCAAGTTATTTGCATAGAATCAGTGCTAAAATTGGTTTGATTCGTGATCAAAATTTAGCACAATCCATAGCTGAAATGCTCAATAAGCATCAACGAGTAATGGTGGTCTACGGCCATAGCCATCTTTTAGTTCAACTAGACTTACTAAAAAACATGTTTGAAACGAAATAAAATAAGCATTATTTACGTTTATTGCTCCTTGCATAATTGCCTGAGGAGATAACATGTTTAGAATTATATTCCTTTTTTTAGTTTTTCACTCATCTACAGCGTTCACACAAGGTGATGATGAAAAACAATTTAAGTGTGGATTAAGACATTTTCCTGGAATGCCTGAAAATTACTTTTTGACAAAAGAAATGGGCGAATCCATATGTTGCATTCCATGCTTATGTGCAAATTGTGTTGAAGTAAGCAGTTACCAAATAGATTATGGTTTTGATTGCCAAGTATGTTGTGCTATAGTGGGTGGCAGCGGTTGTTATTATGGTGATAGCACTAGTTTTTGCGGAACAGCAGCACTGTGTGGAGTAATAGCATGCGCCTGTGCTGATACTGAATCTGCTTATACGTGCAGACCTAGCCTTCTTTGCTCTGGCCCTTTATTTGCTCTGGGCAAAAAATTATTCGGCATAGGTTGTAACTTGCTAGGTGCTGGTTGTTATATGGGAACAGACCAGCAAACGTGCAGCTGTTGTTGTGTAGAATGCGGGTCATAAGAACAAAAAGCTCGATTATGGTATACTCATCGGAATTAAATACTTTTCATTTACACTAAATTCAAAAATAAAAAATTTTTTCTTAGGCAAGTCTACAGGTTTGTTCTCAGGATTGCGGTACCTGAAATTTATTTTTTTGATAATTAATTTTTTCCCTTCAAGCACAGTTTCTTCTGGTACCACGGATTGATTTGTTCTAATAAAGTTTTCATTCTTTGAATATAATGGTTCTAATATTTTTAATCTTTCCTGTATAGTTTCATTTTTTTTTAAAAGAAAAACCCTATTTACTATAGCTTCTTCACAAGAAAATTCACAAGAAAATTCAGCAGAAAGTATATTATTATCATTTTTTGCAGTAATAAAAATTTCAACTGCTTGGTTAAACTCTTTACCAAAATTTTTGTTCTTGAAGTTTTTTTCAACCCTAGGCTCAGGTAAAATTTCAAAAGCATATTCCAGTATTTTATATAGAGTTTCTCCATTTTCATCATCATTTCGCAGCTGCTCTATTAAGCTATTCATATAAGTATCATTATCATTTTTTATTAAGCTATTCATATAAGTATCATTATCATTTCTTATTTTTTCTAATAAACTATTTATATCAGCTCCAAAAACAAAACTGTTTAACATACACATTAATATTATAATTTTATCCACTGTAATTATCCTCGATAAAAAAATCAAAAAAATTTTTACTTGCGGATAATAAAAATATTGTCAATTGAGTATTTGCTTTCACAGATTATAATGGTTCCAGAAAACGTGCAGCTGTTGCTGTGTCGAATGCGGGTCATAACAACAAGAAGCTCGATTATTGTATACTCATCGTAAGTAAATACTTTTCATCTTCTTCACTAAATTCAAAAATAAAAAATTTTTTCTTAGGCAACTTTACAGATTTGTTACTAGAATTGCGGTACCTAAAATTTATTTTTTTGATAGTTAAATTTTTATTATCAAATAAAATATCTACTGATTTAGATTCATTTGGTCTAATAACATTTGTAGAGTAAAGCTCAAGAATTGCAAAACCTTCGCTCGAAAAAAAAATTGCTTTCATTAGATTTTCTTCAGATAAATATTTACAGGATAAAATACGGCAATTATTTTTTTCCCCAATAAAAATTTGAAGTGCATGAGCGAATTCACTAGTAAGTTCAAAGATTTTTTTAACGGCAAAATCTTTTATATAACATTGTTCTAAATCTTCTAGTTCTAGCATTTCGTGAAGCATATTTTGATTGAAAGAAAGTATTTTATATAAAACTTCTTCATTTTCATCATCATTTTTCAGTTGTTCTATTAAGCTATTTATATGATTATCAGTATCGTTTTTTGGTTCTTCTATTAAACTATTTATATCAGCTCCAAAAACAAAACTGTTTAACATAAACATTAATATTATAATTTTATTCACTGTAATTATCCTCGATAAAAAAATCAAAAAAATTTTTACTTGCGGATAATAAAAATATTGTCAATTGAGTAAGTTAAAATTATTTTAGTATAGCTCTTAGTCTAGCAATAGTAACAATAGAAGCTTTTAGATCATTATTAGCTTTAATAATATCTTGTTTGCAGTTTTGAATTTGCTGATTTTTTTCGTTAAGTTCAACAAGCATACTTTGGTTAGCAGTAATTAAGGATTGTAGTTCTTTTAAATATTCTTGATTTTTATTGCTTAAATTTAAAATTTTTGTAGAAAACTCTTCTTTTTCTTTTTCTTCTCTTTGTAAATTAATTTTTAGATTATAAATTTCTACTTTTAGTTGAGTTAACTGTTCTGAAAAATTATGTCCTAGTGCTGTTTTATCTTCTTCAAGCTTATTGATTTGAGAATTTAAACTAATAATCATACTTTCATAAGCTTGCTTAAGCCTTAAAAGTTCTTCTGCATGATTTGATAGGTTAATATTTAGATGTTTATTTAAATCTTGAATCTTTTGCTCATAAACTTTTTTTTCTTCTTGTTCAGTTTTTAAATTAGTTTGCAAATTAGCTATATTTTCTTCTTGAATAAGATTTTTTTGGTCAAGCACTGAGTATTCTTTAACTAAGTTGGATAGGTCTTCTTTTATTTTAATATTTTCTTCTTCTTTGGCTTTTAACTGTATCAGAAATTCTTCTTTGATTTTCTGTAATTGCTCACTCGCTTCTGACTGCAGTTGTTCGTGAACTAGCTTTACTGCTCTTGAAATAGGATCTGATAAATCCGTAAAATTTTCCTGAGTTTTGTTTATGCCTCTAATTTCTTCCCAAGTTTTTTTGTATTTATAAATTTCGTTTGGACTCCCCCGACTTTTACCTAAAAAAACAAGCCTTTCCCGAATGGCATCTCCGGTTAAACCGCTACTATTTCCATGCATCGCCCATAAATCATCGCATGCTTGCCAAACTTCTTGTTCTCTTCTTCTTACTGTTTGCATAAATTTAACCTAAATCCCACGGGTATTTCTTTGTTGTGTTCCATATTGTAATACCTTTTTATAACTTTTACCTAAAGGTAGATAAATATAAATGCTTATAGATACAAAAAATGATTTTTCTAGTAACCAATCGGCATTAAATAACATTGCGTGGCTCAGCTTTTTATGGTCATGTGCTTCTTTAATGGTTTATAGTATTTTACCTGCCTTTGTTGTAGACGAACTAAATATTAATCATTCTCAAGTAGGATGGATTGAAGGACTAGCTATTTCTTCATCGTTTATGTCAAAATTTTTTTCTGGAGTTTTTAGTGATATTTCACATGCTAGAAAACCACTAATTTTATTAGGCACATCTTTTAGCGTAATAACCAAAACTTTATTTGCTTTATCAACTGGAGCTTATACTATTTTTATGGCTCGTTTAGTAGACCGTTTGAGTAAAGGAATAAGAGCAGCACCAGCAGATGCCCTAATTGCTGATTTAAGTGAACCAGAAAAATATGCGTCTGCGTTTGCTCTTAAACAAACATTAGGCTCACTAGGTGCTGTTTTTGGCGCTGTTTTAACTACTGGTATAATGCTTATATCTGGAAATAATTATAAATTGGTTTTTTGGCTATCATTAATACCTGCTATGTTTGCTGTATTGTTATTAATATTTTTTATTAAACCAAACCCTAAGACTCATCCTCGCAACAGTCCTAATTATACTGGTAGTAAGTTAAAACTAGATATAAAAGATTTTAGTAAATTTTCCTTGGAATTTTGGTGGTTATTATTTAGCTTTTTCTTTTTGATGCTTGCAAGATTTAGTGAAGCTTTCATAACACTACAGGGTAAGAATGTAGGTTTCTCAGTAGCTTTTTTGCCATTTATAATAATTATTATGAACTTATTTGATGCAGCTGCAGCCATTCCATCGGGCAAGATCGCTGATAAAAAAAATCGCAAAAAAATGTTATTAAATGGGATGTTTATTATTATAATTGCTGATTTCTTTATATCTTATAACAATATGACTGGTTTTATCATTGGTATTATTCTTATAGGGGTTCATGTGGGGATAACTCAAGGCCTACTTAGGGCTTTAATAGCCCAATCTACTCCAGCAGAACTTAGAGGAACAGCATTTTCGCTGTTTTTTTTAGTATCTGGAGCAGCTCTTTTGATAGGGAATGTAGTGGCCGGAAAGTTATCTGATACTTTTGGATTAAAAACCACCTTTTTAGGTGGTAGTGTTTTTTCTTTAATTTCAATAATTTTGTTAAGCTTTAGTATTTTTAAAGAACACAAAAAAACTAACCTACAGGTATATTAATACCGAAAGAAACTTTGCCGCTTAGAGTTAAATCATCTTTGAGCCCTAAGCTTGCCTTAAGCACTGTTTGAAAAGATTTATTTGCCCACCAAGTATTTATTCCTGCACCTATTTTTGTGCTTCCGTATATTGGTTTTGTTGGTTTATTGCCTTTTATATAGGTATCTTGGCTGCGGATTATAGAAGTAATAACTTTGCTTTCAGAGGTTATTTTGATACCTAGACCGGTGTCTAATGTATGGTTTAAGGGGGATTTAGGTAGATCATTCATAAAACTTAAATGATATCTGCTTCTTAAATCAAGCATATCATTAATAGGAAAACCAACCCCTGGGCTGATGTTATGTGCCATAGAACTTGAATATTTAGCGAAATCATAACCTAGCATCACATTAAGTTTTTTATAAACGTTAAAATGATTATCAAGAGATGCGCTTTGTTCCTCTACGATAGAATTATTTGTATTCATGCCAACAGTGCCTAGTAAAGTATATACGGAACCAATTTTTGCTGATCCGTCTATGTCAAAACCAAAAATAGACTGTTTAGATTTATAAATATGTCTTGCAAGTACGCCCACACTAAAATCTTTTAGTTCAGAAACATTAAAACCTAGGCTAGATTGTGTACCAGCCAAAGACTTTTTAGCAAATTCTGAAGCAAATAACGAAGAAACTTCATATTTTGGTGTTTGTTCTGCAACGGCTTTTACTTCAGGCATAATATCTTGCGCAAAACCTAATTTAGACAAAAAAATCAAAAAAACTAGTTTAAATATTTGTTTATTCACTTATTTCTCCTTGTTTATTAGATAATTTAGGGAGAAGAATATAAAAATCATTCTATTTTTTATGGAGTTTTTTGATTTTTTTTTCTGTTTTACGTAATAATTTTTTTATTTTTCTAGACTCACAATAATCTTTTGCTTTATATCCATTTATATCACGGTGTTTTACATCAGCTCCAAACCTTATTAGCAATTCAACTATATCTTGATTTTTAGTAATAATTGCCCAGTGTAAAGCGGCCCATCCACATAAATCTTGCCTGTTCACTAAACTAGGGTTTAATTCAAGCATAATTCTTACAGCATTTATATTTAAACAAGAAACAGCAACCATCAAAGGAATTCTTCCTATGCAATTACAGTGGGGTGCGTCTTCTTCAGGCGAGATATGTACTTTGTTTATTAAAAATAATGCCCAATCCATGCTTTTAGAATACATTGCCCATTGGTGCAGCAGATTATGTCCGTTATATTCACAAAACTTCATTCTATTAATTTCTTGTGAACTATATTTAAAAGTTAAATCGTTACTTTTCATTTTTTCTAAAACTGCTTTACAAAATTGGCTGAGCTCATCTGCTAAAATGCTTTGACTAAATAAAAATAAAATAAAATAAACTGGTTTCATATAATTCCCTTAATCCCCCATAAAAACGGCAGTAATTACTTAGATATTTTAGTTACAAGTATATTTTGGCAATTTTTCATCTCATACCATAGTATTAATAGTATGATTTAGTATTAATATTGTTTTATATATTTTTCTAATAATGACAATTATCAGAAATGCGTAGTTTGATTTAGGGACAAAAAAAGAAGCCTTACGGCTTCTAAGATTTCCCAGATTTACTAATAATTTAATTAGTAGGAGGAATAGGAAGGGAAATTGCTTGAGAACAAGTACAGGTGAAATAGCTTGCTTTATTATTAAAATCGTATAAAAACGATACTGAGTGGTCTAGGGTTATACTAGAACTATATCCGTTTCGTACTCCAATATTAAGATAGTCATATAAAGTTATAGTACAGCCTTCTGCTACATATAACGAAGAGACTACATTATCCCAAGTATCACCTAAATATTGCGGTATATTATAATTTTCCGTTGAAAATATAACCCGTGAGTCGCCCCGGTGAGCAATATCAACATGTAGTTCTGCGCAAACTTCAGAATTTGCGCCATAAGATAGCATTGTTATGCTTAATAAAAGTATCTTACTTAAAAAATCACCTATTCTTTTCATATTTTCCCCATTTATTGGTTTCTCTATAGCAAAATACAATTAAAATTGTTTAAGAATCAAATTAGATTATATAAAAAGAAAAGGACCCAAATGTTTTGGATCCTTACAGCATTAAATGAGCTTATTAATAGCAGTAACAAGAAAAGCCACTAGTTTGGTCATTAAATAAACCACCTACGTAACTAGTTGAGCTGGTGAGTGTATATGGCATACCAGCATAATTTGCATGCTCATATAAAGTAATTTGGCAGCCCGGTGATACATGTACAGATGAAACCTTATCATTCCACCAATCGCCAATCCAGCCTACGTTGCCTTCCCCGCTAAATACATGATAAGATGCTCCACCGTAATTTGCGTGCTCATATAAAACAGCGCAGATATCACCAGCATTTGCTGAGGCAGTAAAAATAAATAAACTCATCAAAATACTTTTAATCATATTTTTCATTTTTTAATCTCCTTAAAAATTAGCGATTAGTAACTAATAAGTGCGAGTTATGTTATTAAGTGTTCACTCATGGCTAGCTATTAGAAGGAGTTTTGGTTTAAAGTTTAACCAATATGATACAACTAAAATCGATACACTACCTAAACCTAAGCATAATCCAAGCCATAGACCTATAAGCCCCATCTTAAACCAAAAACATAAAATAGCGCTTAAAAGCAATGCAATTGGATAATAACCAATCGCGCAAGCATAAAAAGCGAAACTACTGTCGCCAGCACCACGTAATACACCTATAGTACATCCTTGAATTGCATCTAGAATTTGGCAAAGTATCGCCAAAAAAACTAGATAATTGGCAAAACCGATAACTTTTTGATCATTGGTAAAAAGTAAAAAAATAGATCCAGAACATACGAGTAAGAATAGACAAGCAAAGCTCATCAATAAAAAACCTAAAAAGATAGCGCTAAAACCGGCAAGTCTGGCTCTTTGTATATTTCCTTCTCCAATTAATTTACCAACTCTGAAAGAAGCTGCATTAGCAAGGCCCAAGGGAAACATATAGCTAAAGCTTATAATCATTATTAAAATATGATGTGCTGCTGTTTGTTCTAGGGCCAGCTGGGCAGCAAAAAGAGTTAATAAAGAAAACAAAGATACTTCAAAAATTTGCTGCCCACCTGCAGGAATACCTATTTTTAACATTTTAATAATACTTTTTTTTTGCAAAACAAAGAATTCTTTAAATTTAATTTTTAGATGGCTCTGAGGGTTTTTAAATATAAAAAATGCTATAATAATATTAAATAAACAAATAAAAACTCTAGAAATATTAGTGGCCATGGCAGCGCCCTCTATACCTCTTTCCATAAAGCCATAATTGCCAAATATTAAAGCTTTATTGGCAAAATAATTAAGAATATTAGATAAAATCACAATTAAAACAAATGGCTTAATAAATCCTTGGCTTAAACAAAATCGTTGTATAGCAGCTGTCAACATTAAAAATGGTAAGCCAAAACATATGGAAACTAGATATATTTGCGCATACTCTCCTACCAATTTGTCCAACCCCAAAAAACCCACAAAACTTGCTAAAATCAATAATAAAAAAATAAGAATTATTGAAAGCCCTAAAGCTAACTGAATACCTGAAATGAAAATTTTTGATAAGTCTTGTTTTCTTCTAGCTCCTAGAGAATGAGAAGCCAGTACGTCCACAGAAAATAATATACCAATAAAAAATACTGTTATGGGCCAAAAAATAGCCCTTGCTACACCACTTGCACTTAGTTCTGCTATTCCCAGCTGACCAAGCATGGCTGCATCAACCATGCCAAGGCTCATAAACCCTGCCTGACAAAACATGATTGGAACAGCATAAAAAAACATGATTTTTGATTCAGTTAAAAATTCTTTTAATTGCATAAAATACCCACCCTTATTATTTGTTCCTAATTAAGAGTAAAGCATTTTATTTTTGAGAAAAATTAAAACATTTTTAAATACTTATCAGCCATTTTTCTTAAATTATTGCAATAAGTTAAATCATTTTTAACTTCTAATATATCAACCCATTTTAAAGCATTTGATTCAGTTGATATTTTATAATTAAAATTTCCAGCATAAAATAAAAATTTAATATCATAATGATAATGAGGAGGAGTTTCTTTGTGTTGTTCTATTAAATGAACATCCAGATCAAAAATATCTTTTTTATCTGTATAAATACTAGTTATTCCAGACTCTTCTAATGCTTCTTTTTTGGCTACTTCTAAAATATCCGTTTCGCCATCAGCATGTCCTCCAAGCTGTAACCACCTACCAATTTTTTTATGATGAGTAAGTAATACGCTAGTTTTATCAGGTCCTACTAACCAAGCAGATCCTGTTATATGCCCCGCTAGATTTTCTCTAGAGAAGCAATTTTTATTATTTTTTACAAAATCTATTATTTTGCTTTTTGCTGCTTCATCTTCTGCTGAGCAAACTTCATATTTATTAAGCAAATCCAATAGTTTATTTCTATGTGGCATTTTTGCACCTTTATTTATCAACATCACATTGTAATTTTTACTTTTTTTTGTCAAAAGTAAAAAGAATTATTTAACTTAAGAAGAAAAAATGTGAAAGTGAAGGTTATGAAAGAGCAAACTCTGTTTGGCACCGATGGTATTAGAGGCGCAAGTAACAGTTTACTTCTTAATGAAGAAAGCATGTTTAAATTAGCGCAGATTTTAGGAAAAATTGCCATAAGAAGTAAGCATAAAACTGTTTTTATTGGCCAAGATACAAGAGAATCTGGCGAAAGTATAAAAAAAGCCCTTTGTTTAGGGCTAAACAGTGTAGGGATAGATGCTTGTTTGTTAGGTGTTACGCCTACTGCTACCCTTGCATATTTAACTAAAAAATTTAATGCTTGTTTTGGTATAGAAATTTCAGCAAGCCACAACCCAGCTTGTGATAATGGTATAAAGATATTTGATACCAATGGGCATAAGATAAGTAATCATACAGAAAATATTATCGAACATTGTTTTTTTAGTGAATCCTATAAAGCCGAACAAACAAATGCTAAAATAACTCAAAATAAAGAATTAATAAAAGACTATAAAAAACATCTTTTTGATTCTTTTAGATTTGAAAATAAAAATATAAAGATAGTTATAGACTGTGCAAATGGCGCTGCATATGAACTGGCTCCAGAAATTTTAAATCAATTTGGTTTTGAAATAACAGTAATTAATGCTACGCCAAATGGAAATAATATAAACCTAAATTGTGGCAGTGAGTATACGCACACATTACAAAAAGTTGTAAAAGAATTAAAAGCAGATTTAGGTGTAGCATTTGATGGTGACGCAGATAGAGCTATTTTTATTGATGAAAATGGTGAAAAAATTGAGGGCGAAGCAATAATAGCCTTACTTGCTATCGATCTTAAAACTCGCAATAAACTAAAAAATAATCTTATTGCCACTACAATAATGAGCAGTAACGCACTAGATAAAGCTCTGATACCATATGATATTAAAGTTTTAAGAAGCGATGTGGGTGATAAAAATGTCGCTCGTTTAATGAATGACAGTGATATTAATTTTGGTGGAGAAAATTCAGGACATTTTATTTACAAACCATTTTGCACTACTGGCGATGGTATTATGTCTGCGTTAAAAATTATTTCGCTATTGCTTAATAATAAACAAAGCATGTCTAAAATGTGTTCTTTTTTTATACCAAGCCAACAAATGCTTTTTAATATTAACGTAACAAAAAAAATTCCTCTTATTGATCTACCTAAAACAAGTTCTTTAATAAAATCAGCAGAAGATAAACTAAAAGCTCATGGTCGCCTATTATTTCGTTACAGTGGAACCGAAATGAAAGCTCGTCTATTAGTTGAATCTTCTACCAAAGAAGAATGTGAAGAAATAGCTCAAAAAATTATAATGCAATTTAATGAAGAAATTTCTTCTGATTAATCCATATTATTAAAATTATCTAGATTCACATCAGAAGCCTGAGCTACTCAAATCGATTTTAAAAGGATAAAAAGCTAAATGAGAAGAAAAACTTATTAGGGTTGTTTCTTGGGAATTATTTGCAGGTAGAGGATAGCAGACTATTTTAGGAGATGTTTTTATTTGATGTAAGTTAAGCCATTCTTCAATAGTCAATAGTCGCCTATTAGCAGGAGAAGGATCAATAACTAACGTCTCAATGTTATCAGCTACATTAACACCAATGGTCGCAGCTACATGATAATCCCATTTACAGCCATTATCAGAAGGATTTATTATATCTCCACCAGTAATCCAAATTTTTCCTGTTTGAATACCAATATTAAATAAATCAGTAGCGATCACATGAGCTCTAGCAAAACAGCCATCATCTGTGTAGGCAAATGGAATATCCTTTCTTGATGAAATTAAATTAAATAACTTTTCTGCTTGCTCTAAATTACAAATCTTATTTTCACAAATGAGAAAATTTCTATAAATATCTGTTTCTTCATCTTCAAAATTTTTTAATTCAATTTCATCAGCACTATCAGGGTTATCATGAATTAAAAAAGAAGAAAAAATAATATTATTTTCGCAAACAATAACCTGTTTAAACCCAGCTGCTAAAAGTATATTATTGAAAAATAAAAATAGAAAAATAAAAGAAAAAAATTTATACGCATTCATATTATTACACTCTAAAAATTAATTTAATTACAATATCAGTATAATTAATAAATTTTTATGTCAACAATAATTATATTTTGATTTTTATTTCTTAAATTTAATACAGTATATTTAAATTAACTTTCATAAGCATTAAGCCAAGAGCTGGTGCAGTAATTCCAGCTGCTTGACGGTTTTTTTGCAATAAAATATCTTTTATATCTTGGGTTTTTCTTAAGCCGCTTCCTACTTCAACAAGTAAGCCCACAATATTTCTAATCATTTTTCGTAAAAATGCATCAGCTTCTATATCAATAAATATATAACCAGCTTTGCTTTGTGCTATTTTTATGTAAAATATATTTTTTATAGGCGTAAAAGCAGTACATCCTGCAGCTCTAAAAGAGCTAAAGTCTTGCTTTCCTTCTATAATTTGAGCAGCATCTTGCATGCTTTGCAAACTTAATTTAGGCGCTATTCTCCAAGCAAGTTCATGATCAGTCAAAATTTCTGCATCACAGTCATCGATTATAGAATATCGATAATATTTGCTGGCAGAACAGCCTCGTGCATTTACATGAGGGCCTACTACCTTAATACTTACACCAAATAAACCGTCATTTTGCCCAGCTTCTACGTTTAAAATAAGCGCTTGCAAATCTATAGGATTTTTTAACCAAAATGTAGCGTAATTTTGCAAACAAGAAACAAATCTATCCGTTCTTGCTGATATCATTAAGGCTTTAGCGCGTTGAGAGCTGGATGTTTCTATTCTTTTTCTTAATGCTCCAAGCACCGTATTAAGCTTTGGTTGTTCTTGTACTCCATAAAAATTATGCCCTAAGTAGCCAAAACTAACTAAGAATTGTGTTCTATGAGCAAATTTATTTAGATTCATGGTAAAACCCACTATTTTTTATAAACCAATTGGTTAAAATTATTATGTTTTTGTTTAATAGGATTTTTTTGTAATGTCTAATAGTGATTTATTATCTTTACTACCAGCAGAACTAGATGCGGTATTTGCTAGCCTTAACGAACCTAAATATCGTTCTCAGCAATTATTTTTAGCACTGCATAAAAAATGGTGTAATCTTGCTGAAATTTCCACACTCAAACAGCCCATCAAAGATTATTTGCAACAAAACTTTAGTTTTAATTCCTTAAATTTTGATCAAATTAAGGTAAGTTCTGATGGTACAAGAAAATATGTATTTAAAACTTTTGATGGTCACAGCATAGAAAGCGTATTTATACCTCATGCAGCCAAAGAAGGTAGGCATTCTATTTGCATTTCTAGCCAAGTAGGTTGTGCTATGGGATGCACTTTTTGTGCAACTGCTGCCCTAAAACTCACCAGAAATTTAACCGCTTCAGAAATTGTAAGCCAGGTCTACTTAGTATCAAAAGATGTTTTGCAAAATGGTGATCAGCAAGCATTAATGCTTAAAAAAAATGAAAAGCCTATTCACAATATAGTCTTTATGGGTATGGGTGAGCCACTACATAACTTTGATAACGTAGTAAAAGCTATTCATTTACTCACTTCCCCTGATGGTATGGATTTTTCTCATAGGCGTATTACGGTTTCAACTTCTGGAATTGTGCCAAAAATTAAATTACTAGGAGAACTTGCTGGTGTATATTTGGCAGTGAGCTTAAATGCTACTCAAAATCAAACCCGTAGTATGGTTATGCCTGTAAATAACAAATGGGCCATAGAAGAACTTTTGCAAGCCTGCAAAGAATTTCCCCTAAAAGTCAGAGAGCGCATAACTTTTGAATATGTTTTGTTAAAAGGTATTAACGACACAAAAGAAGATGCCATGCGCCTAGCTGAGTTATTAAAAGATTTCCAATGCAAAGTTAACTTAATACCGTTTAACGAACACCCGTTATCACCTTTTAAAAAGCCTGATAACAGTGTTGTATTAATGTTTCATAAAATTTTATACCGTTCACATATTTCTGTATTTACTCGCAAAACTCGCGGTGATGACATAGATGCCGCTTGCGGTATGCTTGGTGCTCAAAAACTTGCTAATAAAAGAATGGAAGTGGCATGAAAAGTTTAAAAAATATATTTTGCTTAAGCTTATTGTTTATATTTGCTTGTAATGAAAAACCCACAGGAACAAATAATA
The DNA here is from genome assembly GCA_964493205.1 of uncultured Myxococcales bacterium. GTDB lineage: Bacteria > Myxococcota > UBA727 > UBA727 > JABDBI01 > CAZBMJ01. The sequence goes on from CAZBMJ010000007.1 coordinate 21,773, forward strand.
ACAATAATAATTTATCTCCTGTGGTTACTAATACTTCAACAGGCCTAGCTCCTGATCCAAAACCAGATCCAAGTAAGCCTGCAGAAAATCCAGTTACGGCCCCAGTTGTTAATCCACCCTTACCTGCTGCTGGTCCTCTTGATGGATTAAAAGAAATTCCATTGGCAAAAATCACTATGAAAGGTACCGCTGGCCATTGTACTGGTGTTTTAGTTGATCCAAAAATAGTCTTAACTGCCGCTCATTGTTTTTGGGATGATTACGATAAGCAATATGCCCCAGAAAGTGTAAGTGTTATTACTAAAAATGGCACTTGGGTAAAGGCTGATATAAGTAATTTTTTTCAGCGATCTGATATTGATGATGGCGACTATTTAGATATAGCTTTTATCCTATTAAATAAGCCTGTTCCAAATACTTATCCTCCAGTAGAGATCGGGACAAAACAGCCTAAACAAGAATTAAAAGAAAACATAGAACTTTACTCATATGGCTATACCTCAAGAACATGGACCAAAAGATCAACCATAAAAACCAATGCTAATAATTATGCTGAACCTTTAAGAACAAAGATTCGTAAATGGGTTTTACCAACTACAGAAATTCAGTCATATGGAGGAGACTCTGGTGGTCCACTAATGCTAAAACAAGGAGCTACTTGGCTGTTGGTAGGAGTTTTACAAGGATACAAAGGCGAAGGTTTATATTCACCCAATAAAGCTATAGCATTTACTTGGGTATATCCATTTATTAATAAAATTCAAAGTACATCAGGTGTTTCAATGCCTAGAACTGTTATTGATGTTGCTTATTTGAATAACCATTAATATGTATAAAATAGCCATAATTATTTTATTATTTATACAAGCATGTGCACATGTGCAACATCGGCCTGAAATTTATAAAAGCTTAGAAAATGAAATAAAAAATACCAACGCTATTCATTTAAAAGAATGTAATTGCATGAAAGCACTCCATAGAAACTTATTTGAAAATCCAGATAACACCTCACGCTATGCATTTGATAAAAAAGTTGCACAAAATGCTGTAAATTTAAACAAAGAAATTGTTAGTGTTTTAGCCATAGGTTCAGGCTTTTTACTCAATGAATTAACAGCGTTAGCTAATATTTTAGCTAGTGGCAAAAATCTCAAAATTTATCTGATTGACTATGCGTATATATTTTATGGAGATAAAGATTTTAAAGAAAATGCTTTATATTTAGGTAATAATCCTGAAAGTATACCTGAAAATTGGAAAAGTTATCATTTTTGGAATTGGGCAAAAAATAATAAAAAACCATATTTGCCATTTTTTGAAAAGCACCACCAAGCTATTGATGAATTTAAAATCATTATAAGTAACCTTGATAAAATCTATAATACAAGCTCAATAGTAGAAATTATAAAACCTGGCAAAAATGAGCCCGCTAATTTACCCACTTTGGACATGATTATAGCTATTGATGCGTTTATTGATATTCCTGAACTGATGTGGAACCTTCACTATCAATTAAGATTAAATAGCCCTGTGCGCTTTATTTCTCTGAACAAAAATAAACCAATGGGAGGCTTTTGGGATTCTGCCGATTTTAAACAAAGAGAATCAAACTCTTTAAAGCCTGTCACTATTGAGATTTATGATGTAGTTAGTAAGCCTGGTTTTGGTAGTTATAAACTTATTGAACGTACGATGTTTGAGTCAACTAGTGAACAAAAAGCTAAAGCTTTAGAATTTATTACCGATCCTGAAAGAGATTCAAATCAAAGTCCGTTCGACTCAGCCATATCAGGAAAATAAATATGCCATGGTCTGAATTTTCACTTATTCTTAGGCCTTCAGTATTAGGCGGTGTGGGTGTCTTTGCTACTCATGATATTCCTGCCAATACACTTATTCTTCCTATACCTTTTGAGCTAAGAGTTCTAAAAACCAAAGATGTACCACACGATTTACTTAAATATTGCATTTATTTAAACGATGAAGAAGTGGTTGGACCAGAACGTTTTGACCGCATGGAGATAGGCTGGTTTATCAATCACTCTGATAAACCAAATATTATGAATAAGGCCGTTATACGAAATGCTGAAAGCTTAAGTATAGAACAAACTATTAGCGACATGAAAATTCGTTCAGTTTATAGTATTACAGATATCAAAGCTGGCGATGAAATTCTTGTTGATTATAATACTCTCAACGAGCCTGAGCATTTAAAAGAAAGTTATTATCTATAAATCTAATTCCATTATTAGTCTTTAATAGGGCTTTTTCTTCCATAAATTGGTTAATGGTTCTTTTCAGGGGGGTACTATAACCAAAGCAGCTTAAGAATTTAAAGCAAGTGGAGGTAATCGGATTCTATTTTTGGCCCATTCCTACGTGCCGTCGCCTTGTGCGCGGCATCCAGAAAATTAACCTTTACAATTTAGTGTAGAGAATGAAAACTAAATTTAGTTGAAGAGTTTAATCAGATGATATCAAAGTTTTATTTGCCACTAGTTGCAATTGAATATTCCAAATACTTTGCATACAATACTTCTTATTCTTTCACATCATTTTTTACTTTAGGAATTAGTTTTCTGGATGCCGCGCACAAGGCGACGGCACGTAGGAATAGGCCAAAAATAGAATCCGATCACCTCCACTTATCCAAATTACTTGCGATTAAAAAAGGATAACTTATGTCTTTTCCTTATAAAATAGTAGATCTAACTCATACTCTTGACCCAACTATCCCTTCATGGACTGGTGGATGCGCTTTTAGTCATGAGATAAAACTTGATTATGAACAGTGTACAACTAATACAAAATTTCGTGTTCAGCAACTAAAGATGCATGCAGGTGTTGGAACTCATATGGATGCACCTGCTCATTGTATAGTGGGTGGAAGAACTATTGATGAACTAGATATTAATAATTTTCTAGCTCCCTGTATTGTTATTGATGTGTCTGACAAAGCTCATGAAAACTATATTATTGGTATGAACGATATAAAAAGTGAGGTACTCGCTAAAAGCTTTGTGATGTTTAAAACAGGATGGGAAAAGTTTTGGTCAGAACCCCGCAAATATCATAATAATCATGTTTTTCCTTCAGTATCAGGCGAAGTAGCCAAGTATTTGGTAGATAAAGATATTGTTGGCATTGGAATTGATACTTTGTCGCCAGATGCTCCAAAAAATGGCTTTTTAGTTCACGAAACTATTCTAGGCGCAGGCAAATATATTATTGAAAATGCGGCTAATTTAGACAGTTTGCCAATTAACAATAGCTTTATTATGGCATTTCCCATAAAAAGCAAAGGCTGCACTGAAAGTCCAATAAGGCTTGTGGGCTTAGTAAGCAAAGTTAGTTGTAATGGAAACGGCAAGAAATAATTTCTATTGTGTTATCAGTCATACGATATATAAGGCGATGTTCTAAGTCTATACGTCTTGACCAAAATCCGCTTAGCTCAAATTTAAGGGGCTCAGGCTTGCCTAAGCCATCAAATGGTGAGCGCATGCTGTCACGAATTAGTTCATTAATGCGCTTAAGAATTTTTTTGTCATTTTTTTGCCAAAATAAATAGTCTTCCCATGCTTCTTTGGTAAATTTTAAATTCATGAATCGATCAGTTTTTGTTCTAATGTTTGACCTGACTTAAGGCTTTCAAGAGAAGCTCGTAAATGCTTTGCATTAGCTTCATTGGAAAGTAGATACGCAGTTTCTTTGAGAGATTCATAACTTGAAAGAGGCAATAAAATCATGGTTTCACCTTTTGGGCGTTTTATAATCACTGGTTCATGCCGATCTGCTGATTGTTCCATGATTTTTTTAAGATTTTTCCGTAATTCTGAATAGCTTACAGGATTCATTTAAGTACCTCTTTAAGTACCATTATAAGTACTTAGCATGCTTTATGCAAGTATTTGATCTAGATTAATTTCTTTAATAATCTATCTAGTTACTTTTTATAACTTTCCAGAAAGCATAAGGCGATCGAATTGCACGAGCCAAGGATTAATCATTGTGTTTGACGATAAGTGACCAAAATGCTTTTCTCTGAATTCAAGCCAGGAATTTTGATTATTAAATGGGTTGCCTTTTGGGAAGTCAGGCATCTCTGCCCTTATAGCCTTATACATAACCTCAAACATAGAATCTGCGCTTACAAGACGCTCATTTTGAGCCTTCCATTCTGTCAATCTAACACTCAGTCTCCCTATTGTCAGGGCCAAATTGGTACTCCAATCTTCCATTGGACCAGCCTTAAGGTGTAGTATCATAACAGCAATATCGACAGCATTGCTATGGTTATTATCGATCTCCCTATTAAATCCATGTTTAATATTTCGTATCTCATTCCAATAATCTGTGGCATTTTTAGTAGCCTCTCTTGCACCAAACAATGCCATAGTATTTCTGGTGTTCGAATCGCTCTCTTTTGCCAATATTTTCCAACGCTCATCAAACCAGCTTGGATAATCATGATATTGGACTAAACGGCTGTAAAAACCCTTACCAGGGTACATAAGGTTGTACTGCGATGCAAATGCAAACTTAGCTCCATCAACTATAGACCAAACATATTCTAAATAAGCATTCATTATGATCAACAAGGCTAATTTTTCTCTGGGCGAGCTAACTTGTTTTCTTTCAATAAAGCTAGCCAATTTTGTGGATAGCTCTTCCATAAGTAATTTGAGATAAGCTGGTTCATCGTTACTATTTTTTACAGTATTAAAGATTTCTTCTTTTGAACCCATCCAATTACTACTATGTGCAAAAAAAACATAAAAAAAAAGAAAGACTGTCAAGATTGCCTTAATCATAATACCTCTCAAAAGTAAAAACTCATAACATATGGGACTATCAAGGTATTCGTTTTTTATAAACCCACCGTTTTAAATTACTTGTTTAGTACCATCTTGAAAAATGCTACCTGGGAGCTAACGACAATGTACGTATAAATATGCCCCCATTATTAAATAGATATATGATTAAACGAATTAAGGAATAAATTATGAAATTATATTTTTTTTTGGCAAGTGCTTTGTTTTTTTCTTTTGCTCCTGCAAGTTTTGCGACTGATAAATTTGATGTATTATCCGCAGAAAAATTAATTAATGTTTTGCAAAAAACTGAAAATCAATCAATTGAGAACAGCCCTAAAACTATAAAAATAACACTAGATAATAACAACAATATTTTGATGGACTCATGATGAAATAAAGAGTTTATTTACCTTTTAAGGAAAGCATGTATCTGAGTCAACATAATACATCATACAGTCAGTATAATAGGGTTGAGTTAAATTATACTCAATTTGGCTAATAACTTTATTCATGATATTGAAGCTCTGAAGCAATATAGCAGCATTAATTTTTTTCTCTTTTGGCTCATCATTATCCTTGTGAATCAACATCATGCGCTCAAGAACCATTTTAGTTTCTTTATTATGCGTAATCAAATCCAGATTACTTGTACCCTGATAATATTTGATAATAAAATAAGGTAAAGAATAAAGTTCAACAATATTTTCTTTTGTTGTATGCTCATCAAGAAAAGTAGTAAATTGATCTAAATTATTAACTACTGCCAGAGAGTTAGCATAGGCAAAAACTTCACATAAATAATTACTTTTTTGTAATTTCACCCTGTTTAAATAGCCTTTTACTTCTTTTTCAGGATATGTTTGTTGATCATTTTCTATCATTTTTTTTAAACATATAAAAAAATCTTCAAAATTAGAGTTGAGAAACCATGCATCAGACTGGGCAATAGTTTCCATGAGTACCCAGTATATTTTATTTTGATTTACGATGCGTATAAGAGGAGCTATATGATAAGAGCCACGTTTATTCAGCAATAAAATTAAATTTTCTTCATTTAACATAACTTCACAGTAAGTTTTCACTGGAATTTTAAGTGTTTGTTCTAGGCAATTTTTTATAAATAAGTAATTAAAATAATATTGCCCTCTTTCTTTATTAATAAAAAATATGTCATTCCACCTCTCTGATAAAAAATGACTACATGCCAAAAGTTCATGAAGGATGTTAAGAGAAAACTCCAACTCCTCATAAGGCATACTGGGAGAATTTATAAGTATATCTTGAAGAAGAATTTTTAGAGTCTTTTGAATATCTTTGTCATTTTTTTCCATAAAATGCCCTCGCAGAGCTCTCACATGGGCAATAGAAAGATTATTTTTATAGGTGTTATATAAATGATGAATTAAATGGCGGTCGCCATTAAATTGTTTAGCAAGATTCTTTATAAATATTGTATCGTTTTTACTTATTAACCCTGCATATTGTAAATCTCTTTTTTTTTCAGAAAAAATATTAAGTGCTTTTTTTCCGCTGTAAGTATAAAGCTCTAAGTTAAATTCTTTTTTATGATTATATCTATATAATAGATAAATATCATATGCATCTTTATAGTATTCATATTCATGCTCTATGAGATCATAAAAAGATAACTGTTGAACATTTTCTAAGCTAAAATTATTAATTTTTATGAAGTAATCGTAAGAATCTTCTTGGGGGTCATAAAGGTATTCATAATTAGATAAAGCAAGATTTTGTTTAAGACTGTCCTCGAATAGTTTAGTATTATTGGGATAGTTTTTAACTTTAAATAAAACAAAGTTATAATATTTTAATTCTTCAAAAGATAAATTTTGATTAAAATTAGAAAATTTTAAAAATATAAAACTAATATTTGGATATATTTGATTTAATAAATTTCTTATTTCTTTGTAACCTTTAGAAATATCCATTTTTAAATAAAGTTCTATATGAAGAGATTCTTGATGCTTGTCTATGTCGATGAAATAATCTTCATCCTCCGTTTTTGATAATAATTGATTGATTTTATCTTCTATCTCTTTGGGGGTGTTGTCAGTCGGTGATATTACATTAAAACAATAAGTATTATTAGCTTGTACTGGCAAAGTGCATGAAATTAGATTTATAAAGATAGCAAAAAACAAGTAAAACATAAAAATATTTCCATAGATAATAAATATTAAAATAAAGTATTATTCATATAATCTAATAAATGCTGTTTTTCAATAGGAACAAAAAGATGAAAAAGTTGCGATTTATCTTTGGAGATCAATTATCACATTCTATTTCTTCATTAACTGATATGGACAAAGAAGATATTATTTTTTTATGTGAAGCAATGGAAGAAGCCAGTTATGTGAAACATCATCCAAAAAAAATTGCCTTTCTTTTTGCGTCTATGCGTCATTTTGCAGCTGAACTTGAATCCAAAGGCTATCAGGTTCATTACGTAAAACTGATGGATCCATCTAACACAGGTAATTTAACTAAAGAAATTTTGCGTATATCACACAATCTTAAAGTAAAGCAAATCATAGTCACAGAGCCAAGTGAATATCGCCTGAAAACCATGGTTGATTCTTGGGGACCATTACTAGACGTTCCTGTGGAAATTCGCACTGATGATCGTTTTCTTTGTACAATTTCTGACTTTAAAGATTGGGCTGATGGGAAGAAACAATTAAAAATGGAGTATTTTTACAGAGAAATGCGCAAAAAATATCAAATATTGATGGAGTCAAAAAATTCTCCTATTGGGGGTCAATGGAACTATGACAAAGAAAATCGTAAGCCACCCATAAAAAACCTTAAATCACCCAAGCGCATTAGTCATAAAAAGTCTCTTATTTTAAAAGAAGTACTAAAAATGGTAAATGAAAAATTTTCTAATCATTTTGGTATGTTAGAGCCATTTTATTACGCTGTTACACGTGAACAAGCACTCATAGAACTTTATGATTTTATACATCGTATTCTCCCTAATTTTGGCGATTATCAAGATGCCATGGTGAAAGGAGAAGCTTATCTTAATCATTCACTATTATCATCCTATATCAATGCAGGACTTTTATTACCCTTAGAGATTTGCCAACTTGCAGATAACGCTTATAAAACTGGTAAAGTGCCTCTTAATTCTGCTGAAGGTTTTATCAGGCAAATTCTGGGTTGGAGAGAATATATACGTGGTATTTATTGGCTAAAAATGCCTCAATATGCTGATTTAAATTATTTTAATGCTAAAACTCCTTTACCTGATTTTTATTGGGGGGCCAAAACAAATATGAACTGTATTGCGGAAGCGGTATCGCATACAAAAGAGCATGCTTACTCTCATCATATCCAGCGTTTAATGGTAACAGGAAATTTTGCACTTATCGCAGGTTTAGATGTTAAAGAAGTACAAGAATGGTATCTAGCAGTTTATAGTGATGCTTATGAATGGGTAGAAATGCCCAACACCCTTGGTATGGCTCTTTTTGCTGATGGAGGTATTGTTGGCAGTAAGCCCTATGCTGCAAGCGGCAAATATATTCATAAGATGAGCAATTTTTGTGATAACTGCTTTTATAAGCCTAATGATATGCTTGATGAAAAAGCTTGCCCTTTTAATGCACTTTATTGGGATTTTCTTGCTCGCAATCGAGATAAATTAGAGCATAACCAACGCCTACCCTACGTTTATAGCGCTTGGAATAAGTTCAGTATAGAAAAACAAAACGCTATAAAAAAGAAAGCAAGCATGATTTTGAGACGTATGAAAATTGGAGGATTGTAAACTTAAAAGGAATAAATTTCTTTATTAACAGTTTTATCTATTCCTTGACTTATCTTAGTAGAAAATTTTACTAGGATGTCCCTATGAAAAAAATGTCATTTTTTTGTTTAATTAGTTTATTTTTTTCCACTCATATTTGGTCTCTTGATCTTGTTATTAAAAAAGAAACAAAGATCAAAAACCCTAATATATTGAGTGATAATGGCGGCCATATGATAATTCAAGATGATAATGGATTAACTATTTGCGAACTGCCGAGTTCTCATGAAAGGGAACTTTTTTTAAGTAAAGTAAAATTTCTGGAAACAAATCCTACTATTACTGAAGAAAAATTAGCAGAAATTTTACAATTAAGTTTTACAAGCATAGAAAAAATTATGGGTTTATAAAGCTTACTTTTAAAACTATTTGGTTTTTACAAGCCAATCATCAAAAATAGTTAATAATTTTTCATTGGGTTCTTTAGGTTTAAAATTATCAATAAATTCAGTGATTTCACTATACTGATGACCTATACCCTCTACGGTCATTATTGTTACGTTTTGATTACCTGATTCTTCAAGAGCTTTGGTTGCTATTGGAAGGTTTAAGTGTGGGAGGACAAGGCTATCAAACTCTCCATACACAACTAAAATTGGAGTTGTTATTTTTTTTAAATAATTGGCAGGGTAAACATTTAACATAAAGCGAGACCAGATAAAGCTTGTGTTTGTTTCGTATTCACTAAGAAAGTCTTTAGACTCAAGATTTGCCTCATCTTGGGTTTTTCCTTTGTTTTTAAAAAAAACCGTGGCTAACTTTTTTGCTTCTTCTAAAGCATCGCCATCGCTTATATTTTTATTTTTTAAAATTTCTTCAGTGATTTTTTTATCAAGTTCTTTATAATTTTCAGCATCTTGTTCAGTTAATATAGATAATTCTTTAAGCTTATTAAACATAGAGATTTTGCGAAGTTCAGCAAGTTTTAGCATATTTAGTGCCGGTGTAGCGAATAAAATTAAAAAAGCAATCTCTTTATTAGACGCTGCTATCATAGAAGCAATAAGCCCACCTTCGCTGTGACCAAAAAGACCTATTTTTTTTGGATTTATATCCTCTCTGCTCCTTAAAAACTTTATACCCGCTTCCACATCATCGGCTAGGTCTTTTGTTGTAGCTGATAAATAATCACCAGTTGAAGCTCCTGTGCCACGTTTATCGTATCTAAGTACCGCAATACCAAGCTTAGAAAATCTTTTGGCTAATAATTCAAATGGTTCGCCAGTATTTCGATTTGTTTGACCCGATCCGGCGATTAACACAATAGCTGGAAAAGGAACATTACTACTTTCAGGCAGGGTTAATATTCCAGCAATAGATATGTTTGTATTTTCATTAAGATAAGACACTTCTTCATCTAAACTATAAACAGGGACAGAAAGAACAAGTAAAAAAAGAATATTAAATAAATAGTTAAACATATATTTCTCCATTAACTTATTTATTTATCAATATAATATTTATTTGCAACTAATTTTAATAAACTATATTTTCATTTTTTAAAATCTCAAATAGCCCTTTTATTGATTTAACTCTTTGACTTATATGCTGTTTTACTATTTCGGGCCCTAGCTCTGCCATGGTTTTACTAAAACCATCAGGTATAAAAACTGGATGAAAACCAAATCCGTCTAATCCCCTGGGAGGGTAACAAAATTGTCCGTAAGTTTTACCTTCGTAAGTAAATAACTGATTAATTTGAGGAATGTAAAGCGCTACAGCACCATGAAAATTAGCTTTTTTACTTTTCCCCTCAAGCAAATTATTTATTTTTATAAAAGCTGCATCAAGCGAACCACAATCGTGCGCAAAATCTTTAGTTCTAACTCCTGGAAAATTATCTAATGCTTCTACACATAAACCGGAATCATCACAAAGAGTTGGCAGCATTGTATGTTGGCCATAATAACGAGCTTTATGAATAGCATTTTCTAAAAAAGTTTCATAAGGCTCATCAGGTTCAGCGATTGGATACTCTGCAAGAGAGCTAATTTTAATGTTTGAATAGCCCAAACTGTGTAAAGTTTCTTTTATTTCAGATATTTTGCCATTATTAGTAGAAGCAACAAAAAGAGTTTTAAGCATTATATTACCTATAGTTTTATAATTTACTCAACCAGTTGGTGCTGATTGATATCAAAAGCAGGATTACAGCAAATAAATAGTTTTAAATTTCCTTCCCAATAAAATCTTTCATTTATGTCGATTAAAACAATATCTCCAGCATGAAGTGAATATTCTACACAATTGACCACAACTTTACCTATACCCTCTTGGACATACGCCATTTCTTTGCATTGAGTGTTTACTGCACGTTGTTCATTGGGATAACGGCCTGAAATATTTACTATGGCAAAATCAAAATTTTGATCTACCGCCGGGTATTCAGTTACAACGCATACGTTGCTATTATTTCGCTCTATTGATTGATTTTTATGTAATATTTTCATGCTAATTTTTTACTCTTCTTATTATAAAAATAAATAGCTTTAGTTGAGATATTTAAACCAGGTGATAATAGCTACATATAAAGATTTTTAATTTGGCACAAATAAATATATTTTAAAATCATTCATTAAAAGAAATTAAAAACAGTGTATTGACTTATAAAAATCAATTAATAATATTCTTTTATTATGAAACATTTTACATTAAAAATACACCACATATTTGTATTAATTTTTTTTTCTATTACCTGTCTAGCTGCAGAAGAATCTAGCGTAAATAAAAATATCTATGATGAGATTGAATTAACAATGAATGATTTGCATTTACACAAGGAATGTCATGTTAATATTTTTAATTTAGTTGAAAAATTAAAAACTATACTTACAGAACAAGATTTTAACAAAACACAAGTAATAGTAATGCGTCCTTTACAAAAAAGTTTTTCATATGAAGAAACTTATTTACCAAATACAATATGGCTCCATCATGTGGCCTTATTATTTGATGGACATGTTTTCGATTTTTTTAATAAGAATCAATCAAAGAAATTTTTAGAGCATCTCTATCTGGATTACATATATGAAAATTTTTTCGATTTTAGAAAAATGTTAAAAAACCACTTATCTAATCTAAGACCAAATAATTATTATTTTTATAGAGGTTTTGATTCTATAAATTTAATTGAACCTTATAGGAAAATTAGTATAGAAAATAGAATTGTTTCCAGTAAAGATTATTTGTCTTGTCTGGATAGTGAAACTATTTTATTTAAACATGTAATAAATAGCTCTTCATGTTTAACCAAAATTGAATCTTATGATAAAAAGACTTTTCTTTTATGGTATAAGCATCAATTTAATCAAAAAATAGATGAAACCGATACACTTCTTTTATGGGATAACCTATACCAGCTACATTGGGAAGGAGTCATAGACAATAATTGGGTTTTTGATAATATTGCTAATGAAATTACTGATTCTTTTCAATGGTCAGAGCTTGCAGAAATGCAAAAACGCTGGAAAAATAAAGAATTAACGGCATATAAGTAACCTGAGCTTTGCTTAAGGATTTGTAAAAAAGAGCTTAAGGAATGGTTAAAAACATAGGACCGTTGAAGTTTTTTGACAAAAATAAATTCAAAGAAGGTCCTATGTTAACAGAACTTTTCTGCTCCATCGATGATTTCCTAAATTCACAAAAATTCAACCCGGTTAAGGCTATTTGCCTCAAAAAAAAACCTCGAAATCGAACAGGTTCATTGTCCACAAGTGAACTGGCTACTATCATTGTATATTTTCATTACTCTGGTTATAAAAATTTCAAACACTATTATATTGAACATGTTTGCCGATACTTAAGAAAAGAATTCCCTACTCTCATCTCATACTCTCGCTTTATACAGTTAATGCCACGAGTTTTAATGCCAATAGCAAGCTTCTTGAAGTCAAGCTTTGGAAAGTGCAGTGGCATATCCATTATAGATTCAACATCGATAAATGTATGCCACAATCGCAGAATAATGCGAAACAAGGTTTTTTTGGGCTTAGCAGAACGTGGCAAGAGTACCATGGGTTGGTTTTTTGGCTTTAAAGTACATTTGATAACAAATGATCGAGGAGAACTTTTATCTGTAAAAGTGACCAAAGGCAATGTTGATGATAGGCAAGCAGTGCCAAAAATGGTAAAAAATATATTCGGAAAGTTATTTGGTGACAAGGGCTATCTTTCAAGTTCACTATCAGAAAAATTACGTTCTAAGGGCTTAAGCTTAATCACAACGATTAAAAAAAATATGAAAAATAAACTCATGCCTTTGTTTGATAAAATCATGCTTAGAAAGCGATTTATAATAGAAACAATAAATGACAAATTAAAAAATGAGTGCCAGATTGAGCATACCCGGCATCGTAGTCCTATGAATTTTTTAGTAAACCTTCTAGCAGGTTTAACTTGTTATCAGATGAGCCCTAAAAAACCTACTCTAAAAATACCTTCAAACCTTAATAAAATCTTTATCGCTTAAGCAAAGCTCAGGTTAAGTATTATGATATTATACAGTTAAAAAATTAAATTATTTTCGAAAATAGACTTAACAGCTTTTGCGAAATATTCATAATAAATTTTAGGTTGAAGGAACCGTATAAGAGGTTTCTATGAAATTTAAAATTGTCTGTCTTAATATAAATTTTATTTTAAAAATTATTGTTATTTTTTTTATTTTTGCGAGCAAGTTTAACGCAGATAATACCGTTTGCACTTCTGATTTGAATAATTTTTCTTCTGCTAAAAAAGCTCACAAAAATAATAAGCAAGTTATGCATTGTGGTTATTGTGGGGCTTGCTCAAATATTGATGATATAAAAATTTATTATGACACGCGACATACACTAACAAATATCAGTAGAAATTGTAGCCTACACTTGCTTAAACCCTTTAGTGGGCAAGAAAAAGTTAAAAAGTGTATGCAAAAGAAAGTTAATTTGAGTCCTGAGTGCCTTGAATGCTGGCTTAATAATATGAAATGCACTAAAAAAAATTGTTTAAGTATTTGTTTGCTCGCTTTTTTAAGTAATTCCAATAACTTAATGCGGCGATGTTTTTTATGTGACGAACTAAAATGTGGACCAGAATTTTTAAAATGTGCAGGCGCTAATAGAAGAAATTGTGGTATAACAACTGATATTCAGCGTGAAAATATCAGTATTTGTAAAGATTCTGACTTTGATTGGTCAACAGGGCAATCGTTATTGTAAAATTATAATTAAAAACAGATAATAAAGGGTTTTCATTATCACTTAGATTAACATAACTTTTGTTATAGGATTTAATCTTCTCGATTTACTTTTTTTCAGCAATCTCGCTTCTGCAAATTGGACAAATCTGTTGGTATTTATAGCTTTCCTCGATGCACTCTAGGAAAAATATGACCTTTGGGTACGTAGGAATGAGATAAAAAACGTTAAATTTAATTTCTAACAAAGCCTTCTTTGGTTAGAACAAGCTTGCTTACAAACTTATCACTTACTTTTTGGTTATGAGTAACCAGCACTACTGTTAAACCAAATTTATTATTATAGCTTTGTATTAAATCAATAATTTCTTCACCAGTGGTTTCATCTAAATTGCCTGTTGGTTCATCGGCTAATAAAATTTTTGGTTTTGCAACGAGTGCCCTAGCGAGGGCCACTCTTTGTTGTTCACCACCAGATAACTCTCCTGGCTTGTGATCAAATCTATGAGATAATCCTGTAAAAGATAGTACTTCTTGAGCTAACAATTTTGCTTTTTGAGAGCTTAGTCTTGCCATCAAAAGGGGCATCATAACATTTTCTAAGGCAGTAAATTCTGATAATAAGTGATGAAACTGAAATACATAACCAATATTTTTATTTCTAAAATCAGCGATTTGTGCTTCTGGCTTATTTAGTATATTTTGCGAATCATAAGTAATACTGCCCGAAGTTGGTGCATCTAGTGTGCCTAACACGTGCAAAAAAGTACTTTTACCTACTCCTGAAGTTCCTGTGATAGATATCATTTCAGAAGATTTAATAGACAAAGAAATATTCTTAAGAACCGGTATCTCTTTATTGTTTAAAAAGTAAGATTTGCTTAAATTTTTTATCTCAATCATAGCGTAAACCTTCCACCGGCTTTAATCTTGCAGCAAATAATGATGGGGGAATTGTCGCCAAAAAGCTTATAATAATTGCTGCAAATATCACTAGGGCTACTTCCCAATAATCAAGAAGAACAGGTATACTTGAAAAATAATAAATATCAGCGTCAATAGTAATACCTATTTTTTCTACTAATTTACAAAGCAAAATACCTAAAAGCCCACCTAAAAATGCGCCCATAGTCCCTACAGACAAACCATAGGTTACAAAAATTTTCATAATAGAAGGGTCTGTTGCACCCATACTTTTTAAAATAGCAATATCTTTACCTTTTTCTATTACCACCATAATTAATGTTACTAAAATTAATAAACTAGCCATAAAAATCAACGTAGCTAAAATTATGAGCATAGCAATTTTTTCAAGCTGTAATGCTGAAAAAATATTTTTATTCATCTGTATCCAATCTCTTACATAAAAAGGATAGCCACCGATTTTTTCATCAATTTCTTTAGCAATTGCGCGAGTCTGTTTTAAATCTTTTAAGCGATACTCAACTCCCGAAACATTTTCTTTAAAATTAAAAAAGTCTTGGGCATCTTTAATAGACATATAAGCAAACTTAGAATCATATTCGTACATATCTGATTTAAACATGCCAGCAACTCTAAAAGTTTTAGCTCGTGGTATAATACCGGTGGGGCCAATGTCACCAGCTGGACTAATAAAATTAATCAAGTCACCCACTAACAAACCTAAATCTAGAGCCATTTCCTTGCCAACAATAACTCCCGAATAGATTTCTTTATCATCACTAGACTTACGAAGAAGCTTTATTTTGGTTGGATCTTTTATATTAGCCAAGCTTTCCTTACTAACATATTGCAATAAATGAGAAGATTCTGAAAGGGCATCAACATCAATACCAATGATCATGGCTCCTGATACATTTTTATCTGATGAAACCAGCCCCTCTTTTAAGATAAAAGGCATGGCACTTAAAAGACCATCAATATTTTTGGTTTGATCAATAATTTTGTTATATTCGCTAAAATCATTACCATATTTTAAAACCATTAAGTGGGCGTTGGCCCCTAATATCTTTGAACGCAAACTATCACTAAAACCATTCATAACGCTCATCACTACTATCATGCCTGCACAAGAAATCATGACGGCCACAACAGAAATAATGCTTATTAAAGAAACTACTTCAGAGCTTTTTTTGCTCATCAAAAATCGTAATCCAATAAAAAATTCATAGCTTATTTTGGGATTAAACCTAGATTCACCAAAAAATAAATAACCTAGTGCGCCACCCAAACTTAAAAATAATAAAAGTAAAAATGACAAAGAAACTATTAATACAACAAAATAGGCCGAAGATGTGCCATAAGAAAAAACCTGTTCGGCCCAATCTTTTAAGAATAAATTTCCTAAGGATATAATAAAAACTACTATGGTGCTTTCAAAAAATGAGACTTTTTTCAACCAAATCGCTAAAAAAACACCAAAAATAATGCCCAATAACATATTAAAAATGGCTAAAATTAAGGGCAATTGTTCAGTGTAATTTTTAATTAAATTTATTTTTACAAATAAAACATAAAAAATACTCATAAAAACAAAAGAAACTAATACTATTGGCCAAAGAACAGGAATTTTTGTTTTATGCATATTTTTTTTAACTAAGCTTTCATAACTAAAAGACAATAAAAAAGCTAAAGGCGCAAAAAATAAACTGCTTAATACTGCTATATATATTTTACAGTGGCAACGAAGTAAAATCTGTACATTATAAATGCCGCATACAATCCAGCAAAATATAATAATATTGACCAATGATGACTGAAAAAATATTTCGCTTATGTTCATTTTCTTTTCATTTTAGGAAATAGAATAACTTCTCTAATAGACGCACTATTAGTTAAAAGCATAACCAATCTATCAATTCCTATTCCTTGCCCAGCGGCTGGCGGCATACCAACTTCTAGCGAGTGCAAAAATGCTTCGTCCACCTCACAGGCTTCTTCTTCACCCATAAACTTCATTTGCGCTTGCCTTACAAAGCGCTCTCTTTGATCATCTGCATCGTTGAGTTCTGAAAAAGCATTTGCCACTTCCATTTTAGCAATGATTAATTCAAATCTATCAACCACAGCTTCATCACCATCTCTTTTGCGAGCAAGTGGGCTATTTGATACACAAAAATCTGTAATAAATGTCGGCTGAATAATATGTTGCTCTACTTGGTGATCAAACACGCCATACAGCAAATTTAGTGCCAAGCTTCTTCTTCGCTCTGAACTTAAAGCTTTATCGATTTTTTCACCCATCACTAGCACATCACTAAAATCTTTAGTTTTAACAATTTTTTTAGCTACTGATATTAAATCCATGTGTGAATGAGCTGGTTCTTCTAAAAATTCTGGCAAAATGCTATTCATTTCCTCAACATTAAGATCTTTTAGACAAAGAACTACAGCTTCTTCTTCACTAACTAATTTTTTATGAGTAATATTTAGCGCTTCTTTAACCGAAGTAATACCTATAAGTTCTTTAGTCTTTTTTTCATCAAAACCTAAATGCTCCGCTACTAATTGCGCAATAGGAACTTTTCTAAAGGGCTTTGAAAAATCTAGTATATGACCTTGATATTCAAGCTTATCAGTACCGTGTATATGCTTAACTAAGCCTTTGAAAAATTCTTGAGTAAGCTCAATAAAATTTTCATAGGTAGCATAGGCTTGATAAAACTCTATGCTGGTAAATTCAGGATTATGTTTAGTACTAACACCTTCATTACGAAACATACGCCCTATTTCGTAAACCTTTTCCATACCACCAACGATCAAACGCTTTAAAGGAATCTCTGTAGCAATTCTCATACACAAATCTTCAGAAAGAGCATTATGATGAGTTAAAAATGGTTTTGCTTCTGCCCCACCAGCAATATCGGTTAATACAGGCGTTTCAACTTCGATAAAGCCTCTTTGATCCAAAAAATTCTGCAAATACCTGATAATTTTTGAACGAGTTCTAAATATCCAAGCAGCTTTATCATTAACTATTAAGTCTACCTCTCTATGGCGATAACGCTCTTCCACATTGGTTAAACCGTGCCATTTTTCGGGCAATGGCCGCAAAGTTTTAGTTAAAATTTTAAAATTATCTATATTTAGTGACAGCTCACCTGTTTTGGTTTTCATAGGCTTGCCACTGGCAAATACGAAATCACCCATATCTAGAAGCTTAAAAGCAGCAAAGTCATTTTCAGACAAATGCTCTTTTTGCAAAAAAACTTGCAAACTTGCACTAGCATCTTTAACAATAATAAAAGCCGCTTTGCCCATGCTTCTCACAGACATTACTCTGCCAGCAATGCTAAAACTATCTTGAACTTCTAATAACTCTTCTTTGCTAAATTTATCATATTTTTCAATAAAGCTTTTATTATCAATACTAGGAGTGTAGCCATTTACATAAGGATTAAACCCTAGCTCTTTTAATTTTAACGCTTTTTGGCGACGTTCATTCATTATGCGTTCAATTGATGATAGTTCCATTTGACGACTCCCAAATCATACATTTTTTATTACTAAAACCAACGTTGCAAGAGAAACAATACTGCCTTCTACTTTGCACTCAGCTTGCGTTTTTAAAACATTCTTTTTATGAGCAATAATTTTAGCGGTAATTTCAAGGCGATCTCCAGGCTTTACCATTTGCTTAAACTTTACTTCATCTATGCCTGCAAAAAATGCCATTTCATTTTGAGCATCAAATTGCTTATTAAGGGCTAAAATAAGTCCAGACGCTTGCGCCATAGCTTCAACTTGTAATACACCAGGCATCACAGAAAGACCAGGAAAATGACCATTAAAATATTCTTCATTACCAGAAACATTTTTAATAGCCAAAATAGAGGTTTCAGTAAGCTCTAAGACTTTGTCTATTAATAAAAATGGATATCTATGAGGCAAAGCTTTTTTTATATCTTCAAAACTATACATATTTTACTTTCTTTTTTTATAAGCCGATAAGCGCAAAAAATCCTTATGTTTTATAGCGGGATAACCAGAGTAAATACTATTTTTAGGCACATTGCTAAAAACTTTACTTCCACCAGTTATTTTAGCTTTTTCTTTAATAACAACAAAAGGCCCTATACCAGCTTGTCCCAAAACAGTAACATCGTTTTCTATTCTAACAAAACCTGCAATACCGCTTTGAGCTGCAATTATAACATTTTTACCTAAGCTAGTGTCATGACCAATATGAGTCATATTATCAATAAAACAATTTTCGTCTAAAGAAGTTTTACTTAAAATACCTTTAGCAATACTTACAAAATCCCCAATAAAGCAATTATTATTTATTTCTACACAGCCTAAGCTAGGTAAGTTTAATAATTTATCTTCTCCAAAAGGTGCAAATGCAGTGCTGCCAATAACACTGTTGCAACCTATAGTTACGTTATTGCCTATTATGCTATGAGATTTAATAATGCTACCAGCGTTAATTACGCTTTGAGCACCAATAATAACACTATCTTCTATTACAACATTTGGGGCAATTACAGCTGACTTATCTATATGCGTTGAAAAACTTGGACGTTTAAAAAAATCTAGCGTAGCTATTTTTAATAAAGCTTGACTTACGTCATCTACAACCAGCATTGAACAAGCTAGCTCGTCTGCCCAATTGGCAGCAATATCCATGGACATCACCAAACAAGAAGCTTTGGTATTTTTAGCTTTTCTAATATCTTGAGGCCAAATAATAAAAGATACATCGCCCTCACTAGCCAAATCAATAGCATTAAGGCCTTTAAGTGCTACATCATCACCTAAAAGCCTTGCAGATAAATATATTTTAAGTTCAGCAGCCTGCAAGATTATTTCTTAGCAGCAGGCTTAACTGGTGCTGGTTTTGGCACTGGATAAGCTTTGTTAAAATCATTAATTAATTCTAGTGTCATATCATTTTTTTTAAGATTTTCAGAAGCATACACCATGGCTGCAGAGTTTAGTATAACATCTATACCATTTCTTTTAGCTAATGATTCTATAAGTAATTTATTCTTATTTTCTAAATCAGCCACTGCTTCTTCACGTTTTTTAGTCAAGGCAGCACGACGATCAGTAAAATCTTTTTGAAAAGAATTTACTTTTTCGCCTAAAGTTTTTTCTTTTTCAAGTCTAGCTTTTTCAGTTAATTTACTCATAAGAGCTACTTCTTTTTCTATAGATTCACGGGCTTTTTGCTCATCCATAGCTATTTTTATTTCTTCTTCTTCAAGAACTTTCATACGTTTTTGCACTTCTTCTTCTTGAGCAAATGCTTGCTGAAAGTTAACATACGCAATTACTAAATTAGATTTATATAATTGTTTAGCAGTCGAATCTGCTAATAAATACAAACTTAAAACCAATGGCAAAAGAAAAATAATTTTTTTCATAAATATCCTGTAAAGTATAAACAAAGTTATTTGATACTTAATTTTTTAAAAAATAAAAAGAGTTTAAATCTATATTTTTTGCATTTCCCACAATTTTTTATAATGGCCATTTTTATTAATCAAATCATCATGCTTACCTTCTTCTACTATGCGACCTTCTTCAAACACTAAAATTCTATCCATATGCCTAATCGTAGAAAGTCTATGAGCTATGGCTATAACCGTAGTGTTTTTGCTATTTTCTAAAACATTATCTAAGCTTTCTTGAATAATCCTTTCTGTAGCAGTATCTAGACTAGAAGTGGCTTCATCTAGAATTAAAATAGGAGCTTTTTTCAAAAACGCTCTAGCAATAGCTATACGCTGACGCTGTCCACCACTTAATTTAAGCCCTCTTTCACCCACCAACGTATCGTAGCCATCTTCAAGACTCATAATAAAATCGTGAATATTAGCTAGCTTTGAAGCTTCTATTACTTGTTGATTATTAGCTAAAATATTTCCATAGCGAATATTTTCCAAAATACTTATATGAAACAATGAAATATCTTGAGGTATAACGGCTATATTTTTGCGTATACTATCAGCAGTGCATAACAAAATATTTTGATTATCTATTAAAATTTGACCGCTCTTAATATTAAAATTTTTGAGTAATAAAGATACAAAACTAGATTTACCAGCCCCTGAAGTACCTACAAGTCCTACTTTTTCTGAAGCTTTAATATCCAAAGAAAGATTACTAAAGACATTTTTTGAGTCCTCGTAAGCGAAACAAACATCTTTAAAACTTATGCTGGGGTTTTTAACAATAAGCTCATTAGTTAAGGATTTAGGCTCTTCGTTAGGTATTTGTAAAACAGAGTAAGAGCTTTTTAAATCTCCCAAATTTTTCATAAAGTCTGGAAGTTTTTGCACCATCAGCCATGACTCCCAATTTATTTTTAAGGTAATACTCAAGATATAAACTACATCACCACTACTAACAAGATTACTAGTCCGCAAGCTAATCACATACAAAAACAAACCTATCAACATTATCCAATACAATATAGCAGCAATAATATTAACTTTAAAGCTATATTTATAAACCAAAATATTAGTTGGTATAAAATTATTTTTTATCTTTTTATTTAATCTATTTAATTCGTACTTTTTATTAGAAAAAGAAAGAACTGTAGGCATATTAGAAATATTATCAGCTACTTGTCCTAAAATATTGTGCCGAGAATCAGAATGAGCAAAAGATAGTTTATCCATAGTTTTAGAAAGCTTATGCATAATAAGCAAAACAGTTATTACCCATAAGCTCATAAATAAACAAACTTTAACACTAACAACGGCTAAAACAGCAGTTAAAACTATAGTATTAGCTACTTTAGGCGTAAAATCATGATGCATTGATGCCCAAAAATGATCATAGCCGTCAAGCAAACTTTTTATTTTACTAGCGATCATGCCTTGTGGGTTATTTTGAAAAAATGCATAAGAACTTTTTTGCACATGTTCATACGCCTGCATCAAAATAGATTCTCTCACATAGGGTTCAGAGCGCCATTCTGCAATATCAGCAACTCGCCAAACTACATCTAGTAAAATCTGTGCACAAATAAATATGCCCATAGGATAATATAAAGTTTCTAATTGGGTTATTTGATCAGAAGAAAAAATATCAATAATTAATTTGATTGAATAATTTACAGCAAAATCATAAAAAGAACCTAAAATAGGCGCCATAAGCATTACTAGGTAATACCATTTATAAGGCTTAATAACTTGCCATAAAAAAGAACTAATATTTGCGTGTTTCATTTTTTAACAACTTCTAATATCTGTTTCGCTGGCTGATAGTACTAAGGTATTTTTTTGAGCTTCTTTAAAAGCTGCGCGTAAATCTTGATTTATGAGTTCATAAACTTCATCAAAAGAATCAATGATAAAATATTGCTTTTGCATTTCATCATAACGATAAGACGTACTTAAAACTTTTATTAAATCAAATTTATCACGTTTTGGAATTGGGCTTTCAAGGGAATAGATAGTTTCGTTTTTTGAGGATAAAATACCACCACCAAAGATTCTTATACCTTCTTTAGTGTTAATTAAACCAAATTCCACAGTAAACCAATAAAGTCTGGCAAGCATAACTCGCTCTTCTTTATCCATATTTTTGCCTAATACACCTACTTTATGAGTAAATTTAGCAAAATCAGGATCTGTGAGCATTGATGCGTGGCCAAAGATTTCATGAAAAATATCTGGCTCTTTTAAATAATCTAAATCTTCTCTTCTGCGTATAAAAGTAGCAGCTGGAAATTTCTTTTGTGATAACAGTTCAAAAAATTCTTTAAAAGAAATTAAGGCTTTTACAGGCGTCATTCCCCACCCAGTTAAAGAATTTAAAACAGCTGAAACATCTCGTAGCTGGGGTATTGTGTTAGGAGAAAGAGAAAGTTTTTTAGCACCCAGAACAAATTCCTCACAAGCCCTATTTTCTAAGAGCTTTATTTGTCGCTCATACAGAAGTCCCCAAACTTCATTTTCTTCATGACTAAAATTTATGCTACCATCTTTGTTAGGTACTTTTGCTTCATATATGTTTTTTTGCATGTAATCATTGCCCATTTTTCTTTTTAGAGTGTTCTAATAACTGACGCTGTACATCAATTGGCAAGTCTTTAAATCCTTTAGTATTTTCATTTAAAGCCGGCAATTCAAAATTTTCTTTTTTAAACCAGGAGAAGCCTTTAGTAAAAAATGCCAATTTGTTTTTGTCTACTATATAAATATTTTTATCTAGATTACCCCAAACCGCATAGTCACCATTTGTTAAAAGATATGCTTTAATAATAATGTTTTCATTATTTTTATCAATTAATTCAACAATGTTTTTAGCCAATAATATATTTACTTTATCTTTATCGTTAGCAATTCTAGTCGCTTTTATTTTACTAAGATGAGACAACAAATCAGTAACTCTACTTGGCTCAAATTCAAAATTTTTATTAATCACCCATTTATTATCTTTATTTTCAAGAATTATCTTATCAACATTATGTATTAAAATTTTAGTTATACTATCTGGCTTAAAATCCATAATTAATAAATCTCTAAAACTATCTAATTCTTTATTTAAGTCATCAAAAGAATACTGTAAAATTTTATACAATTGCTCATCATTATCTTTTTTAACAATATAATTTTTATTATTTTCATAAAAAGATATTTTTTGAGCATCTATTTCTAACTCAAAAACAGGCTCACCTAAAACTATTTGTTCATCAATAAAAGAAAAAGCTCTCAAATTTAAAATAGCATCAATATACCTTTTAGCAAGATTTTTATCGAGTCTAAAATCAGCTTTGTCTAATAAATCAAAATCATTTTCTTTATTTTTCAACAGAGTAAAAACAGTGTTTTTATTTTTAATTAAAGAAAGTTTTTGTAAATTATCTAGCGTTAATTTAATAAAATTTTTATCTCTTAAATTATTATTATCAGCAACCAAAATATCATTAAAACTACCTTTTATCACATATACTAAATCATCATTAGTGGCTTTAGCATAATAACTAGCTGGCTTAATAGATTTACCCAAAATTATTGACCACTTTTCTTGCCCCTTAGAGCTAAGCTTAATAATATTTTGACTTTCTTGGTTAAAACCAAATTCATCAAAACGATTTTTGTCTTGAGTTACATAATAAGAGCTAGAAACCAAAGCCAATGAATCAAGTATAGAATTAATTTTACTTTGATCTGCTATAAAATTTTTAGAATTATTAACAACAAACCATTTTGAATTTTCTTTTATTAGTTTTAGATCATGCTGGCCTATAACTTCTAAGTTATCAATCTCATCTGTAATAAGTTTAGGTAATGTAAGTTTTTTAATACCTACACTGATTTCATCTTTTTTACTAAACCAATAAGCAGTCGCTAAAAAAGCTAATAAAACTAATAGTATAACCGTATTTTTTTTCATAATATCCCTCATGCTTTAAGTGATTTACGATATGATTCACGAAGTCGCCATCTGATTAAGCCATACAAAGCTAATAAAAATGGAACACCTAATATATTTCCATACTTCACTGTTTGCCTTTTTGTATCACTAATATCTGCATCAAGAGGTACATCTAAAAACGACCGAGCTCTCATAGATAATAAAGAAGAATCAGCAAGCATCCAATCTACTATATTTAAACCAATAGTTTGGTTAGCTTCTGTAGCAAATTCATTCCATAAAAATACGGAACTTCCAGCCACCACTAAGCGTGATTCAGGAGCAGAAGGTAAAAGCTTGCCTATTGCTTGAACTAAAACAGGATGAGGACCACTTGGTGATATATCAAGTTCAGACCAATTTCTACGAGGGTTAATATCTAAAGGCT
This sequence comes from uncultured Myxococcales bacterium, assembly GCA_964493205.1. Taxonomy (GTDB): domain Bacteria; phylum Myxococcota; class UBA727; order UBA727; family JABDBI01; genus CAZBMJ01. The sequence continues at coordinate 46,345 of CAZBMJ010000007.1, forward strand.
CAACTTCTAACCAAGAAACTTTTGATGTAGACGCCAAAACATCTATTTTAAGATTATCTTTAGGGGTAATTTTTAAAGCAGATGCAAAAGGAAATATTAAACCAGAAAGTCCTTTGGTTATTTGACTTTCAAAAGATAAGTTTTTTATTTCTGGAATAAACGGATACTTCACTGGAACATTAAAAGTAAATCCTGAGCGTTCTTCTTGCATATTAAGTGATGCGCAAGCAGCATCGGCCACTAAATTTGCAGGGATTTCTATACCATATTTAGTAAGTAAATTTATTATTGAATAAGTACTACTTTTAGGACCTTCCGCAGAAGCAGTAAAACTTCTTGCATCAATATTAAAACGATCCATAAAGAAGCTCGCACTTTTACCTAAAGCCAAGTAATTTTCTATTTTAGCAGCTCCATCTGCACCAAAATGGTCACCTGCACCTAAAACTATTAATGCATCTATATCAGGCTCAATTACTTCTTGAGTAGCTAAATCTATTTCTTTTATTGTTATATCTTTACTCAAAAGATTAGTGAAACTATCAATACGACCAGCATAATTTTTATTTTTTATTAAACCGATACTAGAGTGCTTAGTTCTAGAAAGTTTTTTGATCAAAGAAGTAATATTGATTTCTAAATCGGCTAAGTTTTGTACAACAGGTATAACTTCATGTTTTTCTTGATACCGAATAACAATTCCCATATAAGCTCTTTTAGTTTGTTGCTGGTCGTCTTCTATGACCCTTATTTCCACTGGCTGCAGTCCAAGATTACCTAATTCGTTTTCTACGCTGGTAGCTTCTCGTACTATTTGTCCAAAAATATTTTTTTGTTTATTTTTTTTCTTTTCTTTATCTTGAGTAGTTTCAGCTTTAGTTGGGTCTAAAAATTCAAAAGCAAACTTGCCCTTTGCAGCTGCTAAATACTCTTCTAATAAATCATTCACATAACGAGAATTTTGTGCATAAGGAGGAGGTAATCCTTCAGTAAAATAGGCACTCACAGTAACCATATCGCTTAAATTTTCTACTGTTTCTTTGGATGCTTTGGATAAAGTATACTTTTTATCAGATGTCAAATCTATCCGCCAAAACTTATTTAAGCCTATAAGATTAATAAAAACCAAACAGGCAAAAGCACTTATTACAAATACGACAAGATTATTGGTATTTTTCATTTTTAATTACTCCTATCGCTTGTCTTTGCGTAAAGAACGTTCAGTTAAAATCAATGCCATTAAAACAATACTTAAATAAAACACTATATCCCTGGAATCTATTACGCCTTTAGCAATATTCGCGAAGTGATAATCAACTGATATGTATTGTAAAACCATGCCAATATGAGCAGGCATTAAAACTGCAAATTTATCCACAAAATAAAAGAAAAAACAAAAAGTTAGTCCAATAATAAAAGCTACTATTTGATTTTTGGTCAAAGAACTAGCCAAGAGGCCGAGGGATAAAAATACGCAAGCTATCAAGACAAGACCTAAATATCCGCCAATAATAGGACCATAGTCAAAAACCGCATCAGGTTTTGTTAACAAAGAAAGACTAAAAACGTATGGCAATGTAAAGATAAGTCCTACTATAACTATGCCTAAAGCAGCAAAAAATTTACCTAAAACTATCTCATAATTTTTTACAGGCAATGTTAAAAGCTGCTCTATTGTTGCGCTCTTTCTTTCCTCGCTAATAAGTCTCATGCTTATAGCTGGAGCAAAAATTACTAATAATACACAAGCAGAACCAAAAAAATTTCGCATAGAAGCAAAGCCGCCTAAAAACAGCGTACTAAAAAATAAATACCCCAAAACAAGTAAAAAAACTCCCAAAACTACATAGGCCACAGGAGAATTAAAATAAGCCTGAAAATCTTTTTTAGCGATACTAATAGTTGTTCTCATTATTTTTACCTACTTACTATTTGTTAGACGTCTAAATGTTTCTTCCAAAGAAGCTTTCTGAGGAGTAAACTCAAGCAATACCAAATCAGACTTAACAATAATTTCAAATAAAGCTATTCTAGGGTCTTGTTTTTCATAAATAATATTAACAAGTAAATTATTTAAGTTATTATTTTTACTTGACTGCGTACTATCAACTTTAATAACTCCGTCTAGCGCTAAAATTTTATTTTTTAAACTAGTTTCATCTATTTCTTTAGAATTTGGTGAAATCACTTCCATTTTAATACTGCCAATATCCTGGTTAGCTAATTTTTCTGGGGTATCATCTGCAACAAGTAACCCATCGTTAATAATAAGAATTCTCTCACAGGTTGATTGAGCTTCTTGCAAAATATGAGTGCTCATTAAGATAGTAGTTTCTTTAGAAAGCTCTTTAATAAGATTTCTAATTTCTATTATTTGATTAGGGTCAAGTCCGCTAGTAGGTTCATCAAGTATTAAAAGCTCTGGCTCATGCAAAATTGCTTGTGCAAGCCCTACTCTTTGACGATAGCCCTTAGATAACTGGCTAATATCTTTTTGGTAAACATTAGTTAAACCACATAGCTCAACAGCCCTAGATATTTTTATTTTTCGAGCGCCAGCAGGTATTTTTCTTATATCAGCAATAAAAGATAAATATTCTGCCACCATCATATCTTCATACTGAGGATTATTTTCTGATAAATACCCAATTAATTTTCTGGTAACATCTGAATTAGTAGCGACTTCATGGCCTTTTACTCGCACAGACCCAATATCATATGACAAATACCCAGTCAAAATTTTCATAGTAGTGGATTTACCCGCACCATTAGGACCTAGAAATCCTACTATTTGACCTTTTGGTATGCTGAAATTTAAGCCTTTTAGGGCGAGCACATCACCATAAGATTTTTTTAACCCATTAATCTCAATCATAGGGGTCTGTGTTTCAATATTCATAAAGACTCCTTAATAAATTTAACTCAACATGAGTTCTCGAATGATTATTAAACGTTGTATTTGGCTCGTACCTTCGTATATTTGAAATATTTTCGCATCTCTCATAAGTTTTTCAACGGGGTATTCCCTATTAAAGCCGTTCCCTCCAAAAACTTGTACCGCATCAATACAAACTTTCATAGCCATATCTGCTGCAAATCTTTTCGCATGAGCTGCATGTAACGTATTCCTACGACCTTGATCTATCTCATAAGCACTTTTCCAAACTAAAAATCTTGCCGCTTCTATTTGAGTAGCCATGTCCGCTATCATGAAACCGATACCTTGATGCTGCCAAATGGGCAAACCAAAAGTTTTTCTTTCTTTAGCATAGGCTACAGCATAATCTTTTGCTGCTTTTGCTAAACCAACAGCGCCTGCAGCCACAAGCGGTCTTGTATAATCAAAAGCTTTCATTGCTATTAAAAACCCTTCGCCCTCCTGCCCTAAACGATTTTTACTTGGCACTACAACATCTTCAAAAATTACAGATCTGGTATCAGATGCTCTTTGACCCATATTATTTTCTTTCTTACCAACGCTTAAGCCTGGCGTATTAGCTGGCACAATAAAAGCAGTTTTTCCTTTATGCGCTTTATCTTTATCAGTGGTAGCTAGAACAAAAAACCATTTGGCATAGCCTGCTCCGGTAATCCAGGCTTTTTGGCCATTTAGCACATAGTCATCACCTTTTTTAGTGGCTGTTGTAGCAATATTAGATACGTCAGAACCAGCTTGAGGCTCTGTTACTGCATATGAACAAATGGCATGTTGAGAACTAAAAGGTGCTAAAAATTCTTTTTTTTGTTCTTTATTTCCTGCAATAATAACAGGAACTTGAGCTAAAGAATTGGCAGTGAGAGCAGTAGTTACCCCTGTACACCCATAGCCAAGCTCTTCATCTATTAAACAAGCATCAAAAGTTGATAAGCCAAGCCCCCCAAATTCTTGAGGTATATGGCAGTTTATTAAACCTAAATCAAAGGCTTTTTTTATTAATGCTTCTGGCCAAGCTCCTGTTTCGTCAAGCATAGAAGCAATAGGCCTTATTTCTTTTATTGAAAAATCTCTAGCCATTTCTCTTAATTGTTCTTGTTCAAATGAAAGGTCTAACTTAACCATAAAATATCTCCCAAATAATTTGTTATTTCTTTAACACTTGTCAGGGGCATTTTTCTGCCTATGATCTGCAAGTAAATGAGGAATACTAAAATGGATTTAAACAAGTTTACTACTATGCTGGCTCATGCCTTCGAAGCTACTCATAAAAAATGTGAAGCAGAAGGCTTTTCTGAAATTAATTCGTTACTACTTTGCAATATTTTAATAGAACAAACTGACGGGTTAGTTTTACAAATACTTAATAATTTATCAGGCAAAGATTTATTTATTAAATTATTAAATAAAAAAATAGCTGAGCTACCAAAAGTCAGTGGCCAAAACCAAGTTTATTTAGCACCATCTCTTAAAGAATGCGTGAGTAGAGCACAAATCTTAGCGAGCGAATTTAAAGATAGCTTCATATCAACAGATATAATCTTCTTAAGTTTAGCTAAATCACCTGATATTGCCGAGCTTTTACAAAAATCAAATATAAGTGAACAAGATATAAAAAACCAAATAATTTCAATAAGAAAAGGAGAAAGTATTATGGATCAATCACCAGAAAATAAACTTGATGCCTTAAAAAAATATACTCAAGATATTACCCAAAAAGCAATCGATGGAAAACTTGACCCTGTAATCGGCCGTGATGAAGAAATTAGAAGGACTATCCAAGTTTTAAGCAGAAGAACTAAAAATAATCCTTTATTAATAGGTGAACCAGGTGTAGGTAAAACTGCTATTGCCGAAGGAATAGCCTTAAGAATAGCCTCTGACGATGTACCTGAGTCTATGCGTAACAAAAAATTATTGTCTCTAGATTTAGCATCTTTATTAGCTGGCACTAAATTTAGAGGTGAATTCGAAGAGCGTTTAAAAGCGATTCTAAAAGATATTCAAAAAGAAGAAGGCAATGTAATCTTATTTATTGACGAGCTACATACTCTCGTGGGTGCAGGTGGTGCAGAAGGGGCTATGGACGCAAGCAACATGCTTAAGCCGGCACTAGCTAGAGGCGAACTAAGATGTATTGGCGCCACAACCCTTAACGAATACCGTAAATATATAGAAAAAGATGCTGCCTTAGAAAGACGTTTTCAACCAGTTTTAATAACACAACCAACAGAAGACGATGCCATCGCTATATTAAGAGGCTTAAAAGAAAAATATGAAGTTCACCACGGTATAAGAATAACTGATAGTGCTATTGTTGCAGCTGTTACTCTAAGCAATCGTTACATTACTAATCGCCAATTGCCTGATAAAGCCATTGATCTAATCGACGAAGCAGCCAGTGCTTTAAAAATGCAAATCGAATCTGAACCTATTGAACTTGACGAGCTAAAAAGACAAATAACTCGCTATGAAGTAGCCAAACAAGCTTTGAGTAGAGAAAAAGATGAACAAAGCAAAAATAGGCTTTTAGAAACTATTAAATTATTAGAAGAAACTAAAGAAAAAGCCAGTGTTATTGAATCAAAGTATAAAGCAGAAAAAGCTATTCTAGACGCCATACAAAAAAGTAAACAAAAAATTGCTAAACTTAACCATGAAATAGAAACTGCTCAAAGAGCATCTGATTTTGAAAAAGCAGCCAAACTTCAATATGGAGATTTGTTTAGTACTCAAAAAGAATTAGAGCAAAAAGGTGAAGAACTAAAAAAATTACAAACTAATGGCGCCTATTTAAAAGAAGAAGTAACAGAACAAGAAATAGCTAGCGTAGTAGCTCGTTGGACTGGTATACCTGTGGAAAAAATGCTTCAAAGTGAATCAGAAAAACTAAACAACATGGAAAATGAGCTTAGAAAGAAAATAATCTCACAAGAAGATGCTATAAAAGCCTTATCAGAAGCCATTAGAAGGAATCGAGCTGGTCTTAGTGATGAGCGAAAACCAATTGGCTCCTTTTTATTCTTAGGCCCAACAGGAGTTGGTAAAACCGAAATAGGTAAAGTATTAGCAGAATTTTTGTTTAATGACGCAAAAGCTATGGTTAGAATAGACATGTCAGAATACATGGAAAAGCATAGTGTAGCAAGGCTAATAGGTGCTCCTCCTGGATATGTAGGGTACGAAGAAGGAGGACAACTAACAGAAGCTGTAAGACGTAGGCCCTATTGTATTTTGTTGCTTGATGAAATGGAAAAAGCTCATAGCGAAGTGTTTAATTTATTATTGCAGGTTTTAGATGATGGGCGATTAACCGATTCCCAAGGAAGAATAGTAGATTTTAGAAATACCATTATTTTGATGACCTCTAATATTGGTTCAGAACATTTGCAAGATGGTTTAAACGAAGAAAGTAAAGCTCAAGTTTTAAAAACTTTAAAAATGCATTTTAGGCCTGAGTTCTTAAATCGCATTGATGACGTCATATTATTTAGCGGTCTTAACGAAGCAGATTTACTAAAAATTATAGATATTAATTTAGCTAGATTAAACAAAAGGCTCAAAGCTCAAGATTTAACGCTAGAACTAACTCCTAAAGCTAAGAAGCAGTTAGTAAAACAAGGTTATGATAAAGCTTATGGCGCAAGACCTTTAGAAAGAGTTATGCAAAAAGAGATTATGGATTTAATAGCCAAAGCTATTATTGCAAAAAGTTTAAGCACCAAAGACCTAAAAATAGATTTTGATGAATCTAAATTTACCCTAATAAATTAGCATGTTTTCATAATAGCAAACAATTATTTAACATATATTATTAAGTTTATATATGATAAATAAGGGGATATTACATGAAAAAAAAATACATTCTAGGTTTGCATTTATTCTTATATTTATCATTTAGCGCCTTTGCTTATGATTTTTCAAATAGTGACCTAAGTTGGAAAAATTATATAAGCTACGAAGCTGCTGAATCTAATTTTGATAGAGCTTATTTATTTCATACTGATTTTGGTGCAGCAGTTTTAAAAAGATCGATTTTTAATAATACAGTTATAGAGGATTCTGGTTTCGTTAATGCAGACATGTCAGGCTGTGAATTCTCAAAATGTAATATTAAAAGTAGTGCTTTTATAAATACAACTTTGGAAAAATCTATTTTTAATGATTGCACTATTAATGGGACAAACGCAGATGGCTCAAATATGCAAAATACTAATTTTAATAATATTATTATACAAAACTCTTCTTTTGAAGGCGCAAAGCTGATAGGTGCTACTTTTTTAAATAATAATTTACTTAATTTAAAATTTGACTGGGCTGATCTTACTAAGTCACAATTCCTAAAATCTGAAAAAGGAGAGTATAGGAATACCCCACTTAAAAACTTAAGTTTTCAGAATGCTAATCTTTCGAGTGCTATAATAAGAAGTTTTGTTCTAGATAGGACATCGTTTGAAGGTGCAAACTTAAGCGATGCAGATTTGTCTCTTTCAAAATTAATAAATTGCAACTTTAATAATGCAAATTTATCAAATGCATTTGTTTCAGAGGCAACATTTATTAAATGCAGCTTTAGCAGAACAAACCTAAGCGGCACCAATCTTGTAAAAACTATTTATGAAGACGAAGGATTAACTTGGCCGGTTTCATTGGAATGGCTTAGTAATCAAGGTGCTTTTTGGGATGAAGCAAACCCTCCTTTACTATAAAGCAGAATCGACTTTATAACACTCTTGCATAAGGCATTTTCCACCTTTAACGTTAATATCTTTATTTATAGAGCATTTATTGAAAAGCATCTCTTTTATATCTTTAACAGATGCTGCAGCATTTTCGAATTTTAATTTTGCTATATAAGCACTTACTACGCCTGCAGCTGCTGAAGTCCCATTAAAAAGCCTTTTTTGTGTGCTATATGCTTTACAAGTAACTATTCCTTCGTTTACATCTCCGGTAACTACTGCCAAATCAACTCCATCGCCATAATTTGAATAAGAAGCCAGTGTTAAACCATCTTTTCTAAGAGCAGCTACAATAATTACATTATTAAAAGTTTCTTTCATAGGAGCGCAATATTCGCATTCGTTACCAGCAGCAATAACAAAAAAAGATTCTTTAAATTTTTGTTTTCCTATTTTTTGTTTTATATATTTTAAATTTTCCTCAAAAAAACTTAATGATAAATTAATAACAAAAGCTTTATTGTTAACACAATATTCTATTGCATCAAATATATTTAAATAATCAGCTATACCTAGTTCATTACTTACTGCCACAGGAATTATATAGGCATCAGGAGCAATTGTAGTAATAATTCCTGCTATTGCAGTACCATGTTCTTCGTAGTCTTTTATTTTTTCTGCAGGTTCTAATAAATTTTTTCCTTCTAATAAATTATCTTTAAAAAGTTCTTGTTTGCAATCTATGCCTGTATCAATAACACCTACTATTACTAAAAATAATAATAAACTATTAACTATCATATAAACGCTCTCATAAAATTTTACGCCTTTAATAGAAGCTAAATAAAATTAAATTAATCCCTAAAAAAGAAAAATATTGTCGAAATTTCACTTGAGTGTTACGTCCAAAAAAACTAATTCCTACAATAGCTACTATAGTATCTATTAAATGCTTTAAATAAGCTTAAGGGATACTATAATGTCTATAGAGGAAGCCATTCATGAATAGATTTGCTTTATTTGTGCTCATTAAAGAGACAATGTGAGTTATGATTAAAATAGTTTTGATAGCACTAAATTTTTGCTTTACGCTCAAAAAGAACTAAACCGACTCGGTCAATATGCTCTTTCAGCTTGTCATCCTGATTAAGATTATTAAAATCCACTATATCAAAGCGATAAGGTAACATCAAAGCTTCAAGTTTAAGATGTATTTCCAAAATATAATTAAGGTCAATGTCTTGCCCTTCAACTGCCAGATCAATATCAGAACCAGGTCTATAGCGACCAAGTGCTCTTGAGCCAAATATTCGAACTCGATATATTTTTTCTAAACCAGCAAATATAGCTATTACAGCAGCCAATATTTGTGTTGATAATCCAAATGTTGTCATACTTGATCACGCTCTTGCTGCAGCTTGTTCATCAGTTTGCTGATGAGTGGATAATAAACAGTCTTTATCATCTGCAACAATTCTTCAGCAGTTTTTTCATTGTAACTATGAGTACTAAGATTGCGGCTTAGAAGCATTTTTAACCAATTTTCGCCATCCTCAATAATACCATCTTGAAAACATTGTTCGATAACCGGGCGTGGGCCGTTTAGCCCTTGATAACCGCGACTAAGCAACAAATCTTGTAGAGTTTTCCACGCAAGTTCAAAGGTAAATTCGAAAGTTTGGATCAAGCCACTGCGTTCTAATCTTGAATAAGTTAAAAGACTATTAGCACTTACAAACTCTTTATAGGCTTTTTCTAAATTGGCAAAACGTTGGTGCCAACGTATATCTTTAGGTATATTCATAGTACTCATTTTTTAATCTTTCTGATTAGCTCTCAATAGAGCTAATAATACATTATTTTAAGCCCTTAAAAATTCTTCAAGCATGCTTTTGGCATCTGTATGTTCATCTCTATATTTAACAATGATTGGACAAGAAATAGCCAGGCTATGCTTTTTAGCAAAATCATTATTTAATATTGGGCGACTTCCTGGCACAACTACAGCGCGTGGTGGTATTTCTAAAACATCTTTGGCTTCGATAATAACCTGGTTTACCAAATCAAAGACTTTCATACCTTTGGTTAAATTAACACCAGCTGCAATAATAGCTTGTTCTCTAACAATAGTGCCTTCAAAAACTCCACTATTAGCACCTATTAAAACATTATCTTCAATAATAACTGGCATGGCACCTATGGGTTCAAGCACTCCACCTATTTGAGCTCCTGCAGAAATATGCACATTTTTACCAATTTGTGCGCAAGATCCTACTAACGCATTGGAATCAAGCATGCTTTTATCATCTATAAAAGCTCCAATATTTACAAAACATGGTGGCATTAACGTTACGTTATTGCCAATAAAAGCTCCTCTACGGACACTGCTTCCACCGGGAACTATTCTTGTTTGTTTATCAAGGGATATATCTTGTGGCCATAAATTATCTTTATCAATATACGAAAATATATCTATTTTAACTTTTTTATTAATACCTTGTTTAAAACAAAATAAAATAGCTTTTTTTACTCTTATATCAACTTGCCAAGTAGTATTATTTTTATAAGCACAGCGAATTTTTCCTGATTCTAGCTCATCTAAAAAAATTTTAGCTAAATTTTGGTGTTTTAGATTAATACTAAAATCTTGAGTTTCATAAATCATTTCTATATCAGATAAAACTTGTGAATTATTCAACATTAAAGACTCCATTTTTTAAAATTTTAGCTATTTCAATATAATGCAAATAACCATTATTAAGTTCTTCAAAAGTGATAAATTCGTTATCTTGATGAGCTATACTCAAAGAACCTGGTCCTGTAAGAATTACATGCTTACTGATATTTTTAAAATAAGGAGCATCAGATCCAAAAGTAGCTACAAAAGATTTTTGATTAGGCAATGTTAAATAAGAAAATGGCTCTGACTGAGAAATAATTTGCAAATTAGTGTTTGGGCTTAATAATGTCTTAATAGTTTTTATAACAGTTTGAGGATCTTGGTTTATGCGCATCAAAAATTTTGCTACTGCTTTGTCTGCAATAATATTTCTTGCACTTCCAGCATGAATTTCTCCTAAATTTATAAGATTATTAGACCAATCATAATTTATAAGTTTAAAGCAATCTATAATAAGCTTATTAATAGCGCTATCACCCAAGTAAGGCAGCGCACTATGAGCTTTTTTGCCAGAATATAGTAAATCAAAAGCTAAAACACCCATTTGTTCACTGGCAAATAATAGCTCTGTAGGCTCCCCTACTACCAAAAATTTGCTTGTTTTATCAAAATTTTGAGCTAAACTTTTTGCCCCATCACTATTAGTTTCTTCACCAACAGTAAATAATAAAGCTATATCATCAAAGCCATCGTTGATTAATGATAAAAAAGCATGAATCATGCATGCTGCAATCCCCTTAGCATCACAAGCTCCTCTAGCAAATAATTTTTCTTGTTTGTGATCTATAATTGGCTCAAAAAATTCTGGAACTGTATCTAGATGAGTACAAAAAAAAGTTTGATAATTAGACAAGCTTTTTTTACAAATAAATAAATTATATCTTTTAGAATTATCTATAAATAATTTTTGTACTATAAAATTTTTAGCTAAAAAATAATCATATAAATAATCACAAACAAAATTTTCGTTATTTGTAACAGAAGGTATCTTACAAAGTTGAAAAGCTAGATCAAGAACCAGTTTTTGCATAAAAATCTCTTATTTATCCAAACTACTAGTACCAAATATATCAAACTGCTCTTGATGAAAAGAACCCCTTGGCTTTACCGTTATATGTTTATTTAGTTTTTTTTCTATATTTTCTAAATTTTCATGTTCACTACCATAAATTAAATCAACAACTTCTGGATGAGCATGAACAACAATATTTGGTTCAAATAATAAAGAACCTCGATTAAGCAAATCTCTAAATATTTCGTAAGCCACGCTTAGGCGCGATTTAAGAGTTCCCTTACCGTCACAATAAAAGCAAGGCTCACACATCATTCGCTCTAGGCTTTCTTTAGTTCTTTGCCTTGTCATTTCAACTAAACCAAGTTCAGATATTTTAACAACGTTACACCGAGCTTTATCTTTTTTTAAAGCCTCTATTAGGGCTTGTAAAACTTTATCACGATCATTTTGAGTATCCATATCTATAAAATCGACAATAACCATGCCGCCAATATTTCTTAGGCGAAGCTGGAATGCCACTTCCTTAACTGCCTCTAAATTGGCTCTAAGTATTGTATCTTCTAAGTTACGCTTACCTACAAATTTACCGGTATTTACGTCAATTACAGTAAGCGCCTCTGCTTGATCGATTACTAAGTAGCCTCCTGATTTAAGCCAAACTTTTCTACTCATAGCTCGGCTAATTTCTGACTCTATGCCGTAGTGCTCAAAGATAGGCTCTTTTTTTTCATAAAGCTCTATTTTATCAGATATAGATGAGTTAAAAACTTCTAAAAATTCTTTAGTTCTTAAAAAATCTTCTTTGCTGTCTATTACTATTCTGTGTAATGAATCATGGGCCATATCTCTGGTGCATTTTAGTAAAATATCTAATTCTGGCTGGATAAGAGCTGGCGCTTTTAAAGCTTTTATACGGTTTTCTATAGTTTGCCACAAAGATAATAAATAATCACAATCACATAAAATTTTTTCATCACTTACACCCAAAGAAACCGTTCTAGCAACAAAGCCTGAATCAGCTTTTTTTTTCAGTAGTAATAATTTTTTTAAACGTTCTCGCTCATCCTCTTCAGTTATTTTACGACTAACGCCTATATGATCATAGTTTGGCATAAAAACCACATGCCGCCCAGGAATAGAAATATTACAACTCACTCTTGGACCCTTGGTACCTATAGGATCTTTAGTCACTTGTACAACTATTTCTTGCCCAGGTTTAAGCAAATCCTCAATTTTTACTTTAATCTTGGATTTAGTTTTTATCTCATAATCTGGCAATACAATAGCTTCTTCTAATTCTAAAGTTTTTGTGTCTTCTTCTTTTTCTTTAAATTCTTCTTCATCAATAAAATCTATAGGGTCAAGTTGAGGTGCAGACCTTAAAACATCGCCTACAAATAAAAAAGCAGCTTTACCAATACCAAGTTCAATAAAAGCTGCTTGCATGCCTGGCAATACTCTTTGGACTTTCCCTAAGTAAATATTACCTAAAAGGCCTCTATCAGAATTTCGCTCTATCATTATCTCAGTAACGACACCAGCTTCAACATAAGCTATTCTAGTTTCAAAAGAAGCTACACTTACAATTAGCTGATCGCTCAAGATAGTACCCACAGTTTTAAGTTTTATGGCTAGAGTAACCCTCTACCCCTTTTTTGCAAATTGAATCCTTGCCTATTTCTTTTTAAATGTGCAATAGATTCTATTCTTGATTCAGCTATTTCGTTAGCTGCCCTCAAAGATGAAATCCCTTTTCTAGAAGAAATCTCAAATATTTTCTTTACAATATCAAAGATACCCGCAACTTGAGACAACGCATATTTACGATTATAACCATTGATCTCGCTATAAACATTTATTAGCCCTCCAGCAGAAATAACAAAATCTGGAGTATATAAAATATTTTTCATAGCTAACGAGGCTTGATCTGCTTCTTCATTCTGTAAAACATTGTTAGCGCACCCTGCAACTATTTTACAATTTAATCTAGGAATACTGTTAGAGTTTATAGCTCCACCTAAAGCACAAGGTGCAAAAATATCACAATTTACATCATAAATTTCATTAACAGGAACAAAAATAATTCCTTCATACGCTTCTTTTACTCTTTTAATTGCTTCTATATCAATATCTGTAGCGATAACTTTTGCTTTTGCAGCAAGCAAATGCTTAATCAAATAAAACCCAACATGGCCTACCCCTTGTATGGCGATTGTTCTACCAGCAAAATCATCACTGCCAAAAGTTTGATGTAATGCAGCTCTCATACCATGATAAACACCTAAAGCTGTAACTGGGCTTGGATCACCAGAACCACCAAATGCTCTAGGTATGCCGGTTACAAAATCTGTTTCTTGTCTAATCCATTCCATATCAACAACCGTAGTACCAACATCTTCAGCTGTGATATAGCGACCAGATAAGCTTTGCACAAATCTACCAAATGCTCTAAACAAGCTTTCTGACTTCATAGATTTAGAGTCACCGATAATAACAGCTTTACCTCCACCAAGATTAAGACCAGAGATGGCAGCTTTATAGGTCATGCCTCTTGATAATCTTAAAACATCTTGCAAAGCTTCTGATTCGTTTTGATAATGCCACATCCTGCAACCACCCAATGCTGGGCCTAAAACAGTATTATGAATAGCTATAATCGCTTTTAATCCCGAATATTTATCGTTACAATAAATAACTTGTTCGTGATCTTTGTTGGATATTTCGTCAAAAATTCTCATAAATTTATCCTTACTAACTAAACATGCTTTTTTTATTATATCTGATTTTAGAATTTTTATTTAATAAAGCATCGCTATTTTACAAAACCATAAAAAGATTTTTTAGCATCACCAATTTGCATAACAGTAAAAACAGATTTGTCATTTTGATCAATAATGGCAATAACCTTTATTTTTCCTCCCGGCTGACATATTTCTATTTCTTGAAGGGTACTTTTTTTGTTTAAGCTAAACCATGCACAAGCAGACGCAATAGCCGCACTACCACAACTTTTAGTAAAGCCTACTCCTCTTTCAAAAACAACAGAATGTACTTGTTCATCAGCCACCCAAACAAAACTATGATTATAAAGTGAAAAATCTTTACAAATTATTTCGATATTTTTTAAGTATTTTTCAACATCAGGCTTATGATCAAAGATCCAAATAAGATGCAAATTTTTTATATCAGCTCTAAATGCTGCTAGGTAAGAAAAATTAGGTTTTTCAAATTCTCTATATTTTTTAACCAAGCATTGGTTCATAGTAACTAAAATTTCGTTATTAAGTTTTTTAGCCACATAATAAGCACCGCTTAATTTTATAGTTATGCTTGAATAAAAAATATTATTATCAAAAAACCATCTAGCTACACATCTAAGGCCATTGCCGCAATTGTAGGCTTCGCTACCATCAGCATTCATAACTCTCAGGTTAATACTATCATCAATAACTTCAACAAATAAAATTCCGTCTGCCCCAATACTCATATGTCTATTGCATAATAAAAATAAATTTTTATCATATTCTTGTTCAATTAAAATGAAATCATTGCCATTAGCTTGGTATTTATAAAATAAAATTTCTGTTAAATTGTTTTTAGTCATTATCATCACTTTTAGGTTTATATGAAAAAACTATATTTTATAGCCATTATTCTTTTAAGTTCTTGCAAAACTTTTTGGCCCACTGACACAAAAAAAAGTTTAGGCACCTTTTGGCTTAACAAATCTATGTTTGCAGGTCAATTCTGTGACCATGATAACCTAAGTTTAATAGATTACCGTCCATTTAAGTATCTAAATAATCTTAAAGATACAAATAACGAACTTTGCTCTGTACAACAACAAGACATAATAAAAGCAGGCACTAAAGCTGAAATAATAGAGATAAAATATACTGATCAAGTTTTAGTTTTCTTAAAAATTGCTAGAGAAAGAGGTCAAGTAAGTTTTTTCAGAGATAATTTATATGTATTTTTAATGCCTGATCATGTTATTCAAAAAGAAGAAGTTAGAAAATACTTAAGCCAATTTTTAACTAACAAAGACCCAAACCCTTGGCTAATTACTCAAAAAGAATATATACAAAAAGCTATTTGGAGCAAAGAACCTGCATTTGGCATGAATAGAGAACATTTAAAAGCTGCACTAGGTTTGCCTTTAAGTACCCAAAAGTTAACTAAAACTTCCATCAACGAAGAACAAGAACTTTGGCATTATGATAACTACATAATTACACTTGAAGAGCAAGAAGTTATTAAAATAAATAAGATAAGTTATTAGGAGAATATAAATGCGCTTAATATTATTTTTATTCTGTATAATAATTACTATTTTATACACAACCAATGTAACTAATTATGAGCAAGAAATAAAAAATGCACTCTCAAATCAAGAAGTTTTAAAAATTGAACAAATTACTACTGGCCTATCTGACTCAAAAATTTATAAAGTTATTCTAGAAAATAAAAAAATTTTTATCGCTAGGTTTTTAGATCCTAAAAGAGATCTTAAAGAGCGCAAATGGGAAATTAGCCTAATGCAAGAAACGGCCAAAAAAAGCATTTCTCCAGCTATTATTTATTCTTCGCCAAGCCAAGACTTGATTATTATGGACTATATTGATGGCAAAAATTTCAATCAAACTTTTTTAGGAGATCCTTTACTTAAAAAATTAGCAAGTAATTTAAAAATTTTGCATTCAATAAGAATAC
Organism: uncultured Myxococcales bacterium; assembly: GCA_964493205.1. Taxonomy (GTDB): domain Bacteria; phylum Myxococcota; class UBA727; order UBA727; family JABDBI01; genus CAZBMJ01. The sequence continues at coordinate 62,370 of CAZBMJ010000007.1, forward strand.
CAGAACACACTATTAAAATTGAAACTTTGGAAAAGAAATTTTTTGTAAAATCTTCTACCCAAGAATATCAACATTTTCTAAGTATGTTTCGAGCCTTAGAAAAAGATTTTCTTGCCAATTCAACCATAACCATTACCCACACAGATCTTCATCCTGGTAATTTGCTTGCAGATAAAGAAAATGTGTGGATAATTGATTGGCAAGATGCGGGTCTCTATGGCCCACTTTTTGATGTTGCGCGTGTGGCACTTGAATTAAGCTTGGTGTTATCGCCTGAACAAGAAAATGCTTTTCTTAAAGATTATTTTGAAAGAGAAATGACACAAGAAGAAATTACAAGTTATAAAAAAGCAAAAGCATTAGTTACTATGAAAATAATCGACTCATTGGTTCATGCTTATACAAAAAACTCTTCTGAAGAAGATAAAAATTCTAAAATAACAGAACTTTTTACTAAAGCTAAGCTTGGAATTGAAATCACCAACCCCATGCAAGATCAAGAATCGCTGATTATTTATTTACTCAAAGAGTTATTTAAAGCTATGGGTATTTAATAATTCAGTTTATTTTTTAGCATGTTAGTAAGTTTCGTGAAATTTGAACAGACATGTTGCAAATTTCATGATATACAGTTTTTATGGAAAGGACAGAATACCTAAACACTATAACAACTGAATTTGCTATAAATCCTGTGGTAGCTATCTTAGGACCGAGGCAATGTGGTAAGACTACGCTTGCGAGAACTTTTATTAAAAGTTCTCCTAATTTTAACCAAGCTAATTATTTTGATTTAGAAGATCCTACTCATTTAGATAGGCTTCAAAATAATCCCAAATTAAGCTTATCTCTGCTTAGTGGATTAGTAGTTATTGATGAAATACAAAGAGTTCCCGAATTATTTACATTAATAAGGGTCTTAGTTGATGATGAAAACCTTAATCTTACATTTTTAATTTTGGGTAGCGCTTCAAAAGAGCTGATTCGTCAATCATCAGAAACCCTAGCTGGACGTATAAGTACTATCGAGATTACTCCTTTTTCACTACATGAAACAAAAGAACAAAAGCTACTATGGTTAAGAGGTGGATTTCCTAAATCTTATTTGGCAAATACTGAGGAAATTAGCTTTAATTGGCGTAAAAGTTACATATCGACATTTTTAGAACGAGATATACCAGAGCTTGGTATTCAAATAGATCCTCAAAACCTTAGACGATTTTGGATGATGATTGCTCATTATCATGGAAATATAATAAATATGTCGGAAGTAGGCAATTCTTTAAGCATTAGCCATACCACAGTAAAGCGTTATTTAGATGTTTTAACAGGTACTTTTATGATTAGGCAGTTAAAGCCCTGGTTTGCAAATATAAGCAAAAGACAAGTAAAACAGCCAAAAATATTTATTAGAGATAGTGGTATACTTCATAATTTATTAAGCATAAAAGACGAAAATTCTCTTTTATTACACCCAAAATTAGGCGCCTCATGGGAAGGCATGGCGCTTGAACAAGTCATAAATATTTTTAAAGCTGACCCGCAAGACTGTTATTTTTGGGGAGTTCATAACCAAGGCGAACTTGATTTAATGATCATAAAAGATGGAAAAAAAATAGGTTTTGAATTTAAATTTTCTCAAACGGGTAAGCTTACGCCTTCAATGAAAATGGCTATAACAAATTTAGAATTAGATTCGCTTAACATAGTAGTCCCGTTAGACACTCACTACCCACTAGATACCAATATAAATGTTATAGGATTAATAAATTTAGAAAAAACATTACTTAGCAGTACGCCATAAACAAACATTAACAACTAAGCCTAACGATAGCATACTGGTAGTCATGGCTGAGCCGCCGTAGCTGATTAATAGCAAAGGCACACCGGCAACAGGTAAAATGCCTGTGACCATGCCTATATTAACCATTACGTGAACAAAAATATTAGCGGCCACTCCAACACAAATTAATTGAGAAAATTTATCGCTGGTTTTTAAGCATATTTTTAAACAAGCCGTGATTACTAAAAAGTAAAGAAACAATAAAAATACACAAAATAAAAACCCCCACTCCTCAGCCCAAACACTAAAAGCAAAATCGGTAGAATTTTCAGGCAAGAAGGATAATTGCGTTTGAGTTCCCCCGCTAAAGCCTTTACCTATGGCTTTTCCTGAACCAATGGCTATTATAGATTGCATAGCCTGATAGCCATCTCCTTGTAGATCTGCTTCTTGATTTAAAAATGAAACAATACGCTGCTTTTGATAATCTTTAAGAACCGTAAAATAAGCTCCGGTCGCAATAAAAATAAAAGCAATAAAACCAATAAGCAAAGATGAACGAGAAATTCCTACATATAAAAACATAATGGCACAAATAGAAAGTATAATAATTCCAGTGGCCAAATCTGGTTCAACCGCTACAAGTAGAAAAGGTACAATAGCAATATCGATTGGTGCGATAAAAATAGAAAAATTTAAACCGTTTTTTCCTAAACTTACAAAGCATAAAAAGAGCCATATAAGCCAACCACATAAAATGCCCAGCATTAAGCCAATCCCAATATTGCTAGTTAAAAACTGGTCTGATAAAAAATCAGATAAAAAAGAATCGCTATGACTACTTTTTATTAAAAACCCTATTAATAAAAGCATTACTCCAATAGGTCTAGAAAGATTAAGAGGTTTTAATAAGCTAAGTAAGGTATAACCTTTTTGAGGCCAATACAAAGAACAATAGCGCGCGATTGCCAAAATGACGGCTAACTTTGCAGGATCAGATGGCTGCAATCTAAATGCCCCAAGAACTAACCACCTTTGAGCCCCCTTTGCACTGGTTCCCACAACTAAAACTAATAATAATAAAAATATTGCTGCAGCATAGACAAAAAAAGAAGCTCGTTTAATCATACGAGTATTTATAAAAGATAAGATAGTCATTAAAAAAAAAGCAAAACCAAACTTAGTCATTTGACTTAAATACAGATCAGGTCGTGTAGCTTGAGCAGCAGATGCTAAGTTTATAATGCCTATTAAAACAATAAAAAATAACGGCACCAAAATAGAAAAAGGTATACGATAATAAATTTTATTAAAAAATCCTGGCTCAATCATTTAATTTCACCCAACTGTTGTTCTTGCCATTTTTTCATTAATCTAATGGCAACAGGAGCAGAATAACTACTACCAAAGCCTGCATGTTCAGTCATTACTATGACTACTATTTGAGGTTTTTCTTTTGGATAAAGACCTGCAAACCATGCATGATCTCTGTGTTCATAAACAACATCTTCGGCATTAACATGGTCTACTTGCTTTGATAAGGCCACAACTTGAGCTGTACCAGTTTTACCAACTATTTGGATTTTATTTTGCTTTATCCAATCAGCAATATCTGCAAACTTAGGATTATAACGAATTCCATAAGCGGACCCCCCAGGTTCTGTTACATAGGAAAGCCCTTCAAGAATTTCGTCAAAATCTTCAACACCTTCTGTTATGCTTTCTTTTAATTCTTTATCAAATAATTTTATAATTTTGCCATTTGAATCCTGAATTTCACTAACAATTTGGGGTTTATAAACTTTACCACCATTTGCAAGTGCAGCATAAGCTACAGCCGCTTGTATAGGCGTCACAGCTAAATCACCTTGACCAATGGACATATTAACTACAAATCCTGGAGCTACATAACCAAATCGCTTTAAATAATATTGCTTGGTTGGAACAATACCAGTTACCTCTCCCAATAAATCTATGCCTGTCTTTTGACCAAAACCAAGCTTTAATGACGTATTAGCCAGATTCTCTAAACCAAGTCTATGACCAAGTTCATAATAATAACCATCACAAGATTTTTTTAAGGAATCAGCCAAAGCAATAGGACCATGACCTGTACGTAAAAAACATCTCCATTGGGTTTTATGTATTTTATAAGTACCAGAACAATTATGATGATAGGATGTGGAAATAAGTTTTTTATTTAATCCAGAAACTGCGGTAACAACTTTAAAAATACTCCCTGGAGAATAATGGTCTTGAACTGCCTTGTTTTTAAATGGTCTCTTTTTGTCCGTGAGCAATACTTTAAAAAACTCTGAATTATCAGCGCTAATAATTTTATTGGGGTCAAAAGTTGGAAAACTCGCCAAGGCTAAAATAAAACCTGTATTAATATCCATTACTACAACAGAACCAGATTCACCTAAAAAAAATTCTTGGGCAGATTTTTGTAAATCATAATCAATAGTTAATTTAAGATTAGCTCCAGGCTTAGATTCAATAATCCTTTCGTGCCCTAATAAGTCATTCTCCCAGGATTCACTAAAACGTCTCCCTTTAGCATCTACAACAACTTTTTCTATACCGTCTTGGCCTCGCAAATATTCTTCATAAGTAGCCTCAATACCCTTTCTACCAATATAATCACCTGAGCGATATTTTCCTGAATTTTGCTGTAATTCATTAAGAGAGATTTGATTTAAAAAACCTATTAAGTGTGTGGCAAAATCACCATGCATATATCGTCTTCGCTGTGAAGGAGTTACAGAAATACCCGATAGCAATCCAAGTGAAATAGCATTTTCAATACGGGCATACACATCAAAACCAACGTCTTCAATAAGCAGTGTTGGCTTAAAAGTCCCCAAACCTTGAGCTTTTTTATGGGCTTTAGACCATAAATCTCCTAAATTCTCACCCTTGTTTAGAAGATTTTTAAGCCTCTCAAGAGATTGCTTTTGGCTAGGAAAACTTTGACTATTAATTTTCACCTGACAAAACTTATCATATGTATTAGCGTAGCTTACTGTTATGCCACTAATAAATTCTAGCCTCGCTATCTCTTTTACTTTGTCACACGAAGACCTTGCTAATTTATTAACTAAAACAATATCCTCATCAATAGAATTTCTGTTCCATAGTAAAAGCTCTTTATCAATTTCACGCAAGTCTTTTGGCTTTATTTTTAGAGCAGAAGATAATAATCTAAGACTCTTCATGCTGTCAGGTAGAAGTGAAAATGTGACAAAAACATCATAAGAAAGCCTATTATCAACTAAAACTTTGCCGTTTTTATCAATAATTTTGCCCCTGTTATGTTTGATTACCCTTTCTTGCACAAAGTTACTTTGGGAACGCTCCAAAAAATATTGGCCTTGAATTATTTGCAAATAATAAAGTCTTGCGACCAAAACTAAAAATGCACAAAGTGTAACTAAAATAAACAAACGTATTTTTTGTTCTAAAGGCATATTATCTAAACCAAAACAGTTGTTTTTGAAAATTCATACTGTTCAAAAGCCTTGAAAAGTAATAATGATTTCACTAATAAATAAAAAAATAAAAAATTCACCAATCCGTCTAGTATTGGTCCTAAAAAAAATGAAGCAATAGAATAATTCACTTTTCCACCAGCAAAAAATAACTGCAAGAGCAAAAAAGACACACGGTAAAGCAAGGAACAAGTAACAACATAAAAAAACATAATAAAAGGTTTTACTACCCGACTAGAAAAAATATTAGCAGTCCTTAGAATAAAAGCAAGAAATAGAGCATTTAAGCTGCTTATACCAATCATTGAACCGCTTAACGAATCTGTAATTAAACCTATTAATAAAAAACTAAATATAATTTCTAAAGGCTTAAAAAATTGCACTACAAAAAAAATTACTAATGGCATAACTAAAAAAACATTTAACCAACTAGGTAAAAATACCGACAGTGATTGCCAAAAAACAACAAAGATAAAACTTAAGAATAAACAAATAATAACTCTTTTCATCGTTCCGCCAAAGGCCAAGAATAAGCACTTGCTCTTGTGATATCTTTAAAAACTGGATCCTCTAATAAAATCATTACATGCTCAATGGTATCAATAGAAGCAAAGGGCAAAATTTTTGCAGAGTGCCAAAGACCATCTTTACTAGTCACTACCTCTTTTATTTTACCCACAGGTATTCCTGCAGGAAAACCACTATTTACTCCGCTAGAAACTATAATATCATCTGGTTTTAGGTTAAATAAACTGTCTATATCGCGTATTTGCATGAGATATTCAGTGTTGCTAGTAATGCCTCTTATTAAGCCTCTTGCATTAGAACCCAAAATTTTAACATCGAGCGAACTTGAAGCATCGGTAAGTAACAAAACATCAGCAAAATTATCAGCGACACTTAATACTTGACCAATAACACCCTCATCAGATATCACAGGATCTTTAACTTTTATGCCATCTAGCGCACCTCTGTTTAACCGAATTAGTCGAGACATAGGAGTGCCAGATTTGGCTATTACTTTAGCGTATACTTTTTTGCCTGCTTGAGTATAGCTGGTATTGCCAATAAGATTAGTAACTGAATTTAATTCACCTTGTAAATAATCTATTTTCGCTTGTAGTGAAGAGATTTGTCGCACACTAGCTCTAAGAAGCATTAACTCATTATACTTAGAACTAACTGCCACATGCTTAAACATACTATCAGATATTACAGAAGTAATATTCAAACTAGCTTTTTGAAGCACCCCTGCCATTTGAATAACTGGCCAACCTAAAACTGCTCTAATCTGATAATCATTATTCTGTAGATAAAGTAGCACAAGCGGAATTATACTTAAAAGTACAGCAAAAATTATTTTTTTGGCTCGTTCGATAAATGGCCACATTTTTAAACCACCAAGAAATTAAGTTTTAAGAACTTGCCTTAAGTTATCAATTTCTTCCAAAACCTTTCCAGCACCTAATACTGTACCAGAGATTGGGTCAGCTGCCAAATGAACAGGCACACCTGTCTCTCTTTGCACTAACGTATCGATGTTTTTAAGCAACGCACCACCTCCTGAAAGCATAATTCCTCTATCGACAATATCAGAAGCAAGTTCTGGGGGAGTACGCTCTAAACTCATTCTGACCATTTCAACAATAGCTGCTACTGGCACCTGCAAAGCTTCTACAACTTCAGAAGATCGAATATCGACATTTCTTGGGACACCTGCCACCACATCGCGCCCTCGTATGGTCATAACTTCTTCTTTATCTTCAAAAATAGCTGAACCTAAGCGCTTTTTAATTTCTTCCGCAGTAATTTCGCCTATTAATAAAGAATAATGTTTTTTAATATGATTAGCGATAGCTTTATCCATAGTGTCGCCACCAATTCTTATGGAATGGCTGTAAACTATTCCTCCCAAAGAAATAACCGCAACCTCAGTAGTGCCTCCACCGATATCTAGTATCATGTTACCAGAAGGCTCTGTAATGGGCATTCCAGCTCCAATAGCTGCAGCCATCGGTTCTTCTATTAAAAAAACTTCTCCTGCATTGGCAGCTTCAACAGATTCCCTAACTGCTCTTTTTTCAACTTCTGTAATACCTACAGGCACACCGATTACGGCACTAGGTTTTAACAGGTTCATTTTACCATTATATTTAGATAAAAAGTATCTAAGCATAGTCACAGTAGCATCAAAGTCAGCGATTACGCCTTTTTGTATGGGCTTTATAGCTGATATGTTGTGAGGTGTTCTACCTAGCATTTCTTTTGCTTCCCTACCAACCGCCACCACACGATTTTTTTGATAAGGATCCTTGTGAATAGCCACGACAGACGGCTCGTTAATAACTATCCCTTGCCCACGCACAAATATTAACGTATTGGAAGTTCCTAAATCTATAGCAATATCGTGAGAGAGCCAAGAATGTAGAAAATTAGGAACTTTAGTGCCCAAATATGAAAAAACCATAAAAACCCCATTCATCAAAGATATTACTCTTGCTCAAAACACGTAAACATAATAATAATCTAAATAAAAATGGTATAAATCAAAAAGAGCAATTTTGCCAGTGGATTTATGAAAGGAATAAAAAAAGATGCTTGATTTTATGAGAAAAAATGCCAACTCAGGTGTTATGTTGGTTTTATTTGGAATAATAATTTTTGTATTTGCTATTAACTTTTGGCCAGGAGCTGGGCAACAGTTTACTTCTTCTGTCCCTTACGCTGCGAAAGTTAATAATAAACTTATAACTATGGCAAATTTTAGAATAGCTTATTCAAATCAAATTAACCAGCTAAAACAATTTAGGCCTGATTATAACCAAGAACAAGCTGAAAAAGATGGTTTAGCTGGAATTATATTAGATCAATTAATATCAAAAGAGTTACTTTATCAAACAGCTAAACAACATAATTTTACAGTAGGTGCCAGAACTCTAGCCCATGAAATCAAAACTATTGTGTTTGGCGAAAAAGAAGCTTTCTCACAAGAAGAATACAAAAAAAGAATTGAAGGCTTTTTTCAAATAAACATAGCTCAATTTGAAGAACAAATAGCTAAAGACTTAGCTGCTCAACAAATGGCTGATCTCTTAAACACTGGTATTTTTGTATCAGATGACGATGTTAAAGAAGCATTTTTAGAACAAAATAATAAAGTATCTGTAGAATTTATTAAAGTCAAAGCAGAACATTTTGATAGCATACCTGATGCTACCAAAGAACAAATAGCTGCTTTTGTGACAAACAATGCTCCTAAAATAGATCAATATTACAAAGAGCATCTATCTGACTACAATAAAGAAGCTCAAATAAGAGCAAGCCATATTTTAGTTAAATCTGCAGAAGGTGACAGTGACAAAGCGACTAAAAAAGAAAAAGCGGAAAGCTTATTAAAAAGAATTAATAGCGGTGAAGATTTTGCTACTATTGCTAAAGCCGAATCAGACGATCCAGGCTCAAAGATTAAAGGTGGAGATTTAGATTTTTTTACCAAGAGTATGATGGTAGAAGAATTTTCCAAAGCAGCGTTTGCTCTAAAAGTTGGTGAAGTAAGTTCTATAGTGGAATCTCCTTTTGGGTTTCATATTATAAAAGTAACCGATCAAAAACCCGCAGAAAATTTATCTCTCACCGATGCACAACCAGCTATTGCAACAAAGCTTATAAAACTTGAAGAACAAAAAAGGCTTGCTCAAGAGTTAGCGAATAAGGGCTTAGAATCATTAAAAACTGGCATAGCGATAAAAGATATCAACTTGCCAGGTCTTATTAACAAACAGCAAGATAAACAAAAAGATAAAATAGCCCTTAATGAGCCTGTAGCGGATATAAGTTCTACATTTAATAAATCTAGTAATTATATACCAAAAGTTGGTATTGCTCCAGAATTAATAAAAGAAGCTTTTAGCTTATCGCTAGAAAATAAGACAGCAAGTAAAGTAGTAGAATCTAACAATGCTTTTTATGCCATAAGACTAAAAGACAAAGTTGATGCTGATCTAACTAAGCTTGAAACAGAAAAAGAAACTCTAAAATCTAGATTATTAAGCACCCAAAAGAGACAATATTTACAACAATATATAACCTTCTTGAAGTCTAGTGCTAAAGTAGAAACCAATCCTGAACTAGTAAGCAGTAAGAGCTAATCTAAAGCATATAATACTTAATAAATAGCCGATTTATTCGGCTATTTATATTTAATTTACGGCAGAACACTCAACAGCTATGCCAGACTGATTTTTAAGAATGCTCATCATTGATTCAATTTTTTGCTTAAGTTCTCGCCATTCCATATTCTCAGGATTTTCCACTTTCAATTCAACTATTATTAAAGGTCTGCCTGAGAGAAAAAGAGGATAGCCTTTAGGAACTAACAAGCTACTCCTTCCCAGTAAACTCATTATATCGAGTATTTTAGAAGAAGAAAGAAGTTGGTTATTTAGATTGATATTGTAACTTCTATCTTGGCAATCCGGCAATTTCCCATCCCAAGCCCCTGAATCGTTAGATTGTATGGATAATGAAACCCAAAAAATTAAACATATAAGAGATCGTAAAATAATTTTCATTGCTTCACCCAAGATTATTTACATATATGCTTAATAATATCAATTAATTATTTATCGAGCAAATAATTATTATCATATAAAAATTATAAAAAGCTTAAATATTTTTACATATTTAAGCCCTTGAGATAAAGATGCTCTAAAATTATTTATTAGCAAACTTAATAACGATTTCAATACGGCGATTTTTAGTTCTGCCTTCTTGAGTTTCGTTAGTTGCTAATGGTTTTTGTGAACCAAAACCAGTGCTTGTTAGCCTAGCAGGTTCTATTTGAGAAATATTTATCAAAAATTCTTTAATATTTTGAGCTCTTTTTTCAGAAAGAGCTTGGTTGATTTTGTTATTACCAGTAGAGTCTGTATGACCTTGGATTTCTATGGTTGACTTAGGAAACTTTAGTATAGCTGTTACAATTTTGTTTAGTAAAGAAAAATTGCTTGGCAAAATATCTGCTTTTCCAATTTCAAAATCAAATCCATAGGACCTAATAATCAGATCGTCTGGTTGTGCATAAACTTCGGCTTCACTTGGTAGGAACATATCAGAAATTTCTTTGAAATTTTGAATCCTATTTGCCTCACTAAGCTTAAGCTTTTCTTGTGTACCCACTAAAGAAGAAATTTTGTCATTTAGTTCTGCAATTCTTTTTTGTGAAACAATATTTCTTTCTTCAAGACCTTTTAAATAAAGATTAGAATTTGCTATATGTTTACGAAAAGACTCTATTACATCGTGATTAGATTTATCAAAACTTAGCTTTTCTGGTAATGGCTCATGAGCTTTGGCTAATTGTTCCTGATACCATAAAACAATTTGTTCTCTTGATAGGTTTTGAGTTTTAAAAAGGTTAATAACTTCTGAGATACCTTTAGCTTTTAATGCCTGATAAGTTGCTTCATTGGCATGAAACTGAGCTTTAGAAAAGTTTTCTTTGTCCGTTTCAATAATTTTTACTGCGATATCTAATTCTTTTTTAGCATTTTTTAACGTATCTGGGGCATAGGTATCAGCACTTGCAGCCAAAGCTTGGTCGTAGGCAGCTTTTGCAAGTTCTGCGACACTGCTCTTTAATGCACGAACTTCCAAGTCTTCATAGCCCAACGCCAATGTTTTATTTTGTTCTAAAACATAATTAGTATCGTTATTTTCTAAATGCTTCCCTGCTCTGCTTAATGATTCTTCTAAATTTTTAAATTCAGAAGCAAAAAGAGAATTGGCATCAACACTATAAGCTCTGGTTCTATTTTCTAGCGCTTTTTCCAAAAGCTCTCGACCTTTGCTCGCCACCTTTTCAGCTTTTTCAATAGCATCTAGACCTTTTTTTGCTATTTCATCACCAACATTAATATCAGTGCTTCTTTGAGATTTATTAATAGCTTCTTCCAATTTCTGTTTAGCCTCATAAAAATTCGTTGGTGATAAAAACTGAACGTCGTTTATCAAAGCCTGTTCTAGACGTTGATTTAATTGGCTAATATTATCTTGTTTTTTCAAAACTTGTTCTCTGTTAAAATAAACAGTACTGCAACCGCTTAAAGTAAGTGTTAATAATAAACATGCAATCTTTTTCATAATAAATCCTTCTAAGAATAATTTAGAGAGTTATTCAATATTACGTAATTCCTTAAAAAAATTCATTTTTTAAGTACATTTATCAGCAGCTTTAGACATACGTTCTTTTATTGCCAACCAAATACCTCCTTTATGTTCAGGCTCAACTAGGATCAAAGGCTTTTGAGGTGCACTTTCGAAAAAGTATAAAGCATCATAAAATTTTTTAGCATAATCTATGGCTTCATCTGGCATATTTAATGTAATTGAGTCTTTAGGGCGCTCACTAAGAGAAGCTGCCAACTCATATTGCGATTTAGTAAGCAATATTGAGCAATCACTTTGCCAATAGGTCATAATCTCACTAAAAGAAATAAACTTTATTTCTGCGACTTTCGGTGAATAATGCAAAAAAGACTGCCCCGGCGAGAGGGGCTTAGCTTTGTTATTTAAACTTAAAACAACTTTTTCTTCTAAAGCATCTTCTATTTGTTGTTGGCTAAAAGTACCAAGGCGCAGCAAATAAACTTGAGTATCGAAAATACTCACAACGCTTGACTCTAAACCTAAACTACATTCTCCGCCATCAAGAACTGCATCTATTCTATTATTTAGCGTGCTTAAAACATGGCTAGCCGACGTTGGGCTTGGGCGTGTGGATAGATTAGCGCTAGGCATGGCTAGAGGCTGATTTACTAAACTAATAATTTTTAAAGTAGTTTCATGATTGGGCATTCTAAGCGCTACAGTATCTAAACCAAAAGATACTTCATCAGGGACAATATTTGATTTCTTGGCAATTATAGTTAAGGCTGCAGGCCATAAAGAACTTAGTTTTTCAAATCTTCTTAGGGCTAAGTCTGAAAGATTTACTAATTTATATGCTTGTTCTAAGCTGCTTACGTGTAAAATCACAGGATTTGTTTGAGGCCTATTTTTAGCTTGGTAAATTTTTTTAATAGATTCTGCACATAAACCCTTTGCAGCAAGCCCGTATACTGTTTCAGTAGGTAGAGCCACTACACCACCCTGCTTGATAATGTCAGCCGCCAAAATTATATCACCATCTTTATTGGCTGATAAAATTATAGTAGGAAGCTTTATAATATTGTTATCATGCATAAGTACTGCCTATAACATTAAACATTTAAGTCAATAGGACGAATTATGGCAAACACTTGGGGAATGATTTTAGCTGCAGGGCTTGGAACTCGTTTAAGGCCATTAACTTATTTAACTCCAAAACCTCAGTTAGATTTAGGGGGAAAACCCATAATTTATCATCTATTAGACCATATGCTACAAGCGGGTATCAAAGATGTAATTGTTAACTTACATTATTTAGCTGATAAATTAGCTATTTGCTTAAATAATTACCCAAATAAACTAAGAATTCACACTATTTATGAGCCCAAAATATTAGGAACAGCCGGAGCTGTAATTAATGCTATAAATAAATTTACTTTAGAAAACAAGCAATTACTAGTAATGCATGGCGATATAGTATTTGATTATGATATCAAAAATATTTTATCTCAAAATAATTTTTGCACACTATTATGTGTTAAAGAAAAGTTTATTGAAGGATATGAAGGTTCTGTAAATATTGATAAAAATGGTTTAATAACCAGACTTGGAGCATTTTATAATAGTAATCAGCCTTATGTAAGCAAAAATTTTTTTACAGGAATCCAATTATTTTCCCCAAGTGCTTTAAAAAATTTAGCTACTTTAAAAGTTGAATCTTTAGTCAAAGATGTTTATCCACAATGGATTGAACAAAATTTAAATATAAAAGCCATAACTGGTGATTTTTATTACAATGATTTAGGTGACATAAAAAGACTAACTCAAGCAAATTTAATTATATTAAAAAAATATGCTAATAAATAATGAGAGGCTTTATTATGAAAAAACTTATTTTTTTATCACAAATATTATTTTTATTAAGCTCTTTATCTTGCACAAATTCCTGCATTAATAAAAATAAAAAAGATATACAAATAGCAGCTATTGTAAACAATGAAAAAATCACTGTTAACGAGCTTGATTTGCTTCATACTAGAGCTATGGAAATAATTAAAAAATCACAAAATACTAACGAAAAGATCAGTAACGATATTAGAGCATCTTTATTAAAAAAACTAATTGATAACGAAATTCTTAGGCAAGAATCTATTAAACAAGAAACTGAAATAGATCGCTTTGAAAGAGTGGCATTGCTAAAAGATTATAAAAAACGTCTTGGCGGCACCAAAGCTTTTCAATATTTTTTAGAACAAAAAAAATTAACTGAAGAACAAATTATTGAGACTATTTTATCTGAAAAAAGAAAAGAAAAATTAATAGAAAAATTAGGTAAAAAAATAGAACCTACTCAAGAAGAAATTTTAGCCTATTATAATCAAAATCAAAAACTTTTTGGTTTACCACAAATGGTAAAAGCTAGCCATATTTTGTTAAAACTATCACCGCAAGAGCCTAAAGAGAAAGAAAAATTAGTCCAAGAAAAAGCTAACCAAATTTTTAAAGAAGCATTAGAAAAAAAGGATTCTTTTGAAATTTTAGTGGATAAATATAGTGAAGGACCAAGTGTAAAAAACAAAGGTGATTTAGGCTATTTTTCTAAAGGTAAAATGGTTAAAGTTTTTGAAGATGCCTGTTTTTTAAATCCAGTGGGAAGTATTGTTGGGCCTATAAAAACTGAATTTGGCTACCACATAATTCATATAACTGATAAATTAGAAGAACGGATTGGTAAACTTGAAGAAGTTAATACTAGAGTTATAAAAGAACTTAAAAAACAAAAAATGGCTCAAGCATCAGAAAATATGCTTAAATCCCTTCGCAGACAAGCAAATTTAGAACTTAAAGATAAATCTTTAACTATTGATAATTTTTATAATGAAAATAATCAACAAGAAGTAGCTTATAATCAAGAAACTGATATAGATTTATTAGATTAAAAAACAAAAAAATCTAAATTTTATAACCAATAATTAACATTAACGCTATAATTTTGTTCATCTCAAAAAGAGTATTTACGATGACAAAAATTAGAATTTTATTAGCTTTTTCATTCCTGACTTTTCCATTATCAGCCATAGAAATTCAAAGAAGCAATAAACCTGAATTTGTGTTAGCAGTATTTGCAACCCATCGCAGTCGGGCAAGTCTTCTGGATAAGGCTAATGAGCTCAATATAGCTTCTTATGTTGTCAATTGGCAATCAAAAGTGGACATAAAAAATAATTGCATTAAAAATGTCTGGATTCGAGCTGGAAATCAATGGTTTAGGCTTAAAAAAAGGCCACTGCCTGACGTAATTTATGACTTTGGAGTTTATAAGGGTGCAAGAAAGAAAAAAGAACAAGCGAGGCTTCTCAAAGAACAGCTACGTAATATCGGTATTCCCTTCATTAATCCAGAAGAAGCTATGGGTGTGGTAAATGACAAACTTGCTTTTGCAAAAGTCATGTATGACAACCAAATATCACATCCTGAGACCAGCAAATACAAAAAATCAAATTTAGAAAAAATGATGGCTAAACATGACCTGCTGTTTATTAAACCTACTTTGGGTAGTAAAGGTTATGGGATTATTATTTTTGAAAAAATTAGCAAAAATCTTTTTTCTCTTAAATATAAAATTCTAAATGATAAAAAACAGTGGGTGTCTATTCATAAAACAGATATTACTAAAAAAATGATTCACTCAGCCATCTATGAAGCCCAAAAAGATCTTAAAAAAACTAAAACTAGCTACATTATTCAAGAAGGAATAAGGGTGTTTAATTATCAAAATAAGCAAACAGACTTTCGAATAAATATACAGCGCAGTCAAAATGGTGTTCTTAGCGTAACTGGCTTAATGATGCGAATAGGGGGTAATCTTTCGCAAGGAGGCAGGCCTGCGGATTACCGATTTGTTCTAAAATCTTTTGAAGAAAACGGGTCTGCACTTATAACAACTATAACGGATCAAGTAGTTCAAGAGGCAATTAGAACTCATTTAGCTCTAGAAAATTTTACTGGCAAAAAAATTGGCGATCTTGGAATGGATGTAGTCATCGATAATGATGCTAACCCATACATTATTGAAGCCAATACTAAAAGTGGTTATCCAAGTGAATATATCAAAAAAAATCCAGATTTAGAGAATTTATATGGCTTGCCACCTGTACTTAAAATTTGCGAACAAAATGATGCAGAACACGAAAAACATATAATAGAATATGCACGTCACCTAAAAAATAATATTTAAAAGCCAATATAACCAATTAAAAGATATCACTAATGTTAATAAATTATAAAAAAATATCATATTAGGATACTCCTATGCTCCATAAATTTTTATATCTTTTTTTTGCTTTGTTTTCAGTTTTTACTACTCCAGCTTTTTGTGGAAGCGATTCTAATTCAGAAAGTAATTTCGGTGATAACGATGATGATGGCGATGGTGGTGGTTTTGATGTTTTTGGCATTCCTGTCCTCTTTCCGTACGCCGATTATCATAGAGGAAGAAAACTTATACAATTGCGACCTAAAGTTCTTCCTTATGCCGCAAATCCAATTATGGCCATTCAAAAGCTTGATAAGGGGCAACTAGAACAGCAGGACACTCTCAATGATGAAGTTGACGTTACCCCGATTAACCCTGATTTAATTCTTACAGACAAGTATAATCGAAGGATTTTCAACTTAGATCCTGGAAGTTCTGATAATCCATATCTTATTCAGGATCATGGCATACTTAATATAGGAATTTTAGCAGGCATAAGCTTTGCTGACACTCAAAGTTACGTAGTA
>CAZBMJ010000008.1:0-70342 GCA_964493205.1 uncultured Myxococcales bacterium
TCTTAAAACGGATGAATCAAAATTTTTTGGTCCGATTTTATGGGTGCATTATACTCATGTCGCCTTTAACGGTCTTGAGATTTAAGCCATCGCGTTTTGCCACATATCTATCGAGTTCAAACTGCTCTTCAGAAATATCAAATACCGTAACGTTAGCTCCAGCTGCAGCTAATATAGGTCCTTGCTGACCTCCGCCTGAGGCCAGGCAAAGAATATTTTTGTGAGCGACATCTTTGGGCAGCCAACTAGCTGGAAGGGGGGTTTTAGTAATGTGCATTTGCCATTGCCCCTTTTTTGCCAGTGCTATGGTTTCTTCGGAAACTGGATTTGACCAAGGGCGGCGTGAAAGCGCCTCTTTATCCCAAAATGCTTCGTTGCGAGCGACAACTTCGACCATAAAAAGTCGTCATGCTTAAATAATATCTATAGTGAATAAGAGTGTAAGTAACATAACCGCCAATTTTTGAAAAATCCCATCTACCGAGGCCTATAATTTGGAGCCAAAACAGCATTTCTCTGCTTGAAAGCTAACATAATACATCCTTACAGGTTCGGATTTAGCGAGTAAGGCCCGAGTCAAGCCGGCATGAGGCATGGTTGGCTAGGTTTCTGGGCCCAACAGCCTGATTTTGGACGAATTTTTACTGAGCCTCTGCTTATTTTTGCCAAATCTGTAGCCGGCTCTGGAAAGTCTAGATTCGAGTAACTTTACTTTCCCAAGAGCTCGTCCTTAATTATGAAAGTGCAGGATCGAGCTCGCGTAACGCCCTTTAAGAATTTTCTCAAAGTAAACAATATCACCAATTTTTATGTCTTTATCGCTGTACTTATCAGGATGCAGCATTACCTGAGTCCTTCCGTCTGGGAGAAGATCTATATAATATAAACCACATGCTGTTTCACCTGTTATCTTACCCATGATAATCGGCTTATCAAGCTTGGCTAGAACTATTTTGGAATACCTATAGATCGTGCTAATTAACAGATTTCCATTAATATCTAAAATACTATCTTTTACTTTATTTTTCACAGAACCTATGAGCTCCTCAAAAACAACATGTAGGTCATTGTCTGCAACGCAATTATATTGGTCACAATTTATTCGACTAAACAGCGATGAAAACCGCTCACTTAATTCCCGCCAAAGTTGGTCTTTAATTAATGGATCAACAGCCATATTTTTGAGCACGCCATCGATAGCTTCCATCGTAGCAATGTAAGTAGCTGCTTTGTATTTTTTAGCCGCCAGCGCCAGTTGGTAGGCTGACATTTTCCTCAAATTTTGTTGTGAAAACAAAATCTCCTTTAGGCTCGCGTGGCTTAAATAATAGGAGAGAGCAAAGATATTCGAATTTTGGGCCGCTAAGTGATGAGGATAACCAAAAATGGGGTGTTGCAGGTGCAGATGCCAATCTTTCATAACCTTCGTCACTTCAGCTCCCACAAAGGCTTCAAATACCTCGAGATTCTTGCAAGTGAGACAAGCTACTTGAAAGGGAAAGCCATGCTTTTCAAGATTGCGCAGAAAATAAAATAGATTAGCACCGGGAACCGCCAATAACATTCGCACTAAGGGGGCACAACTATTTTCCACCGCGGTGTGGAGGGCTGTTCGCCCATTAATGTCAGGTTCAAACAGCTCTGTCCTCCCTGAGTTCAATAATACCTGCGCAACTTCGAAATGACTTTCCCGCGCGGCGATGTGAAGCGCCGTATAATTACATGCGGTCGTAGACAACAAAAGCCCCGGCTTATCTGAGTGGTGCTTTAGAAGTTGTTCAGCCATGTAGGTATGCCCTTTATATGCAGCTGCATGCAAAAGGGTGAATCCGCTCGAGGATGGTTGTAGGTATTGCTCGAGAAATTCCCCTTCATCTAGCAACTTTAAAACCAAGTCCGTCATCCCTCGCCTAGCGGCCAAATGGATAACTTTGGCGTGAGAATTCTGGCCCGTCTGGTGTATTTTCACCACATCTTCATCATTAACGTCATTCCGAGCAAGATCGCTCTCGAGCTCATCCATTATTTGTTGGTCCAATTCGTCGATATTGCTAAATTTTTGGCGCTTTTTTGATCCCTGCTCCTCCAAATCACTGGATTCAACATCTAGCTTTCTCTTCAGCTTAACGTTAGCGATTTCCGCAGAGTTGGCGACAAAGCCGCCCAGCAACACAGATGACAAGATAAAACTCTTAAATATACACATAAAAACTCACAATAAATTCGTTCACAAAAGCCTGACCAAATAAAGGACTGAGTTCATCCCTGGCGTCAATAATTTCGTGCACTGAGGTGGACCCAATTTGCTAGACAGTTTAGCCACCAATTTAAGTTATGCTCTGTAGAGCTCGATTGGCCTTTTATGACCTAAAGCTTGATGAAGATTTTGTGTATTGTAATATGTAAAATACTTTTCTAAATTGCAACAGGCATCTGAAATACTTTCATAATTTTTTTATATAAACTGAGCATAAGAAACACAAACGCCTTTTTTTGAAAAATGCCATCTACCGAGGCCTATAATTTGGAGCCAAAACAGCATTTCTCTGCTTGAAAGCTAACATAATACTTCTTACAGGTTCGGATTTAGCGAGAATTGGCCGTACCAGGCGTGCAGGTCTTTCTGAAAAAGCTCTTTTGCTTTTTAGCAGTGATGAAACCAATATTAAAAGCGCCTATTGAACGCCAAGTTATTCCTGGCTTTGAGCCTAATTTTTCTGCTCCAAGGCCACCTCAGCCAAGAAATTTTAATAATAATACACGAGGATCGGCTAGGTAGTTTTCGTCTTACCAACTCAATGATAAATATGGTTTTAAACTTGTAGCATCCATATGAACCTGACCACCAATGGGAAAAGTTATAATGGGCGAGGTATGGCCAAAATCTACATTGGCAATAATTGGCAATTCTTGTAACTCTTTTTTACCAAGGCATATTTCTGTAAGTGCTAAAAGGCTCATATTGGATGCTTTTTGAAATCGACCAATAACTATTCCCCTAACTTTATCAAACCCAGGTTGCATAATTAAAGATTGCAGATCTCGATCAAAGATTTCAGGAAAAACTAAGGCGTCATCTTCAAGAAAAATAATCTTATTATTTAGATCAGGCATATAGCTTGTGCCTTGCAAAAGATTAAGCGTGCACAAATTTCCGCCAATAATTTGTCCTTGCGCCCTACCTGCTTGAATTATTTTCATGCCTTCATTAGGAAGAAATTCTCTTTTATCCTGTTCTTTATACCATTCATCATCACTGTAAGTATCTGAAGCCAGTACTGTAAAAGAATCATGAGACATCAAGCATTTCTTAAAATAGTCGATGGTATAATCCATGCCCTTCATGCAGGCAAAAGTAGAAAAGTGTGGTCCACAAAAATTTATTAATGAAGTTTTTGCGAAAATAGCGTTAGAAAGGGCTGTAATATCTGAAAATCCGCACAAAATTTTTGGATTATTTTTAATCAAATCAAAATCTAAATAATTTAAAAGCTGATTGGAATTATATCCACCAATAACAGTTAAAATTGCTTTAACTTGAGGATCAGCAAATGCTTGGTGTAAATCACTTACTCTTGATTTGATAGACGATGATAAAAAATTATTGCTTTCATAGCAATGAGATGAGAAAGAGATCTTAAATCCCAGCTCTTTTTCTAAGCGTTCAAGAGCATAAGTTTGGTTTTGTTCTGAAATAATACTCATGCTTATAGCGGGAGCAAGCACTCGGATCTCATCGCCAATTTTTAATCTTGCTGGTGAAAATACTGACATACTCAATGCTCCATTATCATAACACATAACAAAAAAATCAAATAATAACTAGCTTACTCTCTCGATTATAGTCAAATTCTCTTGTGAATTTTTGCCCATTTTCTTCAAACACTGCAGTAATATGTAGCATATTCTGATTAGGCAAGCTTTTAATTAGTTGGATATTTTTTGCACCTTCTATAATGCATAATTCATTCCATGCGCAATCTGCAAATTCAAAAATTTGTACCCCATTAGGTAACATTATAATAAATATATTACAGCTTTTGAACAACCGGTAAGCACAGCTGCTGCCCTGATAACGAGTACCAATACAATTATCGTCCAAAGGAATTGGTGGAGTTTGTATTTCATGCCAGTGGCCATTTCGGTTTACGATAGTTTTGAACTTAAAGCTATTATCTCTCTGATATATCATAATCGCATTTTTATTAGGATGAATAGCAACATTTTCAACCTTTTGCATTTCAAAAACACAGGTAGGTGAATCTCCAATGCTCAGCAACCTAAGACTATGCTCATCAGTATTAAAGACAACCGAAGTCCCATTTGGCAATTCTTTAATCCATCCAGCACGTGTAATTCCGCTTGCGGTGAAAACTATTGTTATCAGGACGATAATGCTATGCAAGTTTATCAACTTCATTATCAGGCTCTTTATTTTAAGTGTTAAAGCTGTCATCAAGACATGACATTGTGTCATAAAGTCCTAAGAAAGAAAAGCTTATTCTAATATTTTGTATTTTTTATGGGTAGTGAAATAACACTTATGTTGCATGGCTTTGCAACAAATAGTGCTACCCATGGTAAATAGGCCAAATTCAAAAAGTTCGATCATTCTCTGGTAAAAGTCGACTTAAAAGATCTAGCCATTTTAATATAGTAAAGACTATAAGCTAGGAGGTTTTTTATGAAAAAAGATTCTTTAATATCTATCAATAACTTACTGATGACTGAAGATGAACATCTTAAAAAACTCCATAAAATAGTGGTTGATAGTATTCACGAAGAAAAACTTATTACCCAACGCTTAAAAAAAGAATTTAATCAAAAACCAAGCTTTGGTGATTTTATTGCCGATAAAATAGCGGCTTTTGGTGGGTCTTGGATTTTTATTTTTTTATTTGTTTTCATAATTATTTTATGGATTATGGCAAACGTATATTTTTTACAAAACTATGCTTTTGATCCCTATCCTTTTATTCTTTTAAATTTACTTCTATCTTGTGTAGCAGCATTTCAGGCTCCAGTTATTTTAATGAGCCAAAATCGCCTTGAAATAAAAGATCGAAATCGGGCTGAACACGACTATATGGTGAACCTAAAAGCAGAAGTAGAAATTCGGGCACTTCATCAAAAACTTGATGTGCTAATTCTAGAACAGATGAAAACTTTATTGGAAATCCAAGAACAACAACTCAAAAAACTTGATGAACTAAAAAACCCACCCACTTATTGAAAGTGGGCTCCTCTTCAAACTAATTCCACCATTTATGCCACAACGCATTATCGGTGCCTTTAACAAACACATCAAGACGACCAGTACTCCAAGAAGCTACACTAGGTGCTGAAGTCAATACGCCACCAAGTGATTCCCAAGATGACCAGTTACCTTGATACCATTTGTGCCATAAAGCATTGTCTGTCCCTTTAACAAAAACGTCTAAGCGGCCATAGCTCCAAGCAGAAACTGCTGGCGCTGAAGTTAAAACACCACCAAGGGATTGCCATGAAGACCAACCATTATCATACCATTTATGCCACAAAGCATTGTCTGTGCCCTTCACAAAAACGTCTAGGCGGCCATAGCTCCAAGCTGCCACTGCTGGTGCCGAAGTCAAAACGCCACCAAGGGATTCCCATGAAGACCAGCCATTATCATACCATTTATGCCATAAAGCATTGTCTGTTCCTTTGACAAAAACGTCTAAACGACCATGACTCCAAGACGCTACTGCAGGTTCAGATGTCAAAACGCCACCAAGTGATTCCCATGAAGACCAGCCATTATCATACCATTTATGCCATAAAGCATTGTCTGTTCCACGCACAAATACATCCAAACGACCATGACTCCAAGCTGCCACTGCTGGTCCTGAAGTTAATACACCACCTAAGGATTCCCATGCAGACCAGCCGTTATCATACCATTTGTGCCAAAGAGCATTGTCTGTTCCACGCACAAATACATCAAGACGACCAAGGCTCCAGGATCCTACTGCTGGACTAGATGTAAGAACACCGCCCAAGGATTCCCAAGAAGACCAATTCAAACACTCATTAGCAAAAATGTTTGTTTGAAATATTAAAAAAAATAATAAAATACGCCAATATTTACCTTTAGACATAATCCCCCCTTTGGGAAAAGTTTTCACTAATCAGTGCGGGGAATTTATAAGTAAAAGTGTTCTCTAAATTTAAAAAGAAGAAATAAGATAAGTGGAAAATGCTCTAGTAAGTGGCGCTAAAACTTCTATGGAAACATTATTTTTTGTTAAACTTTCCACAAAAAGTCTAGAATGACTTAAGTTATGATTGTCAACTGCAGTTCCCACAATAAAAATTTGTTCACAGCTTGAATTTATTCCACAAATTTTTTGCGCAATATTTTCGTTTGAAGCTGAAAAAATTGTGCTTTTATGAACTTTATAATTAAAATACTCAAATCTTATATTTTTAGAATTCATAAAACCGCTAGTATTAGATAAAAATTTCTTAGCATCATGCTCATAACCAATAGCAGTAATTACCAAATCAACTCTTTCTGATAAACTATTGTAGTTAACCCTTATTTTATCACCTATATCTTGTTCAATGGATTCTACTTTATGAACTATGGGAGTAAAAATAAATTTGGATTTATTAAAAGTTTCGCCATTATAGATTTTCTTAAAACCTTCATATTTATAGCGGCCTTTAGTAGTTGAAGAATTTTCAAAAGAAATATAATTCTTTAAAGATTGTCCATACCAAATAATTTCAGCTGGACTAGCATATTTATTACTACCAAAAGACTCGTAACTTTGCTTAGGAGCATAACCTGCTAAAAATTCTAAGACTATTTTACCGCTATCTCCAGCGCCAATAACAGCTATTTTTTTATTCTTAAATATTTCAAAGAAAGAAGTACCTTGATCAAGCAAAAGTTCGTTTATTTCAAAAAGTTCGTCATAATTTAAAACTAAAGGAATCTTTGAGCTTTCAGAGTCAAAAGATGCCAATAAATCTCTTTGAGTAACAAACCAATTTTTATCATCAATATTAGGCATAATAACGCTTCCTAATCCCGACACCACTACTACTTTTTTAACGAGTAAAGGGCGATTAAGAGCATTATTACCGGCTAAAGTAATTAGGTAGTTATCATCAATTTTATCAATTTTTTTAATAGTAGTATCAAAGTAAAAAAGCGCATTACTCGCAAATAAATTAAATATTACCTGATTCCATAATTGCCTAGCTACTGGAAAGTTTTTTTGACCTTTTTTTTCTATATCAGCATGTTCTACTATGCTAATTGGGGAAAGTGGAAAATAATTAGAATTATAATCGACACCTGTTTGAGGGTTTGAACCACTGGGAGAATTTAACCTAAAAGAATGGGTCCGAAAATGAGAAGCAGGGTGCTGTTCTTTATCTATTACTAAAATTTTTAATGCAGGGTTTTTATAACTAAGATTCCTTGCTAAAATGGCCCCATGTATACCACTACCAATGATCAAAATATCAAAGTCTACATCATTTTTTTTTGTGCGATTAACAACTGTTATAGCATCAGAAGTATCATGCAAAGATTTTTCAAAAAAATCAGCTAAAGCATTAGCACATATCTCTTTCTTTTCTCCAGAAAGGTTTTTAAACATACTTTTAATATTTATGTCATTTTCCAAAGAAGCGCTAGGTGTAAAAGTAGAAGCCCCATTATTACATTGTGCTTGCACTTTTTCTGAAACAAAAAAAGTTTTAGGGGAATATATAACTTTATCTATAGGTACTTTAACAATAGTATCAATAGTATTGGATGATGAAGAATTATCAATATCTAGGGGTGAGCAGGATGCTAATAAAAATAAAAAAAATGGATATAAAAGCACATATTTCATATAAAACCATTAAATAAAAACACAATTAAAATATAACTAAAAACACATAAAATATAAAATTATCTGAAAATTAAAAAATAAAAGCTACAACAAAAACGAATTAGCATTTTTATTATAGCCGGTAAATATATTACAAAATAAATATTTTTATTTATCACCTAAATCAATACAAATAGATTTAGTTTCCGTGTAAAGATTTAAAGCCTCTAGCCCCATTTCTCTGCCCCAGCCAGATTGTTTGTAGCCCCCAAATGGCAATGCTGCATCAAAAATATTATAGCAATTAACCCAAACTGTACCTGTGCGAAGCTTATGGCTAACTCTATGAGCCTTATTAATATCTTTTGTCCATACCCCTGCAGCAAGGCCATAAATAGAATTATTAGCATGGTTAATAACTTCTTCTTCAGAACTAAAGGGCATAGCACAAAGCACAGGGCCAAAAATTTCTTCTTTAACCACTGACATAGTGTTATTAGTGTTGCTTAAAATTGTGGGCTCAACAAAATAACCTTCAGACCTAGATTTAGCGCCACAAACAACATTGGCACCTTCTTTTATACCCATACTAATATAAGAATTTACTCGATCAAATTGCTCTTTTGATACTAAAGGCCCCATTGCAGTGTTACTATCCATACCAATGCCTAAGGTAATTTTTTGCGCAGCTTTTTTTAAGCCTTCAAGTACACGATCATAAATTTTTTCATGAATAAATAAACGAGAACCAGCACAACAACACTGACCATGATTAAAAAATATGGCGTTAAGAGAACCATCTATGGCTTTTTCAATGTCACAGTCATCAAAAATAATATTAGGAGATTTACCACCAAGCTCTAGGGAAACTTTTTTTAAGTTACCACTTGCTGCTTGTAAAATTAATTTTCCAACTTCTGTAGACCCTGTAAAAGCTACTTTATCAACATCACTATGAGCACTTAATAATGCACCAGTACTGCCATCACCATTTACTAGATTAACTACACCATTTGGAATTCCTGCTTTTTTAAGCAAGTTCATTAAATACGTAGCACTCAAAGGAGTTTGTTCAGCAGGTTTTAGAATAACAGTGCACCCACAAGCAAGAGCAGGAGCAAGCTTCCAAGCTGCCATCAAAAGAGGAAAATTCCAAGGTATAATTTGAGCCACCACACCCACAGGCTCTTTTTTTGTATAAGCATGAAAATTAGTATTTAGATTAACTATATTTCCACTTACTTTCCCTACAAGACTTGCATAATATCTAAAATGCTCTGCAGCTAAGCTCACATCTGCTATTTTAGCCACACTTAAGGGTTTGCCATTATCTAAAGATTCAAGTTCAGCCAAAATATCGCCATGCTCTTCTATTAAATCAGCAATACGCCATAATATTTTAGCTCTTTGAGTGCTTTGCATGTGCGGCCATTCACCATTTTCAAAAGCATTACGAGCAGCCGCTACTGCAGCATCTACTTCTGTTTTTGAAGCCAAGCTTACTTTAGTAAAAGCCTTAGCACAGGATGGATCAAAAATTTCAAATGATTGGTTATTAGCTGACTTGCACCATTCACCACCAATAAAATGACCATGCTCTTTGCTAGCAAAATCTTTGGCTGCAGTTTTCATCATATTAAAAGCTAAACTTGTCATAAAATCTCCTATGATCTGTAACATCATGATTTTATGAGCTTTTTTGTTTATTCTTTCAATAAGATTATTCTAACTTAGCAGAGTAAATGGAAAACTTCCTCTTAAAAAATTATTTTTCAATCTTTTAAACTTTTACCCATAGCTTATTGTTGATTTATGACAGATCGCAAGCAGGAGATCCCCATAATGAAAAAGTATAGGCATTTTCTAGGTACCCTACTGATGACGGCTTCCTTGTGCTTATCCGCCGCAAAAATAGGTACTCAGTTTAGCTTCGAACATGTGCCACTGAATGAAAATACCTTTATCAAGGCCAGTGATTCCACCTATTTCGAAAGACTTGAATATTTGCTTCAGCGCATCGATGCCATCGAAGAACAGGCAGCGCCTCTATTTGGGTTGAATCCCGAAGGCAAATTGCGCCAGGAAAAATGGAATAACCATAGGTTTACCGATCCCAGGGTGTGGCCCATTACTTCAGATTTTCGCTTTATCGTTCACTGTCTGCCAGAGGCTAATGTGGAGTTTCATAAAACCCAAGATATTGAATCTCTTCTGCAAGATCACCTCATCAGCGCATCGATTATTTCCCATAATCGTATGGGAACCTGGGCAAAAGCATGTGTAATTTTAGACGTTCCCTATCAAAATATCATTGCTGCCCAGCCTACAGATATGGGCCTTTGGAATAGAAAATCTGATCGAGTGGATGCTATGACCACAGCCTACCTCGCCCTTGGGAATAACCTAAAACCTGTCTTGGTACATAATCTTACAGATAGTGTTGTTCCATTTGATCAACAGTATAAAACAGAAGTGTTTCAATACTTTCAAAACTATACTCCAGAAGCGATTTTGAGTGCGACGTCCCCAGGTAGTCACAATGAAATTGCCATCTTAGGCCATAATCCCATCACCAAAACCAGTGTACGCATCATCGGCATCTTTTTTAATAGTGCGAAGATGATTCCTTATCCAACACAATCTTTTGCTGCGATGAAAGACTATTTATTGAGGTATGCAGCCGTCAAAAGACTTTGCGTCTTTGATTTTGATGCAAAAACAATCGAGGAGCTACACAAGTGCCCCCCCCAACAACTGAGCTAGAAATCCTAAGCATTATTTTATGAGCTTTTTTGTTTATTCTTTCAATAAGATTATTGTAACTTGGACTTTTTACTATTTTCTTCTGGTTCAGATTCAAATTTTCTTTTTTTTCCTATGGGATTAACATCTTCTGGCATAAAATTATATACTTTTACTTTTTTATCAAAAATAACTATTAAGTTATTATTATAATCATCAAAATAAATTTTTTTAATCTCTTCATGGGATTTAATTACTGGCGAAAATTTTTCATCATTTATATGAAATATTTTACATGAATTATCGTCAAATAACAAAGCTAAAAATTTTTTATCTGCCGATAAAGAACTTTGTTTCAATTTTTCGTTAGTTACAAACTTTTTTTTATTTTTTTGTATATCATTTTCTCTTATAAAATAGCATTCATAAAAAAAATTTTTTAATATAATAACAGCATTATCAACAAAAAAAACGTCAACAATTTTTTTATAACATAATTTCCTATAAAAAATATCATTATCTAATGAAATATTAATGTAATAATTATTATTTAAAGAATCAATAAAACAAAAATTATTCTCGTTAAAAACAATATCATCAATATCACCTAATGAATCACATAATTTAGTTTTTATAATAGAATAACTTTCTATTGAGTATTTTACTTTTAATAAATCATTTCCATGTTTAATAATAAAATATATTTCATTATTTTCTTTGGAATAAATAGATTTCAAAAAAGAATCTGCCAAAAACTCTCCTTTTTCTGATATTTCTAATAAGCTATTATTATTCATAACAACAAAATTAATTGTGTATCTGAATAAGTTATTATCATCCTGAATTAAAGCTATTAAATTATCCCCATAAAATTCAACTAAAAAAACATAATTTTTATATTTATAAATTTTCTTATCTAAGAAATTATATATAAAAAATTTATGAATATCGACATCTTCATAAGTAGAATATTTAACAAGTAATTGCGTACTACTACTATTGAAAATAATATCGTCAACATTAAAGCCAGCTTTTAGTTCTTGTTGAAATAAAATAGTATTAAATTCATCAAATAATAATAATTTCTGTTGATTATTAATATATTCTATGACAGCTCTTTTTTTATTATCATTGCTAATTTTAAAAAACGAAATAAAAGTGTTTTTTTTATTTGAATCAAGTGAATACTCAAAAACTAAATTTTCATTCACACTAAAACAAAATAAAGACATAAAATAAAAAAACAAAAACAAAAGGATATTTTTCATAAAGACTCTTTTTTAAAAATTAATTTATTTGCATTACCATATTTTTATAAAAAAAATAGTACCTCCTTTCCAAGTACTTAAAATGGAGTAAAGATGCTCAATGTTGGCTTTTAGGGGTAAAAATATATGATTCAAGAATTTATCAACAATATTTCTCAAAAGCTTGAAAGCACACTTGATGAAGAAACAAAACAACGAATTGAGCAAATAGCTAAAAGAGAAAAAAATGATTTTGGCGTTGATGAACTTGGTTGCAACCCAAACATTATTAAATCATGCGCCCCATTAGGTATTTGGTTTTATAAAAATTATTTTAGAGTTGAAACTTTTGGCGCCCATCATATTCCTAAAGGCAGATGTATGGTCATTGCCAATCATTCTGGCCAATTGCCATTTGATGCAGCCATGATTGAAATAGCTTTCATATTAGAAGGTAAATACCCAAGATTATTACGGGGTATGACCGAAAAGTGGGTTGCAGAAATTCCTTTTATATCAACGCTTTTCTCAAGAATAGGTCAAGTTGTAGGTACACCCTCCACTTGTAAATTTTTATTAGAAAAAGAAGAAGGTGTGATAGTTTTTCCAGAAGGAGTAAAAGGCATAAGTAAATTATTTTCTGAACGTTATAAACTTGCCAATTTTGGAAGTGGATTTATGCGAATAGCTCTTGCTTCTAATTCGCCTATTATTCCTGTGGCATTAGTTGGCGCAGAAGAACAAGCCCCTGCTATTGCTAATCTAAGCTCTTTAGCCAAAAACTTTGGGTTACCGGCACTGCCTTTAGTATTTCCCCAAATACTGCCTTTGCCTCTACCAGTAAAATATCGCATTTATATTGGTGAACCAATGTCATTTAATGGCGATGGCACCGAAGATGACTACGAAATAAGAAATATGGTAGAAAAAGTGCGTTCAACCATACAGCTTATGCTCAACGATGCTTTGGCCAAAAGAGAACATATCTTTTTTTAAGGCAAATCAGAATAACCAATAATTGCTTGTTCTAGCAATAGGTTTGATTTGAGTTCTATTTTTTGAACCATAAATAAACCTTCATTGATCATTGGCAGTATTATTTTGGTTATTTGATTATTATCAGTTTCAACAATGATACCACTACGATCAGGAGCAAAATTAAAACGACCTCTATCATCCCAATCCAAAAAACATGCCATGCCTGCTGCTGGAGGAAGTTTTCCGCCTCTTGGAACATACAATCCCTGACGTTTTAAAAAGTGCATTAAATTAACTGAAGAACGATAAAAATATGCTCTATCAGGGCTATTAGCTCCGCCCCCTATTTTTTTATAACCGCTTTCATCTTTTGCATAATCTTTTTCTAAAGCATCTTTCAGCCAAGGAGCACCAGCAACCATTACAACATCTATGGCACATAAAGGAGAATGAACCGCATCAAAGTCATCATTTACGCATTGTTCCACTAAGCCTTGAGCAATTAATACTATTTGCTCACGTCGATTTTTTCTCGCTTGACTAGCCTGAGTAGTATGATCATTTTTTTCCACAAATTTGCACCAAAATGAATTTTACTTATATTTTAACATAACGGACGAATAATAAAAGCATAAATACAAGTCCAAGGTAAAACAGTTAACAAAGCATCAATTCTATCAAGAATACCGCCATGCCCAGGAAGTATACCAGATGAATCTTTAACATTATAAAAACGTTTTAAGCGGCTTTCGATTAAATCTCCCAGAGGCGCTAAAAATATTACGGGCATACAAATCCATAAGGTATCTGACAAATTAATAGTAAAAATAGAAGAAGGCCATAATTTAGTACTGCAAAAAGATATTACCACACTTAAAAACACGGTAAAAAAAGCTCCTCCCATAAAACCTTCCCACGTTTTCTTTTGACTTACCGATATAAACAATGGTCTTTTGCCTATTAATCTGCCGGTAAAATAGGCGAAGGAATCATTAAGCCAAGTAGCGATACACGCCATAAAAGTAAATGAAATACCTAATGAAAAACTTTGTAACCAAACAATACATGCTAAAGCGATAAAAACATAAAAACAAAAAAAATAAGCGGTGCAGATTCTTTCAAAATCCTTAACATCTATTTTTACAGAAAATAAAGTTATGACCTGCACAATAAAAAAACTTATAAAAATAATTAACCAGCCCACTATAGATTCAAATAAAAGTGCTAAGGGCAAAAATAACAATACAACCAACAAATAAGGTAAATATGTATGAGAATTTTTTGGATAAACTATATCAAATATCTCTTTTGAAACTAATAATGCTACTATACTCAGTAAGCCAAGCAATAAAAAATCGCCAAAATAAATTGCACTAATCACCAATGGTATAAGAAATAAAGCAGTTAAAACTCTTAAAAATAAATTACTCACAATTGAAATCCTGTTCTTTTAAACGACCAAACCTTCTTTTTCTTTGGTAATAACTCTTAATGGCACAATCTAAATCATGTCTAGTAAAATCAGGCCATAAAATTTTTGAAAAATAAAATTCAGTATAACTAAGCTGAAAAAGTAAAAAATTAGACAAACGCAACTCACCGCTGGTGCGTATGAACAAATCGGGATTTGGTATATTTTTAGTATCCAAATAACTCGCAAATAAATTTTTATTAATATCTTTTATAGTAATTTCTTGCGTAATACTTTTTTGAGCTATTACAGAACAAGCTCGTGCAATTTCATCATGGCTGCCATAAGATAAAGCCAAAATTATAGTAAAATTTTGTAGATTTTTAGTTTTTTCAACTAAATTTAAAATACGATCCTTAATTTGTATAGGAAAATTTTCTAAGTCACCAATCGCTACTATTCTTACACCATTTTTAATAAAGTCATTAATATTATGTTCTAAATAATGATCTAATAAAGATAGTAAACAATCAACTTCATCTTTTGGTCTAAACCAATTTTCAGAAGAAAAAGCATAAAGTGATAAATATTTGATACCAATTTCTTTGCAATGAGCGGCTATGTTATTTAAGGTATAAACACCTTGTTTATGTCCTTCACTACGTTTTAGACCCCTACGAAGAGCCCAACGACCATTGCCATCCATTATAATGGCTATATGCTTAATAGTTATTTTTTTATTTTTAATAGTAGTCATAGTAATAAATTTATTTAAATAATTTTTTAAAAATGCTTAACAAATCATCTGTTAAGAGAAAAAAATTATGGTTAAGATCAAAAAAAGTTATCGCGATTTTAGTAATATCAGAATCCATGAAATTAATACCATAATTATTAAGTTCTTTTATCAAGAATTGATCATTTTCAGTAAGCTGTTCTAATACTGAAAAAGGAAAATGTATATCAATAAAAAAACAATTTTTAATTTTCGCTAAGTTTTCTTGCTTTAATTTTTCTAATAATTGCTCATCTATTATAGATAAACTTATTTGTTCAGCTGCAAAAGAAGATATTTCGTTTATTGCTATAGCTTCAGCTAAAGCTTGTTTATGCCATTCATAACAAAAAAATAATATTTTTAATAAATTACTATTAATCTGTTTTTTATACGAATATTTATAAATACAATAAGAATATAAAATTTTATTATTAATAGAGTTTTTTATAATATTCTTAATAATATTTTTATTGTAAAAAAAATCGTGCTTTAATTTATTATTTTCGTCAAAAATACTATCAGATAAAAATATATTATTCGGATACATTGATAATGTTTTATAAAAAAACCAATTTTTATATCCATTATTTACACTGATCAATTTAGCCATTTTAAACTCTAACTAATAACTTTAAAAAGATTTTTTAATTCTGCTAATTGTGTACTAATTTGAGCATCAATAATACTTTTATTAGCTTTTACTATAATAGAACCACGTAAAAGATTTTCATCTTCCAATAAAGTTATTTTTCTAGCAAATGAGCAGCCTCTTGTAATATCTGTCAAATTAGCACTTAAAATAGTAATGTCTTTTGGATGAGCATATACTTCTACGCCAGTATGTTCAGAGATATTTTTCAGTGCTTTTAATAAAATATCAATAATAATATTAGGATTATTCTTGATGCACTCTTCAATCAATATTTTGGTAGTATCAAGCACTAGATCCATCTTTAATTCTTTAATTTTTTTATTCAGCCGTTCCATTTTGTTTTGCAAATCAATAAACTGACCATCAGCATCATTTTGAGCTTTATCACAAGATTTTTTAAAGGCTAAAAAATTTTTCTTAGCCAATTTATATCTTATATTACTAATAACCTCACTCATAGGTTATTAAATCATCTGTATTATCCATATTATTTGATTGAGTTTTTGCTTCGTCAAATAACTCATTTTTTTCAGGAGCATTTGAGCTTGAGT
Source organism: uncultured Myxococcales bacterium (assembly GCA_964493205.1). Classification (GTDB taxonomy): domain Bacteria; phylum Myxococcota; class UBA727; order UBA727; family JABDBI01; genus CAZBMJ01. Next base: position 16,216 of record CAZBMJ010000008.1, read on the forward strand.
CTGGAGATTCTTCTGAGGGCTCTTTTTTAATCTCAATTTTTTCAGTTTCGTTAGGCATAGGTTCTTGAGGAACTTTTTCTTCTAGCTTTATTTCTTCTTTAATTTCTTCTCTAATGTCTTGTTTTAGGGGTTCTTTATCCAATTTAACGCTATCGTCTTTTTTCCCAAATAAGCCAGTTATTTCTGGGACTATTTTGCTTTTTGGGTAATTCCTTAAAAAATAGTCAGCTAATGAACGAGCCTGCTCTGTTTGAGATACTTCTAGCATCCAATTAATTACTTTTAAATAAATATCGTCCATTGAATGATGGTAAGGCTCTCTTTTGATAAAATTATCGAGCACTAAAATGGCCGCTTGCACTTCGCCCATATTATAAAGCGCCACAGCTTCGTGCTTAGACATTTCTATTCGTTCTTTTTGAGAAAGATTTTTATAGGTTACATTGGTAGTTTTACAAGACAAAAGTAAAAAAAGACTTAAGACCGCTATTTTTTTAAGACCTAACATAATAAAAATTATTCCTTTTTTAAAATCTAAAAATCATAAAACAGCATACTAAAGCATAAAATGCTGCCATTACATCATCAAGCATAATACCCCATTCTTTAGGAAAAGATTTCTCTGTTTGCTTAATAGGCCATGGTTTCACAATATCAAACAACCTAAACAATAAAAAAGCTACAATTACTTCCCACCAATTAGGTAATAATACTAAAAAAACTATTCCTTGGCCTACTACTTCATCAATAACCACTTGTTTAGGATCTAAGTTTTTATAATAAACTATGGCATAAGAACTAGCCCATAGCCCTAGAATAAATAAAAAAGCTAATAATAAAATTTTGATATACAAAGGAAAAAAATATAAAGCAGGAACCCAAATTATTAAAGAGCCCAGGCTCCCAATGGTTCCAGGTGCAAATTTGCTTCTTCCACAATAAAAAAATTCGGCTATTAACATTGCAAGTTTTTGCTTACTAAAAAAGGGCATATAAAACCTTTAAAAAAAATAAGCAGAGATAAAGACTCTGCTTTTTGTGTATTTAATCAAGTTCTTTAATCATCTCTTCTTAAAAAAGCAGGTATATCATATTCGTCATCTTTTTTATTACTTATACTAGTCTCTTCAATTGGATCTAATATAGGTATCTTTGGTTTAATAACTGGATTCGAAGGATACTGCGTTGCAGCACTCCTAGAAAAAGTTGGGTAAGTACTCAAATTAGGTTCAATGGAATCTTTTTTGTTAAAGCCTTTTCTAATAAAAGTTGGTACTTCCTTAGAAAAATTTCCATGATTAGTTTGAGGTACATACGAAGGCACTATTGTTTGATAAGAATTTTCTATTTTCTTTTGATTTTTATTTTGTTCAAACCCAGTAGCTATAACCGTAATAGAAACTTCTTCGTCTTTATCAGAATCAACCACATAACCAAAAATAATATTAGCATCTTCATGAGCTGCATCTGTAATAAGTTCTATAGCAGAATTAACTTCATGCAATGTTAATGATGGACCACCAGTAACATTTACCAAAATACCCATAGCCCCTTCTACAGAAACATCTTCTAATAATGGACTAGAAATAGCTTTTCTGGCAGCTTCAATGGCTCTATTTTCACCAGTGGCTGTCCCAATGCCCATGAGTGCCATGCCCTGATCACTCATAACCGATATAGCATCAGCAAAGTCTACATTTACAATACCTTGCTGAGTAATAATATCACTAATACCTTTTACAGCATTAAACAAAACTTGATCAGCCATTCTAAAAGCATCAAGCATTGAAGTTTTTTCATCTGCCAATTGCAATAAACGATTATTAGGAACTACTATAAGAGTATCTACGGCTTGCTTTAGAGTTTCTACACCTTTTTCAGCTTGTTTTCTTCTGCGATTACCTTCAAATAAAAATGGTTTAGTTACCACTCCTACTGTTAGAGCGCCTAGCCTTCTAGCAACATCAGCAATAATTGGCGCGGCCCCTGTACCAGTTCCTCCGCCCATACCTGCAGCTATAAAAACCATATCTGCACCAAGTAAAAGCTCTTCAATTCTATCAATACTTTCTTTAGCAGCACTTGCTCCTATTTCTGGTTTAGCTCCAGCACCCAAACCTTTGGTGCATCCTTGTCCTAATTGCAACTTTATTTCTGCAGAATTAGCATCAAGGGCTTGGCAATCAGTATTAGCTACCATAAATTCAACACTAGAGATGCCACGTTCAATCATGTTGTTAATAGCATTACCACCGCCACCGCCAACGCCAATAACTTTAATTCTAGGCCCTCTTTCTTGTATTTCGTCAAATTCTATCATTGTGAAGCCTCCCCATTTCTTTAATATGTGTCATAAATAAAACTTTTTCAACTAAACTAAATTATATCATTAAACCAATCGCTCACTTTACGGCGTATTTTTATATAAATATTCTCGCTTTTATTCATAAAGTGCTTACGTTCACCATTTTTTGAACCATATAGTACTAATCCAACAGCGGTAGCATAGGTAGGACTTTTTACAACATCCATTAAACCACCTACTCCTTTTGGAACTCCTAATCTAGCTGGAAGACCTGTAATTTCTTCTGCTACTTCTGTAATTCCAGGAAGCAGTGAAGAACCACCGGTAATAACTATACCAGAAGCTAGTAATTCCATAAGGCCTGAATTATTTATTTCCCGGGTAATAAGCTCAAAAGTTTCTTTAACTCTTGGACTAAGTATTTCTGCTAAGATTTGTCTTTTCAACAATCTATCAGGCCTATTGCCAATGCTTGGTACTTCTATTTCCTCGTTTAAATAATCAGCATTGGGGCTAGCTGCACCATATCTTTTTTTTATTTCTTCAGCACTCTGCTGAGGCGTTCTTAAACCAATGGCTATGTCATTAGTAAAATGTTGCCCACCAACAGCAATCACTGATGTATATTGAATACTCCCATTTAAAAATATTGCTATATCTGTAGTACCTCCTCCAATATCAACCAAAACTACACCTAGATCTTTTTCATCCTCTCCTAAAACAGCATAAGATGAAGCAAGCTGCTCAAGCACAATGTCACTCACTGAAATACCGCATTTTTGAGTGCATTTAACAATGTTTTGAGCTGAACTTATAGAACCAGTAACAATATGTGCGCTACATTCAAGCCTAACACCAGACATTCCCAAAGGCTCTTTAATTCCTTCTTGCCCATCAATTATGTATTCTTTAGGCAAAATATGAAATACTTCTCTATCCATTGGGATAGCGACAGCGCCAGCCGCGTCAATAACTTTCTCAATATCGCTTAACTTTATTTCGCCTTCTTTGACAGCAACCATTCCTCGGCTATTAATCCCTCGAATATGACTACCAGCAATTCCCACATACACAGATGTTATAGGATAAGAACAATTTTTTTGAGCCTCACTTAGAGCCTTTTTAATAGACTGCACAGTGCTTTCTATATTTATTATTACGCCTTTTCTTAGACCATGGGATGCACTTGAGCCTATGGCACAAATTTCAATAATGCCATTTTCTTTAGAAAGGCCTACGATAGCACACACTTTAGTCGTACCAATATCAAGACCTACTATAACTGAATCCTTTTTAGCTCGCGCCATCTATTCTTCCAAAGAGCAAAAGTTATCTCCAAAGTAAAAACATGTATGTTTCTTATCTAAACAACAAAAAAAAACCAACAGCCTAAACGTGATTATTGTTAAAAAATATGCTTTTCATTAACTATTATTAAACACTCAATAAGCTTTTAGCAATTAATCTTGAATAAAAATTTTATTCTAACAGTTAATAAGTATCATGAAAAAAAAATTAAATTTATTTTTAAGCTTTATTTTATTACTTATTACAAGTTGCAATAAAAATTTACCTTACAATACTTCTAGGGAGCACGCTATGCAAGTAAACTTTTATGAATCGTTAGAAGGATATGAAGTAATATTTATCCTACGTTCACAAAGCGTAAAACAAAGAGATAAAGACATACCGCTAGATTTTTATGTTTTAGGTAAAATTGCTGATGGGCAATTTATAGCCACAAGCGAAGTATTAGGACAAGGAGAGCTAGCAACTAAGGGCCGAAAAGGTTGGCTTGAGTTAAATAGTAAGGAATTTTTTCCCGAAGAATCTGGCCGCAGAGCTCAAACACCATTTGTTAGCGGCTACATGACTGATAGAGGCTTTGTGCCATCAAAAAGAGAAATTGCTATATCCCCATAAAACTTTAGCAAAAGAGTTATTCATGAGATTTGTAAGTACTGACAATGAAGATTCAAAAAAAATGCTTCAAACAATAGGTAAAGAAAATATAGAAGAGCTATTTAGCTCAATACCTTCAAACCTATTGTCTAATAATTTGCTTAATATACCCAAAGCCAAAGATGAAAGACAGCTTAAAAAATCTCTTACTAATTTAATAAGTCCATTAAACGTAGTTAATTTTCTAGGTGCGGGTGCTTGTGAACATTTTGTTCCAGAATGGATATCTCAACAATTATTAAGAGCTGAATGGTATACCTCGTATACTCCTTATCAAGCAGAAGTATCTCAAGGAAATTTACAAGCAATATTTGAATTTCAAAGCATGATAAAAAGCTTGCTTGGACAAGAAATAGCAAACGCTTCCATGTATGATGGAGCAACAGCTTTAGTTGAAGCAGTATTATTAGCTCATAGAATAAATCAAAAAAATATTGTTTTAGTCCCTAGCAATATACATCCCCACTATGAACAAACTCTAAAAACTTACTTACAATATACAAGTATAAAAATAGTATCTATTAATTTTGATAAGCAGGGTATGGTTTGTTTTAATAGCTTTTATAAAGCATTAGAACAGTTTGATAACCAAATATGCGCTGCTTGCATCCAAACGCCAAATTTTTTTGGTTTATTTGAAGATGTCACAGCATTTGCTAAAACACTTTCAGAAAAAAATATTTTTTCCATCGCTGTAAACACAGATTGCTCAGCCCTAGCTTTAATAAAACCCTTAGGCACTTTAGGCTTTGATGTATGTGTCTCAGATGGTATAGGACTGCTTGGTTCTTTAAGCATGGGTGGGCCTGGCGTAGGTTTATTTGCCACTAAACAACAATATTTACGACAAACACCTGGAAGATTAGTTGGGCTTACCACTGATAAAAACGGCAATTCGGGCTTTGTGCTTACCTTATCCACAAGAGAACAACACATACGGCGTGAAAAAGCCACATCAAATATTTGTACTAATCATAACCTTATGGCTTTAGCTTTGGCTATGACCTTAAGTTCTTACGGCAAATCTGGCTTTATTAACTTAGCTTTTAATAATATCCATAAAACCATTTATTTTAGAAAAAAGCTCTTAGAATTTGGAATTAAACCAGAATTTAATAACCCCCATTACAATGAAACCGTCATAAAACTCGCCTCCAGTGAGCACGTTAAAAAATTTTTAAATAAAGCAAGGTCAAAAAATATTATTGCCGGCCTTAATCTTGGGCAATTTTATCAAAATCTAAACAGCCATTTATTAATTGCTACTACAGAGCTTCATGAAGACGAAGAAATCACTCAGCTTGCAACGCTTTTAGGGGAAGAAATAAATGGATAAAGTTAATTTTTTACATGAAGCTTTAATATTTTTAAGATCTAGCCCACAAAGCACAGCTATTGATTTTTTTACTAACGAAATAGATCACAAAGAAGTAAAAAAAACTCTACAAAATTTATTTTATGACCGTCAAGATCTGCTCTTGCCTGAACTTAACGAACCCCAAGTAGTGAGGCATTATACTAAGCTTAGTCAAAAAAATTTTTCTATTGATACTACAAGTTACCCCCTTGGCTCTTGTACCATGAAGTATAACCCTAAAATTAATGAATGGGCTGCAAGACTACCTGGACTTTGCAGCCTTCACCCATTGATGCCTATAGAAATATTACAGCCAGCGTTAAAAATTTGTTACGAAATGCAAAACTGGCTTTCTGAAATAGGTGGTTTTATACAAACTTCACTGGCCCCAAGCGCTGGAGCTCATGGTGAATTTGCAGGGCTAGCAATGATCGCCAAAGCATTAAAAGATCGAAAAGAACATCGCACAAAAATTATGGTCCCAACGTCTGCTCATGGTACTAATCCTGCAACTGCAGCTTTTTTTGGGTGGGAAGTTTTATCTGTTGAAATCAATAATGATGGCCGTGCTAATTTATCACAAATAGAAAGTCTTATGGACGATAAGTGCGCAGGAATTATGATCACAAATCCTAATACTTTGGGTATATTTGAATCAGATTTAGCAAAAATATCTCATATTATTCATAACAAAGGTGGATATGTGTATGGTGATGGAGCTAATTTAAATGCTCTTTTGGGTATATGCAGGCCGGGCGATTGTGGCGTAGATGTTATGCATTTTAACTTACATAAAACTTTTACTACTCCCCATGGTGGTGGTGGACCTGGTTGTGGCGCTATTGGTGCATCTGAAAAATTATACAAATATTTGCCTACTCCTTTAATCAAACAAACAAATAATTTTTACGAAGTGATAGACAGCGATAAAGATTCTATAGGTCGCATTAGAAGTTTTTTTAGTAATTTTGGTCTATTAATAAGAGCATGGACCTATTTACAAAGCCTTGGTCCCAATGGTTTAAAACAAGTAAGTCAAAAAGCAGTTCTCAATGCTAATTATATTCGCCATTGTCTAAAAGACCATTATTACTTACCTTTTAAGAGTGATTGCTTACATGAAGTAGTCTTAAGCGATAAATGGCAACAAGAAAACGGCGTATCAGCACTAGATATTTCTAAACGGCTCATTGATTATGGCATACATCCACCCACCATGTATTTTCCATTAATAGTCAAAGGCGCTTTAATGATTGAACCCACAGAAACTGAATCATTATTTGACTTAGATCATTTAATAAATGCTTTTATAAGGGTGGCAAAAGAGTGCAAAAAAAGTCCTGAATTAGTTAAATCTGCTCCTCATACTACTGCCCTAAGCAGAATAGACGAAGTAAAAGCAGTAAGAGAACTTAGGCTAAGTTATTGATATTTCAAATTCTACTCACTAATCTAACTCCTTAGTTTAAAAGGAGATTTTCCCATGAAAAAAATTTTCATAGTCATCGCATTATTTGCAGCAACTATTTCTTGGGCCCAAGGTGTTCTAAGCCTTCGGCAATATAAGAACATTGGAGGCGAATTTATACAAAGAGTTATTAAAACCCATTCTACTGTAAATCCTAAATACATCTTGGCATATGGAAAACAAACTCAAAAACTTATAGATAATGGCAAAGCTTACGCATGTGTTGCATATAAAGATGACAAGTTTGTTGCGCAAGCAGTTCTTGTTCCTCAAATAAAAAACAAGCACTTTCGCCAAGAGTTTGTAGGTTTAGCTCCTGCGGCCATTACCAATGAGAATAGCATTCACGAATTTACTAAACTATTGCAAAGTGAATTTATTAATGCTGAAGGACTGGCCTGTTGCTTTCCAGAGTATCAGCTTAAAGAATTTGAAACCCTTTTAGAAATGACAGGTTATAAGCCTAATCCTGAAATTGCTGAAGATCCATCTGTTATGAAAGAGTATTACGGCGATATTTTTAGTAATGCTGATCACCTTTGGTATTCTCTTGATTTTGAAAAAATCAAAAAAAATTAGTAATTATGGGCTCGGCTTAGCGAGCCCAATTCTGGCTTGTTAACAAACTCGGCAATTACAAACTGAACGTTCACCCCAGATTACAGTTGTCCAGTTACCGGTCCAGCTACCGTTGATATTACTGCATACAGCTGGACAAACTTGTTTGGCATGGTCATTGTTCCAGATTGGGCCAGTTATCTGATCACCTGTCCAGCACAAAGCTTCAACGTCGTCATGAACTTCAGTTGTGTTATCTGCATTAATGCCAGCCGCCAAAAACAACAAACCAGATACTAAAACGATTTTTTTAAGCATAGTAACTCCTAAGAACTTGATTGTTCTTGTCTGATCCTTAGTAACTAACTCATAGGGCAATGATTCAATTTATTTCCTATTAACCAAGCTTTGTTCAATAGCAAGTATAGATTTTTCTTTATTAATAATGCCTTTGCTAGGTTTTCTTAAATCCATAGATTTATCAGCATTATTAGCTACTAAATTTATAATTTCACAAGCTGTAAGGGTAGGATTTTGTGTTCTTAAATAAAACATTAAGTTTGCAGTTTCTAAAGCGGCTTGTGTTGTTTTTGTGTTATTGCTCACTAATAATACTTGCTTACCATAGTTTGAAGAATTTTTTGTTGTACCTACAAAAATTATATTAGGATAAGCTTGAAAAAAATTTTGTTTTATTACTATTTCTTTATTTTCACTGCCAGCTGATAGCACCATAAGCACGTCTTTTTTTCTTGCTTTTTTTATAGCATTTTTGGTTTTTGCAAACATTCTATTTATGTTATCGGCATCTACCACAAAGCTAGTAAATAAAACTTTTGGAGCATTATTAAGTAATTCCAATAAGTAGTGTTGATATTGTTTAAGGCTAATTGATTGCTGGGCGATTATTTTTTTGCAAATTTTTAAGTCTTCAGCTAGTAAAAATTCTGAACTAAGCAAACATGCATATACAGGACTTTTTTTTAAAAAAATCTGATAATAAACTTTTAAGGGCAAATTATTATCTATGGCTAATCGTGAAAGGCAGTACGGCCGCCACAAAAAATCTGAAATTGCAATTTCACGCCATTTTTTATTTACCAAAGAAAAATTTTCTAAGTCATCTGTATCACAAAATGACATTATCAAAATAAGTATTTCAGGAGGTAATCTTTCAGCTGGGTCTAAGTTTTCAATATTTCCAGAGTTTAAAAAAAAACTAAATAAAAAACAAAACAAAATGACTTTCATGCTGACGTCTCATTATTGTTACCTAAATTCCCTTGATCCCAATGAGGGTTTGCATATAAATTTTTAAGGGAAGAGAGATAATTTTTAATATCTTTAATTTTTTCTGCTTCGTTATTTATTTCAGTTATACAACAATTATTATTATAGCCACAGGGCATACACCATCCAACTAAAAACTGCAGTGCGTAACAAGGAATACAGCAAGAGAATACAAAACACGCTTCTTCTTCAGTTTCAGGTTCACACCATGCATCACGAGCTCGCCCCAAAAAAGAACCATCACAGCTGTAATTTAAACAATCTGGTTGATTACATTCACAAGTATTATAATTGCTAAAATATTCTATTGCTCTAGTTTTAATATTAGCTGCAAAATTATCTACTCTGGCAATCTTGCCATGAAGATTAAAAATTAAAGCAATGTTATCCATATTAAGAGTTTCCTTTGCCAACTCTTCATCAATAGTTTTTTTTATTAATAGTAAGCTAGAAGGTAAATCAAAGGTATCTTTCTTAAAAGTTTGGTAATGATTTTCATTTTTTTTAGTGGCAAAAATGCTTAATGACATAAAAAGCCATAAAAAAATAAGTTTCATAATTATCGTCCTGCAATAAAAGAATTTATTACATAAAACCATTAGAAAAAACTTATCATTTCATTACAAATAAACATATTTATCACGACCGCGATGTTTCGCCTCATACAAAGCTTTATCAGCTATAGCAATAATATCTGTTACAGCAGTTTTACTGGACAAATCAACATAGTCATCTGGTACAACACTAATGCCAATAGAAACTGACAAATAACCAAATTCTTGTGAGTCAGTACCTGCTATTTTTATTTGCCTTATTGATTCGCATAATTTATTGGCTACTTCTTTTGCTGAATCTAGATCTGATTGCGGCAAAATAACACAAAACTCTTCGCCACCAAATCTGGCGACAAAATCAACTTTACGAATGGTTTCTTTGAGTGCCAGCGCAATAGCTTTTAACGCTGCATCTCCCAAAACATGGCCCATACGATCGTTATAGGCTTTAAAATGATCCACATCTATTAATAATAATGACATTTTAGTTTTAAATCTTTGGGTTCGTGCCAATTCATACTCTATTTGACGAACCAGGGCTCGCCTATTTTGCACTAACGTTAATGAATCAATAGTAGAAAGCTCAAGAGTGGTTTCATATAGCTCTGCATTAACTATAGCTAAAGAAGCTTGCGCTCCCAAAGCTGCCATCAAAGCTGCATCTTCTGCATCAAAAGATTTGATTTTAGAATGGAAGAATAGCATAACACCAATAACATGGCCTTTGTTAATCATAGGCACAGCCATTAAAGAACCTGTTTTGTGCTGTTCTGGATAAAAACCTGATTGTTTTGAAAAGTCCCAGTTTTTTAAATTTTCATCTTGCTCTAAATCAGAAATGACTACTGTTGTTGCAGTCTGAGCAACCATACCTGTAACACCTTCTCCAAAATCAACAGTGGTGTTTGGCAAAAGCTCGCGTGACATTCCAAAAGAAGCAGCCAGCTTTAAAAAGGGCCTTTCTTTATTTTTAAAGTCACATAAGAATATGGCAAATTGTGGCCAATGAAGCTTTTCCTCTATTAAACAAACCAATCTTTCCACAACCATTTCTTTTTTAAGAGTGCCGCCCAAAGAGTGTGATGCTTGCATTAATAAATCTTGTGCCTGAAATTTACGATTTAGATTTTCATTAGTTCTTTTTAATTGTTCTAAAGCTTCTTCTAGTTTTAATCTCATGCTTTTTTGTACTTGCGCTTCCCTAAATCCATGATCTTTTTCAAGTTGATTAGCTTCTACTTGAGTAATAATGCTTAATAGTTGATTAAAACCAAAAATAACCTCTCCAACTTCATCAAATCTATCAATGCTAGCACGGTTTAAAAAATAGCCTTGCACTACTGCTCCATCGATTAAATCATCAAGTTTAGATAAGCGCGCACTCACTAAAGATTCCACAAGTCCTTTTGTCAAAAAAGCTAAAATAAAAATCATGACAAATAAACCGATAGCTATTTGAGCAAGCAGCTTATGAGTATCTGATAACATTAGGTCTCGTTCAATAAAAACTGAAACACTACCAATAGAAGAGTTAGACTCACTTACCACATGAGTAACAATTATTTCATTATCCTCTTTAATAATACCATAATTAAGAGCAATTTCTTTACCAAGCTCACGAGAATCTGTGCTATAGCGAACAATACCCTGTTTATCCTGAATATTAACCAAAGATATATGCCTAACTCTAGCCATTCTTAATAATAATTTACGAGCATAATCATAGGGCTCTTTATCACCTAAGCGTTGATAAATACTACAAACTACTTCTGCTAAAATTTTAGCTTCTGTTAAAACTTCTTTTTCGACTCTTTTATATTCAAAAGGAGCTAAGCAAAAAATAACTACTAAACAAAGCAAAGACCCTATGCCTGCCACATGCAACGAAATTCGCCAACCAAGAGGCAAAGTTTTTTTGTGATGCATTTTTGTATCGTTACTATCAGTTGTCATAGACACGAAAAATTCCCCAAAGAGTAGTTCCTTACTTTGTAACCTTCTTTATTCAGCATGTCTAATAGTGTTTTCAGATGTTCTTCGTCTCTTATCTCTACTGTAAGATTAACAAGCACTTCATTCCAATAAAGCTTGGCAAAAACTCTTTCATGCTGAATATCAATAATATTAGCAAGTCCATTGCTCACTAAAATAAGTAAATTTGATAAAGAACCAGGTGTATCTGATATAGTCAAAGAAAATTTGTAAAGCCTAGAAGTTTTAATTAACTCTTGATTACTTAATCGAGCAAGCAAGCTTAAGTCAATATTTCCTCCCGAAATAACTACTACTATGGTTTTATTTACAATATTTTCTTGTTCACTTAAAGATAATAAACCAGCAACGCCAGCTGCACCTGCTCCTTCAGCTATTATTTTTTGTTTTTCCAATAAAAACATAATGGCTGATTGAATTTGCTCATCACTCACATGCATCATTTCTAGAGCTAAATCAGCGCAAATAGCGTAAGTAAATTCACCAACCATTCTTACAGCAATACCTTCAGCTATGCTCTTTTTAGCATTAAGCATATAAGGAAAACCCTTTTTTAAAGCCACAGCCATTGATTCAAAATTTTTAGCTTCCACGCCAATAGTTTTTATTTTTAAGTTTTTCTGTGCAAAATAGCTTGCCATACCAGCTATTAGGCCTCCTCCTCCAACAGGTACAAAAACTATATCTGGACGTATCCCTTGTTTGATAATCTCTAGCCCTACACTGCCTTGACCTGCAATAATATCTAAATCATTATAGGCATGAATGTAATGAGCCTTATGTACGCTTGCAAATTCTTTAGCTGCAATAAACGATTCATCATAGTTTTCTCCACTTAAAATAACTTCAGCATTAAATCTTTTAGTTTGAAAAACTTTATTATTAGGAGTCATACGTGGCATAAAAATACTAGCTTTTATACCCATTTTTTGTGCATAAAAAGCTACCGCTTGTGCATGATTACCAGCTGAGGCCGCAATAACATGTTTGATATTTTCATTATTGTGAGATAATAAAAAACTAGCAACGCCTCGATCTTTAAAAGAGCCAGTTTTATTGAAATTTTCCAATTTTAGATATACTTTTGCATGAGTTGCATGCGATAACCAAGGGGAAAAAATACAGGGAGTCTCAACAAGTAAATCTTTTATCAGATTGTAGGATTTATCAACATCAACTTTAGCCATTAAAATTGCCCCGTAAAAATAAGGAATTAAAATATGATAGTACAAATTATAATAATTTTATTTATATTATTAATATCTATTTTAGTCCTTGCACCATTTTATAAAATTAACCAGTCAAATAATCTTAAAGATCAAACTACATATAATAAAAAATACTTTATCTTGCCAAAATCATTTCTTTCCTCACTATTACTTATACCAATTGTTGCTTGTTGGTTATTTTTTATTGTGAGCATAAATTACTTAGTTATTGATGATATCTGGTTAATGATTTTTTGTTGCATTTTTACACCATTTTTTTATTGGTGGTTATCAAAAAACCTTGGTCCATAGCATGAAACTTATACCTTTAAGCTTTTACCCACTGGCTACTTTTAATATTCATGGCACTTTTTGTTGTGAGCAGATGTTTAATTCATATAGTAATTATTTATTTGAAAAACAAAAACTAGTATTTAGTGCCCATTCTTTAATTGAAGCAAATACCTTTATACTTTGGGGTAGTTTTTCTGAATTATTACTTGATTTATTACAAAATCAACTTATTTTTTTTCCTAAAAAAAGAGTATTTATTCACTTACCAGGATGTGAAAATAACAATAGTATTAACAAAAAAATACATATAGATTTAGAACATACTAATTGTAGCCTAACAGAAGTAAATATAAAAAAGTTAATTATGGATACAAGAAAATGTTTAAAGGAATAAAAAATCTTATTGACACAAGATTAAAACAAAATATTATTTTAGATGAAATTACCAATAATTATGGCAGTTTTATAAAAATAGATCCAAGTGATTTATATTTAATAGTACTATTTTTAAAAAGAGATCCCGACACAAGACTATCTATTTTAGAACAAATTATAGATCTTGAACCAGGATTTTTTTGTTGGCCTAATTTGGGTATTACAGAAAGTCTAGAACTAATTTATCAATTTAAAAGCCTTAAAATGCCTTATAAGATAAGCGTTAGCATTGAAATAAATAATCAAAACCCTTTTGTTCCATGTATTAAGCAAATTTATAAAGCTGCAAGCTTCTTTCAAGATGATTTAAGCAAAAAATATAATCTAGAATTTGAAGAGCCTTCCAATTTAAAATCATTAGGGATTTAAACTCTCAATAATACTTTTAATATAATCTTTACCTAAACTTTTTTCGTAAAAATTAAGCAGTTTATTAATAAATAAAATTTCTTTATTTATAATATCCTTAATTTCTCTTATAGAACCACTATTAATAATTGTTTTTTTTAAGAATTCTATTTCTTCTACAAGTAAATTCTCTTTTAAAAATGCCTGCTTTAAAATATTGTAATTATCTAAACTTTTTTGAGCAGTTATGAGTATAGGTAAGGAAAGATCATGATTTTTTAAATCATTACAATAAACTTTATTATTATTATCTTTATTAAAATCTTTAATATCATCAAGCATTTGAAAGATTAAGCCTACATGGTTAGATAGCTTTACAAGCCTACTTATATCTTCTTTATTGCCCAATAAAAAAGCTACGCTAAAACCACACCAAGAAAAAAGTGCTGCAGTTTTTTTTAAGGCTATCTCTTGCCAAGAATTATTACTTATATCTAGTTTACCTCTAGCATCTATTTCCATCATACAAGCTATAGACATATCTTTAAGCACTAAAATAGCTCTATTTATTATTTGTTGATCCAAGCTTGCAAGTAGATCAAAAGCAAGAGTAAGCAAGTAATTTCCAGTAAGTATAGAAATACTATTGCCATAGACTATATTAGCGCTTTTTTTGCCTCGTCTTTTGTCAGCATTATCTACCACATCATCGTGTAATAAACTTGCACAATGAATTAGTTCACAAGAAGCAGCGATCTTAACTACTCTTTCATCAATAGTACTAGTAAATAAAGATTGATAAGCAAAACATACTAAAGGACGAATTCTCTTAGCTTCTCCTTCTAAACTTACATAATGCCCTACTTCCTTAAGCTTTTTTTCTGCAGCAGATAAAAAATCTCTTGGACAACTATCAGAAAGTTTTTTTGCAATAAGCTGGTTAGTTTTATTTAAAAATTCTTCTTGGATCAGCACTAAAAGCTCCAAATAAAATATATGGTCTAAAATCTTACATAGTATTTTTTATAAAAAAATGGAATGAATTTAAAAATTTCTTTGCTTGCTCTTTAGAGATTTAAACCACAAAGAGGTAAATATATGCAGTTTAAAAAAATATCTTTAAGCGTATTGCTCTCATTAGTAGTAACATTAGGTGTAAATGCAGGCCACAATGAAGAACAAGGTCAAACTTGCAGTCAAGATCAAAGCCAAACAAAAACTATTAAAACCATAAAAAAAGTTAAAAAAGTAGCTCCACCCTCTTGTGATCAGGGCCAAGCGCAACCTCAAGCACAAGACTGCAGCTTAGCTCAAAGTCAAAGCCAACCGCAACAAGATTGTGGACAAGCTGCACCAAAAGCCTGCAAAAAAGAAACAAAAATAGCCGAAACAGAAGAATCTTCAAGTAGCACTACTAGTGATTCAAGTTCTACTTCAGAAGATGATGGTAGCACTGCAAAAAGTTTTTGTGGTCAAAGTTTCAGTGGGCACCTAAATCGTAAAGATTTTAAAAATGCTGATTGCAGCAACGCCCAATTTAGCCAAATTACTAATCATAAGCATCATCTAATAAGAAATAGGATCGTTCGCTTTACTAATTGCAACCTTTCCAATGCTCACTTTCATGACACAAATGTAAGAATGCTAAGATTTAGAGGCATAGACTTAACTAACACACATTTTTCAAACACACAAATAGGGCATGGCAGTTGCTTTATTGGAGCTCAAGCTCAATATAATGGTCAAACCATTACAATAACCAAGCCTCAAGCAAAAAAAATTGGCTATCATTTTGATGGGCATATTCAACAAAACACAAGCTTTGAACAAATGCTACAACAAGCAAATATTCACTAGTTTTTTTGATAAAGAGACAAAAAGGTTTCCAATTTTTAGTTGGAGGCCTTTTTTATTTAAATTCTTAGGATAAAATTTACCTATGAAAGAATCTATTGCTTATGCTAATGCCAACATTGCTCTAGTAAAATACTGGGGTAAATCTAATAAAAATCTTAATATCCCCATAGTCCCATCTGTGTCTATGACTCTTAATAATTTTGGCAGCACTACCAGTATTAAAAAAAATCATGAAGATAAATTAGTCCTAAATGGTCAGCATAAAAGTGATGATAGTTTTATAAGAGTAAAAAAATTTTTAGACTATATTAGAAAAACCTACTCTATAACAGATCACTTTTTAATAGAATCGAGCAATACTATACCCACAGCTGCCGGTTTAGCGTCTTCTTCTAGTGCCTATGCAAGCATAAGTTTAGCAATAAATAATTTACTAAGTTTAAATCTGGATCAAAAAAATTTATCTATTTTGGCACGAATAGGCAGTGCATCAGCTGCTAGAAGTATTACTGGTGAAATTAGCCTTCTTTATGGTGGCACTATTAAAAGTGAAGAGGCTTATTCAGAAACTATAACTAATCACCAATTTAGTGATCTAGTAGTTTTAATTGCTGTTTGTGATGAAGCAGCTAAAAAAATATCTTCCAGAGACGGCATGAACAATGCTTTTTCATCACCATTTTTCAATAAATTTGTAGAAGAAAGCCACACTGATTTTAAAGAAGCTCTAAGAGCTATTAAAACCGGCGATTTTATAACTTTGGCGCAAATCACTCAATATTCAACGCTAAAAATGCATTCAGTTATGTGGACTTCAAATCCCTGTATTAATTACTGGCTACCTAAGAGTTTAGAAGTAGTTAAAAAAGTACAAGAAATACAAGAAGAATTAGGTTTTATATGCTTTTTTACCCTAGATGCTGGCCCTAATGTAAAAATATTTTGCCAAGAAAAAAATAGAGACCTTATTAAAAAAGAAATTCTTAAGGTTATTTCTGTGACAAATTTATTAGAAAGTACTATGGGTGGCAAAGGGTATGTCAAAAATTTATAAAGCATGTGGCAAGGTAGTGCTCTTTGGCGAATATGGTGTATTACTTGGTTATAAAGCGTATGTGGCAAGTATTAATAGATTTGCAACATGTAAATTTACTCCGGCCAATAAACTAAGTTTTACAGGCATACAAAATGGTCAAAAAATTGTTAACCAAGATTTATTTGAGGCGGTGCTAAAAGCTTGCCAAGATTTAAATATCAAAATTACTGCGGGGCACTACTTACTAGACACTGGTGATTTTTTTGATGAAAGAAGTCAAAATAAGCTTGGTCTAGGTTCTTCTTCGGCAGCGATAAGTGCTTTATGTAAAGCTATGACAAATAATAATTTAAAATTAAGTTTATTAGCCAATAGTTACTTTTGTAAGAATTTTGGATCAGGGCTAGATATTGTTGCCGCATGTAGCTCTGGTATTACTAGTTTTAAAAAAAATAAAAATTTAATAATAAAACCTATTGATAAAAGCTTAAGTAAAAAAATTTGGTCATCTTTAATTATTATATATACAAACAAACCACAAAGCACTAAAGATTTCGTCAAAAGCTTTTTATCAGTAAATAATACTATTATAAAAAACCTACTAAAAGAAAATGAAAAATTAGCCAACAACTTTTTTTCACAAGAATTTAATATAGATAATTTTATAAGTATAATTAATAGAATTGATACTAATTTTATAAATTTATCAAAACTGTGCAAAATTAATATGATAAGCAAAGAACATTTGCAAATAGCTAGTATTGCTCAAGATTTTTTAGGGGCTGCTAAAATAAGTGGCGCAGGTGGCGGTGATATAAGCATAGCTTGTGTTAAAAAACCTTATAGAAACGGGTTTATAAAAGCAATTAATAATGCTGGCTACTTATGCATTAATTTAAAAGCATATTACTAAACAAATACTTATATTAAAAATCTATTATTAGAAGTAAAATTTATAGATCTCTTTTTTGCATTAGGAGCACTGTATTAATATATCCGCCCCAAGAATACATGTGGGGGCAATATGATTACCCTTACATTTCATGAAAAAGGGTGGGTATATGAAAAAACTATTAAATTTATTAGGTGCAACAGCTCTAATAAGCTTGTTCAGTGGCTGTGCGCCAGAATCAAGCGAACTATCACTTGATAGTGCTTCCGATAATTACATAATGTATAACGGTAGGTATACAGAATATGGTCGTTGCAATGATGGTTGGGACAATAATGGTAACGGCTTAAGAGATGAAGAAGATCCCGATTGTCACGTTCCTGGTCCATTGCGTGATTTAAGTATTGCTCCAGCAATAACTGGTGCTGCTGTAACTGCTGGACATAACTTCTTGCCTGATGTTTCTAAAATTCCTTTTGGAGGTCCAGGATACCCAGGTGGTTTTAGAGATCCTCAACAAATAGCTAACTGGATTGGATTTTTAACCAATACTTATGGTTGGACTGCTGGCATTGTTCCTCAAGGATGGGGTGTTGATCCATTAAAAGTTCCAGTTCCAATGGACAGCTTTCCTAAACTTCGTTTAGGTACAGCTCATCAAGGTAATAATGGTAACCTAGGCGATAATGGAATATCACCTTTCTATACTGGAGCAGTTGTTAATGATGCTATGGTTAACACTGTTAGAGAAATAGCTAGTGATAAGGTTAGTGATATGAGATCAGCAAGAGTAAACGACAAACTTAAAGCTATTCCTAATGTAGTTAATAACAATAGAGCTTTTGACTTACAAAATAGAGCTGTTGCTCCTGTGCTAAATGATCGTATTTATACAGCTCCTTATGGAAATAATACTGAAGGCTTCTATAATGGAGGAAGCCAAGGATTTAGCTTAGGTGTAAATTAAGTATAAGTAGTAGATTTTTCATAAAGAGGAGGCCTCGTAGCAAGCGGGGCTTTTTTTATTTTAACCTATTTTATCCTTGGACTTGTGAGGCTATTTATTATTTGCTAAAGACCAATATAAGCATATTTTAAATGGGATTTAAAAAATGAAACTTCATGAATACCAAGCAAAAGAACTCTTACGCAAAAGAGGAGTTCTAACATTAGATAGTCAGGTGTGTTTCACCTTAGACGAAGCCTTACTAGCTGCTAAACACATTGGTTTACCTGTGGTAATTAAAGCTCAAGTTCATGCGGGCGGCAGAGGAAAAGCCGGTGGCATAAAACTTGCACGCACACAAGATGAGCTGACCTCTTATACTCAGCAGATTTTATCTATGACTATTAAAAATCAACAAACTAGCGAACAAGGTCAAAAAGTTTCTTGTGTTTTAATTGAAAAAGCAGCCCATATAAAAAAAGAACTCTACGTAGCTGTTTTATTAGATAGACAAGCAGAAAAAATATGTTTAATTGCTTCTTCATGTGGTGGAATGGATATTGAGGAAGTAGCCCATAAAGATCCTCAAAGTATTAAAAAAGTTTTAATTGATCCCCTAATGGGCCTTATGCCCTACCAAGTAAGAAATTTAGCTATTGAATTAGATATTGATAAAAAACTACAATCAAAATTTGTATCCATAGTTATGCCTATGTATCGTTCTTTTATCGATATAGACGCTTCGTTGGTAGAAATAAACCCTCTTGGAATTACCAATGATGACAGAATAATTGCTGTGGATGCTAAAATTAGTATTGATGATAATGCTATGTATCGACAAAAATTACTTGCAGAGATGCATGACCCAAGCCAAGAAGATGAAAAAGAAATTGAAGCTCAGCACCATCACTTAAGCTATGTAGCTTTAGAAGGTAACATTGGTTGTATGGTAAATGGCGCAGGATTAGCAATGGCCACTATGGATATTATTAAACATGTGGGAGGAAAACCCGCTAACTTCCTAGATGTTGGTGGAAGCGCTACACAAAGTGCAGTGGAAGAAGCCTTAAAAATTATTGTAAAAGATAAAAATGTTAAAGCTATTTTTGTTAATGTATTTGGCGGAATAGCTCATTGTGATGTGATTGCCAGCGGCGTGGTAAATGCGGCCAAGTCAATTAGCTTAAAACTTCCATTAGTAGTAAGGCTCCAAGGTACCAACGTAGAAAAGGGTAAGGCTATTCTTAAGGAATCTGGTTTAAGCATTATTACTGCTGATAATATGCTTGATGGCGCAAAATATGCTGTAGAAAAAGCTCGTATATAAAAGGAATTAGTATGTCTATATATATAAATAAAAATACCAAAGTTATCGTGCAAGGAATCACAGGTAAGGCTGGATCTTTTCATGCTGAACAAATGCTTGCTTATGGAACTAATATTGTTGCAGGTGTTACCCCTACTCGTGGGGGTGAAAAATTTCTTGATAGAATTATGGTGTATGACAGCGTAAAACAAGCAGTAAAACAAACTGGCGCTAATGCTTCGGTGATTTATGTACCCGCTCCTTTGGCCGCTGATGCTATTTTAGAAGCATGCGATGCTGGAATAGAACTAGTGATTTGCATAACAGAAGGCATTCCTACTCTGGATATGCTCAATGTTAAAGAAAGATTAAAAAAATATAATACTAGGCTTATTGGCCCAAACTGCCCCGGAATTATAGCTCCGGATGTTTGTAAAATTGGTATTATGCCAGGCTTTATTCATAAAAAAGGTAACGTTGGTGTAGTTTCACGCTCGGGCACGCTCACCTATGAAGCTGTGTATCAACTCACCCAACTAGGTATTGGTCAATCAACTTGTATTGGAATTGGTGGTGACCCATTAATTGGCACATCTTTTATTGATGTACTTAAAGCTTTTAATGAAGATGCAGAAACAAAAGCCATTGTTTTAATTGGTGAAATTGGTGGCAATGAAGAAGAAAAGGCTGCAATTTTTGCTAAAGAGCATATTAAAAAACCTATTATTGGCTTTATTTCTGGGCAAAGCGCACCTTTAGGTAAACGTATGGGGCATGCTGGTGCCATTATTTCTGCAGGGCAAGGCTTAGCACAAGACAAAATAGAAGCTTTTAAAAAGGCCGGAATTCACATAGCTTTAATACCTAGTGAAATTGGCTTAAAAGTTAAAGAAGCTTTGGCAGTTTAATACTACCAAAGCTATTTATCATATAATAACTGACTATTCTTCCAAAAGAATATTAACAGCATTACCATCCAGTTTTCTCACGTGTACTAGTACTTTATCTTTTGCAGCTCTTTGGTCAACTTTTGGTATTTCTACTACATAACTAAAAGGCACAGCTCTGCGATCACAAATTGTATGAAGTGGATTTTGCTTGATAATAGGCATAACGGATAAAGTATCATTTTTATCATTGAATTCCATTATAACTTTATCAAATTCCATACAACTGCTTGGGTGAAACCCAGTTAGCAATACGCTAGTAGAATCTACTTTTTCCACGCTAGTTATATTAGCATAGTTAAAATTATCTATTTTTGAGCTTCCAGGTTGCTCAATAGTAATTTTAGAATTAATAAAAGTATTTACTGAAATGTCATGGGTTCCTGTTTTTAATACACCTAATTTAACAGGTAAAATAAAAGGGACTACAGCCATTATACAATTGCGATCATTTACTTTTGTAGCACTTACCTCAATGGCAATTTTTTCTCCTACTATATCTGTTTTTGCTTTAGCACGCACATAACAAGTATTAGGAAGATAGCCAGTGAGAGTAACTTCTGAATCATCGTTACTATCAAATCCTTTTGGGATAAAAATATTATCTACATTAATTACTACTTCTTCACTTTCAGAAAAACAAAATAATGGAGTTAAAACTAAGCATAGCAAATAAATTTTTTTCATCTGATCCTCCCAAAAAGCCCCAAAAAATGAGTGCTTATTTATAATTTAGTGTTTTAATATAAATATACTGTTTTAATATTTTGAATTAAGGCATAATAACTATTTTCCAATACTGACTATTATCTGATTGAAAAATATTAGTTTTAGCTGCAAAATTACCATTAGTGTCAGCATCTAAATAACGTAAAGTTGATTTCTGCTGTATAGTATAAAAATCATTTTGATTAATTACTGGCTTGATAATCCATATTTGTGCAGAACTATTTTTATATTCTTTTGAAGAAACTATATAATTTGAAGAACTATTTTGACCTTCTAAATAACGTAAATTAGCTACTTGTTGTATTCGATATTCATCACCAGTAAGTTTTGTAATAATCCATTTTTGTGTATCGTCACTTTCTTTAAGCTTAGTCATGGCTGAATAACTTGAACTGGTAAGAGCATCTAAATAACGATTGTCGAATTTTTGTTGCAAAAAATAATAGGGAGCCGCATATTCTTTAGTAGGCAGCTCGCCTCCAAAAAGAGCTCGCCTGCCTTGATAGCTTTTATAAACTTTTGATGCACTGTGACCTATTTTTCCAACTATAAGAAGCCTATGATTATGTTCTCCAAATAAAGAAAGTGATTCATAATAATAAGTGCCTCGGGAAAGTCTATCTGGCCCCTGAAAATTACCTCCACACTTAATATCTAAATCTTCATTAGCGCCTTCTTCGCCATTACTTGTGCTATTATCAAGCTGTGAAAGTACATAGGTGATATTTTTATTTAAAAAATTTTCTATATATTCTTGGGTAGTAATTTTGTTATAGCAAGATTGATAAGAGTTTTCTGAACACATATAATGATAAGAATCTAATGGCTTAAAATTAAAACCGTATTTAAACCTTTCATAAGCACAAGGCTCATTAGAACTACACTGACAGTCTGGGCCTGATAAGGAATTTAAAGAACTTTTAATACTACTAAACTCTCCTCTTTCAACATAAGGTGTAGTAGTGCGAATATAAGGATCGATAAAATCTGGAAATAACACATTGCTAAAATTTAGCCCAAAACTAGGATATTTACCACCCAAGGTATAAAGTCCAGCCCAACTTGGTCTTCTTTGATCTAGATATAAATAAGAACTAGGATTAGCTATTACATAGGAAACAGTAAGAGCATTAGGAAGTTCTTTTTCTATTTGCGTTCCTATGGCATAGCGCTGAGTAAATTGACCTCCTGCACTATGGCCGGTAATAATAATATTTTGTAAGTTAGGAAAAAATCCATTAAAAACTATATGGCGTATTAAATTATCCATAATATCAAAAGAACTTATTTGCATACCAAAATTAACAGAATTATCTCCTTGCTTCCAACCATCCGTATCCCAAAAAAGCTCATTGGATTCAATAAAATCACAGTTATCATCAGTGCAGTTAGAACTACCATCGTAATCATTTCCCTTAAACCAAGGGGATATAATTAAGGAGTTGGTATGTGAATTTGTTAGTTCTGCAGCATCAAGAATATAATTATAAATGGATTCAGCATTACGAGAATTGCCCTCAATAGCGATAACAAGTTTATTTATGTTATAATTTTTTTCACTAATATCATAATTAGAAAAGTACTGTAACCTATCTTGTTCACTAAAATAGAGCCACTCACTATTTAAACAAAAAGAAAACAAAAAAATAACGTATAAAAATCTCATAAAAACCCCATTATATTATGAGGCTATAATTTATCAAAAGCTAGTAAT
Source organism: uncultured Myxococcales bacterium (assembly GCA_964493205.1). GTDB lineage: Bacteria > Myxococcota > UBA727 > UBA727 > JABDBI01 > CAZBMJ01. The sequence goes on from CAZBMJ010000008.1 coordinate 39,414, forward strand.
AATAGCTATATAATGAAACAAGCTACCAAAAAATACAAAAGTATGCCAAACAGCATGATGATATTTAACTTTTTTCATTAAGTAAGCCACAGTGCCTCCTGTATAAAACAGACCGCCTAGAAATAAGTAGCTCATGCTTTCAGCGGGCACAGATTGAACCATGGGTTTATAAGCAATAACTATTAACCAGCCCATGGCAATGTACATTAAGGTTGAAAATAGTTTAAAACGTCCGGTAAAAAATAACTTAAAAATAATACCTACCAAAGCAAAAAACCAAATAGATATAAGCATCCACAAAGACCATTTTTCAGATAAATGAAGTGCCAAAAAAGGTGTATAAGTACCTGCAATTAATAAATAAATACCAATATGATCTAAAAGTTTAAATAGAGTCTTTGCTTTAAGAAAGGGAAGTGCATGATAAAGAGTTGATGAGGTATATAAAAAAATTAGAGAAATCCCATAAATTAAATAACTCACAAAATGAGTGATGCTGCCATTAATAGTGGCCAATACTAAAAGCACCGTAAGGCCCACTATCCCTAATAATGCCCCAATTCCATGGATCACACTATTTGCTATCTCTTCACCTTTGGAGTATTGCTTTACATCAATTTCGATCCTCATTTTTCCCTCAAAAGTAAATAAATTTCTTTTACTGTATCACTGTAATATTTATAAACAATACAAATTATAAATCTCATGAATATAATAGGCTACTATTCTGTTTATAAACACAATATGCCAAAAAGATATTTTTGTTATTTATTTTTACTGTATATAACTACTAATAACTACAGTTATTGTACAGATATTAATAATAATATATTTTACGATTTAATATATAAGCCAACAAAAAATATTTTTGATAAAATAGAATATAAAGAATTTAATTTTCCAGAATACTCCTTAATAGATATTGAATTACCACTAGAAGATATAACTTTAATATCTGATTTACTCATAAAATACGACGATTTTTTAAGTAAAGAAAAAAATTTTTATAATTATTATAGTATCCATGAACAAAACGTACAAACAGCAACTATAGTAGCCTTAGTATCAGGAGGAATCGCTACAGTTTTAGCAGTGGTTTTATCACCCATCAATATCGCCCAAATTTCTTGCCATGAATACGCTTGTGACGATGATGATTTTAATATTTTAATCACTAAAAATGACATTGGAGGCGAACATATTTATTGCGCACAAAATGGTTTAGACTATGACTGCCTAAAATATAATTATCAAATTCTTGGACTAAGTAATCTTTTTCAAAATCATTTGTATAGTGCTGGATGTGATAAAAATTTAAACCCAAATTTAATTAACACAGAAATAGTATTAGGTACCTATAGCAAATCAATAGATAAACTTTGTCTAGCTAGCGTTTCTATAAGCCCCTACTTACCTTCTTTAATAGCCTTATTGCCTAACCTATACACTGTGCCAAAAAGTTTTTATTCATACATAAAGCTTAAATTACTTAAAAATAAATTAAATACACCACAAAACAATACTCATTTAATAGACAGAATAATTATCAATAATATTGTAATAAAACTAAAAAATGAACCTAATTTACCAGAAGAAATTAAACATATAATTTATCATGTTTTTATATTTTATGGCATAGCCCTAAATATTGAAACAGAAATACAAGTACCCATAAGACAAGAGGTAGAAACCTTAAAAAACCAACCCGGATTTCTAAAAAACTTTACTTCTTGGGCCTATAAAAAATGTTTTGGTTCTAAACATCAAGATTAATGCAAATTTATTTAATGAGTGAGCTTTGGCAAGTCTATTGCAGGAAGATCCCTTAAAGCAAGTGATACCAATTTTATCAAATAGCTTTGCTAAATCGCTATCCCTCAACATTGCATGAGCATTAATAGCCAATAAAAACAAAACATATGGAATCAGTTTAATCATATTTACAACCAAAAAGCGCCAACAAGATTATTCAATAAAAATTTCTCTATCACCTTTTGAATTAAGCACAGGACCAACGATACCTTGTTTTTCCATATGCTCAACAATTTTGGCAGCTCTATTATACCCCACACTTAAGTGACGTTGTAAAAAGCTTATGGAGCACTTTTTATTTTCTTTAATTATAGTAATTGCCTCAGATAATTTTTCGTCTTCAAAATTATTACTAGAACTATCTGTAATATTTTCTGCTTCTTGATCACTAAATTCTGCTATTTCTTCTTGATAGTTAGTACTTGCTTGGTTCGTCCAAAAATCAATAACTCTTAAAAGTTCTTTTTCAGAAATAAATGCACCATGAACTCTGTAAACATCACTAGTACCTGGAGGCATTATTAAAGCATCTCCTCTGCCTAAAAGTTTCTCGGCACCGTACTTATTAATAATAGTTTTAGAATCATGACAAGAAGCCAATCTAAAACCCATGCGTACAGGAAAGTTAGCTTTAATAACTCCAGTAATCACATCTACACTGGGCCTTTGAGTAGCAAGCATCACGTGTATGCCGCAAGCCCGAGCCTTTTGAGCCAAACGCATAATATACGTTTCCACATCTTTTCCTGCAACTGCTAATAAATCTGCATATTCATCAACAACTATGACAATATAAGGCTGATGTTCGTGCTCTTTGCCGGTGACTTTCTTAAGACCTGAAATATCTATTTGAGTAATTTTTTTGTTATAAGTGTCAATATCTCGCACCATAGCTTCTTTCATTAACTCATAGCGCAAATCCATTTCTTTTACAGCCCATTTTAAGGCATTAGCAGCTTTTTTTGCGTCTATAATAGGAGGTAATAATAAATGCGGAATGCCATTATAAATAGATAGCTCAAGCATTTTAGGATCGATCATCAAAAAACGTACATCTTTAGGGCTTGCTCGGTATAAAATAGAGCAAATCATAGCATTAACACTAACAGATTTACCAGAACCTGTAGTGCCTGCTATTAAAACATGGGGCATGTCAGCCAAATTCATAAAATACGGCTTACCCTCAACATCTTTGCCAATGGCCATGCATAGCTTATGGGTTTCTAAGGCATATGCTTCACTGGCCACTATTTCTTTTAAATATACTGTCTCACGCTTTTCATTAGGAACCTCAATACCCACAGCGCCTTTTCCAGGTATTGGCGTGACAATTCGCACTTGCACCGCAGACATGGCCATGGCTATATCATCGCTTAAACTGGCTATTCTTGAGAGTTTAATACCTGCAGCTGGAACAAATTCATAATTTGTAACCACTGGCCCTGTGCGTATTTCTCTAATTTTGCCTTCAATACCAAACTGTAAAAATGCTTTTTGCAATTTGTCAGCTTCTTTTTTCAATAATTCTTGATTCACTGGTGAAGCAGAAGGTTCGTCATAATCTAATAATTTTAAAGGAGGCAAACTAAAAGTTTGATCTTCGTTCACTATCACTGATTTAACATTATTTTGACGTTTTTGTTCTACAATCTGAATTTCTTGTTTTTCTGGCGGCACTACACTAATAGCTATTTTTTGCACTAAAGGCTCAGCAGGCATAGCTAAAGGCATACTTATTTTTTCTTTTAATTTAGTATTTTTAGGTATTTTTGATTTCAAAAAACTATAAGCTTTAGGTATAAAAACAAGCATATGTGATAAAAATGGACGTGAAACAATTAAAACTAAGCCTGATACTATAAAAGCAAAGCTAATAAGATATAAACCAATAGTAGATGTATAAAAAACAATTATTTTTTTAATACTTAAGCCTAAAATACCGCTTAATAAGAAGCTGTCTTGTTTATTGGGTATAGCAAGTAAAGGCAGTAAACCAAGCGTGCATAAATTAGCCCCTAGCATGCTTTTGTAGCTAAATAATGCTGGCATAAAAAATAATCTGCCTGATAAATAAAGAAAGCTCATTGGAATGAGCAAAGAAAACATTCCAAAAAAAGAAGTCAAGGTTTCTGCTATAATAGCTCCACTAAGGCCTAAATAATTATGAAGCTCTTGTTCTTTAGTTTTTAAAATAGTTGTGTCATCACTATTAAAAGAAAAAATAGCTAAGAATAAAGCTATTCCTATAATCAAAAAAATAATAGCGCTAATTTCTTTGGCCAAATAAAAATTTATAGACTTTTTTTTGTGTCTGGCTGTAAAGTTATTTCGCCATATATCAAAAAAATCATATAAACTAAATTTTAAATTATTTATCAATGTTTTCATACTTAGCCTTAATAAATTCTAAAAAAAACTACCAGAGCAAGAATAACACTACAACAAAGAAAAGTGATAGATCCTACAATAAAAACACGAATAATTGAAACCCAAGGGATAATGGGCTTTTTTTTATTATTGATTGGGCTATGGTATAAAAAAAACATTCTTTATCCTAAACTTTTTTTCTTGATTCATAAGTATTTTATAAGTATTTTAATTGTTATCATCTCTTTTACAATCTATAAGCTTAACTTTTATTAAAAATGAGACAACCATGCGTAAATTACTAGTTTTACTTTTGCTTCTTCTTGTGATTGCTGGAAGTTATTTTGGATATATCCATTTTACCGCAGCAGACTTACCTACCTTTGGTTTAACGCTAAGTGGTGAAAAAGGCAAGGTAAAAAATACCACTAAAAAATTCTTAGAGAGCATTGAATTTAAAAATGCTGATGCCATCAAGTCTTTTATGAATTCAGAAGTTAGTGCGCCAGATGTTGACAACTTTTTAAATAAAACTTTTGATATGCCTTACGATACGGTTGATTTAGAAAAATTTAGTGTAGAAGCCATTGAAATGGATTCTAGTAATACCAGAAGCAAAGTTAGAATAAGAATTATGGGCAATAACCAAACTAGCAAAGAATCATTTAATAAGAGCAAAGTTCTTTATTGGTACTTCCAACCCGATATGCGTACATGGCTTATAGATATTAAAAATTTGTCTTTGTAGTTTATAAGCCCTTAATTTATAACAAAAATTTAGATTTGGTCTAAATATATGGATTAAAGATTGATTTGTACTCAAATAATGAGTATAATATAACCTATGGATATTTTTGATGTAGACTTTTCTTTAAAAGTTAAAAAAACACTAATAGGACTGCCTATCCATATCATAGATAAACTAGAAGGTTGGGTTAAAGCAATTGAAAAAGATGGTTTGCGTCAAGTACAAAAAACACCTGGCTATCATGATGAACCACTGAAAGGAAAACGTTTTGGTCAAAGATCTATAAGATTAAATAAAGCATATAGAGCTATTTATACAGTTAAAAAAGGAAAAGAAATCGAATTTATTGAAATTAAAGAGGTAAATAAACATGAATACTAAAAAGAAAAGTAATGCTATAAAATACTTGGAAGCACTTCGTGGCGGGCCATTAACATTTGGTAAATTATTACATTCTATACGTACATGTGATGAAATATCTCAAGCTGAATTAGCTCATAGAATAGGTATGTCGCGCTCAAATATTTGTGATATCGAAAAAGATCGCAGAACTGTAAGCCTAGAAAGGGCTGTTCAGTTTGCTGATGTATTGGGTTATTCTAGAAATCAGTTTGTCTCAACTGTTATTGAAGACCAACTAAGAGAAGCAGGTTTAAAATTCATAGTAGAACTCAAAAAAGCCGCTTAATTTACACTATTTAAACTTCTATTTATTCTTTGACTAAAAGAGGTAAGTATTTCATGAGAAATAGTATCTGCCCATACTGCCATATGATCTGCATCAATAATTTCTTGGCCCTCAGAGCCTAAAAGAGTTACATATTGACCCACAATCTCTATTTTTTCTTTAGGCATAGCATTAGTTATATCGAGCATTAAAAAATCCATGCAGATATTACCCACAATAGGCACTCGTACGCCATTAAATAATGCAAAACCTTTATTGCTCAAAGCTCTTTTGATGCCGTCTGCATAACCAATAGAAACCACTGCAATATCTGTGGGATTTTTAGCGATAAACCTATGATTATAACCCACACCTTGATTTTTACTAATTTTTTTATGACTAATAACTTTTGCTTTAATGCTCATAATAGGTTTTAAATCATACTGGTTTTTAAGGGATGCTATGGGGCTATAGCCATAGGCGAGTAAGCCTACCCGACTTAAAAAAGTAATATTAGTGAAAATATCTTTACGCAAAAAAGCAGCACTATTAGCTGCGTGTATATAATCAGGATTAATGCCTTCTTGCTTGAGCATAGCCAAAATATGTAAAAAATAGTTTATTTGATCTTGGGTAGCACTAGATTCTAAATCATCTGCACTATGAAAATGAGTACATAAGGCTTCTATAGTTATTTGAGGATTTTTTTTAATTTGCTCAATAAGAGAACTAATTTCTTCATTGCTAAAGCCGTTTCTAATAAAACCCGTATCGATTTTTAAGTGGATTTTAAAAGGGCTTTTACAATTTGCTAAGCATATAAAGTCTCTAAGGTTACCAATTATGGGAACAACGTTATGTTTTATCAGTAAATCAGCCTGCGGAACCCAAACACCACCATCAAATAAATAAATTTCGCCTTCATAGCCACATTTTCTAAGATCTATGGCTTCTTCTATGCAGGCTATAGCTAAGGCATGAATAGTCACTTTTTTTACCAAACTTACGATTTGGGCAAACCCGTGGCCATAGGCATTGGCTTTAACCACTAAAATTATTTTAGAATTGGGGTTAATATTTTTTATGATTTGCCAATTATGCATAAAAGCATTTTGATCAATAATAGCTATGCTGCGGTTCATTGGTATTACCTAATTATCTATGTGGCAGTTTTCAATAGGGTATGTAGGAATGCTTTATATGGAGCGACTTAGTAAAAAATTAGAAAAAATAATAATTGCTTTGTTCTCATTACCGATTCTATTATTAAAATATTTATTTTTAATCCATAAATAATCACAAAATTAATATAATTAATTTACAATACATTACTAAAATTTTAAAATAAAAACAATTTTAAGTTTTTTAACACTAAAAGCTATAACTAATATTATCTATATAAGATAAGGAGATAAGATGAAAAAATTACTGTTATTGATTCTAACATTTTCATATATAAGCAACGCCAGTAACTCTATCCTTAGGAGAACTTACATTAGTTGCAGTAATCCTGGCAGTCACCAAGATGTAGCTAAAACACCAATACTAACAAATACAAGTAATCAAAATATTGGCCAATCAACAAAGATATTTTGGCAATCAAGTGACAATGATTCTGGATTCGTCTATGGACCACTTGCAAAGGGAGCTAGCAAAAGTGCTTTAGGCCAACCTGGAAATGGTTATACTTGTCAAGCATATTATTAACTTTTATCTATACCGATAATGCGGTTCATTGGTGTTTCTTAATTACCCAATTGGAATTTTTCAATTAGGTTATAAGATAAATCTTTATTTTAAGGAAAAAATACTATGCACCGTTATTTGGTCTTTATTTTGTTACTATGTACTACGCAGATACATGCAGAGGAAGCTAAAATCCATGCCACAGGACACGGCATAGGCCTGGCAGGTGGAGCCACCTCGGGGTTTGGCATTGCCTACCGAACTTTTTATGAGAATGGATTAGGCTTTCAAGCTACGCTTGGTGCTTTTGGCACCTCAAAATATTTTGATATGTTTAGCGGAGTACAAATGCTTTATACATTTCATCAATCCTCTCCAAACCTTCGATTTTATGTTCTTGTAGGCGTTGGCTCAGTTTTACAATCATTTTCTGAACTTAATCTTGTGCCGGGCATGGGTATTGGGACTGAATTTAATCTCTATAAAAATTTAGCAATGGCCTTTGATATTTCACTAGCCCCTATGATATCTATTAGAAAAAAATCTCCCCTTGATTATATACCGTTGCCATTTCCTGGCTTAGCTATAGTTTATTATATTTAAGCGCTGGACGAGTAGCTTAGGTATAAATTATGAAAATCTGTTTTTTATTTTTGGCTTAATATTACCTTTAGGACCTACGCAAGAATATGGTAAGACATAAGCGAACTCATGCATGTTTTCGTAAGATATTATATAATAATCACCAAGAGCCTGTACAAACATTAATTATAGAGTATATAAAAATTCTCATACCATTTCTACGTACCGTGACTCGGTCCACGGTATCTAGAAAACTAATTCCTACAATTGATTAATTGTCTGGATGCCTCGCACAAGGCGTGGCACGTAGAGAGTCGAGTACTACTTATGATTTATTACGTTTAAAGGAACTAAAAAATGTCTAAAAATATACCTACAGATCGTTTTTTTACTAAAGATCATGAATGGATAAAAGATCATAAAGAATATGCACTAATCGGTATCACTGATTATGCACAACATTGTTTAGGCGATGTTGTTTATGTTGAAATGCCAAAAATTGGTTCTAGTATTACAAAAGGCCAAGCTCTTGGAGTTGTTGAAAGCATTAAAGCAGTATCAGATATTTATGCTCCCGTATCAGGAGTGGTTATTGAAGTGAACCAAAATGTCATTAATAACCCCCAACTTATTAATAGCGACCCTTACGAAAATGGCTGGTTACTCAAAATACAAGTTCACAATACAAATTTTAGCCAAGAAGCTCTATCTCACCAGCAATATGAAGAAATCTTAAATAAAGAAGCAAAATAACTAAGTCATTCAATTTATATTTTTTTCGATTTCCATTTTTATAGCATCTCGCTGATTACTCAGAAGGCTAAAAAATATGTTTAAAGACAATTGATGCTCTGATTCATAGTTCCCAAATTTTGGTGAAATTACTTTAACTTTGTCTTTAAGCATGTTTATATATTTTTCAACATCATCCCCAGATAAATAAATGAGCTCTTGTAAAATTTTTTCCTCTCGCAAACTTGGATAATCTTCTAAAAGCTTTATTTGGTTATTATGATAATCATTCAAAACTATTCTAACAAAATCTAAATATCTTAACACCAAGTAAATAGGTGAATTTTGCTCGTCAATAATAGCACATGGCCTTTCTTCTGTGATTGGTAAAGTAATTCCTAAATTAAAAAACTTTTCTATTAGTTCGATAAGCTTTAATTTATCTTTTTCATTAAAAGAAGTAATTTCCCACCATTGATTGTCAGAAAAAAGTAAATTATTAAAGCTTCCCGAAGAAGTATCTATAGATAAAGCAAGAAACGATTTAACTAATTGCCATATATTATAAAGCTCTATCACTTCACCTTTTAATTCTTTTTCCATATATTGGGAAAAAATTAAAAAACTTTTTACTTTATTTGCTATTAACTCTCTATACTGTGTTGGCAAATTTAACCAAAGACCAGCGTGATTAAATACATCATGAAAATACATCTGATATTTAAGGCAATTATCACTATTTTCTACTCCTGCTATGGGAAATTTTTCCTGACTAATCAACTCTAAAAATTTTTTATAGTCAACAGCTTTATTATCCTCAAGAAAATAGAAAAAAATTTCCACATTTGCTGCTTTAAAAAGTTTTAATAACATTTGTTGATTAGGTAAATTAACAGTCTGTTCAGTTGTTTCTTGGTCTAGGTGTTTAACGTTAAAATAATTTAAAAAAGCTGATACGATACGTGTTGGTGAGCCTTGAACGGCTGGTTGATCGTCTCGATTATGATTATTCCAACAAATGCATAACTTGTTTGCTGTATAGGTTGTGCAAACACATTTTCTTAAGCGTAATTCTAAAAAGCTTGAGCGCTCGCTAACCCATAGACCTCTTGAGCCAACTCGCTTATCTTCTTCTAACCCATTAATATTTGCAGCTAAAAAAGTAATGAATAAAATTACAAATAAACAGCCTTGCATTATATTTCCTTCTCTTCCTCAGACTTTTGCTCAAGTAATAATTTTTTAATTTTCCAAGCAGGAACGCCAGAACTTGCTTTTCTGTCGTGGGGCTTAACTATAACAATGCTTTTTTCGCCATTATTTTCTAATTTAATATGGGAACCTTTTTGACTAGATTTTTGTTTTTTATCTTTAGATTTCCACCATAAATTTACACATTTTTTAAGCATCTTACAGCCAATAGATTTTTTATCGCCTAAAACATTCTCAAGTATATTTTTATAATCTTTTGGCTCTTTCACAAAATTTTGTAAGTATATTTTATTTAAATTATTATCTACTTTTTTTTCTTTTTTAATAACTTTATTTATGTATTCTATTTCTTTTATTCTTAACTCTTTAGGGTAAAATGGTAAAATTTTTTCATCAATTATTTTATAATCAGACTCTACACTTGCTATCCAATTTATAATTTCAATAAATAACTCAAAAGTAAGTAATCCATGCTTTTTTAACTTATTAATTAAGTCCTCTAAAACATCAATATTTTCAAAATTAACAAATAATATATCAGTAGAAAATTTATTATAATAAGTATTCTTAACACGCTTATTTGATTCAATAATTACTGGATTTAAAACATCATTATTACTTAAAATTGACCAATCTTTATTGCTAGGAAAAGAGCTATTTGTATGATAAATAAAAAATCTCATACTTTTCTCAAAAAAAGCGAACAAAATACCATTTTCTGCAGTCTTTTGATCAATATAAATCTTTGAAAAGTTATTCTTATAACACTTATACCAAAAAAAATTACTATCAGAAAAACTGGCAATTAAAACAAAAAATTTATTATCATATTCATTTTTTTCTAATATTAAATGAGTTATATTTTTATTATTTTTTTTTAATTTATAAATAATATTTCTGTCATCAATTATTTTTTCAGATAAATTTATTACTAAATAATAATAAATATCTGAAAAATCAAAAGATTTACTATCATTAATTAACTCTAAAACATCAACTATTTCCTTAATATAATTATCAAACTTAGAAAATATTTCATCAATTTTACGAGCACACTCAAGCATATGATTATCTTTTTTATGAATATCTAATAAGCCATCACTCAGCAATTTTTTAATTTCTTTATAAAATTTAATTTTATAAAATTCTTGTTTAATTAATATTTGTGAATAAATATAGGAACTACAAGCTTCAGCGATAATAATGCCTTGCGTTAGAATATTGCTATTGACTATATGTAATCCATTTTTTTTGTATTTTTTTTGTAAAAATTTTGTAAGACAAGTATTTACTACTTTTATGGATTTAAAAAAACTTAAAAATATATCGTTTATAATATCGCATGGTGGGTAGTCTGCTTGTGAGTTTTTTTCCCTAAAATACTCTTTTTTGATAACAGCTAACGATTCTTCTAATTCGCTATTGTATTGAGTAATAGAAGATATTTTTTCTTTTAATTCTTTAAAATAGTTATTATTACTTTGAGCTGAAAAAACATCATATCCAAAGAATAGAAAAAACAAAAAACCAAAATTTTTTACAAGCGCCATATAACCATCAAAATTATTTATTCGACGGTGACGCTCTTAGCTAAATTTCTTGGTTTGTCAACATCTAAACCTTTTAAATCTGACAAATGATAAGCAAGAAGTTGCAGAGGAATAGTAGCTATAATTGGCTGTAAAAAATTTTCTGTATTTACTAACTCAATAAAATAATCAGCTTCTCTATAAATATCTTTATTATGATTAGTAGCCACTGCAATTATTTTTGCACCTCGTGCTTTAACTTCACATAAATTACTCATGGTTTTAACACTGAGTTCATCGTTATTAAAGATAACTACTACTGCCATATCTTTATCAATAGTAGCAATAGGTCCATGTTTAAGCTCACCAGCAGGATAGCCTTGTGCAGCAATGTAAGAAAGCTCTTTCATTTTTAAAGCCCCTTCTAAAGCTATTGGGTAAAGATTACCCCGAGCAATATACAACATGCTAGATTGACTCTTAAGCTTGTCAGCTACACTTCTTATTTGTTCATCCTGACTTAAAATATTTTGCACTTGTGCAGGCAAGCCTTTTAAACCCTCAATATAAAATTCTTCTTGGGATTTACTAATTAATGACTTCTTAGCAGCCAACGCAATACTTAAAATTTTAAGAGCAACTACTTGCGAAACAAAAGCTTTAGTAGAAGCTACAGAAACTTCTATGCCAGCATTTAAAAATATATTACCCAAACTTTGTTTACAAAACCTGGCTATGGCTGAGGATGCAATATTGGTTATAGCTAAATATTTTGCGCCTTTACTCGCTCCCTCTTCTAAAGCAGCCAAAGTATCTGCAGTTTCTCCAGATTGAGAAATAACAATTAAAAGAGTATTTTTATGAGTTAAATTATGGCCATAACGATATTCGCTAGCAAAATCAACTTGAGTAGGAATATTTAGTAAACTTTCCATAAAATCTTTAGCTATTAAGCCTGCGATATAAGAAGATCCGCAAGCAACTATTTGAATGTTAGTGAAATTATCAGCTTTATCTAAGTTTATTTCTGCAGGATTCAAATAAACTTTATTATCAATAATTTTCTCATCTAAAAGCCTTTTAATAGCTAGTGGTTGCTCAAAAATTTCTTTGTGCATGTAATGTTTATGTCCTAATAAAGACATACTTGACTTATTTACAGATGTTTTTTCTAATCTAATATCAGTAGTTACACCATTTAGTGAACAGACTTTTAATTGTTCCAATGAAACATACCCAAATTGACCGTCTATTAGGCTATAAACTTCTACAGAAAAATCCATTAGTGCTAGCTCATCTGAGGCCAAATAAACTCCTTGGCTATCTTTTGCTATAATCAAAGGGCACTTATTTTTAGCGAAAAATATTTTATCAGGACATTCCTCAATGCTTATACCCAAAGCATAAGCCCCAGTAAGCAAATTACAAAGTTCTTTAATAGCTGGCAAAGGATCCGTCTTTAGCAACAAATCATCAAGCAAATGAGCAATCACTTCAGTATCAGTATCAGAAGTAAAACTATGGCCCAAACTTACAAGATTTCTCTTAAGTGTTTGATAATTCTCGATAATTCCATTATGAACTACACTTACTTTATTATATTTTAGTGGATGAGCATTTTCTATTGAGGGTTTACCGTGAGTTGCCCACCGAGTATGCCCAATACCTGAATTTGATTGGATATTAAGAGTATGTAAATGATTAGAAAGTTCATTAATAGAACCTAGTTTCTTTTCAATAATCAATTTTTGGCTTTGCTTACAAAATAACGCAACCCCTGATGAGTCATAGCCTCGATATTCTAAGTGTTTTAAAGCGTTTAAAATAACCTCAGAAGCATTTTTTTGCCCAACATATCCTATTATCCCACACATTTTGCTGCTTGCTCCACTAAATATTCAAAATTTTAATAGCATATTAACTAAATAACGCTATTGATTTATTGAGCAACAATCAATTAAAACGAATTGGAAAACATAATTAGCAACCCATCAAACATGATTAATACTATTGCTAATAATTTATTAGATAAATATATAGCTAATTAAGATATTAAAAATAACTTTAAAATATATTTAGCTTTAGAAGAAATTTTAGCAGAAAAGAAGTATGAATTTTATAATTATAATGTTATATTTGAGATAAATACTAGTATTGCTGGATATCTTGATTTTTTGTATAAAGATAAAAAATGTAATAAATATAACTGCAGGAAAAAAAGAGGGGACTGAAGTAGGGTTTAGTCAAATTCGAGAAACATTACAAATAAATAATGCCGCTTTTGAAATAATATCCAAAATTAATGAGGGTACGAAAATTATATTAAATTTTATGAAACGTAAAAAACTATCTTTAATGATAGAAATAATAGAAATTAAAGAAGATTATACTATAATAATTCTCGATGATGATACCTATATTCATCAAGCGTGGAAAACGCGCTTTAAAGAAAAATATCCTAATATTCCTCTAAAATGTTTTGAATTTGCTAACGAGGCTATTGATTATATAAAAAATTTGTCAACTGAAGAAAAAGAAAAAACTTTATTTTTAGTGGATTACGAGCTTTCATATCAACCTATAAACGGGTTAGAAGTGGCACAACAAGTTAGTCTACCTCGCTCTGTCTTAGTGACTAATCATATTTGCAACAGAGAAATAGAAAGTAAATTATGTGAGCTAGGCATGCAAATGCTACAAAAATTGTATATCCCAACTATTCCCATTAGTATTATATAAAATTTTAATATTACCATTAAAAAGATCACACGAAAAAATACGAAATATTGCCTAAAAATTATGTGTTTATTTTCTGTTTTGGAGGAAATATGAAATTATTGCATGTTGGTGTCATTGGTATATTTTTAATGATTAGTTATTCTGTTTTAGCAACTCATACCTTTGTCGACGAAAGAACTGGTCATGTATTGGCTATTAAACCTGCGACAGAAGAAGATCTAAAATGGGCTCAAGAATTTTGTATAGAATTTTTTAAACCTATTTATAAAAATATTACTTTAGATGATGACCAGCTTGCACACGGCTCTTATGAAGCATTTGTAGAAAACAATTTTAACAATCATTACAGAAATATATTTATTTTAAATAAATATAAATTTTTTGTTGTGGAAGATTGTAATAATAAAAAAAATATTGGCTACACTATTGTTTCTGTAGATAAAGATAAAATCTATAGTATCGAAACACAAGCTTTAATTGAAAATTATTCAATACAAAGCTTGATGAGTGGACTATCAAATTTTATAAATAATGAAATAGAGCCAAAAGCAAGTTGTTTTATATCTGCAGTTCGAAAAAAAATGCGACCATTTATTGAATTATTAAAGACTTGTGATTTTGAAGAAATTGAAAGTTCTTGGTTACATTCAAGTATGTCAACCCAGTATTATCAAGCACTTATTCGCAAATTGTAATTCTTTCATATCTAAACTCTATACAATGCTGCACCCCAAACAAAACCTGCTCCTATGGCAAGCATGAGTAAAAGATCTTTTGGTTTTAAAAGATCTTTTTTATTAGCTTGATCGTAAGCAAGCATTAAAGAAGCAGCTGAAGTATTTGCGCATTCATCTAGGTTTACTAAAAATTTTTCCATCGGTACATCAACATATTTTGCAATAGCTTCTATTATGCGTAAATTTGCTTGATGAGGTACCACAAAAGTTACATCTTCTTTAGTAAGATTATTTTTGGTTAAAATACTTTGTATACTGTCACATATGGATCTAACAGCAAATTTAAAAGTCTCTCGACCATTCATCACTAATTTATCTTCAAAATTTCTAAGGCCCTCTTCATCTAATTTATTAAGGGATCCACCTTTAGGGGCATAAATACATTTATGTTGCCTCCCATCAGCGTATAACTTAAAATCAATGAAGCCACTCTTATTATCATCTGATTTACTTAAAACACAGGCAGAAGCTGCATCTCCAAATAAAATAGCAGTATTACGATCTTGCCAATTAACTACTGAAGACATTACTTCTGCACCAATAAATAAGACATTTTTATACTGATTAGAAACTATAAAGTTATGAGCAATATTTAAGCCATAAATAGATCCTGCGCATGCTGCAGAAATGTCAAAAGCAGCGGCACCAAAAGCACCTAGTTGTTCTTGTACTAAACATGCTAGAGAAGGAAGTTTATAATCAGCACTTATGGTAGCCACTACTATTAAATCAATATCTTCTGGCTGTAAATTAGCTTGCAATAAAGCTTGTTTAGCTGCTTGTGTGGCCATAAAAGAACAGGTTTCTCCAATTTCTAAATCAGCAATATGGCGATTTTTAATACCAGTTCTGGAAGAGATCCATTCATCATTAGTGTCTAAAAATTGCGAAAGGTCATCGTTAGTTACAATTTTTTTAGGTAAATAGGACCCTGTTCCAATAATTTTACTTGTCATAGCATGCCTTAAAATATTTCATAAGCATTTTTTAAATACAGCTTTTAGAAAAATATTAAAGGCATATGGATTTTATTCTTTATTTAACGCTATGCTAACGTCACTTTGATCAAGTTCATACCAATTTCCCGTTACAGCATCTATAACAATAGGCCAAGTTCCCGCTAAAACATTTAAAATAATCCATTTGGCACCAATTTTATTATCAATATTGTAATACGCTGTGGAAAAACCTGCTTTTTCCACTTTAATTTCATGGTTTTTATTAGCTGACAGCTTAATCTCTATGGGAGTAACTCCCCTATAAGTGCCATTTACATAAATTTTTGCATTATTAGGAGTGGAAGAAAAGCTCACATAATCTGCATCTGTATTTTTAAATAGTGTTGCGCACCCACCAAAAATGCTTGATAGAAGTAAAAAATGTAGAAACCATAAAGTATTTCGCATAGCTTAAGTCCTGCTTTTAGTAGGGTAATACTTTATTTGTTGGTATGGCTATTTAATTCGTTTATAGCTTTTTCAATAGACGCCAAAGCTTTCTTTAGCTCATCGCTCGTTATGTTCAATGGTGGTGCTAATAAAAGAGTGGAAAATCTTACTAAAGCGCTTATATCATACTTTTTTAAAGCATTTTGTAAAAATATAGCCGGCTGCATTTCTTGTGGATTTGCCCTGTATGGCACCAAAGGCTCATCATCAGTTTTGGACTTTCTAAAATCTATGGCTGCCAATAATCCAATACAGCGAGTTTCTGCAATAATGTCATATTTTCTTGACCACATACTAAACTCTTCTTTAATTTGAGCTTCTCTTTGAAAAACATTTTCTTCTATTTTATCTTCTTCATAAAAATGTAGAGCAGCCAAGGACGCAGCACATGATAAATAAGGTGCATATTGAGTAAGACCACACCATAAGGTCTCATCATCAAAAAACTTTGCTATTTTATCGCTTACTAATAAAGCACCTAAAGGCGCATAGCCAGCTGTTAAACCTTTTGACAAACTCATCATATCTGGGGCTACATTATAACGATCCACGGCAAAGCACTTACCTGTTCGATAAAATCCTGAAAAAACTTCATCGTCGATCAATAAAATATTATTTTTATCACAAAGATTTCGTATACGTGGCCAATAATCATTATCTGGTATAAAAGCACCATTGGCTCCTGTTATGCCTTCAAGCATAATAGCAGCAATAGTTTGTGGCCCTTCTATTTCAATTATTTCTTGCAAAAGCCTTACTGTATCTATTTTTTGTCCACTGCCTCTCTCATAAGGATCAGGAAATCTTACTATGCCAGTAATAGCATTATCAAAGGGAATTCTGCGATAATCGCCACTAAAGTTAATAGTAGCCAAGGTTGCGCCATGATAACTTCTGTAACGAGTAATAATTTTGTGTTTGCCAGTTACGGCACGAGCAATCTTTATAGCATTTTCGTTAGCCTCTGCACCGCCCAAAGTAAAAAATACTTTGCTAAAATTCTTATTTTGTTCTTTATTAGCCAAAAATATTAATTTACTGGCCAACTCAAGCCTTTTTACACAAACAGCCTCTGATGCTAATACTTGTGTGTGAGGAGCAGCTTTAGTTAAAGCCTTGAGCATCCCTTCGTGTGCATGACCTAAATTTGCACAAAATGCTTGAGACTTCATATCTATTAATTCTTGGCCATTGGGCAGTGTTACATAAACCCCTTTTTGTTTTATAAAAAACGGTGGCTGCATACTCTTTTGATTAGACCAAGGAATTAAAATAGCTTCTTTATAACGTTTTATTAGTTCTTCTGGGCTTAGTGATTCAAAGTCAACGTTACTTGAGGGCATTTTAACAACTCCTTAGTGGCTATTCCTTGGCACGCAAGTATTTTAGCCCCAAGTATATCCATCACAATGGTGCCACACGTAGTGGTATTATGAGGAGTTTTTTCATTATAAGGCATAGATACTTGTGCTAGAGCCAAAAATATATCTTGTGTAGTATTTGCTTTATCTAAAGTTATATTTTGAGATAAATATTCATATCGCCACAAAGTATTTGATTCTTTTCTAATATAAGAATTTTTTTCTATTTCTTTGCATAAACAATGATTAGTATGGAAATAAAGTTTGTCTGCATTATCAGTAACAATACTTTTTTTAGTGCCACTGGTTTCAATACTAAAAAAGTTATTTTTATCCGCAATAGCGTAATGATGACCTGAACCCAAAGGGGCATTCATAACTTCATCTTTGGCAAGGATGGCATCTTTTTTGCGTAATGCTTTTCTTACCAAGGCTGGCCAAATAATCCCTATTTTGGCATCAGTGCTGTTTAAATTATTTATGCAAATAGCCACACCATGTCTGTTCATGCCAGTCATTCCTAAACAGCCCATAATAGAAAAAACCACTGTTTTATTAATACTAAGCAAGCAAACATAAGGCAAAGCACTGCCATGAATATCCCACGTTTGACCTAAAATTTTATGAGGACTATAAATCAAAGAACAGCCAGAAGAAGATTCTTGTGTACTAAGTAAGTTAGCATGATGAGGATTAATATCTCGTAAGTCGGTATAATGATTAAGAACTATCAGCTTTTCCAAAGATACATTGCTTGCCTCTGAAATACCCCGCAATTCTAAAAACAAGTCCACATCAAAATCTTGCAAAATATTTATATGTTTAGCTGCTAGTTCTAAAACATCTTTAGGTTTTTTATATAACGAAACATTACACATGCGTTCCATACGAATTTCAGCAAGTTCTTTTATTTGCGTTCTAAAAATTTCTCCATGTTGATGCCCTAAAAAAAGCGGATCGCTACCTTCTAACACTAATAATTTTAAAGAAGTCATATTTTTTCCTAAATAAATTTTGCAAGGGTATGAATAATTTTTTCTTGTTGGGCTGTGTCAAGATCTAAGCTTGGACAAACCATTATTCTGTTATCAAACCCTTTCGATAACAAGACACCTTCTTTTTTGCTGGCTTGTATTATTTGTTCTATTTGATTGTGGGGAAGCTTAACTCCTGCCCAATACCCCATGCCTTGTATGTCATAATTTTTAAATTTATTTTTTAGTTTTAGAACAAAATCATCAGGCTTATTTTGAGCAAACTTAGATCCCCAAATAAGTTTATAATAAGAGCGCATAATAGAAATATCATCGCCATCCCATGTGGAGATTAACGTTAAAGGCTTTTGTACAAAATACGCATCATCCACTAAAATATTTCCAAACTGACCATCACTATAAAACCAAATCATATTAGGCTTTATGCTTAAGCTATCACTTAAAAATAAATTCTTGCCATTTCTAAAAAAGCCTGAAGTGCTCTCACCAAATATCAATGGAATCCCTGTATTTTTTCTTATTTCTTCAAGCTTACCTAAAAATTCTTCGTTAAAGCTTAAGGCACTTTTTTCACCTAAAAGTTCTAGTACAATAGCCAATATTTTTTGTGATTTATGAGTATCAATAACTTTTTGCAATTCAGTTAAGCTCTTCTCATTGCCAACTATTGCCGGATGACTAATTTTTGGCCATTCAAAAAAGCCAAAGGGTTTAGCTTGACCCTCATCATGACTTAAGGACCTAGCAGCGGCAGTAATATTGCCAAAATATTGATGAGAAAATCCAATAACTATTTGAGCTTCTTGTCTATGAAATTTTATGGAGCGCAAACCTTTATCAACCACTTCATCTCTGCCTGAAGTAAAATAGGCATGATTTAGACCTTGGGGCATTAATGATCTTAAAAGCTCGGCGTAGCGTACAAAATTGGTACTTACCCAGTTAGAAAGGGTAAGTTTTGTACAAGCAAAAGGCCTAAATTCATTATTATCTAGGGCTAATTTTAAATTTTTTGGATTATGCCATAATTTTTGCAAACTGTTTTGGCAATCTAGCATTTTTGAGTTTGCTGGCAAATTATTGTGTTGATTATTACTTAAGGGCAAACGATAATAACGAGCTTTGGCGTCGTCTAGGCCATATTGTTTTTCATAAGTAGCAACTTTATATGCTCCAAAAGAATCGTTAATAAGGGCCATGGAATCAGTAAAGCCAAGGCGATTTCGTCCACATAAAAACAAATATTTTTGTTGATTATTTTCGTCTTTTATGGCTTTTACAAGCTCTATTTGTTTTTGCTTTAATAACCTGCCTAGGCCTAGCTTACGAAACTTAGGGTCGATCACACAATCAGTGCTATAAAAACTTTGCTCTTTAAGCTTATCGCTTGTAGGTCCATCTACTTTGGAATAAATAGCTCCTCCACCAATGGCAAAACCTGCTACTACCTCTTCTTGATTAATTTTTGTAGTAATAATTAAACCTAGACTATGCTTAGTGTTCAGCCAATCTGCAAAATATTCTAGAGTATCTATTCTGTTTGCTTCATAGCTTTGCTTTTCAATACGCTCTATATCTGCTTTATAATTATTAAAATTATTTTTATCTAAGATTATAAAATTAACCTCAGGTTTATCTAAATTAGTCTTAATAAAGTTTTTACTAATCACAACATTATTTTTTATATCAGATAAAGCACAAAAAATATTTTCAAATAATATATTAATGTCAGTTTCTTCGTTACTAGTATTTAGGCGAAATCGTATGGTTTTCTCACCGGCAATATATGCCATAAAACCACGCAAAAATCGCTGATTAATAAGTTGCATAGCAAGTGCGTTAGTAGGCATATCAAAAGCAAAAGCAAAGCCGTTAGCTCGAATACTTAAAACTAATTTAGGAAAATATTCTTTTAGACGGACTAATTCTTTAGTAGTTTTTTGCGTAATCCACAAAGCTTTTTCTTCATCAATAGCTAAAGCGTGTAGCAGGCCTCTTTTTAGTTGCACCACATGAGGAGTATAACTTCTTTGGTTAGGCCATTTACTTAAACATACCCCCAGTTGAGCTTTTTTGCCTAAACTTACGCAATCAGGAGATTCTTTTTGCCCAAGATGATTTTTAAGTTCAAATTCATGATGCCAAAAAAAAGTACTTCCAAGATGAAAACCAGTTTGAACTTCGTCAAAAATAAGAGGAATCTTATAAAATTTGGTAAGTCCTCTTAAGGCGTTAAAAAATCTATGAGAAGCATACTTATCGCCACCTTCGCATTGCATAGGTTCAATAATAACAGCTAAAATATTACCCTTTTCTATTTCATTTTTTAATAAACTTAAACTATTAAGTTCTGAGTTTAATAAATCATCGGCATCTGAAATAATAGGAATTTGCCCTTGATAAAAATTTGTCAAAAATTCTTTAGTAACCTGAGGTTGCTCAAAATTTATGTGCATTTGAGGAAAAGGTATGAAAGTAGCCTCATAGCCATCAAAGACAAAAGGACCGCGCTTTTCTTTGTTATAGGTAGCTTGCAGCGATAAAATAGTTCTTCCATGAAATGATCCTTCAAAGGCTATTATTCTACTACCACCTGGCCCATTTTGCCTGGCAAGATCTAATGCTATTTCATTGGCTTCTGCTCCTGATGAAGCATAGGCAATAGAAGCAAATTCATTACGAGATTTGGTATGCAAAAAATTTTCAAAAGCTTTTTTAGCTTCTAATGCATCGTTTACAAACTCGTCATTACTATCTAAATTATTACAAGAGAAATCAGTATTTTTAAGCAAACTTAAATCAAACTCGCCTATATCATAGGAATTTTGAAAAGTATCGGCACTAAAACCAGAAACCAACGAAGCTATTTGACTTGCTGCATCAATAATAACCAATGGATCATCGTCTATGCTTACTAAAAATGGCCCAGAACTTTTTTTCAAATCAATCACTGCTTCTTTTTTATCTTTGGGAACAAAGTTATTAAAATATAATTGATCAAGCATATTTTGTGATTTTGGTAAATTAATATCTTTTGGAACATTAATATCAGTATGTTTATGTATACTCTTAATAAATAAATCTTCTTGTTTATCTAATAAAATTTTTAATTTAATTATATGTTCTTGGTTAATATTTTTATTAACAATAAAATCTATTTCTTCATCACGAATAACAAGATTATTTTCAAAAATATTTTTTAGTTCATTATCAAAAGAAGTTTTAGAAAATATAAGTCTGTTTGAATAACAAGCTTTTGCATAGATTCCAATATTTTCAAAACATTTTTGTAGTTCATGCCGTAAATAAATATCATCAGCACAAACTTCTTCATCTTTAATTTCTTTGATTTTAGTAGTTAAAAATTCATCCGCTAGCATATCACCGTAAGCTTGTTCACAAATAGCCACAGGAAATGTTGCATACCTAACTGCTTCAATACCTGCTGGGCGCTGATTGCCACTTTTATTAACACCACCAAAAGGTAATTGGCCAAACGCTCTATTGGTAGATCTATTAAAGTTTAGTAAGCCACTTTTAGTGTTTTTATAAAAATATTCAAAGCTATCTTTATTCAAGCTAAAAAAAGCATTTGATAAACCATAGGGGCTTTCGTTTACTCTATTTATTGCCTGATCTAGAGTATCAAAAGCTTCTAAGCAAATATTAGGCCCAAAAAGTTCTTCTGACAAATAGCCGTAAGTTTTATGGCGGCAATCTACTTCATACACAGAAGGCGTAACATAAGCACCATTACCTAAAACTTGGGATTGCAGCAAAATTTTAACGTCTTCTGATTTAGCTAATTTTAGTTTGCTTAAAAAAGTGTCTAAAGAGTGTGCTGTGGCCAATGGCCCAAACATACCATGGCCACTCAAAGCATTAACGGGCGTAAGTTTAGAAGCTATTTTTATTAAATTTTCTTTTACTTCTTTAAAAATACTTTGATGAATTAAAACTCGACTTGTAGCTGTACAACGTTGACCTGTGGTTAAAAAAGCACCTTCTAAGATTGCTATTAAAGCTTGCTTCATATGAGCATCAGGCATAAGCACGGCAAAATTTTTGCCTCCCATTTCTAAGGCTACTATTTTATTAGGTTCTTCTATAAGGCTTTGTTGTAAATATTTACCAACGTTATAACTTCCTGTAAAAATAACTCCATCGATATTTTTATGAGCACATAAGGCTTGCCCTACTTCTCGGCCTCCTGGCACTATATTGACAACACCCGCATCAAGTCCTGCCTCCAAAAAACATTGAGCATAAATTTCGCTAGTTAATGGGCATATTTCTGATGGTTTTATAACAACGCTGTTACCTAAAATAATACTGGGGATAACGTGGCTATGGACCAAATGAACTGGAAAGTTAAATGGACCTATAATAGCCAGTACTCCCTGAGGCTGATACCTAGTTTGAGCTCTTAGATTATAAAAATTTTCTTGTGCGACTCTTTTTAGCCCATGTTCAATAACTAAATCAATACGTTCACTTAGGCCTTTTGCTTCTACTTTGGCTTCTTTAAGCATTTTGCCCATTTCGCTAGCAATAGCTATGGCTAAATTTTCTTCGTGCTTAATTAAAGATTCTTTTAATTTTTTTAGTTTTTGTATGCGGTATTCAATGCTTTTTTTATACCAAGATTTGTGAGCAAATCTAGCGGCACTCACCGCCTCTTCAACATGGTCTATACTACTTTTAGTACTAAAAACTTCTTCGTAATTATTACTGGGATTTTTACTAGTAATAACTATAGAACTACCCAAAATAAATTCATTATTAATGAAGCTTCCACGGCCATGTTTAAAAGACATTATACCTCCAAAAAGATCATTTATAATGTGCCACTCTTAATGTTTATGATCAAGTATTGATTTTGGTATTGTTTTATTTAACCCACTAGATAGAACTATTCAGGCATATATGATCTTGATAGGATATAGAAATGATTTTATCTGACAGTGAAATAATAGAACAAATTGAAAAAAAAAATATTGTCATAGAACCTTTTGACAAAGCATATTTAGGAAGCAACAGCTATGATGTGCATTTAGGAAAGACCCTAGCTGTTTACAATGACGCTATTCTTGATGCAAAAAAACCTGCTTTAATTACCTATTTTGATATTCCTACTGAAGGCTATGTTTTAATGCCCGATAAACTTTATTTAGGTGTAACCAAAGAATATACCGAAACACTAAAGCATGTGCCTTTTTTAGAAGGAAAATCTAGTATTGGACGCTTAGGTATCGATATTCATGCAACAGCCGGCAAAGGTGACATTGGATTTAAAAATCACTGGACTTTAGAAATATCTGTAAAAATGCCCGTGCGAGTATATGCTGACATGCCCATTGGACAAATAATTTATTTTGAAACTAAGGGCGAAGTTTTAACTCCTTATTATTTAAAAAATAGCGCAAAATACACACAAAAGAGTGATCTTCCTAAAGAATCACAAATGTGGCGTAATTTTTCTTTATAAGAATCGCATTAGCTTAATTTTATTTCTTTTTTCTTAAATATGGAGTACACTCCAAATTATAGCAGTATTTTTTGGAGTACATTCATGTTTCGCTTTATAACTGAGACTTTTGATCGTTTAATTAGCGATCTCTCTTTTTCTTATACCCGCTATCTTTACCCACAGTTTAATCTAAATAACCGGTTAACGGGTCTGATTGGAGCTCGTGGCGTAGGAAAAACAACTCTTCTTCTTCAATATATTAAAAATGAGTTGGTAAAAGAAAAAAGTGCTTTTTATTTTTCTGCCGATCTGGTTTATTTTCAAAATTCTAATCTTCTTGAATTCGTCAGTGATCTTCACCTAAAAGAGGGCTACAAGGTTATTTTTATTGATGAAATTCATAAATATCAGGGATGGGATCAAGAATTAAAAAATATCTATGATTCATTCCCATCATTAAAGATAGTTTTTTCTGGAAGTTCGATGCTTGATTTGGTAGCTGGCAGCTATGATCTTTCCCGCCGTGCTAAGCTTTATCGATTGTATGGTCTTTCTTTCAGAGAATATTTAAATTTTGCTTATGATCTTAAATTAGAAGCGATTTCCTTACCTAACTTGCTTGAGGGTTCACAAAAAATAAAAATAGCTAAGATTTTGAATTATTTGCAAGAGTATTTAGAAAGAGGTTACTATCCATTTGTGTTTGAAGATCCTCATTCTTATCATGAAAAAGTTTCTCGTATTATTGAAAAAACTATATATGAAGACATTGCAAACTACTATAATTTAAAGACAAATAATCTACAGTATTTTAAGAGAATTTTAACCTATTTAGCATCAATTCCGCCAGGTGATGTTAACATTCATAGCTTATCTAAAAATTTAGGAGTAGACCATAAAACTGCAGAACACTATTTAAGTATATTGCTTGGTGTCGGCCTTATCAGAGAAATGCGTCCTTTTACAAGTGGTGGGTCTGGACTGCGAAAACCATCAAAATTTATGCTGAATAATACCAATCTAATGCATACCCTACAACAATATTTAGGGCAACCTCTTTCCAAGGGTACGGAACGAGAACTATTTTTTATTCAGTCTTTAGAAAATGCAGGTTATACGCTGTTTCATTCTCAAGCAGCTGACTACCAGACCAAAGATGTGATTTTTGAGATCGGTGGCAAAAACAAAACTCGACGACAGTTAAAAGAAACTTTATTACCTGCTTACTTAGTAAAAGACGATATTCTTCATCATCTAAAACAAGAAATACCTCTTTTTCATTGTGGATTTCTTTATTAAAATTGCTTATAAGTTATGAAGCTCATACATAGGAAAAAAAATGTTTAAAAGAGTTTTGGTAGCTAATCGTGGAGAGATCGCTAAGAGAATAATTAGCACCCTTAATAAAATGGGCATACAATCTATCGCTGTTTATAGCCAAGCTGATAAAGATTTTTCCTATTTAAAAGAAGCTCATCAGGCTATTTGTATTGGTCCTTCGCGAAGTCTTGAAAGCTATGTTTGTGAAGATGCTGTGCTAGAAGCTGCAAGGCAATCAGATGCTGAAGCCATTCATCCAGGTTTTGGCTTTTTGTCTGAAAATGCTAGTTTTGCTAAACGTTGTGCCTTACAAAAACTAACTTTTATTGGCCCTCATCCCAAGCTCATAAGTATGATGGGCGATAAGAATCAAGCGCGCATAACTATGCACAATATGGCCGTCCCTATTTTGCCTGGCAGTTTGATTATTAATAATTTTGAAGAAGCCATAAGTATTGCCAAAAATATTGGCTATCCAGTTTTATTAAAAGCTAAAGCTGGGGGTGGCGGCAAAGGTATGCGCTTAGTTACTGATCAAAAAAATATGAAAGATGCATTTTTATCGGCCCAAGCAGAAAGCCTAAGTTCTTTTAAAGACGATTCTTTGTATATGGAAAAATTTCTAGAAGATGCAAGACATATTGAGTTTCAAGTTCTAGGTGATAATTTTGGCACTATTATTTGCTTAGGTAACCGAGAATGTTCTATTCAGCGAAATAATCAAAAGCTCATTGAAGAGGCTCCTGCCAATATTAATGAAGAGCAAAACCAATTTATACAAACAAGTATTAAAAATGCTTTGCAAAAACTAAAATATACTAACGCGGGCACCATGGAATTTTTACTAGCTAAAAGTGGTGAATTATATTTTATGGAAATGAATACACGTTTGCAGGTAGAACACCCAGTTACAGAATTTATTTATGGACTAGATATTGTAGAATGGCAAATTCGTATTGCAGCTAATCAAAAACTTGATCTAGACAAGATTAATTTAGTTCCTCATGGCCACGCCATAGAGTGTAGAATTAACGCTGAAGATCCTAAAAATTATTTTACTCCAAAAAGTGGAGAAATTAGTAATCTTACTTGGCCCAAGCTAAGCTCTGAAATAAGGCTTGATACTCATATAGAAAAAGGCTCTTATATTAGCCCGTTTTATGACTCTATGCTGGCTAAACTTATAGTTTATGGCAAAACCCGTAAAGATGCTGTAAAACTTATGCAAAATGCCTTAAAAAATACTCTTATTAACGGCCCTGCAACTACGGTTGAATTTCATCGACAAATTCTCGCTAATAAGCAGTTTATTACAGGAAACTATGACTGTTCTTTTATAAGAAAAAACTTAAATAGCTTACTTGAGTACTAATATGCCTAAAATTATACTAAGCCCTTTGGGTTCTTCACTAGATACTAACGACGTTATTTTTAAAAAAAATCAAGCTTTTATGCTCGCTAAAGAAGAACTTTTGCAAAAAAATCGTGCAGACATAAAACGTGGTTGGGGTGAAGAATATGCAAAGAGGGTTAAAGCTAAAAACAAACTTACAGCGCAAGAGCGTATTGATTTATTAGCTGATAATAAAGAAGAGATTTTATATCTAAACACTTTTGCGAATTTTGGTTTAAATTTTGGTGATGATAAAAAGACATCACCTAATGCTGGCGTTATAACAGCCTTGGCTAAAGTAGATAATAAATGGGTAGTTATTATCGCTAACGAAAATACTATAGCTTCTGGCTCTTGGTGGCCTAATACTCCTCAAAAAATTATTAGAGCGCAAGAAATCGCTCTTACTTCAGGCATTCCTGTTATTTATTTAGTAGATTGCTCTGGTTTATTTCTACCCGAGCAAAGCAAAACGTATCCAGGTAAATATGGTGCAGGTCATATTTTTAAAATGAATAGTTTATTAAGCCATAAAGGCATTGTACAAATCGCTGGAGTTGCAGGAGATTGCATTGCAGGCGGCGGATATATGCCCATAATATCTGATAAAGTTTTTATGACAGAATCTGCTTATATGGTAATTGCGGGGGCCGCTTTAATTAGCCAAGCAAAAAGTCAAAATATTAGTTCACACGATATTGGTGGAGCTCATGTTCATGTTCATATTTCTAATTGTGCTGATGAACGAGTTCCTGATGACGAAATATTAATAGAAAAAATTAAAGCCGAAGTAAAAAAACTTCCAAGCAGTGCCAATAATTATTACAGAGGCCAATTTTTAAGTAGCCCACCAAAATACGACCAAAGCGAGCTTTTAGGTATCTTGCCCTCTAGCCCCAAAGAATCGTATGACATCAGACAAATAATTGCCCGCTTAATAGACGATAGTTTGTTTTATGAATATGACAAAGATAGCGGCCAAGAAATAATTTGTGGATTAGCTAAAATATCAGGGTTATGGGTAGGTATTTTGGCTAATTGCCAAGACCTTTTTGATCATCCTAATAATCCAGATAAAAAAAGACCAGGTGGCATTTTATACAAAGAAGGTGTTTCAAAACTTTCGCGATTTTCGCGCATACTCAATGACGACGGTGTGCCCATGATCTGGCTGCAAGATGTATCGGGTTTTGATGTTGGTTTAGAAGCAGAAAAACAAGGATTACTTAGTTATGGCTCAAATTTGATTTATGGCATTTCTACCTATACTAGCCCCATGATGACTATTCTATTACGCAAAGCTTCAGGTGCAGGCTATTATGCCATGGCTGGTATGCCTTATGACCCATGGCTTCAAATTGCTACCACTGTTTCAAGATTAGCCGTTATGGAAGGACAAACGCTTGCTGTGGGAGCTTTTAATACTAAGCTTAATGCTGACTTAGAAAAACAAAAAATACTGGCCGATAAAATAGAAAGCGATATGGATCCATATAAAGCTGCTGCTCAAATGGATATTGATGAAATAGTAGCTTTAAGTGAACTTAGAAAATATTTGTGTAGCTTTAGTGAAGTCTTTTATCAAAGCACTTCTTTTAGAAGAATTAAAAACCCCAGAATTTGGTCTATTTTTGATCATCAATAATGGAATTATATTTTTTTTAGCTTGTATACGATATAATTGATCTTATTTTGGTCTTTGGGGGTAATAATATTAAGACTTTCCTGATCACGATCGAGCGAAACCACATCAATCGAAGAAAAGTCTTGCGACAAACTTTTTCTCATGGAATCTTGCATGATGCCTTTAATTTCTTCTATGAAACCAGGGAGCTTATACTCATCGAAAGAATTTTTTTGAAGCGCCCTATAAATTAATTTTTTTATTTCGTCTTTGTCAGTAACTCTAAATTTGCGACCAACCATAAGGTTAGCATTTATTAGACCTAAACTAGCAAGCTTATTGAATGTTGATATAAAAGCTGAAGGCTGAAAATTGGCAATAATTTCAGAGACTTTTTCGGTAAGTTCAACCACTTTTTGCTCATCTACTATTATTTCGTTCAAAATCGCGCTTGGAAAGTAGATCGTCGGCAAATTTTTAAACCCCGAACCCAATTTCTGAGGCAGACTTTTAGTAAGAACTGAAATTTCTTCCTGGGAAAAGGATAAAACACTCTCACTACCAGAAAGAAAACCTATATCAACGCTGTCATGATAATAAATATGACCTTCATGCTTAAGCGCTTTATTCAGGTTACGTATAAAATCATCGTCATAAGAACGCAAAAATTTGGTAGTACCAACGCCATCTGTAATAATAACATCGAAAGTTTCTGGAAATTCTTCTGCTAATGTTTTTATCTCATTCAAATCATTAAAATCACCTGTAAGACACTGTCCGGGCAGTTTTTTTATAGGTTTTGCATAGTCAGCAAAAATAGGTAATATATCTGGGTTATTAATCAAATCTCCAAATCGTTCATCAAACTGATCTTCCCCGCAACGAACACCAATTATCAAATAAACTTTCTTGTTTTTGGCTGCAGAAATAGCTAACTTGGTCTCATCAATCCCTTCCATTGCAAAAATTTTCATACTGCAGAGTAAAAAAATAACTACTATCCATCCATTTCTTAACATTATATATTCCTATTTTCATAATTATATGCATTACTGTTACATAACCATTCCAAGTGCTATGTGCAAGCGAAAATTTGACTAGAAAAATATAACCATTTTTGCTATTTTTGATCACCTGAGTTATTAAAAAACTGCGTCTTTGCGAACGTAGCCGCAGGCGAAGTGTAGCAATCTCATCAATGATGAAGGGATTGCTTCGTCGTAAAACTTCTCGCAAAGACGCTTATAGCGAGCATACATATGAAAAGCCTAATTTGTGATGTTATTAAAAATGGCGAAACTATTAAAATAATTAGCCCCTTAATCGGCAGTATCAAACTAGATATTTGTGTGGGGCAACTCGTAAGCTCTCATCAAATAATTGGCATTATTACCAGAAATGGACAAAAATTTGCCTTAGAACTTCCCACAAATAGTAATGCTCAAGTAACTAATCTGCCCAAAGAGATTAATTTTAATACCGAATTTGGCAAAGAATTTTTGTCACTCAGCCTTAATAAAAATAGCGAAGTTATTACTCAAGAAGCTATAAACACAGATAAGTATGACCATATTTATGCCCCCATGGATGGTTTAATTTATCTAAGGCCGTCTCCACAAGAGCCTGATTTTATAAAACCTGGCGATATATTAGAATATGGCAAAAACATTGGCCTTATAGAGGTAATGAAAAACTTTTATCCTCTTAAATATCAAAACAAAAATCTCGTAGAAGTAAAAGAAATTTTAGTTAAAGACACCAGTTCTATTAAATCGGGACAAGCTATTATTGCTGTTAAGAAGATATAAAGGACCAATCCAAATTTATTCACTGCTGATTCCTACGTACCGTGACTAGTTCCTGAGGTATCGACACGAAAATAACAAATCAAAAACCATTCTACGCTTTTCCCTCGCTCTCTACGTGCTCTGACCATATGATTACCCATAAGTATTGATTAGTTAATCTGAGTTTTGGATAAGCACAGGTGATGGAATTCTATTTTTAGCCCTTCTCTACGTGCCGTCGGCTTGTCCGCGGCAACCAGAAAAATGTTTTTTAGAAAAGTTCCTTATATAAATCACGCCACGTGGGATTAAATTCTTCGATTAAATTTAGTTTCCATTCTCTACACCAGTTTTTAAAACGCTTTTCTCGCTTCGCAGCTTCTACGTATAATTCGTGAACTTCGTAATAAACCAAGTTATGCACGTTATATTTTTTGGTAAAGCTATCTGTCCAGCCCCCTATATAATGTGGAGAGAATTAAGTCGTAGATTTAATTAACTGATAATGTATGGTTATATAATGATTAAGCAATATTCTAGCGAATTAAAAGAGCAAATATTAAAGGAAGTAAAAGAGACTGGTAGTGTATCATCAGTAGCAAAAAAACATTTGATACCAACTACAACGATTCATACCTGGCAAAAGCGACTTAATAATACAGACTTAGCGGGTCAACCCCCTAAAAGTGGAGAATTTACACTCGTACTTCCTTTATTTCT
>CAZBMJ010000009.1:0-65355 GCA_964493205.1 uncultured Myxococcales bacterium
TACTTATGGGTAATCATATGACCGTGACTAGTTCACGGTATCCAGAAAACTAATTTCTACCTTTGTAAAAGTTTAATTATCTGGATGCCTCGCACAAGGCGTGGCACGTAGAGAGGGGCTGAAAACATAATTCGAACATCTTGGCTTATTCAAAACTTGTATATCAGTTTTTTTTACGTCGAACTCACGTTATCTTAATATTACGAACTATTTTTTAGGAGGAAGAATATGTAATGCAGCTAGAGGTATTTCCTTATTAGTGAGGCCATAACTTTCTAAAGTTTTCCAGGTATCTTCTAATGTAAATAATGTGCCATTGTGGCCAACAATCAACCTAAGATTTTCACCTAGGGCAGGATACGCTTGCGCCAATCTTTCTTTGAGTTCACCCACTGTATCTTTTTCATCTATCTCAACCTGATAAATTCGATTTTGCACTTGCCCATTTTTCACGTACTTAAACCTAGCGCTGTGGCTATTAATTGAGAATATTAATGTATATATTGTTGCTAAAATAAAATTTTTCATTATTACCTTCATTTATTGTTAATATTTTTCTGCAAATTATATACTTTTTATTTTTTAAAGTCAAGTGGTTTTAGATTAAATAGATCTTTTATATTACCCCCTTTTTAAATGAGCATTTATAATAGAAATCGCTGCCAAAGAAGCTAGCTCTGAGCGCAAAACAAATGGCGAGAATACGACACCTTTAAAATTATATTTATTGCATGTTTCAATATCGCTAGGTGCTAGCCCACCTTCGGGCCCAATAACTATGTATAGTTCGCTAAAATTTGTATGCTTTGTAAGTTCTTCTGAAAGCAAATTATGCTCTTGCACTAAGCCATAAAATCCTAAATTTTGAGGGTTTATAGTTGCTAAAGTGCTAGCCAAATCTTGTTCAAAAATTATTTTTGGTATAAAAAATCTTTCTGACTGCCGTGCAGCATCTTTTGCTAAATCCTTAAGCCTTTCTGATTTATTAAGGAGCTTTGGGAAATGAAAACTTTGGCTATAATGGCTTGAAAAAATGATTATTTTATCAACGCCAAACTCAGTGGCTCTTTTAATGGTTTCGGCGATCTTTGCTTCTTCTAGTGCTGCTTGTAATAAAATAATTTGAGGTTTATGTGGTTCTTTTATAACTAAATTAGTAGCTTCTAGCTTTTTGTTATTTAAAATGCCTTCTATTTGTCTGCCTTCGCCATCAAAAACAGCGATTGTTTCTTGAGCTTTGATACGCAAAATTTTATTGAATCTAAATAAAATTTGGTCAGGTAGCTCTAAATCTTTATTATTTGTAAAAGAATCTATCCATTTAGTTTCTATGAAAGCTCTGTGCATAACGTTATTTACCTGTTATATGTCTATCTCGAATAACCTTTTAAATCTTTAGGTGAAAAAAATAGTATGCCAAGTCATGAACCTAAAATAATTTTCGTAACCGGTGGTGTAATTAGTTCCTTGGGTAAAGGCATCGCTTCTGCATCTATTGCCGCTTTGTTGCAAGCTAGGGGCTTAGAAGTTTCTATTTTAAAACTAGATCCTTATTTAAATGTGGACCCTGGCACCATGAACCCATTTCAACATGGTGAAGTGTTTGTGACTAAAGATGGTGCAGAGACAGACTTAGATTTGGGGCATTATGAACGTTTTTTAGATAAAAGTTTATCCCGTAAAAATAGCAAAACAGCAGGCCAAATTTATCAAACAGTTTTGGATAAAGAACGCAATGGTGATTATCTCGGCCTAACGGTGCAGACTATTCCACACGTTACCGATGAAATTAAATTAACTATTAAAGAAGCTGCCAAAGATCAAGATGTTTTAATCTGCGAAGTAGGCGGAACCATTGGTGATATTGAATCTTTGCCATTTATCGAAGCCATTAGGCAATACAGAGTTGAAGTTGGTTTTAGTAATACCCTGTTTTTGCATGTTAGCTATGTGCCCTTAATTAAAGCCGTAAGTGAACTTAAAACTAAACCTACCCAGCATTCTGTTAAAGTTGCTCTAAGCCAGGGTATTCAGCCTGATATTTTGTTGCTGCGCGCAGAGACACCTGTGCCAAAAGAAATTAAAGAGAAAATAGCGTTATTTTGTAATGTTCCAGCCTCTTCTATTATTAATTGCCCTGATGCTAGAACTATTTATGAAGTGCCATTATTGCTTCATGAAGAAGGTCTTGATGAAATTATTGTTAAGCACTTAAATATTTGGGCCCGAAAACCAGATTTAACTTCTTGGCAAAATGTGGTTAAGCGTTTTACTAATCCGTTAAAATCGGTAAAAATAGCTATCGTAGGAAAATATGTAGAACTTACTGAAAGTTATAAAAGCATTAACGAGTCTCTTATTCACGCAGGAATTTTTCATCAAGTTAAAATAGATTTTAACTATATAGATTCAGAAAATTTAACTTCAGATAATTTGGAAGAATTTTTAGCAAGTAGCAATGCTATTTTGGTGCCTGGAGGTTTTGGAGAACGTGGTATACCAGGCAAAATTATGGCGATTAAATATGCCAGAGAAAATAAAATACCATTTTTTGGTATTTGTTTAGGCTTACAAATGGCTGTTGTAGAATACGCCAGAAATGTTGCAGGCATAAGCAAAGCTTCTTCAGAAGAATTCAGTCCTAATGGCGAGTTTAATGTGATTCATAAAATAGAAACTCAAATTCATGTGACCAAAAAAGGCGGCACCATGCGTTTGGGGGATTATGATTGTCGCATTGAGCCAAATAGTTTAGCTGATAAAATTTATGGACAAAATAATATTAAAGAGCGTCATCGTCATCGCTTTGAAGTTAATAACGACTTTTTGCCTAAGCTAAAAGCTGCAGGCTTAGTTATTAGTGGTATATGCCCTGAAGTTGATTTAGTGGAAATTATTGAGCTTAAAGAACATCCATTTTTTATTGCTACGCAGTTTCATCCAGAATTTGCTTCAAGACCCAATAACCCTCATCCAATCTTTCGTGATTTTATTAAGGCGGCTTTATGTTAAAAACATCATTAAAAGTAGCTATTGTAGGCGCTAGTGGGTTAGCTGGAAAAGAACTTATAAATATTTTAGAAGATTCAGACTTAAATATTTCTGAGTTAAGCTTATTTTCGTCTATAAATTCTGCTGGTGAAAAAGTAGAATATAAAGACCAAACCTTAACTATACAAGAGCTTAAAAGCCCAAAAGATATAGATGCAGATTTGGTATTTTTAGCAACAGATTCAAAAGTATCACTGGATTTAGCCCCAAAACTTGTGGCTTTGGGTAAAACAGTAATAGATAAATCTAGTGCATTTAGAACTACAAACCCGCTTATTGTGCCAAGTGTTAATGGTGAGCTATTAAAAAATATTACAGGTGCCTGTATTATTGCCAGTCCAAACTGCGTTGCGGGTCCCTTATGCGAAGTGCTTAATCCCATTAAAAATAAATATGGCTTATTGCAAGTTATAGTTTCTAGCTATCAAGCTGTTTCTGGGGCTGGAAAAAATGCTATGGACGAGCTAGAAGAACAAGTAAGAGATTTATTTAATTTAAGAGAGCTTAAACAAAAAGCTTTTGATAAGCGTATAGCTTTTAATATTTTGCCTAATATCCCAAGTTTTGGCAGTCTAAATTCTTTTGGTCAAACAGACGAAGAAGAAAAAGTAATTTTTGAAACTAAAAAAATATTAAATGCTCCTGATTTGTTAATGCAAGCAACTTGCGTGCGAGTACCAGTATTTAACGGTCATTGTATGTCGGTGAGTATTGCTACTGCAGAACGTGTCACAGTAGAAGAAATTTCTAAGCTTTTAGCCAACTCGTTTGGTATTAGGATACAAGAGTATCCAACCCCTATTGAAGCATGTGGCCTTGATGAAATTTTAGTTGGTAGAATAAGACCTAACACTGGTGTAGTTAATGGTATTTCTTTGTGGATAGCTGCCGATAATTTAAGAGTAGGGGCAGCACTAAATGCTGTAAGAATTGCCATGAAAATTTATGAGGAGAATTAACGTTAATGGCTTTATCAAAAAAATATATTTTATGTTTATTATTATTTGCTATTTCTAATTTTTGTTTGGCAGTCAAATCAGATGAAGACGATGATTCTAACTCTAACTCTAGCACTGTGCCCCAGGCAACATTAAAAATAAATTCTCAAATTGTTACTACAGTTGGCAAAAGTTCTTGTAACTCTACTGCACCTGCCACTATTGATTTACCATCAAGCGTAACTGGCTTAAAATTTAGAGTTTTGAGAAAAAATCTTACTAAAGCTAATCAAAAGGCTGATGCTTCGTCTTGTGGTAAGATTAGCCAAAATCACTCCATAGCTGGTTTTACAAAAACTAACCCAACTATTGAACAAAAGAACCTGTTGGGTGAGACGGCGTGTGCATCTGAGGGGCAAGAAGGAAGCGTTGTTTTATGTATTTATCAAGGCGAAGATGAGGGAAAAGAGTTAGTAGCTTTTGTGCCTTATTCTTATAATACCACTAAAATTACCCTAGATAAAATCTATAATAAAGCTGCTTATAATAATGAACTAAGGTTTAATATTAAGTATACCCCTGAGAAAACTACTATTTCTGGCATTCAAACTTGTTATGCGCAAAGGGCTACGGCTACTAGTATTGAGGGGCCCACTTGTCCTGCTGGCTTTAGCGTAAAAGACACACCCATTGAGGAGTCAAATAAAACTTTTGAAGTAGTAATAGATGGACTTCAAAATAGAACTGAATATATTTTTAAAGTGAGATTAGATATTAATGGGTCTGATTATAGTGATTGGAGAGGTCCATATAGCGCTACGGTAATTCCAGCAGCTTTTCCTCTTGATGGTTATGATGGCGATGGTTCAAAACTTTCTTTTAATTGTCAGCAAACAAGTGCTGATTCTTTTTTATTATTACTACTTTTGGCGGCGATTGTGATAGCAAGAAAATTTTATAAAGCTCGTATGTTATTGGTTCTTGGTTTTATTATTGTAAATTTGTCTTATGTTAAAAATCTGCAAGCTGCAGAAGTAGGGCAAATGAATTTTGGTATTATTGGTTCTATGTACAGGCCAGATTTAGACAATGAGACCAAGTCTGATGGTAGTAAAATATTTCCTTTTTATAAATGTTTTTTTTGCAATAAAACTGGTGATGCTCAAGGTGCTATAAATCCTTTAATTGGTGCGGAGTTTGATTGGTATTTGTTAACCAATGGCGGTTCTTTATTATTAGGCCTTGGCACGGGTTATACCTATAAATCAGGTAGAGCCGTAGAACTTGATACTAATGATAAACCAGATTGTAATAAACCCATTAAAAATGCTACTGTAAGTTTACATATGTATCAAGTAAGGCCTCAATTAACTTATCTTGCAGATTATTTTGTTGATTATTTTCCACTATTTCCATACGCAAAAGCTTCTTTGGTTGCTCATGGATTTAATTTTAGGACTAGGGGCGAACAAGCAAAGTCATCTGGTGGTATAAAACCTAATGGTTTTGTTTTTGGGTGGCAAGCAGCACTTGGTTTAATGTTAAGATTAGATTTTTTAGAACCATCAGCTATAGCAGACGCCAGAGCAGGTGGTCTTTTTGACCAAGTTTATTTAAAGGCAGAGCTTGGTTATAGCGACATACGTAATTTTTCCAATAAAGGCTATAATTTTAGTGCTAAAGATATTATGGGGTCTAAACTTCCTTTGTTATGGACTTTTGGATTAGTATTTAGAACGCTATGAAGTTAAGTATCCAAAATCGTATTTTTGCTCTTGAGACTAACCCTAAGCTTGGCTTAGAAAATACCACTAAGCTTTTGAGCTTATTAAAATTAGAAAAAAATAATATTCAGCAAAAAGTTATACAAATAGTTGGAACCAACGGCAAAGGCAGTACGTGTGCTTTTCTAGAATCTATTTTGATGCTCAATAATTTAAAAGTAGGAGTATTTAGCAGTCCTCATTTGACCAGTGCTCGCGAAAGAATTCGCATAAATCAAGTAAATATTAGCGAAGAAGATTTTAGCAAAATTGGCGAGCAAGTCTTAGAACAAATAGAATGTATGTCTGAAAAACCCAGTTTTTTTGAAGCATTATTAGCCATGGCTATGCTTTATTTTAAAGATCAAACAGATATAATTATTTTGGAAGCAGGCATTGGTGGAAGGCTTGATGCCACTACTGCATGTGAAGCTGATATTTTGGGTGTTGCCAGCATTGGGCTTGATCACCTCAGTATTTTAGGCAATACTTTAGAAAAAATAGCGTTAGAAAAAATAGCAGCAGCAAGGTTTTTACAGCCAGTTATTACTGTGGCTCAAAAAAAAGAAGTGCTAGATACCATAATCAAACAAAAAAAATTAGTAAGATTTGATCTTAGCTTAGCTAATATATGCGCATATTCATCTTCTTTGCCTGGTGAACATCAGTATATCAATGCTGGATTAGCCAAAAGCTTATCACATAGCTTGGGCTACAATGTTGAAGAAGAGTTAATAAAAAAAGCTATGCTTAAGGCAAAATGGCCGGCTCGGTTTGAAATCTTTGATTATAAAAATCATACATTAATCATCGATGGAGCCCATAATGCTCATGCCATAGAAGTTATTAGCAAGCATATAAATACTGATAGAAATTTAGCCCATAAAAATTGGCAAATGGTTTTTGCATGTTTAAGTGGCCATGACCCTTATGAAATGGCTTTAATTTTTAAAAATAATCATCCAAATCTTAGAAAAATATTTTTGGCTAAAGTTCAAAATCCGCGGTCATTATTGTTTACTGATCTTAAACAGGCTTTTGTAAAAGCAGGTTTTGATGAGAATATTTTATATGAATTTATTGATCTTGATACTACTTTATTAAATAATAGTAATGAATTTACCTTGGTCTGTGGCTCACTTTATCTAGCTGGGGAAATACGTAAAAATATCGTGCCAATGGATTGTGATGAAAAATTAAGCACTTATTAAACACTATCTTAGAGATTATTTATGCAAAAAAAAATAGATTTATTTTCTGACACAGCTTCACTTCCAAGCAGTGAAATGAAAATGGCGATGATAGAAGCTCCACTTGGTGATGAACAAAGAAATTTAGATCCAACTACAAAAAAACTTGAAGAGATCATGGCTAAAAAGCTTAATAAAAGTGCTGCCATGTTTTTTCCATCGGCCACTATGTGTAATCAAATAGCTGTTAAACTACATACTGAGCCAGGAGATGAAGTTATTGGCTATGATTCATGCCATATATTTCATTCTGAAGGGGGTGCCATGCCCTTTCACTCATTAGCTCAGAGTTATATGATTAAAACTACTACAGGTTTTTTCAATGGTGAACAAGTAAAACAAGCTTTTAGACAACCGAGCCCATATTCACCAAGAAGCAGATTAGTTTTAGTGGAAAATACTGTAAATTTGAGAGGCGGAGTCTGTTGGCCAAAGGATTTATTAACAGACGTGGTTAGTACTTCTAAAAATTTAGGGTTAAAAACCCATCTTGATGGTGCTAGAATATTTAATGCCAGTGTGGCTAGTAATAGCGATATTTCAGAATTGGCCTTAGGTTTTGACACTGTAACCGTTTGTTTTTCTAAGGCTTTATGTTGCCCAACGGGAGCTATTTTAGCTTTTGATAAAGAGCATTATGATAAAGTTCGTAAATATAAACAAATGTTTGGTGGAGCCATGCGGCAAAGCGGCATTTTGGCAGCAGCTGCTATTTATGCTTTAGAGCACATGATACCGCAAATATCACAAGATCATAAAAATACTAAACTTTTGGCCTCAGAACTCAGTAAAATTAAAAATATTAATTTAGATACACCTAACCCCCAGACTAATATACTGTTTTTTAGTATTGATGAAACAAAAATGCCTGCTCATACTTTTTTAGAAAAATGTTCAAGTAGTAACTTATATTTTTCTTGCTTTGAAAAAAACCGCTTTAGAGCTGTTTTATATGGCAATATTTTAGAAAATGATGTCTATGAAGCCATAGCTAGAATAAAGGCTATTCTAGATTAAAATTATAAAAGTTTTGTTTTTTTTTGATTAAGATGAAAAGTATTCTTTTGCCATTGATTTTTTTGATTTACTGAGTTATTGCCTAAAATGCGTAAGTTTAATAGGAAAATATTATGTTATCTCAAACAATTATACAAAACATAGAAAATGAATTTATTCGTACAGACTTTCCAGATTTTAGAGTAGGTGATACCGTTCGAGTATCCTTTCGTATATCTGAAGGCGACAAAGAGCGCGTACAAGCATTTGAAGGCGTTTTGATGGCTCATAGACGTGGTAGCAATCGTGCTTCAATACGTGTTAGAAAAATTAGTTTTGGCGAAGGTGTTGAAAGAATATTTCCTCTTTCATCCAAGCGTGTTGAAAAAGTAGAAATTTTGCAATCTGGCCGTGTAAGAAGAGCTAAGCTTTATTACTTGCGTGAACTACAAGGCAAAAAAGCTCGTATTAAAGAACGTAAAGATTATACAAGAACTAAAGTTGCTAAAGCGTAATTTTTTATGCTTATTGTAGGCGTAGATGAAGCTGGTAGAGGGCCGCTTGCTGGCCCCGTTGTTGCTGCAGCTGTTATTTTTAAACCTAATGATATTCCTTTAGGTCTTAATGATTCAAAAAAACTTTCTGAAAAAAAGCGCGAGGTTTTATACGATGAAATAATATCTCGCGCTGCCTATTTTTCTATTACTGAAATTAGTTCTGTAGAAATAGATCGAATAAATATTTTACAAGCAAGCCTTTTGGCCATGAAAAAATCAGTTTTATCAATATATAAAAAAACTCCTATAGATATGATTTTAATAGATGGCAATCAAACTTTAGGCAAAGATCTTGTGCTAAGCCAAAAAGCGATTATTAAGGGTGATACTTTAATAAAAGAAATAATGGCAGCGTCTATTTTAGCTAAAGTTCATAGAGATAGATTAATGAAAAAGTTTGAAGATGAATATCCTGGCTACGGGTTTGTTAAACATAAAGGGTACGGCACTAAGTTGCACCTAGAAGCTCTTAAGCGCTTAGGTCCTTGTGCTATCCATCGTTTAACTTTTCGTGGGGTAGTACAAAGTGAGCAGAGCGCTAGGCAGTAAAGCAGAAGAAGTAGCTAAAAAATTTTTACAAAATTTAGGTTATAATATTCTTGCGATGAACATTTCTTATAAATGTGGTGAGCTTGATATTATTGCTCTGGATAAAAAAACTATGGTATTTGTAGAAGTTAAACAAAAAAAAGATGCCAAGTTCTCTCAGCCCTACGAAGCGGTGAATTTTTCTAAGCAAAAAAAAATCATAAAAGCAGCTCATATGTATTTGCAAAAACTAAAAGGGCAGATGCCTTATTGTAGATTTGATGTGGTTTCTATTGTTGGTGTTGACGAAAATGCTGAAATAACTCATATAAAAGATGCTTTTATAGCCTAAGATTAAAAATTATGAGCCAATCTCTAAAAATTATAGCCACACCCATAGGCAATCTACAAGATATATCCCTACGTGCAAAAAACGAAATAGAGCAAGCTTTAGTAATTTTAGCTGAGGATACAAGGCATACTAAGTCTTTAGTTTTAGCGCTAGGTTTAAATATAAGGCCTGATTGCAAGTGGTATTCTTGCAATGCTCAAAAAGAAAAAGAGCGTATTGAGCTGGTTTGTCAAAGTCTTACTCAAGGCAAATCTGTGGTCTTAATTTCTGATGCAGGTACTCCTTGTATTTCTGACCCAGGGTCTTTGTTGGTTGATGCTATTGTTAAAAAGGGATATGAAGTAAATGTTATACCGGGAGCATGTGCGTTAATAGGCGCGATTATGGGGGCTGGACTTGATTGTACCAGGTTTGCTTTTTTAGGCTTTTTGCCACAAAAAAAATCCCATCGTAAAAAGTTAATTATGAATGCTGCTCAAGCAGATTTGGCTTTAGTTATTTATGATTCAGCCAACAGAACTCAAGATTTATTAGACGAATTATTTGATTATTTAGGTGAGAGAAGGGTGGTTGTAGCTAGAGAGCTTACCAAGCTTTATGAAACTTTTCACAGAGGACTATTGGGGCAAAAGCTTAATCCAGAGTTTATTAATAAGGGTGAATGTGTAGTTGTTATTGAAAAACAAGAGTTAAACTTATTAAATATGCAAGATGTAGAGCATTTTATTAAAAAACAACTAGAACTTGGTAATAGTAAAAAAGATGTAGTTACTCTTGCTCAAAAAGAATTTTCACTCCAAAGATCAGTTATTTATAAAATGGTCACAGACGCTTAATCTTGCCCACCTATATGCCATTTTTTTGATTTGCCATCATCATCGTCTCTGCCCATAGAAACTACTTCTGAAATACTAACAATATCGTTATTTATTGAATGTTTAGTTAAGGTTTTATTTTCAAAAAACATATTTTTCATTAAATAGCCCATTAAAAACAAGCTGCAGGCTATAAAAACTAATTTCATAAAATTCTCCCAAGAGCAGGCTCTTAATCATAGTCTATAATATAAATAATTTATTTTTTTGTTATAAAAATAAAAATTAGCTTGTAATTTTAGTATTAAAGTGTATTGAATTATTATTAAATAAGATTTTTTATTAAATATTAGGATTATTATTATGAAAAGTAAATTTGTTAATCATTGTGTATTATTATTTTTGTTTTTTTCCTGCTCAGCTTTTTCTTTAGAATTTTCAAAAAATAATATTAGTGACTTCTTTATTAAGCACAATGAGATTGAGTTAATTGATAATAAATGCAAATTATTTTTGGAAAAATTTATTAAGAATTATCATGTAAAAAATAATCTTGGTTTAGAAATACCTAAAAAGTCTGGTTGGTTCTGGCCTCCTAATGAAATATGCATAAGTGATTCTGGAACTAAATCACAATTTGAACAAAATAATTTAGCGCACCAACCAAAATTTCGCTCTGATACTGAAAATGGTTCTGTAAATTCTCAGGGTGAGATACTATTCAATTTTTCTACGAATTATATAGATTGTCAGAATGGTAGTACATTATACTTTATTGATACATGGTTACCAAATACTACTGAAAAAACATATTACATTTATTTGGAATATAACCCTTCTAGCCAAAAATAAATCTTATAGTAATAAATTATAATGATAATTATTCAAGCAAAAGAAAATACTGATTTAATAAGGGCCGATGTTTTTTTAACTAAGCACTTATTAGATATTTCTAGAGCTCAAATAGCGGCTGGGATAAAAAAAGGTTTAATTACAGTAAATAATGCTGTTTTTAAGCCTTCTTATTTGGTTCAAAAAAATGATATTTTTAACATTAATTTAGATAAAAAAACAGATATATATTTAGAAGCTCAGGATATTAATTTAGATATTATTTATGATGATGAGCATGTTGCTGTAATTAATAAACCTCAAGGCTTGTTAGTGCATCCTGGAGCAGGGCAGAAAGATAATACGTTAATTAATGCTTTATTATGGCATTTTCCAGAACTTAAAGAACAAAACTCTATGCGTCCTGGGCTAGTCCATAGATTAGATAAAGATACTTCTGGTTTAATTTTAATAGCTAAAACTAAAAAGTGTTTAGAAATTTTATCTAGTGATTTTAAAAATAGGCGTGTAAATAAAATTTATCAGGCATTTATTTGGGGAGAGCCCCAATATGATACTTATGAAATTATCTCAGGGCACGTACGTCATCCTTTTAATAGACTAAAATTTTTTACTAATCTAGAAGCTCCAAAAGCTTGTAATAGTAATGTGCGGTTAGCTCATAGTAGCGTAAAAGTTATAAGTAGAAATTATGGCTTAAGCAAAATAGAAGTAACTATTCATACAGGTAGAACTCACCAAATTCGCGCTCATTTAGCTGATAGAGGGTATCCGCTATTGGGAGATGAAATATATGGTGGTAAAAAAGTTGCCTCAAAAATAATCCCGCAAGATTTAGCTCAAAATATTGATTCACTAAATGGCCAGGCTCTTCA
This sequence comes from uncultured Myxococcales bacterium, assembly GCA_964493205.1. Lineage (GTDB taxonomy): Bacteria > Myxococcota > UBA727 > UBA727 > JABDBI01 > CAZBMJ01. Next base: position 11,978 of record CAZBMJ010000009.1, read on the forward strand.
TGCGGCCTTTTTAGAATTTGAGCATCCTATTTCTAAAAATAAGTTAAAATTTCAAGCTCCTTTGCCTATTTTCTTAGAAAAAGTTAATAAATTTTTTATTTAAAACAAATTCAGTCAAAATAAAGCCAAACATACAAAGTAGTTTCTTTTTTATTAAATTAAGGGGACAGTAGTGGGCAGATTTAGTGCTGAAAGAATAAGTTTAAAAAATTTACAAACCTATCACCATGCATATTTAAATAATTTTAACGATCAAGAAACTTTAGTAGAGGCTATTTCTAATAGACCAGGATTTTGCGGACATAATCCAATCGCATATTTATCATTAGTAGCAAGAAGACCTACATTGGAACTTAGTGATTTAGATGAAGCTCTATTTAATGATAAGACGTTAATTAGGGTGCCAGCTTTTCGAGGGGCCTTGTGCTTAATCAGCTCATCAGATTATCCCATATATTTTAGAACTTTTCATAACTATTTACAGCAAAAAGGAATGAGTAAATTAAATGATTTTGGCATAAATAAATCAGAGCTTTTAGATTTTTCTTCTTTACTAAAATCTGTTCATTTTTCTCAACCATTATCTTTGGATGAATTATTTAGTATTATTTTTACTACTCAAAAAACTTTGCCTGATAAAACATTAATCCATTTAATAGCTCAAAAATTATGTGACATGGGTGTGCTTATTAGGATAGCCTCAAAAGGTTGGAAAGGAAATAATTTTAATTATATGTTACTTGAAAAATGGTTGAAAGAACTTTCATTAAATAGGGTTGATAATCCTGAAGTGGCTAAAACAGAAACAGTAAGAAAATATTTAAGAGCTTATGGGCCGGTTGCTGTAAACGATATTTCATATTGGAGTGGCTTATCAATAGTCCAATGCCAAAAAGCCTTATTAAATTTAAAAAAAGAAATAGTTAGAGTTCATGTTGATGGTTATAAAGAAGACATGATAGCATTAAAAGAAAGTATGGAATTGATGAAAAAGAAGTTATTCAACGAGGAAGAAGTGTTAATGCTTCCTTCTTGGGACCCTTATACTTCTGGTTGGGACTGCAAAAAACGCTTAGCGGATAAAGAATTTTTACCTTTTATTTTTGATGCGAAAGGCAATGCAACTAGTGTTATTGTCTATTTAGGTAAAATAATAGGAGTATGGCAATTTAGAGAGCAAGAAGTAGGTATTTTAGAATTTTGTTTATTTGAAAAATATCTTGAACATAAACCTATGGCTTTGTATAAAATTCAGGAATTTTGTGGAATTTTAAAAAAGATTTCTAAGCTTTCTATTGTTAATATTCTAGAGCGACCTTTGCTAGAATCTTTGGATAAAAGAGAAGAGAACGCATTTTTATGGCCCCTTGGTAAAAACAAAGCCAGCTATACTTCTATTAATAATAATTTCGATAGACGTACATCCAACATTTTAAAACAACCTTACTTAGATAATAGTTATTTGATTAAACCCGCAGACCACAAGATTGGGTAAGCAAAAGCTTACCCTTAATTTAAACTGAAAGATAGTGTTGCTTTTTTTTAAGCATTGTTCTGGCGATGCAACGTGATAGATTATTTTCTTCTAAAAAGTTAATTCTTGAATCAAGAGTAGACTCAATACTATCAAGCACGAGTAATCTTAATGGTTCTACTCCTTCTTTAAGAGTTTCGTAGTAAAGTTGTCTTTCGCTAGAATGTATAATAGCTAGTTCGTATCCACCTTGCAGTAAAAAGCTATTCATAAAAAGTCTTCCTACTTTTCCTGTGCCTTCTAAAAATGGAAAAATTTGCATGAAGTTAAAATGAAATAATACAGCTTGATTTACTGGATGCTGAGCTCTAAATTCTGGATCAGAAGTTTTTGAACAAAGTTCAATAAGTTTTTCTTTGATTTGTTTTGGTTTACTTAATTCATGAAAATAACTTAGGTGCAGTGGCATAATACTTCGAGTTTTTCCAGGAAATCTTTTAGGAACCCCTTCATAAAGTTCTTCATGAGTAGCTAAAATAGTCTCCATTTTTATCTCAGCTGATCTATAAATAGCATTAGTATGGCGAAATCTAATGCTATTTTGTACAATATCATGTATTTTTTTTCTATGATTGCGTATTTCTTGTAAAACTCGGCTTCTTATATACTGTGGGTCTGTATCAGATAAAAAAACAGAAGATATTTCGTCTGCTGATATAACCATACCTTCAAGAGCAGAATCATGAAAGATATATGCTTGAGCACAAATTTCCATAAAAGCTTTTTGTTCTTCTTCACTCAGGTTTTCTATTTTCATTTTTAATTTTTCTGTTTTCTCTTCTATCGAATAAAAACGGTCTTTTATATCAAAATCATCAAAATCAAAGATCATTTTGCCCCCCAAAGATCATTGCTAATTAGATTTGTAGTTTTTTTTAAATAATTAGTTATTTTTTTTATTTATCCATGACGGATAAGGTATTTCTTTAACCATATTTTTAATAAAATTCATGTGCGGTAGAATTTCTTTATGCCCATATTCTATTGCTTTATTAAAAATGTCTTCACTAGGTACAAAATTAAGGGGTGATAAAACATTTTTAAATTTAACTAACAAATGAGCTGCTTCATGCCCTTCTTTGCTATTTTCATAGGCGAAGCGCATGATTGGATAAAATAACAAATTTTTATTAATGCTAGGAACAAAACTATCAAAAGCTAGTATAAATGGATCATAACCATCGCATTCGCCATCTATGACGCCCTGTAAAGCTTGTTGACTTGGTAAATTATCAGCAAATCCGCCATCTATGAGCCTAAAAACTTTTTCTTCTTCAAATAACGTTTGCAATAAAGAGATCATTCTGGGATCGTCTCTTAAAACATCATAATGAAACACTCCAGGAATAGCTGAAGAAAAACCAATGGCATCTATCACATCGAATTCTTTGCTAAGTTTTGAAGCGCCTAAATAAATAGGTTTTAGAGGTTTTTGTGCAAAAGAAAGTATTTGATTAATAATAGAGCTATTACGAACATTAATATCATAAGGGTCACCCTTACTGCTTGCTAGCAGATTCGAATATTTATTCAAATCTTCTTGTTCTTTGCCTAAACCAGCGTTGCTTAATCCCGCCACACATACTCTTAAAGGAATAACTAAATCTTTAATTCTTAAGAATTCGTTTTCCCTTTTAAAATTTTCTCCAATAGCTTCTCTTAAATAAAGTCTAAAAGTAGCAGGTACACCAAATTTGCTTGCTCCAGAGTAGGACTTGGCGATCATGCTCCATGAAACATGTTTTATTAAATATTGTAAGCCATCAAAAGAAAAGTGTTTATTTTGAGCGCGATAAGCCCCTAGTATAGCTCCCATAGAGCTTGCAGCCATTATATTTGGAATTATATTATTTTCTTCTAAAGCTAAGAATGCTCCAATAAATACATAACAAGTTCCACCCCCTCCCCCCAAAGCTAGAGCTAAGGGCCTTGTTCTTATAGCCTTATCAAGGTCCTGTGGCGATAATTTTGAGGAAAATAGGGAGAGCAAATCTTTTCGAGTATCTTTGGCCAATTTATTTATTGTGGGTAAAACAGTTTTTAATTTTAATAAGTCTATGTTTGCAACATTTTGATTTTCTTCTAAAATTTCATATAAACGATTGCGATAGCCTTCAAGAGCATGGCCAATAGTTAAACTATCTGTGTTCGCTAATTTAATTTTAGTAATTCTCGCTAGCGACAAAGCCCATCTTATAGAAATACTTTCATCTGTAGTTAATAACTTCTGATTATCGCTTATTAAACGTACGATACTACATTCTATTTTTGATAATGTGTTTATTTTATCCATAAATTTTAACCAAAATAAATTCTCACTCTTTTACTCTATACCAAGAAGAAAGATTTTATAGTATGGATTTTATAAAGTTTATTTATTAAGAGTTTAATTATGACTAACACACAACTTGGCCTATTTACTTCACCATCTTTCGTCCCTCCAAAAATTATTCAAGTTTTTGATTGGGAAAAGAAACCTTTTTTTGCACTAGATATTGAAACCACTGGCCTTGATGCAGCTGCTAATAAAGTTATTGAGTTGGCTTTAGTGCCCTTTAATTTACCAAAAGAGCAAACAATCAATCAATTGCTATTTATTGAGGAACCAATACCAAAAGAAATAGAAACTATTACAGGTATAAACGATTCAATGCTTAAGGGTAAACCTAAATTTGCGCAAATTGCTGACAAATTATTGCAAAACATTGCTTCAGCAGAGTTTATAGTAGCTTATAATGCTAAATTTGATAAGCCCTTTGTAGAATCAGAATTGGCTAGAGTTGGAAAAGTTTTGCCAAATATTCCCTGGATAGACCCATTTGTTTTTATTTGTGAGCTAGATCGTTACAAAAAAGGCAAAAAGCTTCTAGATGCCGCCAAGCGCTGGGGCGTTGAGCTTACTGATGCACATAGAGCGTATAATGACGCTTTAGCTGCAGGTGAGCTCATGCTAAAACTTAGCAATGCCATTGGGATTAATTGCTTGTTTGAACTTTTTGATAAGCAGACAGTGTTATTTTGGCAAAATGCTCATAGTCGTTCTGAATTTCAAAAGAAACAAGAGTGGTCTATAAATCGCTAGTAACTAAGCAATACTAGTGTCTTTGCAAGGCGCGCTAGCAAAGACGCATAGGCTATCTATACACCAAACTTTTCAATATATCGCCAATTTTGTGCAATTTTCTTACCGTCAGACTACATAAAAAAAAATTTCCTCTAAGCTTAAAATAAAAGACAAAATTAGCACTTAAATCAATAAAATATAGCATGATAAATAATATAGATAAATTAAACACATATACTATTGCCTTTTTGAATAAGTAATTTATGCTTTATTTATTAAATATTTTTATAGGCATAATAATGAATAACAAATTTTTATTTATAATATTCTTTCTTCAGTCATATTTATTTGCGGCAGATATTCCCCATGAAAGACCGACAAATAAGAAGGAAGAACCGCCGCTAAAAATGCAAAAAATCGAATCTACATCAGCTCTTCTCAATTTTCAAAAATTAAAAAATCTTATAAAAAATGGTGACACTCAAGAACTAAAAGATATTCTTAACAGTAATAATAATGAAATAATTCAAGCAATAGATAATAACGGAATTAATGCTTTGCACCTGGCTGCTGTAAATGGTAAGGTTGAATTAGTAAAGCTACTTCTTGAATCAAAATATGCTAAGCAGTTTTGGAAACCAGTGAGTAATGGTTTGACTGCTTTGCACGCGGCTGCTGAATTTGGTAAGGTTGATATAGTAAATCTACTTCTTGAGCCAAAATATGCTGAGCAGTTTTGGAAACCAGCGAGTAATGGTTTTACTGCTTTGCACGTAGCTGCTCAATTTGGTAAGGTTGAAATAATAAAGCTACTTCTTGAACCAAAATATGCTGAGCAGTTTTGGAAACCAACGAGTAATGGTTTTACTGCTTTGCATACCGCTGCTCAATATGGTCAGGTTGAAATAATAAAGCTACTTCTTGAGCCAAAATATGCTGAGCAGTTTTGGAAACCAGCGAAGTGTGGGTCTACTGCTTTGCACGCAGCTGCTCAATTTGGTAAGGTTGAAATAATAAAGCTACTTCTTGAACCAAAATATGCTAAGGACTTTTTACAGCCAAATAATAATGGATTTACTGCTTTGCATACTGCTGCTCAATATGGTCAGGTTGATATAATAAAGCCGCTTCTTGAATCAGAGTATGCTAAGGATTTTTTACAGCCAAATAGTAAAGGATTTACTGCTTTGCATATAGCTGCTGAAGCTGGTAAGATTGAGATAGTAAAACTGCTTCTTGACGACAAATATTCTCAGTATATTAAACAGATATTACAGCCAACTAAGGATGGATGTACTGCTTTGTATACTGCTGCTCAATATGGTCAGGTTGATGTAACAGAGTTTCTTCTTAATTCTCAGTATGCTCAGGACTTTTTACAGCCAAATAATAATGGATTTACTGCTTTGCATACTGCTGCTACAGCTGGTAAGATTGAGATTGTAAAACTGCTTCTTGACGACAAATATTCTCAGTATATTAAACAGATATTACAGCCAACTAAGGATGGATGTACTGCTTTGTATACTGCTGCTCAATATGGTCAGGTTGATGTAACAGAGTTTCTTCTTAATTCTCAGTATGCTCAGGACTTTTTACAGCCAAATAATAATGGATTTACTGCTTTGCATACTGCTGCTACAGCTGGTAAGATTGAGATTGTAAAACTGCTTCTTGACGACAAATATTCTCAGTATACTGAACAGATATTACAGCCAAATAGTCAAGGGTGTACTGCTTTGCATACTGCTGCTGCAGCTGGTAAGGTTGAGATAGTAAAACTGCTTCTTGACGACAAATATTCTCAGTATACTGAACAGATGTTACAGCAAATCAAGGATGGATTTACTGCTTTGCATATAGCTGTTCAATTTGATAAAGGTGATATAGTAAAGCTGCTTCTTGAATCAAAATATGCCCAGCAACTTTTATGGTTGATGCACAATGGTGATACTGCTTTTTATATAGCTGTTAAAAAGGGTAAAGTTAATATAATAAAGCTCTTTTTGGATTCAAAAAATTTAATTTTTGTTCGTAAACTATTAAATAATAAAACGTATTTTTTGAAAGATAGTAAATATAGTTATGTTTGGCAATTAATCTATAGAACTCTTTTGGAAAATGCTTATAAAAATGCAAAAACACAAGATGATATCTTAGAAGCTCAAGAAAATGCAAATAGTTGGCTTGGCACATGGATTGGATGGAAGTTTAGAACAAAAAATATTTGAAGAAAACTTTCTAAAACAACTTCATAAAGATCTTATGCCTTTAGCTAATCAGGTTATCATTAATAATGCCACTTGTTTCGCTGCTCCAACATATAAAATGGAAATTGCTGATTGTGAGGTTTGCAATCAAAAAGATAAACAATTATATGTTTGCCTTGCTGGTGATTATGCCTGTACAAATAAATTATGTATTGATTGTATAAATGATTATATAGATATTTGCAGTAAAAATAAAACAGAATTGCCTATTTGCTCAAATAATAAATGTCGTAAAAAAATTTGCCCTCAAATATTAGAAACTATTGGTTGTGAGGAAAATAAAGTATTAGCGCTAAAATCTAATATATTTTCTCTACACAATAGCAAAAATCCTGATTGGAGATCTTGTCCAACTACAGATTGCGTTGGAGGGCTAAATTTAAAAGGCGATGATCACTATTTTGCATGTAGTATTTGTGATTTTAAAGGTTGTTTAGATTGTGGCCAAGATCATCATGGTAAATGTGATATTTATTTAGAGCAGTTAGCACATGAATTTAAGTTATATAATTTGGGAAAGATGCCCCCTCCAGCAATGCCTTATTCAGAATACAAAGAAGAGCAAGATGAGTCTTACCAAGGAAAGCACCGCATATGCCCCAATTGTGGCGTTTTGTCAGAACGTCTTGCTGGCTGCAACGCAATAACATGCCTACGATGTTCTTTTAAGTGGCACTGGAACTTGGGTATACCAAAAGATGGTAAGCAGGTGCCTCATGATAGTGAAAAAGCTTCTATGCATGAAGATTACGAAAAAACTCTTAAAGACAAAGGATTTTTAAAAAAATTCGATGTTCTTAAAAAACCTAAAGCAGAATAATTTTCTCTAGATTAATAATCCACTGGTTTTGCCAGTGGGTTTAGTTAGTTTATTGATGATCATCAAAAGTAGACCAGATTCTGGGATTTTTAATTCTTCTAAAAGAAGTGCTTTGGTAAAAAAAGGAACCACATATATCTTTTTAGCATGTTAGAAGAGAGTAAGGAAAAGTTGTAAAGATATTTGGAAAGTGGTCATTCTGAGTTTTAAAATGCTTTATAAATCTCTTATTTTGTTGAATATTTTAGAAATATAAAATTTTAGATCTAATTTTAACAATAATCTTGAACTTATATAAGTTTAACGTTATATTTTTAGAGTAGATTGGTGCTAATAAAGAGTATTCAAGTGAAAGAATGGGCGGTGAATTTTAGTGAAGAGTTTGAAAAATGGTGGGAAGAGCTCACAGAAAATCAGCAAATAAGTATTTCTGCAAGTGTTAAATTGCTGCGCCATTTAGGTCCTAAATTAGGCTTTCCTCATAGTTCTGGTATCAAAAATTCTGCTTACTCACATATGAGAGAACTAAGAGTACAACATCGATATATAGTAAACACTTGAAAAATTTAAAAGGAAATTAATATGGCAAAATCATTTAAATTGCTTGAAGAGAAGATGTCTCCTAAGGCAAAAATAATGGCTCATAAAAAAGCTGAAAAAATGCTTAAAGAAATGCCTATACAGGAGCTTCGTCATGCAAGAAACCTTAGTCAGGAACAGCTTGCAAAGTTTTTAAATACCAAACAGGCAAATATATCACAAATTGAAAATAGAACTGATATGTATATATCGACTCTGCGCAGCTATATAGAAGCCATGGGTGGTCAACTTAAAATTGTTGCTCATTTTCCAGATGGTGACGTTTTTATTAACCAATTCAAGGAAATTGGTAAATAAATTTAACAAGGACGGGTCTATAAATCGTTAAAAGCTTTATTAAGTTTGTTTATAAAATTATTTTTTTGTTCATAGGGTAAAAAAGCCGCTTTAAAGCCATTTTCGATTAATTTTTTTAGCTGCTCTAAGCTTAGATTAAAAGTTTTACAAACTAAATAAAGTTCTTGCGTCATAGTAGTTTGTGAAACTAGTCTGTTATCAGTATTTATGCATACTAAAACGTCTCGGTCTAAAAATTGCTTTAATGGATGTTTTGAAAGGTCTTTTACAGAGCCAGTGTGAAGATTAGAAGTAGGGCATGATTCAATAGCTATACGATTATTTACGACATAATCAAGAAGCTTTTTGTCTTGTATGAGCGCTGTGCCGTGACCAACACGAGTTGCATGAGCATTGATAACAGCTTGATAAATCATATCAGGGCCACTGTTTTCCCCAGCATGAATGGTTAAATTTAATAAGTTATCGTGAGCGTACTGAGTGGCGGCTAAATAATTTGTAATAGGAAAACCAATTTCAGGGCCAGCAAGATCAAAAGCTACTACACCTTGATCTTTAAAGTCACTAGCAAGCTGTGCAATACTACAAATCTTTTCCATAGGGTCATGTTTTAGGCCGCAAAGTATGTGGCCAACAGACATACCATATTTTTGAATAGCTTTATTGCTGCCCCTAAGCGCACTTTGTGCTACTTCTTTTAGGCTTAAGCCTTTATTTTGATGCAAGTAAGGACAGTATCTTATTTCTAGATGGCACACATTTTCAAAGAAAGCGTCTTCGGCAAGTTCAAAAAAAGCTCGTTCTATATCGTCTTCGTCTTGTAAAATTTTTAAGGGTGCTTCAAAGCCTTTTAAATAAAAATTCAAGTCATTACGAACTGTTTTATAACCAAGATGATCAATTAGTGCATTGGGGTCATAGCTAAATAGCTCGATCTTATGCTTTTTAGCTAATTCAATTATTGTATCAATTCTTAAAGAACCATCTAAATGACAGTGCAAGTCTGTTTTTGGTAGATTAAAAATAAAATCTTTAGTGATCTGAGCCATAAATAAAACCTCTAACTAAAAGAATCTATTAATGATCTATTGATTCGTCAACCGCTACTTGATAAGGGTATGAAAGTTTTTTTGAATAAAGGTTTATTTCTAGTAAGATTAAATAAATCAAATAATAGAAGGTTGTTTGTGAAAAATATTAAAAACATAACCTTTATAGTAAGTATAATGGTTTTTGTTGTAGCAATGATAGGCTTTTTCATTACATTGGATGCATCGCCACAAATAGCTTATGCACGTTTGTTTATTGATGTAGGTTTAGTAATTGCCTTATCAGCTGCTATAATGGCCTTTAATAAAGAAACAGTATTACCAATTGGCAATATTGTTCATGCTTTAAACAGTCTTAAACAAAAAAAATATCAGACTCGTATTTCAGAAGATGGCCTAGGACAACTTGCTGAAGTTGCTATGGTTATTAATGAGCTCGCTAAAAATTTAGAAGAAGAGCATAAAAAGCAAGAGCAAATAAAAAAAGAACTACGTGAAGAGCTTTTGCCAGGATATTCTAAGCCAGAAACTGTTATGCCACAGCATTCTTACCATCCTGAGCTTGGCCCAGTGCTTCCCATAACAACAGATTTAGATTTATTAGTAGAAGTAAAAGCTGATAGCATACTGCCAAAAGAAAACACCTTAAATAATCCTCTAACAGATTCATTGCCACCAAGTAATCTTTTATCAACTGATACTATAGTGCCATTAGCGCCTTTAGAACAAGATTTGGGTGAGCTTTATCAAAATTTTATTGATGCTCAAATTGAGTTAAGTTTACAGCAAACCGAATATCAAACATTTTTAGCTACTATTGATGAAGTAAAAAATAACTTAAAAGCTAGTCACAATTGCAAAGAAGTTTTATTTGAAGTTGTTAGAAACGCTCAAGATGTTGCACTGCAGCCAAGATTAGTTAAATAATAAGTATTGGTGCCCTCAGCATGACTTGAACATGCGACCTTTGGTTTAGGAAACCAACGCTCTATCCAACTGAGCTATGAGAGCAGGCGAATAAAGCGAATAGTTACATTGTTTATTTTGTAAGTCTAGAGGGGTTTTAACTACGTCAGAGGTTTGTTGAATTAATATTCATCGATTTTTGTTATGTTATAGGATGACTTATTAGGAAGCTTGTAATTAATCATCATTTTGGTAGCAGCTAATTCTTGTCTATTTAAATCTTTACTTAAATTATCCTTTTTTAAAGGAGTAATATCAAACTTTTCTTTAGTTAGTCGAGCATAGTCACTATATTCTTCATTTTGATTAAGACTTATTTTTATAACTTTTTTCTTCTTGTAAATAGTATACATTATAAGTTGATCTAAAGAAGGTGAACTGGAAAGATTAATAAAGCTGTTCTTAAGTGTATCTAATAACCAAAATGTTTCTTTTTGGCTAGCATCTATAATAGTTAATAAATTCCAAGTATGAGCAGAATGAGATAGCCATTTATCATCTAGAAAATCACCAGTTATTTGCTGAATTCTTCCCTTGAATAAGCTGGCAGGAGAGCTGAAAATTTTACTAAAAACAGCTAAAGATAAGGTTGCAAAATGCCGACATAATAAATCATCTTCTGTGTTGTAGGTAAGAAGTCGTTCTAGTTTATCCAAATTTTCATAAATGATATTTATTATATCAATAATAAATGTTTCTTGTTCATCAAAATTTATTTTTTTTATATTATTTTTAATAAATGATTCCCAAAATAAGTTATCGCAATCAATGGCGATCGTATCATTTAGTCTTAATGGGTCAAGAAAAATCCATACACCAGTATCGAATTTATATATATTTGAATAAATTATATTGCTATTAATCCATGTTTTTGATTCATTTAAATATAATTTAATTTTAGGTTTTAAGATACATTTTATTGGACTATCTAGTGAATAGCTTGCTTTTTTATTGGGGGAATAATTTGTTTTTTGGTGTTTTATACTATCTTTTTTATTGATAATATCTTTAAATGTCTGTTTAAAAATTTTTATTTTTATTTTATTAAATCTCTCTATAGGTTTTTCGTCTATATCTTTTTCAATATCATTTAAATTTTCATGGTAGTAAAATAATGATTTATTATCATTTAAATTTATCGAAGAAAATGAAAAAACAGAAAAACAAAAAAATATATTTATAAAAAATAATTTTAAAAAATTCATATAAAAACCTTATTTGATTTAATTATTAAGTAATTGTAAATTTAATATTAATGCAATAATGTTACAATTTTAATATTTGTCAAGAAAATAAAATAATATTTTTAATATTTTTATAAATACCTGATTAATAATATTTTTATTGCTAAATAGGGAATAATGCGTACTAGATTTTTGTTTTCCTACGCATTATATATACAAAACGAGGTTTTACATAATCATGAAAATATCAGCTTAAATCAGTATTAATAAGGCAAGTTCTAATAGTCCTATATGATTTAAGAGGTTTTTTTATGCATATTCCAATCCAGTTAAAAAATATTAGTTTTTCTCTAGACCACAAAATTTGTTTTGATAATTTTAGTGAGAATATTCACTACGGCGATCGTATAGGTATTATTGGTGACAATGGTAGCGGTAAGTCTAGTTTAATTAACATACTTATTGAAGAAATTCCCAAAAATATAAATTTTGCTTATGTTGAGCAAATTATTAATGATCATTCTACCCTCAGTGGAGGAGAAAGATTTAATAAAGCTTTAAGTCAAGCGTTAGCAAGAAAACCAGAAATCTTATTGCTTGATGAACCTACTAATCATCTTGATGCTAAAAATAGAAATTCTTTATGTAAAATGCTCAATTCTTATCAGCACACTTTAATTATTGTATCTCACGATGAAAAACTTTTAAAAAGTTTACATATTATTTGGCATATATATAACGGTAAAATAAACATATTTAATGGTAATTATAGCGATTATTTAAGAGAATTTAATAATCAAAAAGAAAAGCTTTTAAAAGCCAAAGCTAAACTTGAAGAAGAAAAAAAGCTTGTTCATCAAAAACTTATGAAAGAACAAGAACGTGCAAAAAAAAGGAAATCTTACGGTGAAAAAAAATATGGCAATGATACTATTGCTCTTAGATCCGCCCAAGGCAGGGGAGAGCTTACCCGTAACAAAAATAAAAAAGATATTGCTAGCAATAAAGAAGAAATTTTGGAAAAATTATCTGATTTATATTTTGTAGAAAATATTAAACCTAAGTTTTACTTAAAAAATAGCGATATTATAAATAAAAATATTGTATTTTTTAATGGAGTTAATATTGGTTATGAAAAAGATGTCTTAAAAAATATAAATTTTGATATAAAGAGCTCAGATAGGATAGCTGTTATAGGAGATAATGGTAGCGGTAAATCAACATTGTTTAAAGCTATATTAGGTGATAAAAATATTTGCGTTACTGGTGATTTTAATATTATAAATAATCAAGATATTGGTTATTTAGATCAGCATTATAATAATTTAAACTTAGATAAAACTCCTTTTATATCTATGCAAGAGCTAACAGATTGGCCCATAGCTCAAATTCGCCAGCATCTAAACGATTTTTTATTTCGTAAGAATGAAGAAGTTAATGCTAAAATTATAAATCTTTCTGGAGGTGAAAAAGCTAGGTTATCTCTAGCATTAATAGCCGCAAAAACCCCTAAATTATTATTGCTAGATGAAATAACTAATAATATTGATATGACTACAAAATCACATTTAATTACTGTTCTTGAAAACTATCCCGGCGCATTTGTTATAATTTCTCACGATGAAGAGTTTTTAAAATCTATTAATATTAATAAAACCTATGAAATTAAAAAAGGCGCTTTGATATGCGCCTTTTAAGAATTAAAGCTAATAAAAGGCTAATGCTTTTCTTCGAAGTCAGCATCCACTACTTTTGGTTCCTGTGTACCAGCATTTTCTTGTGGGTTAGGTGCTTGAGCCTCAGAACCTTGTGTTTGCGCAGAAGCATTTTTATACATTTCTTCTGCTAGCTTATGAGAAGCTTTGGTTAGATTTTCACTAGCCTCTTTTAGTACACTTATTTCTTGACTATCGAGTTTTTCACGAGCATCTTTAAGAGCTGATTCAACTGATTCTATTAAATCTTTTGGCAATTTTTCAGCATTTTCTTTAATAGTTTTATCACTGCTGTAAATCAAAGAATCAAGTTTATTGCGCTCTTCAATTAGTTCACGTCGTTTATGGTCATCATCAGCATGTTCTTTAGCCTCTTTAACCATGCGATCAATTTCATCAGCAGATAAGCCTGAACTTGCAGTTATAGTAATGCGTTGTTCTTTATTAGTTGCTCTATCTTTAGCCGAAACGTTAACAATACCGTTAGCATCAATATCAAAAGTTACTTCAATTTGAGGAGCGCCTCTTGGGGCACTTGGAATACCTTCTAGGTGAAATCTACCAAGAGTTCTATTGCCAGAAGCCATTTCTCGTTCACCTTGTAATACGTGTACTTCTACTGAAGTTTGATTATCAGCGGCTGTAGAAAAAGTTTCGGTTTTTTTAGTAGGAATAGTGGTGTTTCTTGGGATTAAAATCGTATTTACTCCACCAAGGGTTTCAATACCTAAACTTAACGGTGTTACGTCAAGCAAAAGCATATCTTTTACTTCACCAGATAATACACCAGCTTGTACTGCAGCACCAAGAGCTACTACTTCGTCAGGGTTTACTGAACGATTTGGTTCTTTATTAAAAAACTTTTTAACGCTTTCTTGAACCATAGGAATTCTGCTAGAACCACCAACCAAAATAACTTCTTGTATGTCAGAAATTTTTAATTTAGCGTCAGCTAAAGCTTTTTCACAAGGTATCAAAGTGCGTTTTACTAAGTGCTCAACCATTTGTTCAAACTTACTTCTGCTTAATTTAATATTTAAGTGTTTTGGTCCATTAGCATCAGCGGTTAAGAAGGGAAGATTTACTTCAGTTTCTTTAACACTAGATAATTCTATTTTAGCTTTTTCTGCAGCTTCTTTTAAGCGTTGCTTAACCATTTTGTCAGAAGATACATCGATGCCAGTTTCTTTTTTAAATTCATCTACCAAATATTGGATTAACACATCATCAAAATCATCACCACCTAAATGGGTATCACCATTAGTAGAAATAACTTCCACAACATTTTCGCCAACTTCCAAAATGGAAATATCAAAAGTACCGCCGCCTAAGTCAAATACTGCAATTTTTTCTTCAGCTTTTTTATCCATACCATAAGCAAGCGCTGCGGCTGTGGGTTCGTTAACAATTCTTTTAACATCTAGCCCTGCAATTCTGCCAGCATCTCTAGTTGCCTGGCGTTGAGCATCATTAAAATAAGCAGGTACTGTAATTACAGCATCTTTAACTTCGTGACCTAAATAATTTTCTGCAGCTTTTTTAAGCTTTATTAAAACTTTTGCAGCAATTTCTTGTGGTGAAAAAGTTTTGTCACTAACTCTAAATCCTACATCACCATTATCCATTTTTGTGCATGCAAACGGGTGTTTTGAAAGCTCATTTTTACATTCTTCATATTTATGCCCAATAAATCGTTTGGATGAAAAAATAGTATTTCCAGGATTAGTAATTGCCTGACGTCTGGCCGTTTGCCCTACAAGCACTTCACCATCTTTTGCAAAAGCTACCACTGATGGAGTAGTTCGCGCTCCTTCTTCATTGGCGATAACCTTAGGTTCTCCACCTTCCATAATTGCTACTACTGAGTTAGTAGTACCTAAATCTATACCTATTACTTTACTAGCCATGACACACCCTCTTTCTTAAAATTTTTAAAAATCTACATGTGATTTATCTTCACGTCTGCTAACATAGGCAAGAATGTAGTTTCGTCAAGATTATTTTTTTTAATAAAATAAACAGCTTGTAAGGGCTTGTTTTTACTGGGTTTTTAATGAAAATTTTAGGTATAGATTTAGGTTTAAAAAGAACAGGGCTAGCAGTTAGTGATCAAAGTGGTGAAATAGTTCGCAGATTATCTAACTTAGAAGCGAAAAATCAATTGCAAGCTCTTACTATAATTTCTCAATTATGTATTGATTTAGATATACAAATTATTGTTATTGGATTGCCAAAAAAAAGCACTAGTAATGAGGCTTTAGTAAAAAGAATAAACAGCTTACATGCTATATTGCCTGCTTTTTTGGAATCAAAAAATATATTTGTTAAAGTATATTTGTTTGATGAGTCATATACTTCTAAAATTGCAGCTAAAAATTTAGTGTATAATAATACTCCTAAAAATAAGAGAAAAAAAATGCTTGATAGTGAGTCTGCCTGTGTTTTAATCGAAGAATTTTTTTATTGGTATAAAAATGAAAAATAAATTTATCAAAATATTTGTATTATTTTTTTCTTTTTTTTCTTTTTTATTTATATCTTTTTTTATAGTATTAACTATTTATTTTAATAATTATTCTAACACCAAAATAAGTATTAGTTCAGATACTATTATAGAAATAAATTATGGCAGTTCTTTAAAGAGAGTTACTGAGATTTTGTATAAAAATAATCTTATTGATAATCAAGAAAAATTTTATTGGTATTTAAGGCTTGCACGCCCAGATAGTAAAAATATCCAAGCTGGTTACTATATTTTTAGTAATGATATTTCCTATGCTCAACTAGTTAGTTCTTTGCTAAACGGCAGATCAGAGGTATTTAAAATAACTTTTAAAGAGGGTCAGACTTTAAAAGATTTAACAAAGACTTTATCCAATGCAAATTTAGCTCTAAAAGAAGATGTTGAAGCATTTTTAGTATCAGATAATTTATTTTCTAAAATTAATCCGCCTATTAAACTTATAGAAATAGCTAAAAAAGATGGCATAGGTGGTATAGAAGGTTATTTGCTTCCTGAAACTTATTTTTTTGGCAAAAATGATTCTCTAGAAAAAATTATTTTAACTATGAATAAAAGCTTAATGTCTAAGCTTGATGCACAAATTTTGGCAGAAATGTCGCGGCAAAATATGAGCTTGCACGACTTATTAACCCTAGCGTCTATTGTAGAAAAAGAAACAGCAGATCCCAAAGAGCGGCCCTTAATAGCCAATGTTTACTTAACGAGATTAAAAAAAGGCATGCGATTGCAAGCAGATCCAACGGTTATATATGGCATAAAAAACTATATGGGCAAGATAACTAAAAAAGACTTACTCACTCCTCATGCTTACAATACTTATACCAACAAAGGCCTTCCCTTGGGTCCAATTTCCTCAGTAAGTATTGAGGCCATAAAAGCGGTTTTATGGCCTAGTGAAAGTGATTATTTATTTTTTGTTTCAAAAAACGATGGCACACATATTTTTTGCCCAGACTTAAAATGCCATAATAAAGCCGTAAAAGAATGGCAAATAGATTTTTTTAAGAAGAATAGGTAGGAGAATGGGGTATTCAATTAAGCCATTGCTTGCAACAACAGTAGACGCATTAGGGCCATTTTTGTGTTTAGAGCATTCATTAGTTGATATTGTTCGTGAAAATAACATCACTATGGAAGAACTTAATCTTTGCTTAGAAGAACTTTTAGAAAATAAAAGCTTAAAAGAAATAAGAGCAGGCTTTATTATGCGAAAAGATGCTCAAGGAAGATATCTTTGGTATAGCAAAAATGCTTGGGATTTGGCAGCCCAAAAGCCTCCAAAGCTTGTGGGCTTTACTGATTTTGATGTGGCTCCTGAACAAGCTGAGTTTTACCGTGCACTTGATGCAGAAGTAATGTCATCCCTAGAGCGAAAAAGCGTTAGTGGCAAAGTTTATTTTTGTGAAGAAGGTTATTTTGCGGCTACTGCTAGAATAATTCCTCTTATAAATACCCAAGGCCAGTGTGATGGAGTTTTGTTGCTTAGTCAGTTAGATTTACGCTTAGCTGAGCAAAGTTTTGGCGCAATAATGAAGCTTTTACGAAAATCTGGCGCCTATGCTTTATTAAAAAAAGACAAATATATATTTACTACAAAATATGACTCTTCTATTGAGCTTAATCGCACTGAATGCCAAATACTCCTTTATTTATTAGTAGGATTTGGCAGCAAAGAGATTTCCACAAAATTAGAACTCAGTTTTCGTACTGTTGAATCTTATATTGCAATTATCAAAGAAAAATTTAATGTCAGTACTAAATCTGATTTAATCGACACCATTATAAATCTTGGTTTTTTAGAAAAGCTTGTTTAAAATAAGCTAAATTACCTGTAATTTATACTATAGAAATATTATTTTTTAAGAGTATTGTGTAATTTAAATTAAAGTTATCTTGTAAATTATGTTAAACAAGTAATATTTATTGATTAATTATTATATATTTAGGAAAAATAAATGAAAAATATAAGTGTTTTTGCCTTTTTTTTATTGACCATAGCTAGTTATAGCGTTTTTTCAGCAACTATTGCAGCAGGAGAACATCATAGTCTATTTTTAGATACCGAAGGCAATGTGTGGGCTACTGGTAGTAATTGGAATGGCCAATTAGGCCTTGGGGATAATATTCAACAAAGAAAAGTACTAGTCCCAACTAAAATAGATAATGTGCCACCGATTAAATCTGTGGCAGCAGGATATGAACATAGTCTGTTATTGGATACAGAAGGCCATGTGTGGGCTACTGGTAAAAATAATCATGGAGAATTAGGCCTTGGGGATAAAGTTACTAGAAATATCCCCACTAAAATAGAAGGTATGCCACCAATTAAAGCTCTATCAGCAGGAGAACAGCATAGTCTATTTTTAGATGCAGAAGGCCATGTTTGGGTTACTGGTAAAAATAATCATGGAGAATTAGGCCTTGGGGATAAAGTTACTAGAAATATCCCCACTAAAATAGAAGGGATGCCACCAATTAAAGCTGTATCAGCAGGAGAACAGCATAGTCTATTTTTAGATGTCAACAGCAATGTATGGGCTATTGGTACTAATACTTTCGGCCAATTAGGCCTTAGGTCTCGGACACGAAGAGAAGTACCAAATAAAATTGAAGAATTGCCATCTATTAAAGCTGTGTCAACAGGAGAACTTCATAGCCTATTTTTAGACAACGAAGGCAATATCTGGGCTGCTGGTGGTAATGAGCATGGAGAATTAGGCCTTGGGGATCGTCAAAGTAGAGGAATCCCAACTAAAATACAAGGTATGCCACGTATTATAGCTGTGACAGCATATGGCTACTGTAGTTTATTGTTAGATGAAGAAGGCAATGCATGGGCTGCCGGTAAAAATGATGGTGGCCAATTAGGCCTTGGAGATCTTGGTGATAATGTATTTACTCATAATGTATATCAAGCCAGTAAAATAGGAGGTATCCCAACTATTAAAGGGGTAGTAGCAGGAAAAAGTCATAGTCTATTTTTAGATACCAAAGGCAATATTTTGGCTGCTGGTTTTAGTTGTTCTGGACAATTAGGCCTTGGAGATCTTGGTGATAATGTATATAAAGTACTAGTACCAACTAAAATAGAAGGTTTACCGCCGATACAACTATCTATGCCAGAAAAAGCAAAAATATCTACTAAAAGTGCTCGTAAAATAGTTGAGTAATAAATAAGGCACAATAGGTTTTAAAAAATATAAGTAGTATAAAAGCCATGCTTATTCATGGCTTTCTTTATTCTGGGTTTTGCATAGTTTCATTGAAAAATTATCACTTATTCATAACCAGCCATTTCGGTGAATCCTTGTCCTTCCACAGGTTCTCCTTGAAACCAGCCTTCAGTAGTACAAGAACCCTCCCAGTAAACGGGTGTAACTTGAGCAGGTACTTTAAATCTTTGTTCAGCAAATCTAGCTTTTATATTAAAATCTATATGGTAAGGAGCTGGTACTTTGATATTCCATTGGGTAGGGTAAGAAATAGTTTCAAGGCTCAATGGGTTAACAGCTTTTATCTCTATAAGCTCCTCAGGAATAGAGCTAACTTCGCCAGATTTAGAAATTATGAAACCAGCAGTCTTCAATATTTCTTTGGTATTTTTATTACGAACATGAAAAATCATAAGATCAATTTCATTTTTTAATTGAACGCTGAACCAATCCCACCCCATTTGAATAGGATTTCCTGAGTTGCCCCATTGGTGATCCATCCATGTCATTCCAGTAACACGATAGGTACTTTGATGCCCATTTTTATTTGGTATAGTAACTGACCCAACTGTATTCATTCGAGTCCTGCTATAATAAGCCATTTTTCCTGCTGTTCCATAGTCGACAATTCCTTGATTTCCAAATAGTGCAGGTGGTTTTATTGCATCAAGTTTTAAATCAATGGAATATTCAGCTGTTTTAGCCTGCAGTTTGTCATGTCCTCCTTTTCCTTCTACCAACCATTTTCCATCGTCAAAAACGAACTTAAAACCTTGTTGTGTAGGTGCAGGGGGTAATAAGGACGCAAAAATATTTATACGCTGAAAGGGATGGTGTTTCTTTTCATCCAAATCAATAAAAGCAAAATGTGCTACATAGCCTGTTAAGGGAGCAAAAACCTCTTCTCGAAAAACCGTCATTTCAAAAGCAAATTTTCTAGGAGTTTCCAGTCCTACAGTTTCCAAATGGCCAGTATAATACCACCACTCTAAATTATAATGATGAGCTCCTTCATCATCAGGCAATACTACTGGTGGCAGATCTGTTGTAGCAAAAGTCAGATTAGAAAGAAGGAAGAGAAAACAAACTATTGAAGAGATAATAAGGTTTTTCATTGAGCAAATTCCATGGAAAAATACCTCAAAAATTATATCTTCAAATACTACCAAATTGCTAAAATTATTCAAATAGGACATAAAATCGCCGAAAAGGTAGTATGACTTTTCTGAAAATCAAAAAGGGTAAATATTTTGTATATATTTAATAACAAAACAGAATATAAAAAATATTCCTACAACAAATAGTTATCTTTTTTGCGAGGCTCTTCAGGCAGTATTGGCTGTTGTTCTAGGTTAAGTTTACGTTTTTTGCCGCATTCTAGTGATTTATCTTCTTTAGTACAACTTGAAGAATTTAACGCTTTATCACTAGCTTCTACAACGCCTTGGGCTTCATGTTCCCCATTTTTTGTGCAACGGTCATAAGCTCTTTTGTTGATATTATAATAAAGGCATATATTTGTGGGCCAATCTTGTCGTAAAGTTTCATGGCCTTGTAACTTAATACGTTTTTCAAACTTTACTGTGGATAAATTTTCCACATCTTCTATTCTTGTATGCCAATAAAAGTTAGAAGCTTCAGATAAAGCTTGCACAGCCAATCCTTCTATGCCTAAGTTTGCATAGGCATAAATAAGAGAAATAGATGAAGATTCATCCTTACGCTCTTCATGTTGCTTATTTGTTAAATCGCTAACTATCCCAGTATAATATTGGTTTTTTTGTTGTTCACTCAAAGTGGTTCTTCTTAGCCTCACTCCTTCATAAACTTTTTCTAATTCTTGTAGAGCTGTTAAATGAGCAGAGTTTCTATCACCAGAAATCATTTCAACATTACAAGCGCCTCTAGATTCATCATGAGTTCTGATTTGATTAGTAAGATCGTTATCAAATATTACTAAACCATCTTTTATGTCAGATCTGCCTTTTACTGAATAACCTGCACTAAAATCGCATTTTAATACTGCTTCAAATGGCTCCATTTGAAAGTTAGTGGCTGCATTAATAGCAATAGGCACAATAAATGGCTCTAAATACATGCCTAGGGCTCTTGCACCAGCAACGGTTAGATCAAAAGTTATGTTAGCTCCGGTATAATCACCAGCACCTTTTGCATCGCCAAACATTTTTACAGATTTTACTTGGTTATTTTCTTTGGCTGTATCGGTTAGGGCTGTAAAGTTAAAATCAGTAGCTGGCATAATGACAATTTTTTTATCAGGAACAAGCATTTTGTATTTTGAAAGAGTTTCTAGTTGCTCTTCAGTAAAACCAGCATAGACACTCATGCTAAAAAATCCCACATAAGAATTATCAGCGCTTGCCAAAGAATCACTAAAAGCAGCAATAAGTTCAGCAGTAGTGTTATAAGTTTTTAAATCAAATTTTCCGCCAGCCATACGTAAATACATAGCTGCTAAGTCTATTTGTGAGATTATGTGCTCTTCTTCAAATTCTTGAGTTTTAATATAAAGTTCTTCATATTTTTTACTAAGTTCAATTTCTTTCTCTTTTAATTCAAATTTTTTTTCCTCAATAAGTTTATCAATATAATTTATTGCCTCCTGATTTCCAGTAAGCATAATATCAAGTCTTTTTTCTTGAAAATATTTTATCCTAGACTCTGCATCCGATATTCTTTGTTGAGTATATTTAATTTGGTCATCGATATAGCTCACTCTTTCTTTGAACCACGGCGATTTTTTATAATTTTCGTTTTTAAGATTATTTAGAATTTCTAGGCAATCATCAAAATGCTCTACGAGACGCATATTTCGTAAGCCTCCAGCAGAACCTTGATCAAAGACATAAGGCCTAAATGGTGGCACATAATAAACTATATTTTTATCTTTGCTGTCCTCATAGAGCTGCAATGACAATAACGCTTTAGCAATGTCTTTATGTTCTTGACTTTGAATATTTATGTTTTTAGGAAGTTCTAAACTTATTTTTTGTTGTGTAGGCATAGCTTGCAGCATGCTTGTTAGTAAAAAAGATAATGAAAAGATTTTTTTAAACATTTTTTCCCCCAAAAATATGTTTTTTAAAATCTAAACTAATTTGATAAAAAAAGTAAAATTAATTAATGAAATTAAGTGGTTAGATTTGAAAAATACCTTGAATTTAGTGTGTATAGTGTGTAAAGCGTTTAGACTAAACTTGGCAAAGTGACAGTTGCTCTTAAAAAAGCCCTTAGCTTTAAAAACAAACTAAGGACCACAATATAAAAAATATTCCTACAACAAATAGTTATCTTTTTTGCGAGGCTCTTCAGGGATTATTGGTTGTTGCTCTAAATTAAGTTTACGTTTTTTGCCGCACTCTAGTGATTTATCCTCTTTAGTACAACTTGAAGAATTTAACGCTTTATCACTAGCTTCTACCACGCCTTGTGCTTGATGTTCACCATTTTTTGTGCAACGGTCATAAGCTCTTTTGTTGATATTATAATAAAGGCATATATTTGTGGGCCAATCTTGTCGTAAAGTTTCATGGCCTTGTAACTTAATACGTTTTTCAAACTTTACTGTGGATAAATTTTCCACATCTTCTATTCTTGTATGCCAATAAAAGTTAGAAGCTTCAGATAAAGCTTGCACAGCCAATCCTTCTATGCCTAAGTTTGCATAGGCATAAATAAGAGAAATAGATGAAGATTCATCCTTACGCTCTTCATGTTGCTTATTTGTTAAATCGCTAACTATCCCAGTATAATATTGGTTTTTTTGTTGTTCACTCAAAGTGGTTCTTCTTAGCCTCACTCCTTCATAAACTTTTTCTAATTCTTGTAGAGCTGTTAAATGAGCAGAGTTTCTATCACCAGAAATCATTTCAACATTACAAGCGCCTCTAGATTCATCATGAGTTCTGATTTGATTAGTAAGATCGTTATCAAATATTACTAAACCATCTTTTATGTCAGATCTGCCTTTTACTGAATAACCTGCACTAAAATCGCATTTTAATACTGCTTCAAATGGCTCCATTTGAAAGTTAGTGGCTGCATTAATAGCAATAGGCACAATAAATGGCTCTAAATACATGCCTAGGGCTCTTGCACCAGCAACGGTTAGATCAAAAGTTATGTTAGCTCCGGTATAATCACCAGCACCTTTTGCATCGCCAAACATTTTTACAGATTTTACTTGGTTATTTTCTTTGGCTGTATCGGTTAGGGCTGTAAAGTTAAAATCAGTAGCTGGCATAATGACAATTTTTTTATCAGGAACAAGCATTTTGTATTTTGAAAGAGTTTCTAGTTGCTCTTCAGTAAAACCAGCATAGACACTCATGCTAAAAAATCCCACATAAGAGTTATCAGCGCTTGCCAAAGAATCACTAAAAGCAGTAATAAGTTCAGCAGTTGTATTATAAGTTTTTAAATCAAATTTGCCCCCTGCCATACGCAAATACATAGCAGCTAAATCTATTTGAGATGTTATATGTTCTTCTTCTAGCTCTTTTTGTAGAGCATTTGTTTTACTTTCTATTTCATTATTTTTTTCATTCAATTCTATTTTTATAGGCAAAAGCTCTAATTCTTTATTTTTTAATTCAACTTCTTTTTCTTCAATAAGTTTATCAATATAATTTATTACCTCTTGGTTTCCAGTAAGCATAATCTCAAGTCTTTTCTCTTGAAGATATTTTATTCTATTTGTCGTATCGCTTATTTGTCCTTTTAAATAGCTTGCATCGTCTTCAAGGTATTTTAATTGTTGAGCTTTTTGTATTTTGAACTCGCTCAATCTTTCCTTTATCCACGGCGATTTTTTATAATTTTCGTTTTTAAGATTATTTAGAATTTCTAGGCAATCATCAAAATGCTCTACGAGACGCATATTTCGTAAGCCTCCAGCAGAACCTTGATCAAAGACATAAGGCCTAAATGGTGGCACATAATAAACTATATTTTTATCTTTGCTGTCCTCATAGAGCTGCAATGACAATAACGCTTTAGCAATGTCTTTATGTTCTTGACTTTGAATATTTATGTTTTTAGGAAGTTCTAAACTTATTTTTTGTTGTGTAGGCATAGCTTGCAGCATGCTTGTTAGTAAAAAAGATAATGAAAAGATTTTTTTAAACATTTTTTCCCCCAAAAATATGTTTTTTAAAATCTAAACTAATTTGATAAAAAAAGTAAAATTAATTAATGAAATTAATATCTTAGCTGCTATTTGTGTTGAGATTTGAACTAATATCTTGAATTTAGTGTGTATAGTGTGTAAAATGTTTGAAATGAATAGCAAAGAATTAATCAGTGAACTTCTGGCAGATGGTTGGCTGCATGTGGCTACACGTGGAAGTCATTGGCATTTTAAACATCCAACTAAACTTGGCAAAGTCACAGTTCCTCACCCAAAAAGGGATTTACCAAAAGGAACAGTTCAAAGTGTTTTAAAACAGGCGAAGTTAAAAGGAGACTCTAAATGAACTCATATATTGGACTAATAAGAAAAGAAGCGAAAAGTGATTATGGCGTTGAATTTCCAGATTTTCCTGGATGTATCACTGCTGCAAAAACTTTAACAGAAGCTCAAGCAATGGCGGAAGAAGCCTTAAATGCTCATATTGAATTTATGGTTCAAGATGGTGATATACTACCTAAAGCTAGCTCTTTAGAAAACATTATGTCTAAAAAATCCAGCAGAGGTGCTGTAGCCATTGTTGTTAATGCCATTAATCCGTATGCTGTTAAAAGAGTTAACCTAACTTTTAGGGAAGATATTTTAGACAAAATTGATCGTTTTGCTAAGTTTCATGGGCTAACTCGATCAAATTTTCTTGCAATAGCTGCTATTAATGAGCTAGAAAAAGCTAAAGCAATTTAAAAAGCCCTTAGATTTTAGTACTAACCAAGAGCTCAAAGTTATCTTATTCTTTTATATTAAATTTATAACCACATTTTGCAAAGTGCTCTTGCTTACATTCGAGAGCATTTAAAGCTATTTCTTCAATACTTTTACCAATTGATTTTTTGGCAATTTCTGATCACAGGTAGCTTTTATTTGAGATTCCAGGTCAAAATCTTTCAATATCTTATCTATTAAATCTTGTGCTTTTTTAGCAACGCTTGGATCAATAATTTCTTGATGTTCAGCATTGTTTTCTTCTTTTTTGGTATGAGCATGCACTCTACTATTAGAAGAAGCAGTTTTGATATTTTGTAGTTTGCTCTAGCTAATTCTGGATGTTCTTGCATTAGCATTTTTAACTCCTGTAAACTTTAAGAATTAGCTAAATCATCATAATTATTAGCACATGAAATAAAAAAAATAACAGCAGGAGTTGCAAGCAAAAAATTTATTATCTTTATATTTTGTCTTCTTCAAATTCCTCTTATAGGAGTGATATGAAGTTGTGTTTTTTATTTACTTTGTTCAAAAAAGTACTATTTTTTATTTTTCTAAAAATCCAATTTAGTATTAAAAACGCTACATAAATTTAATTGATTTTATATAGAGAGGGGAGAGATATGAATCAAAAATTTTTATTACCTAATGGGCAGATTGCAGTTGCTAATATGGAATCACATTTTTTGTTAATAAAGCATTTAGAACATGAAGATAAAGAGTTAATTTCAGCCGCTTTTGGAAAACCAACATTTTCTTTGTCACCACATATTCCAGTGGCTATGCTTGAATATTGGAAAAAAGCTCAGCAAAGTGAAAAAGCTATTCAATATGGACCTCCTGAGGGTCATTATGAAAATAGAAAAAAAGTTGCTGATGCCCTTTCCAAAGAATATAAAATTTCAGATAATTTTAACGCCGATAATGTCATATTCACTGTTGGTGGAGTAAGCGCCCTACATTCAATATTTTATGCTGTTGATAAGCTAAAGCCAAATAGCAAAATTGTGACTCCATTGCCATATTATCCTTGGTATCAATGGTATCAAGGCAAAAAGCCATCTTTTTTGCATTATATAAATTTAATAGCTAATGGCAATTTAACTCTTAATGCTTCTGCCCTTAGGACTTCGTTGGAAACAATAGACAAAAATAATATTGGAGCATTTTTATTTTGTGATCCAAGCAATCCTAGTAGTACTACGCCAGGTAGAGAAGAGTGGTTAAAAATTGCTCAAATTTTACAAGATTATCCTAACATACCAATAATACTTGATGAAGCTTATCGAGAAATGGTTTTTGTTGCTGATTCAACTTCTTTAATTAGTGTTGCGCAACATCTTTTGCCAAGAATTATCTTGTTAAGATCGGCGACAAAAGGCTTATCAGCTGCTGGTGAAAGAATGGCTGTAGTGGTTACTAAAAATAAAGATATTTATAATGCTTTGGTAGATTATGTGAATATTTATAATCTTAATACGCCCCTGTCTACGCAATTTGCTTATGCTGAAACTTTATCAAAGATAACTCCAGCAGATTACGTAAAATTAGGAAATTTTTATAAAGAAAAAGTATTTTTTATGAAAGAGAAATTACAAGAGATTAACGCGTTACCCAAAAACATAACCTATAATCCACAAGGTACTTTTTACTTAATAGCAGACCTTAGTAAGCTTAAAGGTAAAAATCTTAATCAAGAGGCTGCAAAAACCCTTCTAAAAGAATCTAATGCAAAGATCGAAACAGACGTTGATATTGCTACTCATTTGCTTTTTGAACATAAAATAGCACTTTCACCTTTGTCATTTTTTGGCGTTGATTCAAGCTTTTGTTGGCTTAGGATAACCTGTGCTGATAATTTAGACATTATGAACAAGATATTTTTAGCTATTAAAAAAGAGATTTAAGCATATATTGCTTTTATCCATAATATTTTTAAAATCATCATCGCACTGGTGATAATTTACAATATCAACTTTGTAGGGAAGATCTGATTCTTCTAACTCTTCTTCGAGTTTTAGCAAAGTATTTTGAGGAATATTATCTTTGTAAAATAGGTCTATATCAGATAGTTTTTTGGCGCGATCAGTGATTCGTGATCCAAACATGTAAAAGGTATAGTTATAATTATTCAAAATACTTTTTAATATTTCTAGATGTCTTTTTTCCATGTTAATCATTTTAAACTCTGAATATTTTTTAAAAAGGCTTTCATTTCTTTAGCAAAGCTTGGACATATAGCCAAAACTCGGTTAGCTTCTGCTTCATGATATGTATGAACAGTTAAATTGCGTTTTTTAATGAAATCAAACCATATTTCTGGGTCATTAATAAACCCTTCTAGTGCTGCCATTCTAAAAGTTTCTCGAGGGGAATTAGCTGTTTTTCCACGTTCCTCAAGTAAGCGCTTCATTATTTTCCATGACAATTCAAAACAATATTCAAAAGCTTGTATGATTCCAGCTCGTTCTTGCTCAGTTTTATCATGCATAAGGAAAGATTCAAATTTATCGAAAGCTTTTAATAAAGGAGAGATGTTTGTCTCTCCAATTACAGTTCTTATTGTGTCTTGCATAAAATACTCTATTATTTTTGAGTAAAAATAGCATTATAGTATTGTCAAGTAAAGTGTATTATTAGCTAATGTTTCTAGTTATGAATTAAAAGAAAGCTGCAATACCCAGATAGCCAATGGGGATACGAGCACCAATATAGCCATCTTTATTAAAATAAAAGTTTAAGGGAGCCCCAAGATCTAATGCCACTCGATTATTTAGAGGAACAAGAATCCCTATGGGTGCACCAAGCAAAAAATTGACTCCTTCAGTTTTAGTTTGCCAATCGATACCAGCTTTTACTCCTAAATAAGGATAAAGTGCTCCACCTAGATCTATATAGTATTTGGCAGTGCTAGCTAATGAAAATTGCCACGGCGAGTTGTTGCCACTTATGCTGGTTCGTCCCACAGATGGGCTCAAGCCCAAAGCAAAACTTTTTCCTACAAAATAATTAAATTCAGGTGATATTAAAAACCCAATTTGGGCTTCTTGTCCTTTTAAAATTTTAATAGGCATTTGTATGGTGCCGCCAAGCTGCATAGTGCTCTTACTGATAGATAGTTTAGTCCGTCCCAAAGCGCTGATGGATAATAATAATGAGATGGTCATGAAAAAAATTATTCTTTGCATATAATATTCCTTGAATTATTAAGTTATACCTATTGATCTTGGTTGCTTCATTCAAGGGGGTAGATTAAAAATGAAAGATTGCTTGTGTGCAAAAACAGCTTTTACAGGAATAAAATATGAAATATATTATTTTTAGCATTGCCTTTTTTTCTTATTTTTCGTTTCTCGAGGCAACTGATTTAAATTTAGAGCAGAAAGAAAGACAAGCCACGATCGAAACTTATGCTAAGAAATGTAGAAATGTTTCCTACCAGCCTGGCCATAGTGGATTTGAGCTATCAAAAGATATGCGCATAGAGGCAGCTTTTGAATTTTATGAACAAAATATAAAACCAGACCAAAACTATTCCTTAGCTAATTTTTATGTAGAGTTAAGGTTGGCAGCAGCTAGTTCCATAATTCAGGAAATACAAATTGAAGCGTTACCATTCAAATGCATGCAGATGGGAATATTACGCTCAGTTGCTCCTATAACCAAAATGCAAATTATTATGGGATTGCAACGGGCTAATATTGCGATCAAAATAAATTGCTTAAGAATGATTGATGAACTTAATTTTGCCAAAGAAAGATACAAAGAAATACTAACGCAGCAGGATATAGCAATAATGGAAGAAGGGCTTATTAAGTTTTTGTCGATGCAGGAAGAAATAAAATAGCTCAAGGTTTGCAAAGAAAGTGAATTATTTAGCAGCCTTTTTAGTCCTTATTGGTTTTAGAATAATTGGCGAGGTCCATATGAATTGATAAGATGCTCTTTCCTTTTCCGTTTTGTATTGCTTTTCGTAGTTAAAGTTACTCGAAAAAAATGATGTTCTATGTATACGCTTCACTGATATATAATTGATGTATTGTTCCTCCTCTTCAGTGGAAACAATCTCAAAACAACTACATTTATTTGGATTTTGGCATTCATCTGTATGATCATTTTTAACAGCATATTCGCCTGTTAGCGTTGAAGTTTCGTTTCTCAAAGATACAGCATATTCGCCTGTTAGCGTTGAAGTTTCGTTTCTCAAAGATGCAGCATTAGGCCTATCTACAGGGTAAAAAAAGCATTTTTCTGTGTCATCAGATTCTGAGTGATCATTTTTAATACCATATTCATCGCTCCAAGATGGTTCTATGCAATCCGATAAAGATTCAAAAAAAATTTTAGCACTGTTTTGACAATGAATATAGAATTTTCCATCTGGTTCCTCATCGTCTAAAATATTTATGTTTTTATATAGTGACCCTTCTAGCTGGCACTCATAAATGGAGTTTTTTGTTTCGTCTATGAACTGTGTACAATGAATACTATCGCCAGCATTTCTTGTTATTTCTGTGATAGAAACAATGCTTTCAGATTTTTTTGGAAGTACGTTATATAAAAATTCTGCACTACTTCCTGAAATTATTCCAATAGTGGCTGCGCTATATGTTGAAGTAAACAAAATAATGATACATATCACAATAATCTTCATATATTTTCTCTATAGATTACAAAAAATAAGGAAAAAATGACCAACTTATTAAAACCCATTATTATTCCAGCTACTCTTGTTGATTACCCTACTATACAAAATATGGCACGATTTTACGTCTATGATAGAACCAAATATATGGGATGGGAATGCCCAGAAGATGGTTTATTTGAATGTATCGATTTTAAACATTATTTTGAAAATCCCAAGAAAAAGGCATTTTTAATAAGAGTTGATAAGGAAATAGCAGGTTTTGTTTTATTAGATAAAGAGCATTTATTAGAGGCTGTAGACTGGAATATGGGTGAATTTTTTGTTCTTGCCAAATTTCAAGGAAAAGGCGTGGCTTATAAGGCTGCCAAACAAATATTTACAGATTATCCAGGAAAATGGTCGGTTGCTGTAATGCCAGAAAACATAAGAGCGTTAAATTTTTGGCGTAAAGTTATTACAGATGTTTCTGAGGGCAACTATACAGAAAGTTTTAAAGCTGCAAAAGATTTTGATAGTTATAATATGAATATTTTTGTTTTTGAGGTAGGTGCGCATGGCGATAAATAAAAAATCAATCATTGGAGTATTAATAGTAACTTTTGTAATAATTCTATGTGTTGGATATTGCTACCCTAAATACAAAGAACATTTAAGATGGAAAAACTATTTTGATCGAACGAGTATAGGTAATCCCAATAAGCTTGTATCAAATTTTTTTGAAGCAGGTGTTTATCAAGAAGCTGCTAATATAACTATTTTGGACTTAGGCGCAGGAAATGGAAATGATAGTATTTTTCTTCTAAACAAGGGTTATAGTGTTTATGCTGTTGATTTTCAGGATGAGTCAATAACACGTATTAGAAGCAAAATTCGAGAAGATACTAAACAAAATATAAAACTAATAAAGTCTTCTTTTCAAAATATAGAGTGGCAAACGCTGCCAAAATTTGATGTGATAATTGCTATTAATTCAATATCATTTATTAACGAAGACGACTTTAATGATTTGTGGAGCAAAATTATTAACCAGCTAAAACCAAATGGCGTATTGATTACAAGGTTGTTTGGCTCAAATTTAAGCTGGCCTAATATGGAAAATATGACATTACTGGATAAAAGCCAGGTTACCAAGTTAACCAATGGTTTAGAAGTAATCCAAAATAATGAAGAATTTTATGAAGAAAATGGGCTAACACAACACGCTTATAATCTAATTTTAAAGAAGAATTTGAAATATTAGGTATATGATCTAATACAAAATTTGGAAGAAAAGCCATGAGTAAAAATATTATTAGCCAAGAGTATCACCAATTATTGACTGATCTTAAACAGCGCGTAGCATCATCGCGTTATAAAGCGGCATTGAGTGTAAATAAGGAGTTGACTTTACTGTATCATCACATTGGAACAGCCATTTTAGGCTCACAAGAAAAACATGGTTGGGGTGCTAAAGTAATTGATCAGCTTTCAAAAGATTTAAAGGCGGAATTTCCAGAAATGAAGGGATTTTCCACAAGAAACCTCAAATATATGCGTAAATTTGCAGAAGAATATTCAGATATTCTATTTGTGCAACAGGTTGTTGCACTATTGCCTTGGGGACATAATGTCCTATTAATGAACAGATTTTCAGACAAACAGACCAGAATGTTCTATGTCAGAAAGACTATTGAGCACGGATGGTCACGAAATGTCATGGATATGCAAATTGAAACTGCTCTTCATAAAAGACAAGGCCAAGCTATTACGAATTTTAAAGATAAATTACCATTGCCACAGTCTGATTTAGCTCATTATACGTTAAAAGATCCCTATATTTTTGATTTTTTAAGTATTGGGGAAGAGGCTCATGAACGTGAGATTGAAAAAGCCCTTGTTCATCATATGGAAAAATTTATTATTGAGCTTGGAGGTGGTTTTGCATTTGTTGGCCGTCAATATCATCTAGAAGTAGGTGAACAAGATTTTTATATAGATTTGCTCTTTTATCATTTAAAACTTAGATGTTTTATTGTTATTGAGCTAAAAGATAAAGATTTTAAGCCTGAATATGCTGGAAAGATGAACTTTTATCTTTCAGCTGTAGATGATTTGCTTAGGCATGAGAATGATCAACCATCCATAGGATTGATTTTATGCAAAAGCAAAAACAATGTGCTTGCTGAGTATGCTCTGCGTGATATGAATAAGCCCATAGGACTTGCCGAATATCGATTAACACAAAGCCTGCCTGAAAATTTAAAAACAGCATTGCCAAGCATTGAAGAACTAGAAGCAGAACTTTCTAAAGATTTAGACGGTAAGGAACAAGATGAATAAAGTAATTTTATATATAGCTACTTCTTTAGATGGTTTTATTGCAGATAAAGAAGGCGGTGTTGATTGGTTGCCCCATGAAACAGAAGATCCAAAAGACTTAGTTGGCTTTAAAGCATTATTAAATCGTATTTCTGTAATTGTGATGGGGAGCAAAAGTTATAAACAAATTCTTACTTTTGGCCAATGGGCTTGGCCTGATAAACAGACGTATGTTTTTACGTCGCAAAATCTAAAAACAGAGCAAACATGTATTGAATTTGTGCAAAATACACCAAAAAATTTTATAGAAAAACTTAAAACTGATAATCAAAAGGGTGATATTTGGCTTCTTGGAGGTGCTGAGCTTATTAAATCTTTTGCCATTGAAAAGTTAATTGACGAGGTAGTAATCACCGTGATTCCAACCAATTTAGGGGAAGGAATCAAGTTGGATCTTGTTTGGGATAATTTTATTATAACAAGCGAAAAGCCATGCATGGACGGTATTGTGCAAAAAGTTTATATGAGGAAGTAGACAAATTATATGAACCACAACCATCTCAAATTCTTATGCGTTCACTTTAATCTAGGGCTTCCTAAACAAGAACCAACAAGAGTATATGGTGGTTTACTTCATATTATGTGGCGCCTAGACACAGACAAAGCTTCTTTTGCTATCAAGCAATTATCGAGCCATATTAATCTTAGCGATACACGCATTATCAAAAATTATGAGTTGAGCGAAAGCATTGCAGCACGCTTTATTGAACAAGGAATTCCTGCGATTTGTGCTATTTCGAAAACTGGCCAGTATCTTTTCATAATAGAAGGAACCGGGTTTCTTGTGTATCCATGGTTAGATGCAAAAGCATTACAAGAACATGCTGTTTCAGAAGAGCATGCTCTAAAAATAGCGGTTATCTTAGCTAAAATGCATTGTCTTAATTTAGATGAGCCGCAAATAACTCAACCAGAGTTTTATCTTCATACAAATGAAAAAATTATGAGTTTAATACATAAAACTAAAATTTTAAGCTTAAAAAAATATCAAGATACTATATTGGCAGCTAATCAAGCTTATCAAAATGCTTTAAAAGGTTTAAAAAATAATCTAGTAGTTAGCCATGGTGACTTGGACCAAAAAAATGTTTTATGGGACAGTAGTAATAATCCTATTCTCATCGATTGGGAGGCTGCATGCAAAATAAATCCTACCTACGATATTGTTAATACGGCCTTTTATTGGAGTGGCATTACCAGTAATTTCAATAAAGAGCTCTTTGTAAAAATGATAAAAGCTTATCAAAATGCGGGTGGTGTTATTAAGCCTGAACATATAGCTGCAGCTTGTTATGGAGCTTTTAGTTGGATTGGATGGTTGGTTTATAATATTGAATGTGATTGCGTTGAGCAAGTTAATCAAACTCTTGCCACTATTTTGCAGTTAGAAAAGGTTATTCCTGAGGTGAGATGTCTATGCAGAGAAATATGTGCAAAGTAGTCGTCGATTATGCGCCTGCTGAGGCTGATAATGCCATTGTAAGTGAAGGTATCATTGCATTCAATGAAAAAATATTAGGTGAGCGAGATAAAGCATTTTCCATTTTTTTGAAAAATGATTTGGGGAAAGTTTTCGGCGGGATACAAGCATTTTTAGGTACAGAATCGGTCTACATCGATGTATTGTGGGTTGAGGGAAATATCCAAAAACAAGGCTACGGCACAAAATTATTAGATGCAGCAGAAGGCGAAGCCATTAAAAATGGCTGCCTTTTTTCTTTAGTGGATACTTGGGACTTTCAAGCGGAAGAATTTTATTTAAAAAATGGCTATGAACGCATAGGAGAACTAAAGAACTATTGGCTTGGCCATTCAAAAATATTTTTAAGAAAAAATCTAATTAAAAAATCTACCAACTAAACCAGCCTTTTTTTACTGGTTTTTGTAGCTTTTCTTGTAATAGTTTTAATTTTTCTAAACTATCGCTATCTTCTTCTTCTTTTTTATCAATAAACTCACCATCTTTTATTTGTTCCCACTCTAATAAGTGTAATTTTTCTTGTAGTTCTTTTTTGAGTTTTTTAAGATTTTCTATTTCTGAAAGCATTTCACTAGCTTTATTTTTAGGCAAGCTTGCAAGTTCTTGTTTAGTCATATTTTTAATTTGAGTTTTAAGCTTATTAAGAGCTTCTTTAGTGCTAGATAAAAGTTCAGCAGTAGTTTTTATTTCTTCTCCTAAACTATCTTTTCTAAGATTAGCAATAAGTTCGCTTAGGCCTTTTAACTCATCATCTTTTTGTTCGATTTCGTTACTAACTATACTAAGATTAGTTTCTATAGTTTTTCTTTCTTGTGCTTCATTACTAATTTTTTCGTAAGCATTTCCTGCGTGATTATAATAAAAAGTCATACTGTGCCAGTTAATAAAAGGCTTATAAATTTCACGCCATAGTGAATCTTCTATCATAAAGTCAAGGCCCACATGTTTTGAGTTTAAAAATCCAGGCGTAACGGCAGGTACTACGTCCCATTTGTTCCAAAAACGCAAAATATTGCCTTTTCCTAAATCTTCTTCCATTTTTTTGGCAGAAGGTTCATCAACAATACGCAAAGAGGCAAAACTTATATTTCTCACTTGAGTTTTTTTAGTATCATCTGTGCTTAACAAAGAAGTTTTAATATAATGGGCAAACAAAGTAGATAAACCACCTGCCAATGAATGTCCTGTTGTGGTTATTTTTGATGGAATATGGCTAGATTTAGTCATTTTAGAAATTTCTCTGATTACGCCGTTTAAACCTTCTTTAACTACTTTCATTGCACCCGTATGAACGTTTAGGCCTTTACCAATGCCGTGTAATGGGTCGCCTTGAGCTCCCCAATATTGAAAGTTTTTAAACCAATCAAACCAAGATTTAGTACCAGCAAATACTACAATGGCTTCATCTCTACTTGGAATATATACTAAGACACCAGAAAATTCACCGTTATTGCGTCTTATGCTTGAAAGAACTTTGGCATCTTTAAAAAGGCCATTTACCGATAATGCTGGTAATTTTTGCATTACTTCTATGTATGGATCTGAAATTTGCTCTAGTTTTATTTCTAATGTTTCTTTTTCTACTAATTTTTCATTTTCAATGTTTAATAATAGTTTTAATGCGTCTTCTTTATTGTTTATTTCTTCTAATTTAAAACTTTTATTTACTTTAAAATTTTTCTTTATTTTATCAGCAAATATTGCTTTTTTAAATTCATTATTTTTTAGATCATTTTTTATGTTATCTAAAAGTTTTATTAAAAGCTGTATGTTATCTATCTGATTTTCATAAGAAAGTTTATTTAAGTCTTTTTTTGCTAAGCTTTTATCGCTGCTTTTTTCATAAACATTAGCTGCTAGCTGGGCATAAGCTGTGAGCTCATCTTTGGTTATAGTATTATAAAAACTATTATTATCATAATTTTTTCTTATATATTTATCGCTATAACCAGTTGTTTTGTTTGCGTTTTTTATTTTTGAATCGTAACTGTTTTGTAAGTTTTTTAATTCATCTTTTTTGCTATTTATTTCGTTAGTTAGCAAGTCTCTTTTTTGTAGTATGTCTGGCATAGATACTATTCTTTCGGCTTGAGAATTTATACTGCCAGCTATTAAGAATAAAAGTATTAATGTGTTAATTTTTATCATATTTTTCCAGCCATATTTATTTAATATAGATTTATAATTTTATATATCAAATAAATTATTTTTATCAGCATAAAATTTGTTTTTTGAAAATTAAATAACTTATACTATATAAGTACCTTATTTTTTTGGTAAAAATATGAGATATATTTATTTGTTTTGTTTGTTTAGTTTTTTTGTTGGTTGTAAAAAGACTGAGCCTATAAAAGAGGATATTTATACCAATAAAGATATTGATTTTTCATCTGATTATGATGCTTTTAAAAAATATATTTTTGATGAAATTAATGCTATTAGAGATTCGTTTAATGCGCCTACTATTATCAATCCTGTAGTTGTTTCTGGTAATACTGGTAATAATAGAACGGGGAATCCTGATGTGGACGCTTTAATCTGTCCACTTGATAATCCAGATAGTGATGGTGATAGGGTTTGTGACAGTAAAGATCGCTGCCCAGGCTTTGATGATAGTATAGACAACGACAGGGATGGCTCTCCACATGGCTGTGATTGTGAAGATGATAACCCTAGGGTCTTGCCAGGGTTTGCATGTAGCGATGATGGTCTTGAGACTGTTTGTTTCAGTGATATTTGTGATCCAAATTTAAGTGGTCAATGTGTTACTATGCCTGATGCTGCAGGGAGTGTCTGTCAAGGTGCATTGCAAGGTAAATGCGACGAAATCAATACTTGTGATGGAGCAGGAATTTGCATAGATAATAAAAAACCTGATGATTTTGTTTGTCGTAAACAAGCTGGAGCTTGTGATATAGAAGAAACTTGTGATGGTGTTAATAATGACTGTCCAACTAATGAATTCGCACCTGCAGGAAGTAGTTGTGGGCGCGATAATTTAGGAACGTGTGATGGTAATGCTCGTTGCGATAGAGCTCATGAATGCCCAGGTTCTAGTAACCCTACTGATAATGATGGGGATAATTGGACTATTGATTGTGATTGTAATGACAATGATGCAGCTGTATTTCCAGGGCGTCCTTGTGATGCAGATACACAGGAATGTACTGAAGATATTTGTGACCCAGATTTATCAGGTCAATGCTTACATATCAAAGAACAAGTAGGCAGGGCATGTGGAAATGCCCCCACCGATACTTGTGATGCACAAGATACTTGTAATGTGGAAGGTGATTGCTCTGATAATGTTAAGCCATTCCCTTATGTCTGTAGAATAGCAATGGGTTTTTGTGACAAAACAGAAGTCTGTAATGGTGTTAGTAAAGAATGCCCAGCTGAAGGGTATAAACCAAGTGGTACTGTTTGTGGTGATGCTGTAAGTGGATCTTGTGATGTAGCAGATACTTGTAATGGTTTGGGCTCTTGTATTTATAATGTAGCGCCCAATACAACTATTTGTAGGCCTTCTCAAGATGCCTGTGATATTAACGAATTATGCGATGGGGTAACTACACAATGTCCAGCTAATGCTTATGCCATGTCTGGAGTTGCTTGTGGTCCTGCTCCTAGCCTTCCTTGTGATTTACAAGATACTTGCAATGGTTCTGGAGTATGCCTAGCCTTAGTTGCTCCCATAAATACTTCATGTAGGGCTGCTGCTAATACTTGTGACATTGGAGAAGTATGTGACGGTGTAAGTCAATCTTGTCCAAGCAATCTATTTGCTCCTAACGGTGATAGTATGCAAGTTTGTAATAATACTGGTTATAGTGCTGTAGGTTGTTCTACGGGGAGTATTTTTTGTGATGATGGTTTAGAAATTTGTTATCCATCTTCTATCGCCTGTACCCAAAGTATCATTTATGGCCAATCTGATGATTTATTAGGTGCAGCAGTTGATGTACAAGCTACCCAAAGTATTTTAGGGGCCTATGGCACTCATGGAGATAGTTTTAATGCAGATAACCAGGGTTCATGTTATATGGCATTTGAAAATAATACATATCCACCAGTGAATTGGAGTAGGGGTTTGCAAATATTTCCCTCAGGTGATCCTGATGAAATCAAAAGAGGTGAATTTGGTAGAGCTGTAGGGGTATCTGGAAATAATGCTATTGTCGGTGCACCAAGAACTGATCATAAAGATAAATTAATAAATACTCAGGCTACAGGAAGAGTTTATTTCTATTCAAAAGATACTAATAATAATTGGAATTTAAATAATTTTTTTGATGATCCTGAAGTAGGGGGCGTTGAAACTACTGGCGCATTGTTTGGTTTTTCAGTGGATATCGATGGGGCTTGGGCATTGGCTGGAGGTCCAGGAGAAAGAACTCAACTAGGTAATTTGGCTCAAGGAGGAGTTAGTTTATTTTTCTTAGATCCACTTACTAAAACTTGGTCAAAAATTGAAGATCTTTTACCAGACGCCAATGGACCAATAAACGCTACTAATTTATTTGGTTATGCTGTAGGTATTAGTGGCGATTGGGCGATTATTAGTGCTCCTGGACAAAGTGGTTTAGTAGGTTCTGAATCTGGTGCAGTAGTATTTTATTTTAATGATCCACAAACAGGTTGGACAGAAACACAAACTGTTTTACAACCTTTACCTAATTCTAGTGCTATTACTGGTTTTTATGGCAAATCTGTAGATATATCTGGTGATTTAGCCATTGTTAGTGGGTTTGGCTTAGATGTTAATAGTAAAACTGGCGCTGCAGTTATTTATCGTCTTGTTGGCAATACTTGGCAAGAAGAACAAATTTTGGAAACTAATGCCACAAATTTTGGTGGAGATTTTTTTGCTGAATCAGTGGCAATAAATAATAATATAGCTGTTGTTG
This sequence comes from uncultured Myxococcales bacterium, assembly GCA_964493205.1. Lineage (GTDB taxonomy): Bacteria > Myxococcota > UBA727 > UBA727 > JABDBI01 > CAZBMJ01. Next base: position 50,520 of record CAZBMJ010000009.1, read on the forward strand.
GCGCGCCTGCTGCATCTGTTAATGGTGGTGCTTATGTATTTATTTATGATGGTATAAACTGGCAGTTTAAAGAAATTTTAATTAATGATAGTTTAGATAATGGCAGTTCTTCCAATGCACAAATAGGACAAGCTGTGGCAGTTGATAGTGATACTATTTTAGTAGGAGCACCTAGTGCCCAGCTAACTAACGATGAGGGTGCTGTATTGCTGTATCATTATCCACAGTGATGTTAAGGGGTATAAAAAATCTCTTTTTTTTCTTTTGTCCACCTTGCTACTAAGGAATGAGCAGGTATATTGTTTCGTTTTTCCGAAGAAAAATTAGCAATTACTTGAACCTTATTGTTGCCAAAGGTTGTTTGCTGCAATAATTTGTCCTCAGAAAGCCATATAAACTCAGTAAGTGGCAGAAGAAAAATACTTTGATGTAAAATGGCAAAAAAGTCAGCTAGCTTTTTCAGTCGAGGGCTTTGTTCTTTGATGGCCTTTTGATCTAATGCCCAAATGGCTGGTATACCGTACAATAATTCAAAAAGTTCTCTGGTAACCATAAGCTTGGGAATTTTATTATGAGAAAGTTCCCAGCGATCAGTCACCACAAGAGCGTCGTGAAAAGCTGCTTGAAATAGGGGCAAGCGATAGCGTGGGTCAAACTTGGCCTTCACGAATTCTTCTGGTGGGCTAAATGGTTGGAAGAAAATTTTAGGCCGTTCAGGTGGCCACCAGCCGCCAAATAATTTTTTATCCGCCATGAATTGAAATTGTACTCGATTACGAACAGAAAAATTACCATGAGCAAATGCTAAAGCAGGGACGGCCCAGGCTGCAGCAGTTTCAGAGCCTAAAACCAAGTTTTTGGTCTCAGCGATATAGCTCATGCGCTCAAGTCGGTTCTTTCGATCTTGTTCCTTGTTCATGGGATGGTTTGTGCTGTAATCGTCAAACAGTTCACCAGTGGCGTCACAATCTAAAAAATAGCTATTGATGCCAGAAGTTACAAATGTTTCGATGCGTTCCTTAATAACTTTACTTGAGGCTTTATTAAATGATAAAGCCTGGGAACTGGCATGACAGCCAATGTCGGCAAAACCTTTTTGAATCGTATCATTTTTTATTCTCACACAGGCTTTAGGATATTGATCTCCAAAATATGTATTGGCGGCATCAGCTTTTTCTGCGGGTGCCATTGTATGAAAAGAATCGTAAGGTCCTACCAAAAATCCTAAAGTTTTTGCTTCACTAACAAATGCAGGTTCTACGTAATGTTGTGGTTTTACCCATTGTCCTTGAGGAAGTTTGCGTGGTTTGTCTTCATAGCCTAGCCACATATGTTTTATGCCTAAGTTTTTAAGAGCTAAAAGTGCCCCTTTAGTTCGTCCATCGCCCCACATGTATGCATGCATAGCCCCAGCAAGTTTTTTTATCTCAGGATTTTTTTGCATCTTATTTTTCAAAGAGATAAACTGGCCATTTTCTAGGAGATAGCGACGAAAATTAAGAGCTGGTGCTAGTACAGTATTTTCTGTTAGACTAATGCTTAACTCCAAAGGTGCAAATTGGTTTTGTTCATCAAATTGGTGCGAGAATTTATTGGTTAGACGTCCATTGGCAACTTCAAAAACTAGCAGATTATAGAGGTCAGTATGGGCAATGAAAGATACAGTTTTATCAGAAAGTTTATACCCCCAAAAAGGAGCGATTAAGTCATCTTGGCCATGAGTGACCAATGATTTAGCATTTAGTTGTTTCTGCCAAAATGGGTCAGTATTTGGCAAATATAGTCCTTCACCTTCAGGTAGCATTATGGCGCTAAACTGCGGATCAGATCCTATATTTGCCAACGTAAATTTTCCAGCAGTTTTAGACGTTACACGCATATGCAAACGGTCATTTTTTACGAAGAACAGAAAGTCCATAGCTCCTTGGCTGAAGGAAACTTCATGGGAAGAGATAGCAAGATTAGAAAATAATTGGCTTTCTTCATAGCCTCTAGCCAAAAGAATAGCTGGCTTATTATCTGCTAATCCATGAATAGTAAGTGTTGATGGATCGATGCTGGCACGCCATGAATTCAGCTGTAATGAAATTTGGTTTTTAGAAAATTTCGATTTTGAAGGAGAGATAAAAACGCAGGAGAAAAATATTAATAATAATAAAAATGAGTATTTAAACATAACAATCCTTTTATTTTCCAATCCATATACAAATCAATTAACTGAGAGTTAATAAGCTCAAAAAATATATTTGTAAAATTATTATTTTTTAAAAAATCTTTTGCTTTTTTCCCTGATAAGCTTAAAAAGCTATCTAAAAAGCCGCAATTATGAAAATAAACGTCGAACATCTATTTTCTAAATAAATTTTTCTTTTAAATTATTTTATTATCAATAACTTAGGCAAAAGGAACCTTATGCAAGTAGTACCTATAGATTGTGATCCTGAGTCAATTTCTGTTTTATATAATGAAAATAATAATAAAATTCTTGGAACGTCTGATTTTATAGCAATGGTTCAATCTTCTTTATATGTCGATAAAAGCTTATTTTTAAAAACTTATTTGGAATCAGAAATGTCTAGTGTGCTTTTGCTAACAAGGCCACGACGTTTTGGGAAAAGTTCTTTATTTTCAATGCTTTATTATTTTTTAGGCAATCGAATAGATGATAAGCCCAATACTACTCGCCCTATTTTTGAACGCTTAATGATCGGCAGATATCCAGAGTTGATAGATAAACATCATGGAAAATACAGTGTTATTTACTTAAATTTTGCAACTTTAAATTTAGGAACAACAAAAGATTCTGCACAAAAAAAACTCTCCTATTTTATGAGCCAAGTATACAATAAATTTAGTGAACTAAAGTATAGTTCTAAGATTGATCAAGATTATTATCGTAAAATTATATCGATGCAAGCAAATTTAGGAGAGTTACAAGATTCTTTACGAAAACTCACATTGTTTTTACAAAAGCATTATGATGAAACCTCAGCTGCTAATGTATACATATTGATTGATGAATATGAAACTCCTTACAGTAATGATATCATAAAAAATTTACTTAATGCCGCATTAAAAGATAATATATGCTTACACAAAGCTCTGTTAACTGGAATTTTTAATATAGTTAGTGAAAAAATTAATACAGGACTGAACAATATAGGTAATGCTACATTATTGAATGATCAGCGTTACAACTCTTACTTTGGAATTTGTGATTATGAAGTACCAGAACTTTTAAAAAAGAATTCTATAGCTATTGATTTTGAAAAATTTAAAACATGGTATGCCGGATATAAAGTTGGCTTAAATACTTATTTTTCGATATTCCCTTCTTGGTCAGTTATGAGTTTCATCAATAACAATATTAATAAGTCCGTAGCTAATCAGGACTATAATTCCCATTGGACGCAAACTTCCTCAGCAACGCTTCTAGATTCTTTAGTAGAAAATGTTAAGCAATCAAATCAAACTCTGTTTGAAGAAATAAGAACAACATTATTATCTTTATTTGAAGAAAAAGAAGTTTTTATAGCTCTTGAAAATTATTTCTCGTTTTCTGAATTAGAGAATGCTAACTTAAAAGCATTTTGGACATTGCTTCATGTTTCTGGTTATATCACTGTTGTAGAAAAAACGAAAGATTATCGAATTTGTATCCCAAATCAAGATGTTCGCCAATTTTTAGAAAACAAACATCATACATGGTTTTCTGATACAGAGTTAAAATTACGCGCAGATTGTGATACCTTACTAAACTCTAAAGAAAAAGGCCCTATTTTGATAGGTTTAGGAAAGCTGTGGCATTTAAAAGGTAATAACACCTTGCTTGAAAAAGTGCGGATTCATTTAATGGGTCAAGAAGAGGACATTGCAATAGAAGCGTTCAAACTTTTAACCTCTAAATTTAAAGTGGATCTTAATTGGGGCAAACTGTTAACTACATCTCATCCTCAATTACTTGCACATGTATTAGACACTGTTTTTACTCAGGCTTCATCTAATACCACATCTTATTCAGAGCATTTTTATCAGCTGTGTTTACAGGATTTAAACAGCCAAAACCATGCGCTTGCAGAGCTAAAACTGAATTTTATCCATAAGTTTTTAAAAGAAGGATATTTGTCTCTAGATGATAAAGAACAATCTTTATTACCAATTTTATTAAAAGGTCTTGCACAAGTAAAAAGTGAGAACAGCGATCCATATTTTGCAATGCTTGAGAACTTAAAATGGCTTAATAAACCTGAGGTCTTAGAAAAATTATGTGAATGCCTATCAAATGAGTCGATAGAGATATCAAAGCAGGCTTTTGAAAGACTAAAATACATGAAACAAGACCAACATCCCTTGGTAAAAAAACATTTTTTTGAAAACTTAAAAAGCGAAAATCTAGAACATTTTATTTATGCAGCCAGTTATTTTGAGGCACATCCTCAGGAACCTGAATTTTTGACCTATTTAGACATTTTACAAAAAAATTTAGAATCTTCTAATGAAAATATTTATCTTTCTGTGCAAGAACATTTTCGTAAGGCTGTTAAGGAAAATAACAAAGAGATTATTGATTTATTGCGAAACACTGTTTTTGAATCCAATAAAGCAGTGAATATTAAAATCAGATATTTGCAGCCATTTGAAAGCTTAGATTTTACACAATCAGAACATCAAGACCTATTTGAATTGTTATTTTTGGTTTTTAAAAATGAAACAGAGTGTTTTGAATTGCGCCAAACTATTTATCATATTTTTGAAATCGCTTATTTAAATGGTACACAACGAGAAGAAGTGCAAAAAGTAAGCCTAAAAATGCTTGATGAAAAGCAGCATCGAGAATTTATAATGAATTGTTTGAGAAATTCCCAAGAACATGGCCCTTTGATTTTAGATAATAAAATTCAAGAATTTCGCAAAGTAAATATTTTTCCCAAAAGAAATATTTTGATTCGTGAGATAAGTGAATTTTTTACAAGCCAGAATTCACAAGAAATTGAAGCAAAAAGAGCAGAAATTTTTAAAATGTTTTTAGAAAAATTAACAGGAGTTAATATTACACGTTCAATTGAACCTTTGTTAACGGCACTCACAGTTATGTACAAAGATTCTCAAGAGGACTCAGAGCTAATCAAGATCTGTTTTACTTATTTGAATCGAAAAGAATTTTCTAAACCTGCTTTAAAACTTTTGATGCAAATTAAACAAATACCTAAAGATTTAAAGCTTGAAGTTCAGTTAAATTTGCAAAAATATTTTTCAGAAATACCCAGTGAAATTCTAATGGATTATTTAAATATGTTAGAAGAATATGAAGGCCTAAATAATGATGTGTTTAAGATAATTAAGCAAATACTCTTACTAAGTTCAGACACACAAGTGCAAGAAAAAGCACAGCAGTTTTTTGAGAAGGATTCGATTTGATGCCACTTGACAACAAGTCTATTAGGAAAAATTAATATCTTTGCTTAATAAGTGAGCATGATCTTGTGTAATATTATTATTAACTATTTCTTTTGCATAAGACTTAGCAAGGGGTACTAAAGAAGCAAAATCTTTATAGTTAAAAATATTAAAGTTAGGTAAGCCAGATTGCTTGGTACCTAAAATTTCGCCTGGACCTCTGTGCTCTAAGTCTGCTTGAGCTAGGGCAAACCCATCTTGAGTTTTGCATAGTGCTTCTAATCTTTTATAAGAGCTTGAAAATTTATTTTCTATATCTGTAAGTAAAAAACAAAAGCTTTTGAGCTTGCCCCTACCAACGCGACCTCGTAGTTGATGAAGTTGAGCCAAACCAAATCTTTCTGGATGGACAATAATCATCACACTTGCCTGTGGTATATCTACTCCTACTTCTATAACACTTGTGGCTACTAAAAAATTAGCGTTGCTATCTTTGAAACTTTGCATTGCTAAATCTTTTTCTTTGGGTTTCATTTGGCCATGCACCATGAGACAAGAATTCTCACCAAAAGTAGTCTTAATTTCTAAATATGCTTTGGTCGCATTTTCTAAGTCGAGAGTTTCTGATTCTTCTACCAAAGGAAAAACAATAAAAGCTTTTTGGTTACTTGCTATTATTCGTTCGCATATTTTATTAAGAGATTTGAGCACGGGGCCACTAAAAATTTTAGTTTCAATAGGTAGCCGGCCTTGTGGGCGCTGCGTAATAACAGATAAATCTAAGTCATGATAAATAGTAAGAGCTAAGCTTCTAGGGATTGGTGTTGCTGACATTACTAATAAGTGTGGATAAAAATCTTGTCGATCTTTGCAAGATTTTAATAAACTTGCTCGTTGATTTACTCCAAATCTATGCTGTTCATCAATAACAAATAAGCCTAAGCTTTTAAAAATAATATCATTACTTAATAATGCATGAGTTCCTATTAAAATATTTATGCTGCCTTCTGATAACTCTTTGGTTATTTGAGAGCGTTCTTTGTTAGAAGTACTCGAAGTGAGCAAGGCTATTTTTATATGGGTTTTAGACTCAAAAAAATTTAAATACACTTCATATAATTGCCTTGCTAAAATTTCGGTAGGCGCCATTAAAGCTACTTGATTATTGCTAGTTACTACGTGTAATGCCGCAATAGCACTCACTGCAGTTTTACCACAACCAACATCACCCTGTAAAAGTCTCAGCATAGGCTTATTAAGCGACATATCTAGAATAATTTCTTCTAGAACTTGTACTTGGGCAAGTGTTAGTTCAAAAGGCAAGATTTCTGAAGCAAGCTTATTAATGCTTTGGGTCTTTATTACTAATGATCTTATAAAATTATCTTTTTTTTGATTTTTAAACATAGGTACATAAAAAGATAATAGCTCTTCAAAAGCGACTCTTCTAAAAAAATTACAACTCGTTTTATTATCAAAGTTACAGCCATTTTTATTATCTGGCTGATGAATTTTAAGAAGCGAAGGATATAACGGTGATAAATGATTATTTTTTAATAGATCTTCGCTTAGGTGATCTAAATTATTGTTTGTACTAAGTTTACTTAATGCTTTATCGACAATTTTTTTAAATAACGATGGACTTATGCCAGCTATTTGTGAGTAATTTGATTCTTGTTTTTCTATTATATCAAGATCTTCGTTGAGTATTTTAGGATGTACCATTTGTACTCTGCCTAAAAAATCTTTTGCTTCTCCACTTATAGTAACGATTTTTTGAGGAGTAAGTTTAGTCTGCACATAATTTACTGCAGGACCAAAAAATATTAAAGATATACAACCTGTTTTATCTTCTACTATCACTTCTAATCTTTTTTTAGGGCCAAAACCAGAAACTTTGCTTGCTTTAACTTCACCTTTGGCAATATAGTATCTGCCAGCTTGCATAAATCTAAAACCCAAAGATTCATTTTGAGTAATTATAGATTTTGGCGGCCTCAGCAATAACTGAAAAATTGAGTTAATGCCATGTGTAGCTAAGGCTGAAACGGTTTTTGGCCCTACTTGGGACAAGCTAGAAAGCTCTGAAGCTAAAATATTAGTGTTTATAATCAAAATCCCCTAAATGAATTTTAAATAAACTACTTCACATTCTCTAATTCCACGAGGAGTAGTGATTTCTACAGCGTCGCCCACACATTTGCCTATTAAAGCCCTACCCATAGGTGAAGTAATGCTAATTTTTTTTTCTTTTAAATCAGCTTCGTCTTCACCTACAATTTGCCAAACTTCTTCTTTTTCGGTGTCACAATCCATAATACAAACGGTTGCACCAAAAGTAACTTTATCCCCCTGTAAATTTTTGGGGTCTACTACTTCATAGAGTTGTATGCGCGTTTGCAAAAATCTGATTCGTGCTTCCACCATGCCTTGTCTTTCTCTTGCTGCATCATATTCAGCATTTTCTGACAAGTCACCATGAGCTCTTGCTTCTGCGATATCGCTTATAGTCTTTGGTCTTACTTCAGTTAGTAAGTATTCTAACTCTTTAGAGAGCTTATTATAGCCTTCAGGAGTTATTGGTAGCTTGTTCATCTAAATTTACTCCAATTTTTACAATTATCATAAGGCATTAGCCTAGTTTATCAAGTCGTTTTAGTCTAAGTTATGCTTTGTTTCTACACTAAAGCTTTAGGACGTTCCATGAGAAATAATATAGGTTTTAACGGTATAACTACCACTGTTGCTAATTTATTAATAGCCATTATTGGCATACATTTATTAGGGGTTATTTTTTTTAAAACAGCTTTAGGCTCCTTTGTTTATTCTCAGCTATGGTTAGATCCGTACTTAACCATTAATTCTTTTCAAATTTGGCGATTGTTTACTTATGGTTTTATACATGATCTATCATCACCTATGCATGTTATTTTAAATTGTTTAATGATTTATTCAATGGGTCCCATTTTAGAGGGATACTTGGGAGTAAAAAAATTTTTAATTTTGATTTTTTCTTCTATTGTGATGGGCGGTTTATTTGTAGTAGGTTCTTTTTTATTAGGTCTTAGTTCTTCTTTAGTATTGGGGTTTTCTGCGGCTTCCATGGCTTTATTAATAGTTTGGGGTAGTAGCTTTCCTAATGAAAAAATTTATATTTTTGGCATTTTTCCTATGAGTGGAAGAAATATTGTTTTTGTAAGTATAGCTCTTGAAATTTTTTATTCATTTTCCTCTGATTCAATTTCTAGCGCTGCTCATTTTGGTGGTATTATTAATGCACTTATTTTAAATTTTTGTTTTTATAAAAAAACAGATTTTAAAAAGATATTTAAGAGCTAATATGATCGATAACTTAACTTATATTAATAAAAAGCTTAATAATCAAATTACTTTAGTAGCAGTTTCAAAAGCTCAAAGCTTTGAAGCAATTAAAGAACTTTATGATCTTGGTGTAAGAAATTTTGGTGAAAGCTATGTTCAAGAATTGCTTTGTAAAATTAATTTAGCAAAACAAAATAATATTAATGATATTATTTGGCATTTTTTAGGAAATATTCAAAGCAATAAAATAAAAAGCTTAATAAATATAGATTTTATTCATAGTATTTCTAAAATATCTCAACTTGAAATACTTGATAAAATAGCTCTTAAAAAAATTAATTATTTTTTACAGATAAATTTGTTACCCACAAATAATCGCTTAGGATTTTTAGAAGAAGAAATTTTTGATGTCTTAAAAAATATAAGAAAATACAAAAATTTGAGTTGCCTAGGTTTAATGTGTGTTTTGCCAACCAAAACTACTAAAACTAGTGATTATTGGTTTGAAAAAATGCTTATTTTAAAGCAGCAAATAGTAGAAAAAAATTTGCTTACTAAAGTGGAATTATCCATGGGTATGAGCGATGATTTTATAGAAGCAATAAATTATGGTTCTACTTTTGTAAGAATAGGGAGCAGGTTGTTTGGTAAAAGAGTTTATAAATAAGATATTATTCTATTTTTTTTGTTTTTATTATTCTTGTCATAATAAAAACAAATATATTAAAACACAAAAAACTTATATCTTAGCTCACAGGGGCCTTACTTCTAAGCATTTAGAAAATACGCTAGAAGCATTTTTAGCTGCTTTTGAATCTGGTGCTGATGGCATTGAGTTTGATGTTCAGCTGAGCAAAGACTTAGTTCCTGTGGTTTTTCACGACGATAACCTACAGCGTTTAAGTAGCTCTAATAAAGACATTGATAATCTTAATATATTAGACTTAAAGAGTGTTATTTTAACTTCTTCAAAGTATAATAATAATTATTATATTCCGTTATTATCAGAAGTATTATTAACACTGCCTAAAGATAAAATACTTAATATAGAACTTAAAGAAACTTTTTTAAATAAAGATAAAAATGCTTATATTAATTTGATATCAATACTTACTGATTATAAAAATAAATTCAAGATAGTAATATCTAGTTTTAATGCCGATATTCTGATAAATTTTTCAGAAATTAGTAGAGATTTTGAACTAGCTTTATTAATAGATAAAAAAATTAATATTTTAGAACTAATAAAAATCAATAAAATAATTAAAAATATTAAGTATTTAAATCCTCATTTAAGTTTATTAAATAAATTTATTATTAAATTTAATATAAATTTTATCATTTGGGGACATAAAAAAATAGAAAACAAGACCAAAGTTATTATAGAAAAACAATTTGGCCTTATTTCAGATATTTGTGAAAAACTTATTTAAAAATTTACTCTTTTTTTAGAAAATCATAATCATGATAGTCGCGATTTGGCCAATAACCACTTTCATGAGATTTTCTAAAGTGTTCTATGGCGATTAGATCTGATCGATTACTTTCTTCTTCTGTAACAGCCAAACGATACTGATATAACAATCCTAATTCATAATGAGCTTTTGCATAATTTTTGTCTGCTGCTTTCAGCAATAATTCTTTGCTAGTCTCATAAGCACGATTATAGTGAAAAAACATAGCCAGAGTATACATAGACTTAGCACAGCCATTATCAGCTTCTTTTTGTATAGATGAAATATTTTTCAAATTATTAATGAAATATTTTTTGGTAGTAGAATTTAAAAATAAGCTACTAAACATCAGACAAATAAACAAAGAAGACGTTGTTAATTTTTGCATATTACCCTTTAATTTCTTTTATAATTATTCCTGTAAGGCTTTTTTTGAAACCTTGGTTTAAAAGATTGTTGTTTTGCTCTTTCACACACTATTACATCATTACCATCATTTTTATTAGGTTTTTCCTGATTATTAACGGCATCGATAATAGCTTGAGCAACTTCTTCATCAACCTCTACATGAGCACTTTGTTCTCTAACCATTCCACCGCCTGAAAAATGCCCTAAATCAATATTTGATTTTTCGCTTAAAAATTGAGCAAGGGTGGCTAAGTCATCAAACCCATCATTTTGTCCTAAAGAAACATACAATCTGGCAAGAGCATCTTTAGTAACTTCCACCTGTTCAGCTCTAGGTGCACGTTCTTTTGGTGTGTGGGCCTCAGTAGTAAGAGGCTTATTCTCTTCTTGTTCGCCAGGCTCTTCTGTATGATTTTTTCTAAACTTATTTTCTCTAAAATTATTTTCTTTAAAATCTCGCTTTTTGTATTCACGGGGTTTTTCCAAAGCGGGTCTAAGTGATGCTGTGGCTCGTTTTAAAAAATGTTCTTTTATCAAAAAAGCAATAGCTAGTGTAGCATCATTGTCTTTCAATATTTTTTCTGTGAGTTCAATAAATTGTCCAAGTTCAACGTCTTGGGCTTGTTTATTGATAAAGTTTATTATTCTTTTAGCACTAAGATTAATAATCTCTTCATCGTTAGGCAAGGTTTGATGCTCAAAAATAATATTACATTGTGACTTAAGAGATGTTAAAAACCCTAATTCTCTGCTTGATACAATATTTATAATAGTTCTATGAACCCCAGCGGCTTGTTTATTAAATTGAGTTACTTGTTCATAAACAGATGGTTTATCAAAAATATTATAGTTAATAATATATTCAACATGACTTAAATCTTGAGATACTAAAAAATCACTAGGACATATTAAGATACTAATTTTTTTATTCACTAAGTCATCAATACTTTTTGAAATATCTTGAGATCTTTCGTCGGTGATGCTTCTTATTTCGTGTCCATAACGAGCTAAAAATCTATCAAGTAAAAAACATTCATCTTGATTATTACAAGTTATTAAATAAGCATCTTTTTTGTGATTTTCTATAACCGCTAGCAAAGTTCTTGGCTTAGGTAAATTTTCATTTTGTTGATGGGCAATATGAAGGCAGGGTTTAATAATTACTGGCTGATGATTATTTTCTACTAAACAGACATTTTCTATGGATTCTAATCTATAGGAATGAATAATATCAATATTTGTAGGAGAAAATATTAAGCATTGTAGCGACTTTTTAGCTTCTAATAAATATCTAAGAGTATTATTAGTGTTTTCTACCCCAATACCATCTAAAAATACAATATTTATATCGTTAAAATTAATATTTTGTATTGCTTCATTTAGCTGTTCATACGTGCAAATAATTATAATTTTATTTTCTTCTTTTTTATTATATATTCCAGCACAATTTTGATTATCTGTAAGATTATTTAATTCTTTTTCAATCATTTCTGCTTGCAACATATTTGGAGTTATAATTAAACTTTGGCTAGATTTTTTAGTTATATCTATAGTTGTTATAATAGATAAATTAAAAGCTAAAGATTTTCCGTATGCACTTCCATATGCCAAAATATTTTTTCTTTCTTGGGCTAAGCTGATAATTTGATTTTGAAAACTCGTGAGATTTTTATAGCCTAAGTGGGTTATTTTTTCCTGTAAGCTTTGGGGAATATTTACGTGAACTAAATCGATATGTTGTTTGGTACTATTATCTAAGTTGCTTTTTTGAGTCATATGTGACCTTTGTATAAGTGTTTGTTTTTGCAATTATTAAATATCTAAAACAAAAAGGTTAGTATGTATAAAAATAGGGTCAAGTAGGGCTTTATTAAACCGCGAAAAATGTTTATTTTAAGGTAGTTAAATGAAACTCTATGATGAATTTTTAGAATTTACTATTCGCGATGCTGACATTTCTGACCTCGATTCTGTATACAAACTGTCAAATATACTAAATACTGTTACTTTGCCAGCCAATAAAACAGAATTAGAAAAAATAATTTTATCATCCATGTCTTCTTTTTCTTTAAGCGAAAAAGATCCAACCAAAAGAACTTTTTTATTTTTGTTAGAAAGCTCAAACAATCAAGTTATAGGCGTAAGTCAAATATTTGCAAAACATGGAACATTGGATTCTCCTCATACTTTTTTTAGTGTAACTACCCAAGAGCGTTATTCTGCTAGTCTTAATAAATATTTTAAGCATAAAATTTTGCGCCTAGGTCAAAGTTTTGATGGCCCAAGTGAAGTAGGAAGTTTAGTACTAAACCCGCAATATCGTTCTCATCCTCAAAAACTAGGTCGAATATTGAGTTTTTCAAGATTTTTATTTATAGCAATGAGACCAGATTTGTTTTCTAGAAGAGTAATAGCCGAATTGTTGCCCCCAATAACTCCTCATGAAGAACCTTCTTTATGGCAAGCAATCGGTCAAAAATTTACTGGGCTTAATTATTACGAAGCAGACCAGCTTTCGAGGGAAAATAAAGAATTTATATTAAGCCTTTTTCCTAATGGTGATATTTATTCTTGTTTACTTTCTGATTTTGCCCAAGATGTCATAGGAAAAGTAGGGGAGAAGTCCCAAGGTGCTGCTCATTTATTATCAAGTATTGGTTTTACTTATAGCGATAAGATAGATCCATTTGATGGAGGCCCGCATTTTGAAGCAGAAACTAAAGATATTAGCATAATCAAAAATAGTTTTAAGGCCTATGTTCAAGAAGCTACTTTTCACAGCGAACATGGGTTATACCTAATAGGAATTTTTGATACTACTAAAAATTCTTCTAAAAGATTTAAATGTTTTATTGCTAATGCTTGTATTGTAGAAAATAATATATTTATAAATAAAAAAACAATAGAACATAACAAATTATATACAAATAGCTGTGTTTATGTGTATAGGTTAAATTAGATAGTTAAAAATTCAGAGATTTTAGCCTCTCTTTAATACTCTTGCTAGCTCTTTCTTTACTGTTTCTTCCTTTAAGCTTTGGCGTTTATCTGCTTTGTTTTTACCTTTTGCTAATCCTAGCAAAATCTTGACTAAGTGGCCTTTAAAATAAAGCTTTAAGGGTATTAAACTAATGCTTTTATTATGCATTAGTTTTTGTATTTTAGTTATTTCTTTTCTGTTGAGTAAAAGCTTTCTGGTTTGTTCTGGATTAGGTTGAACGTGGGTGGCTTGTCTAAATATATCTATGCGCAGTCCAATAATAAAAATTTCATTACTTTTTACTAAGGCATAAGAATCTCTAAAGTTAACCATATGCTGACGCAAAGACTTTACTTCACTGCCGCATAACACAATACCACACTCTATGGTATCGCTGATTTCATAATCGTGGCGAGCACGTCTATTTTCTGCTATTAAGTTATCGTCTTTTTTCATGGTTTGAGACTATACCATAAAATTTGCCCAAGCAAGTTGCATAAAGCATGAAAAATTATAGGAGCTAAAACACTTTTTGTTTTATAGGATAAAAAAGAGAAAACTAAGCCTGGAAAAAACGTTAAAAGCCGTAGAGGATTAAAACCACCAACAAAATGACTTAAAGCAAAAAACAGGTTTGTTATAAGTATTGAATTTATTAACGAATATTTCTTTTTTAAAGAGTTTTGTAGAAACCCACGATAAAAAATCTCTTCTGGCATAGCTACCACAAAAATTTGGGTAATTATTTCTAAGGGCCATGATTCTGGAATAGTTAAAGAAAATCTAAAATTAGAATTAAATTTTAAATAAAAAAATATATAGGGAATAAAAATTATAATAGCTATAAATATAGTTATTAAAAAATCTTTTATAATTTTTTTGTATTTTATATTTGTTAAAAATTCTAAATTATAAGCATGTAAATTATAGTTTTCTAATGATTCTTTTTTATTGTTAATAATATTTATTGGCATAAATATTTGAAATAAAATTACTAAAAATGCTCCAGCATCATATATATTATTTGATATAAACTTCAATTGATAAACTATGAAGAGTAATAGTAATAATATACTGGCTTGGGTAAGCCCTACGCATGAAAATTTTTTTGATATTTGAGATAAAATAACCATTATGTAGTTTGCCCTCAGTCTCTACGTGCCGTGAACTAGTCATGTCTCTTATACACAAATCCACATAGTATATTGCTTTTTCAGCCCTTCCCTACGTAGCGTGACCATATGATTACCCATAAGTATTGATTAGTTAATCTGAG
>CAZBMJ010000010.1:0-56361 GCA_964493205.1 uncultured Myxococcales bacterium
TAATTAAATCTACGACTTAATTCTCTCCACATTATATAGGGGGCTGGACAGTTAGGATTATGTCCTGGCAACAAGGTTTCTGGAGGCAAAAGATTGGGAGGTAAAAGTAAAAGGACTAGCAATTATGCAGCTTGTGCTTTGCGCCTAGCAGCGGGCACTCTGCATCATAGCAAAAGTGCCTTAGGAGCTTTTTTTAGAAGATTAAAGTCTCGTTTAGGTAGTCCAAAAGCCATTACAGCCACAGCTCATAAGCTAGCCCTCATTATTTTTAATATGCTTAGCAATCGTAAGGAATATGTTGAAACAAGTGCAGATTACTATGAAAAGCAATATAGAGAAAAGGTAATCAAAAATCTCAGCTCCCGTGCTAAAACATTTGGGCTTAAACTGGTTAAAATAGATGTTTAAATCAACCACTTACGAGCTGTTCTTTAGAAGGAGGCGTTTTGACGACGTCTGGCAAGGCTTTTTATAAGATTATAATCATATTTTTTTTGTTCGTTTTGCAAGTAGGGATAATAAAATCCAATCGCCATTAATAAACGTGAGTTCGACATAAGGATTTAAGTGAAATCGATTTTCAACTGATTCCTACGTAGCGTTACTTGTTCACGCTATCCAGAAAACTAATTTCTACCTTTGTAAAAGTTAATTATCTGGATGCCTCGCACAAGGCGTGGCACGTAGAGAGGGGCTGAAAACATAATTCGAACATCTTGGCTTATTCAAAACTTGTATATCAGTTTTTTTTACGTCGAACTCACGTTACTTATGGGTAATCATATGGGCGCGGCACGTAGAGAGTGGTGATAGATAGGTATTTTATGCACAAAATATTTTGGAAGTTCACTACCAACGGTGGTCAATTAAATTTAGATATTACCTGCTTAAAATCCTTAACCTGCCGCCTATGCATACAAATGGGCATAAATTGTTGGCCAAAAATCAAAGGGCCATAGCAAAAGATGATCCATCGTCATCATGATAAGTAGTATGCCTCGCAAGGCATCAATTTGTATTAAGCGAGATAAACTCATAAACATGCCCCAAAGACTAATTTTGTGCCTCTGAGTGAGTAAATATCTTGCGGATACTATTCATTGTTTTTTAGGTTTTATTTTTTTATTATTAAAAGTGACATTTAATCAGATAGTTATCAGGATTTTTAATGCTCCATTGACATGAAAATTTAGGTGTATAATGTATCATTAATCAGAGTATTAAATAGGGTATATAATGAAATTAATAATATTTATTTTAATGATAAATTTATCAGTATTTTCTATGGAAAATAAAAGTATAATTAACGCTCAGCAAACAGCTTTTGAATATTTAGAAATCGTGAAAAAAAATCTAGCTAGCAGTAAACTAGAACCCGGTAGCAGTGCTATTGGATCTTGCTTAGGTTTAGTTGTCACCCCTGAAGAATTTGATAATTATTTTTTTGATATTGATATTGATGCTATTGAATATCTGCCACAAGAAATAAAAACTATATATAATTTTTTGCAGGAAAATAAATTACTTCAACAAATTGGGATTATCCATCCTAAAAAACTTTTAGAAGCAAAAATAGTGCATAAAAATTTGCGACTCCTCAAAAAAGAATTAATTAGTACCAATATAGATTTTGAAGACTCAGAGAAAATTCATATTTTGGTTGATAATAATACGCCTAACAAGTTTTTTTTCCATTACAAAAAAACAGGTTTTTTATTAAGAGATAAAGCTAGTGTTAATGAATTAGAAAAAAATGAGCTCTTCTTAAAAAACGATGAAGTGACAGATATTTTGTATAAAGTAAGTGAAATAAATAAAACTATTAAAAATAAATTAAATATTATTCATGCTATTATTAATAGAAATTTTATTGACGATAATCAGATTAAGGAAGCGCTAAATAATTTGGCGCAACATGATGAGGTTCCAGAAATTTTAAAACCTTTAATCTTAGAAAAAATTAGACTTATAAATAATCCATCTACATCTTTAGAAGTATTTCGCAAACTTCTAAAGAATAACTTGGAAGTTAATAAAAGCCGGCAAATTGGTTTAGACATTATTGCTTCATCTCCTTTTGATCTATTGCAAATATACTTTTTTTACTTATTTGAAGAAGCTAAAAAAAATATTAAATTAAACGGTCTTCAAGATAGTATCGATTTTATTAATTCTTTTAATGATATAGAAGAATTATCAGTAACAGCCCATTTGGCCCCCTATGCTCACCAAGTGATGGAAAGCTTAGGAATAGATGTGCATAAATATAATGTACAGAAAAAGACACCTACAAAAATAAAATCAAACAACAAAAAAAATAAGAATAAGAATAAAAAGAAGAAAAAAAATAATAAGACAAAAAAACTTATTGAAATTACCGTGCCAACAGATATGGAACCACTAAATGTAGAACCAGAGCTTCCCAAGAAAACTTATGCTGATCTATTTCGTGGTATAGAATCTGCAAGTATGAAAAATAATCTTGTACAACAAATAAGCCCAACACAAGATAAGCTAAGCGAAAAAGGTCATAGGCTAATGGACACCTTGGCTCGTCTTTTAAGCCGAGAGATCGGTATAGGAATTGGTGATTCAGCTGGTTCTATCTCTTTGGCCATAATTCCTAATAATTATGCTACTAGATTAATAATTTCTACTAAAAGCACCCGTTCCAATGGACAGCTTATTTTAGCCTTACAAAATATTATTAAATACTCTAATATATTACACAATAATACCGGCGATTTAAAAGAATATATTAAAAGTGAAAAACAAAAAATTGCGGATATCACTATACAAAATACTCATACTCAAAAACAGGCTCGACAAAATATCGATAAAATTAAGTTAGCTATAGCGCTTAATGGCAGGGATGATGCTGATAATATTGAACTACTACTGGTTAATATTCTAAATAATATTAATGAGCAAAATGTGACAATACTTGATAATCCATTTAATTTGCATGCTGAATTAAATATTATTAACTATTTATTACTACAGCCGCAAGCAGCCCTGGGCAAACTGGATAATTATAATGGCTTTAAGAATGTTCCTTACCAATATATCGCAGGCTCCATATTAAATTGCGCTAAATGCCATGCCTTGATCAATGGAGGTCGTGGGGTTAAAGGCATCAATGAAATTGAGCAATCTACAGAATTAGTTTTTCTCAGCCGCGGAAGCTATCATACAGGATATCCATGTTTTGTTATCCCTGAATGGAGCAAAATAAAAAATAATAATAAGACTAAAAGACAAATTGGTCTTGCTTTAAATAATCTTAGTTCCCCATCAAGTGAACTTAGCCAGCAAGAGCTTTCAAAAATACAAGATGCTGAACTAAGCGATAGCGACGGGGAATAATGAGAAATAATAGTAAATATTAACTCATCCAATTGGTTTTATCTTTTGCTGACCACTTGGTAGTGTATTTTACAAGTTGCGTCCAAAACCCAATAGAACTTACTCCTGTAATATCCCCAGCACCAAACTTAGAGGCTTTAGTGCCGCCAAAAGAAAATGGTTCTCTTGGTACTGGTACGCCTATATTAGTGCCGATCATACCGGCGCTTAGTTTTTGTTTAACATAACTAGCAAGGCTGCCACTTTGTGTATAAACCGATGCACCATTTCCATAAGCATTGCTATTTTGAATTTTAATCCCTTCATCAATAGTTTGAGCTCGAATAATACTGAGCACTGGGCCAAAAATTTCTTCATGGGCAGCACGCATATGAGGTTTTACATGATCAATAATAGTAGGGCCAATATAATTGCCAGCCTCTTTGCCTTTTACTATTACTCCTCGACCATCAAGAATAATTTGAGCGCCATCTTCTTGTGCAAACTTAATATGCTCTTCAATACGCTTTTTAGCTTGGGATGAAATAATGGCTCCTAAGTTTTTGCCAGGCACTACTTTTTTTGCTTCCTCAATAATCAACGCAATAAGATCACCACAATCACCAATAGCAATCATCACAGAAGCTGCCATGCATCGCTGACCTGCCATACCGCTCATAGACGCCACCACATTTTCTGCGGTCATTTTCATATCTGCGTCAGGCAAGACTAATAAATGATTTTTAGCGCCACCCAAACACAAAGCACGCTTTAAATTATGAGTAGCTTGCCGATAAACCAATTGCGCTACACTCGTAGAACCCACAAAACTTATAGCCTTAATAGCCTCATGTTCACACAAAGCATGGACTATTTCTGCTCCACCTTGAAGCACGTTAAATAAACCTTCGGGCAAGCCAGCTTTACAAAAAATCTTCGCCATTAACATCGGACTTCTTGGCACTAAATCAGAAGGTTTTAAAAATACTGCATTGCCTGCCATAAGAGCAATGGGAACGCTCCAATGAGGAACCATAAGAGGAAAGTTAAAAGGCGTAATGCTTCCTACTAAACCCAAAGGCCTATGACTCATGGTGCAATTAACGCCTTTGCTTACTTCTAGACCAGCATCAAGCATGACAGCAGGCATCGAACAAGCAAACTCAGTAAGCTCAATGACTTTTTCTATTTCTGCTTGAGCTTCTATGATAGTCTTACCATTTTCTTGATGAATACTGTGTACCAATTCTTCAGTATTTTTTATGACTAATTGCCTATACTCAAGCATTATCTGAGCACGAGCTTTGATACTTTGTGCAGCCCACTCTTGTTGTATAATTTGGGCTTTACAAATTTTTTCATTGAGCGAGCTCAAAGAATCTTTTTCTATCTTGCCTAAATCTTGGCCATCAAGAGGTGATATGCACGATATATAATTAGAGTTCATTGTTTGATCCTTGGTGGGCTACCTGCCAAAAGCTATCATAACCAGATGATTGACTTCCCATAGCAACTTTTACGTGAATCAACGTGCAGCCCGAATCTTGCTGCGCAAGAAGCATAGCCTCTTTAAGCTCTTGCCAATTAGTGGGTGCCCAGGTTTTTAAACCCAAGGCCTGAGCATAGCCAGCATAATCAATAGGAACTATCAAATCAGTGCCATAGCCTTTGCTGCCATAAGTACATTGCAAAGATGTTATGCAGTTAAAACCGCCAGAATCAAACAACATAATATTTATTTTTAAGCCTTCTTGTATGGCAGTAATAATTTCTGAATGCATCATTAAATAGCTGCCATCGCCCACAAGTACCCAAACGTCACGATGGGGTTGTGCCAATTTTACACCTAAGCCACCAGCAACTTCATAGCCCATACAAGAATAACCATATTCTAAATGATAGCCTTTGCGTTCACCTGCATGCCACAACCGCTGCAAATCACCAGGTAGGCTGCCCGCTGCTGCCACTATTATAGCACTCTCATTAACAAAACTATTTAAACACCCTAACACTTGTACTTGATTAAAGGCTTCTAACTCTTGTTCGCTAAATAGCTGTTCTCGAATACTTATCCAAGCAGCTTGTTTGTTTTTGACTTCTTCTTGATATATTTTTGAAGTTTTAAAATTTTCTTTGAGCAAAGCGCTATGCAAGGCTTCAATAGTTCTTAAAGCATCAGCATTGATACTTAGACTAGGATCAAGCTTGGTAGCGTCATTTATATCAATATTAATAGTTATAAGATTTGCTGATCTAAAAAAAGTATTGGAGCAGGTAGTAAAATCAGTGAGCCTACTGCCTATAACAATCACTAAATCAGCTTCTTTAACTAACTGATTAGCTACTTGGGTGCCAAGAACTCCAACGCCACCTAAAAATACCGACGAATCTGGCAAAATAGCACTTTTTCCCGCATGAGTTTCCGCCACAGGAATGGCCGTGTTTTCAGCAAAATTTTGCAAAGCCTTACTAGCTTTTGAATAATGTAGTCCCCCACCTGCAATAATAACTGGCCGCTCACTTCTTTTAAGTATTTTCACAGCTTCTTCAAGCTGCCAAGCTTCTGGTAATGGACGACGCAGTATATAAACACGCTTTTTAAAAAAACTTCGTGGATAATCAAATAATTCACACTGCACATCTTGGGGTAAACAAATAGTAACAGCGCCACTTAACACAGGATCCGTGAGTACTGTCATGGCTTTGAACATGGCGCTCATTAATTGTTCTGGGCGATCGATGCGATCAAAATAACGGCTTACTGGTTTAAAACAGTCGTTAACCGTAATTTGATGGGATAAGGGGTGCTCAAGCTGTTGTAATGCTGGATCTGGAGCACGACTTGAAAACGTATCACCTACTAATAACAACACAGGAATTCTATTAATAGTAGCGCTGGCAGCGCCAGTAATCATATTAGTAGCGCCTGGACCAATACTTGAGGTCACTGCAAAAATCTTTTGTCGATCATGCTGCTTAGCAAAAGCTGTGGCTGCATGAACTAAACCTTGTTCGTTGTTACCTCGAATAAACTTTAAAGAGTGCTCTTCATATTCAAGCGCATGGCCAAAACCTGTCACATTGCCATGACCAAAAATACCCATGACACCTTCGATAAATTTGTATTCAACGCCGTCAGATAAAAAATATTGTTGGTCCAAAAAACGCACCAAGGCTTGAGCCATAGTTAAACGAATAGAGTTCATAGTGCCCTCCATACTTTGCTATTGGCACTTTCATGTCTTGTCCAATCATGCAAAAGATTAAATGTTGGCATGGTGTATGGTTTATTGGGCAAATGCCTAATAGCCCATACATACATCATGGCATAACCAGGAGCTGCCACTTGAGCATGCTCTTCTTGGTTAAAGATTTTTAGTGTGTCATAGTTTTTGATCTTAAATACTTGCTCTCCTAGCTCTGCGTGGCCATAGCCTTGTGGCTCACTAAAACGATAATGATAGATTTCAGGTTGTTCATGGTGATGAGGTGGATAACTTGACCAGCGCCCAGGTGGCGTAACTACCTCGCCTAAAACTAAGTTTGCATCTGGTGCATTGCGTTTATCAAAAATAGTGCGCACCAAACGACAAGCAGTGTTGTCTAATAAACCAGCCCCTCGCGCTTCTTGCTCCAATATATTGCTCTTATCAAACAAGACACTTTTAAAATTTTTATTATTTTCAGCTTGAATAATTATAAGTTCACTCGGGCTTTGTGCACAAATATCTATCTGTTCTTGCATAGGTGCATGCAAAGCTATGGGTGGCTCATTAAAAAAATTATTACGCGCAGCTTTGTGTTCTTCTAAACCATACCTAAACAATACAGAACCCTGCATAAGCAATACAGCAGTTTCAAAGCCAGTGTTAATTTTGTATTTTTCACCAGCTAATAAATTAAGAACACTCATATTCATAAGAGAATTATTTTCTTCTCCCATAGAAATAATCTTAGTAATGCCTGTTGCATTAAAACCATTTTCATAAGGAATCACAGGGTTAATACTCATAGTTCACCTACGCCTTAAGCCAAAGTTGATAAAATAACCAATATTTTTGGGCAATTTCTTCTTGAACTTCTTTAATTTTATATTCGCCCTTAATAAATTTCAGCCATGCTGGCCAAAAGATACTGCGGCCCACTGCAAAGCCAATAATGTGATTACTAGATTTTGCCATACTAAAAGCTTGTTCATAACTGCTAATAGCCTTACTTTCTCCACCCAGAATAACTACTCTGGCATCACTATCAAATTGGTTAATTAAAGCTGTTAATTTTTGCCAATTCTCTTGGTTTGTAAAAGCAGCCAACTTCCACCAATAAGGCATAATATTATTTTCATATACTTGTTTTATAATTTCTAGCACTTGATTTTCGTTGGGCGCTATAAGCTCTAGCATGAGCTTTCTCTCAAGCTTACTTGTGGTGTTATATAATTCTTGTAGTTTAGCCATTTGATGATCTTGTTCTATGCTAGGCTGATTAAAATCATACTGCCATAAGAGCTTCACACCCCAATTTGGTGGACGCTTGAGTATAATTTCATAAGCAGAATAGGGCTCAAGCCACTGAGTTAAGGGCTCACCGCTTTTTTCAATGGGGGTAATTATGCCAACATCATGGTTTTTTACAGCGAGCATAGCCTCATGACCATAGATTTGGTCTGTTAGAATAGTAGGGTTTTTTATACTATTTTGTGTGCAAGCTTGCAGTACGCCTTGAGCAATAGCTGTTTTAAATTCACTAATTTTAGAAAATGGTTGATTAAACTCTTGGCAACTATCTTCAAGCTGCCAGCGATGACAAAAAGCCATAATAGGTAAGGGCGCTTGGCGCTGATTATTTTTAAGAGTAATATTTTGATGTAATTTTTCTAAATACGGGTGCTTTATAAGTAAATTATTTTGAAAAAATTCCACTTCTGGTAACGATGGCATAGCCGGCGCACATCCATGGCGAGAAACAACTAAAGCTCCAGCAGCGTTGCCTCGCAAGCAAGCTTCTTTTATAGGTTTATTGAGTAGCAAACTTGATAAAAGGCCACTCATGAAAGCATCGCCTGCACCTAAAACGTTAAGTACTGGCACGTTATAAGCATCAAACAATTGCGAATTTTCTTTATTAAAATATATTTCTGCACCATCTACACCTTTTTTTATCACAATAGGTGCTTGAGTAAGATTTTGTATAAGCTCTTTGCCGCCTGCAATAGTAATTTCTTCCTGTGTTCCCACTATAAGATCGCATTCAGGCAGCACTTCTTGCAAGACGCGCGAAACTTGTGTGCTACTCACAAATCGCTGCTCACCATCACCCTTATGAGTAAGCCCCCATAATACTGGGCGATAATCGATATCTAGAATAATTTTTGTATTAAACTTTTTTGCCAATTTAATAATTGCAAAAGTATTTTGTGCGCTTTGGGCATGAGAAAATGCTGTGCCCGTAATTAACAGGGCTTTAGCTGATGCTATATATGACGGATTAACTATACTGGCGTCAATAAATAAATCAGCACAATCATTACGAAAAAAAATTAAAGGAAAATTATCTGGTGGATCTACACCTAAAACTACTAAACCAGTTAGGTAATTAGGTGTTCTTTGTAAATAAGAAGTATCAACACCTTCACTTATCAAAGTTTTTTCTACAAAAGTACCAAAATCATCGCTGCCTACACAAGAGAGCATGCTGGTTTTAAGACCTAAACGAGCACTACCTATGGCAATATTACCAGCACAACCTCCCACGTATTTACGAAAAGTTTGTGCGTCTTGCAAACTTGCCCCTATTTGTTCGGCATATAAGTCAACGGCTACTCTGCCCATACAAATTAAATCTAAGGAGCGAGATTGATCAAACATTAAATTTCCTCAATTTTTACAGACCTATTTTGCTCTAGGGATAACTTGGCTGCATAAGCAATTTTTATAGCTTTTAATGAATCATCAATACTCGCAATGCTAGCTGGCAAGTTTAAACAAGCGTTAATAAAATTTTGCAACTCTAGCTCATAAGATTTTTCATAGCGCTCTAAAAAAAAGTTTAAAAGCGGTTCAGAATGAGTGCCTAAGGTATCACTTTGCTCTAAATAAGTAGAACGATGATTTTGATTTGATAGCATACCTAAACTGCCAAAAATTTCTACGCGCTGATCATAGCCATACACTGCTTGTCTGCTATTATCGATAACTCCAAAGGCGCCATTGGTAAATTTTAGTGTAATAAGAGCCGTGTCAATATCGTTAAATTGGGCAAGTTCAGGATTTATTAAAGCTGCTCCTCGAGCATAAACTTCACTAACTTCCTCACCCATAATAAAACGTGCCATATCAAAATCATGAATGCTCATATCAAAAAACATGCCACCACTGCTTTTAAGATATTCCAAGCTGGGCAAGCCTGGATCTCTAGAAGTAATTCTTAAATAATATGCTTGGCCAATTTCGCCAAGTTTAACGTTGTGGGCAATAAGCGAAAAGTCTTCATCAAAGCGACGATTAAAACCAATGTGAAAAATTTTAGGATAATTTTTAAGCTGCTCTTTTAACTTATTATGCAGGCTTAAGTTTTGGGTAAGAGGCTTTTCACAAAAAATATGTTTTTTAAGTTCTATGGCTTTTTGTACGTGCTTTGCATGCAAATCAGATGGGCTTGCGATAATTACAGCATCAAAGTTAGCATTCCAAAAATCTTCTTCCCTAGTGAGCGCTCCATTTTTAGTAACAAAAGGATCACAAATGGCTACTACTTCTGCATAAGAATTAGCCAAAGCATTTTTAGCATGGATGCGGCCGATTCGCCCCGCACCAAGTATCCCTAATTTTAATATCACATTAACTCCTAAAACTACTTTGGTAATCATTGATCCTTTAAATATCGACGTAAATACCCTAAAATTATATCTTGTTAAGCTTTAAAATTAATGCAACAAAGGTAAGTCTTATGCTCAAAAAAGGAGCTTTTTTTATGCCTATTCAATTTGCCATTGCACCAATAAATTGGAGTAACGATGATGATCAAACTTTGGGTGGTGATATCTCACTAGAACAATGTCTTGCTGAAATGAAGCAGGCGGGCTTTGTTGGTTGCGAGCTTGGTCATAAATTTCCTAAAAGCGTAGAACTTATCAAAGAAACTCTTAAAAATTATAATTTACAAGCTACCAGTGATTGGATTGGCACCAAGCTTACGCAGGTAGAATTTTATGACCAAACTATTGAAGATTTTAAAATCAGAGTAGATTTTTTAAAACAGCTTGGTGTAAAAGCGCTAAAAGTGTGTGAATGCGGGCATTCCATACAGCAAAGCAATAAACCTATTTTTTCCACCAAAGTGGAGTTTTCACCACGACAATGGAATTTGTTATTTAAAGGTCTTAATCATATGGGGCAAATCGCTCATGATGCCGGCTTATTTGTGGCCTATCATCAACACTTAGGGACGGGTGTAGAAAATAAACAAGAGCTTAATTGCCTTATGGCCAATACTGATCCTGAATTAATTAGTTTATTGCCTGATACAGGGCATTTATTTGCAGCAGGTATAGACCCACTAGAAGCTTTTTTTGTTTATATAGACCGCATAAAATATGTGCACTTAAAAGACGTGCGCCAACATATTTTGGAAGAATCAAAAATAAATAATTTATCATTTATGGATGCAGTACGTGCGGGCCTTTTTAGTGTGCCTGGTGATGGGGCTATTAACTTTGTACCGATCTTTGAGCTTTTGCAAAAAAATAATTATGATGGCTGGCTAGTAGTGGAAGCTGAACAAGATCCAAAAAAAGCTCACCCACTCACGTATGCTCACAAAGCTCGTCAATTTTTGCGTGATCATTGGAGAATATAATGACTATTAACGTAGCTTTATTGGGCGCTGGCCGTATGGGTATGATCCACTATGAAAATTTATTAAAAATTCCTGATGTAAAAGTTAACTATATTTACGACCCAAATATTCAGCAAGATATATCAGTAAGCAATTTAACTACTGTTTTAGAAGATCCTAAGGTAGAGGCTTGCATAATAGCTACGCCTTCTAGTACTCATATGGAATTGGTGAAATTATGTGCTGAGCATGGCAAGCATATCTTTTGTGAAAAGCCTATTTCTTTTAATATACAAATTTTAGAAAATCTCAAAAATATTATTCATAAAAATAATATAAAATTACAAGTGGGCTTTAATCGACGCTTTGATCCAAGTTTTGAAAAAATTTCTAAACTTGTAGCTCTTGGAGCCATAGGAAAAGTCCAGTTAATTAAAATCACTAATCGCGACCCTAAAAGACCTGATTTAAATTTTGTGAAAGATTCAGGTGGCTTATTTTTTGATTTTAATATTCACGATTTTGATACACTGCGTTTTATTTCTGGCCTAGAGATTACTGAAGTTTATGCCGTGGGTGATGCTTTGATACAGCCAGAATTAAAACAGTTTAACGACATTGATACAGCTTTAATATCGTTAAAACTATCAAACAATGCCTTGGCTATTATTGATTGCTCTAGAGAAACTGGTTATGGCTATGATCAGCGTTTAGAAATTTTTGGTGAGCGTGGTATGCTTTCACTCCCAAACTTAACAACCACGTCAGTAGTTAGCATGAGCAAGACTGGCGCTCAATCACAAAGAATCCCTTTTAGCTTTGTAGAGCGCTATAAAAATAGTTATTTTAACGAACTAAGTTCTTTTATACAGTGTTTACAACAAAATTTTTCGCCAGCACCAAATATTGATGATGCCATTAAAGCTGTGAGAGTAGCCACAGCTGCGCAAAAATCTTTTGAAAAAAATAGTACTCAATCTATGACGTAGTTATTTAATAGGTATTATTTAAGTAGTCTATTAAATCTATGAGATTTCCCTTATGAACAAAGTCTGAGGCTATTATATTGGGAACTCTTTTAGCACTTTTTTTGCATTCTTCAAATCGTTCAAAACTTTTCGTCATACTATTAACATCGTTATAATCTTTAGATGTTTTATTTATTATTTTAGAGGTTAATTTTTGAGTGAAACTATCTTTATTAAACGAATATTCAAAATTGATATTAACTTCAAAAAGTGGACTTGTTAATAAACCATCAACAGGACAATCTTTTCGTTTAGCATCAGACCATTTTGATTGTAGTAAGACTAATTTTTTTTGATTAGTATAAGGTGAATCTGGCCTATTATTTTCATCTTGAATAATTATAAGCCTTTTGTCAGATTGTCTCATTTCATCAAGGGATGGCACTTTATTTTCTAAAAATTTATAGGCATATTTTGCAAGTCCACTTTCTTCTAAATCCTTATTAAACATGGACATAATATCGTTGTCTGATAATGTATCTGCGCCATTATTTTTAGTTTTGTTTTTGCCAAAAATAGAAGAATCAAGTCTTACTATAAAAACTTCTTTTTTATACTTATTAATAACATTTGCTAACTCTTTAAAAACAGCTTTCATTTCTTTTGGTGAATGACCTTTTCTTAAGGCTATTGTGCCACTGCAATTATTTCCACTAGTAGTTTCATGACATAAAGCTATATAAGGCTTTTCTGAAGAAGATTTTTTTAAACCAGTTATTTGAAGTGCTTTGCCTACTAGACCTTTTTTTGAGTAAAGGTGCATGGGTATTTTAAACCCTCTTACTCCTATTTTAGCTAAATTTTCAATATTTTTGCTTTGTTGAGAGTATAGTAAATCTTCTGTACCAGCATTATGAGCCATTAAAAAAAAGACCTCTGATATTTTTTTTTCTTTAGGCAAGCTTCCATTTGAGCCTTGATAGTTTATAACTTTTTCTGCGCAGAAGGCTGATATACTGAAGAAAAGTGCCAAAAAGAGCTGTTTTATCATGATTTTTCCAATTTTTTATAGTTATTGGTTATATTTAATAATCAGCACAAAAAAAACAAATAATCAGATCTCTTTTAAATTATTATAAGTTAAATTATTTATTAAAATAAAGAAATAATTATATTGTTAAAATATGAAAAAAATATTTTATCTAGCACTATTTTTATTTTTTGTGATTGTAATAGCTTTTTTATTAAAATACGACACCATAGCTGAATCAGATATTTATGACGCTGTTTTAGTGGATGATTCAACAAAAGAATATTATGTAAAAAATGAATATTTATTATTATTATCTAATAATACAGAAAATATACAGAATTTACTAAAAGAATTTGATCTAAGTTTAATAGCTCCTCTTGGTGAATGGTTATATGTTAAAAAAAATGGTGTTTACGAGAAAAAAATAGTTTTAGTAAATACACAAGAAGCGCAAATGGACCAAGAGTGGGTGCTAAAACTGGAAGCTCACCCTAATATTCACAGCGCAAGTTTAAATTATATTCAATATCAAGAGGATGCTTGTGCTTTTTGTCGTGGCACTATTTCTAGCTCTTCATTGCCTTCTGATCCATTGTTTGATTTACAGTGGCATTTGAATAGAGAACAAGGTATTGATGCAGTTTCCGCTTGGAATATTACTAAGGGCAATAAAAAAACTGTTTTAGCCATAGTTGATCGCAATTTTAGTTTTGAAGGCAAAGATTTTTCAATGGATTATTGCCCTACTCGGCAATATTTTTATAAAAATATTCTAGATTATTTTAATCAAGGTACAATAATTAAAGACAACACGCCTCATGGATTAGAAATATTAAGTGTACTTGGCTCATGCACTAATAACGGTATAGGTTTATCAGCCATTGATTGGCATACACAAATATTTGCTGTTGATTCAAAATCTGACAAATCTTTATCCGCTAGAATGCTTGGAGTATTGTGGGCAGCAGGCATTGATGTATGTAGTTCAAGCTTAGCTCACTGTCCTAAAAATTCTTCTTGGCAAATAAATCGTCATCCAGCCAATATTATCAATGCTTCTTTTGGTTTTTCGGGTAAATTTTTAGATGATCCACCTTTTGGGCCAATACTTGATAGTATTGCGCAAGTTAATAATGCAGGTGCAATAATAGTTTCTAGTTCTGGCAACGAAGGAATTTTGGCAGATACCAGACTTCCAGGCTCAGCTGCTGGAGTTATTTCTGTGGGAGCATCTAATAAGTTTAGAAAAAGTGCTTATTTTAGTAATTTTGGACGCAGTGTTGATATTCTCGCTCCAGGGCAAAGCATTATTGGTCTTAATGAATCTTTAGAACTCACAAAACTCAATGGCACTTCTTTTGCAGCACCAATTGCCAGTTCTGTGGCTTCTTTATTGCTAGATATTAATAAAAATTTTTCATGGAAACATATAGAATATTTGCTTAAAGCTAGTGCTGAAAAAATGTCTTGTGAGGATTATTGCCCCACTACTATGAAAAAATTTAATCAAGAGTCTTGTATGCAAACATGTTGCGTAAATAGCAAAAATATTTGTGCAAGAGGTATAATCAATGCTTTTGAAGCTCTAAAGCTTGCTCAAAGAGCTAAATTTGAACAAGTATTACTTGATGTTGATGATTATTTTATAGCTCTTGATCAAAAAAATAATTTTCAGGCAAAGCTAATAGTAAAAAATTGGGGCTTAAAATCTGGTTTAGTGAAATATAGATCTCAGAATAAAAACATTAAAGTGTATCCTTCTGAATTTTATATAGATGAAGCTAAAAGCTTAGAATCTCCAAGTAACAAAGAAATAACTATTTATGTTGATAGTTTAGTGAACAAGCCTCAAAAAGTAGAACTAATTTTTGAAAGTGAACAAGATAGCATTGAGACTGTAGTTTCTTTGGAGCCTATGTAATAAGGAATAATTAAACTTCTTTTTTAGTTAGTAGTGCAAAACTTAAAGAGGAGAATCTATGAGATATTTATTATCTGATTATTCTATTAAAAAAATTTTGTCTTTTTACTTATTATTTTTCTTTGCCTGTGAATCTCTTGCTAATGAGAGCCTTAAAAATGCTTTGATTGTACAGCAATGGACAGAAGCTCTTAAAATTATTAAAACCTCTAATAATCTAGATTTAAAGATGCTCCTGATTCCTAATAAATCGCAATATAGTCATATAACCTTGCTCGATCATATTATTACTAATAACAGATTTGAATTAATAGAAGAATTTTTAAACACAAATACTGATGTTGATTTTTTAAAAATACTACCTGCTCTTATGGCCAATAAGCGTTCTGATTTAATACTTAACTTATTAGAAAAAGTTGATAATAAATTTCCTATTAATAATCTTTTTAATAATGAAACTTTACTTTCTTATGCGGTTAATAATAACAATTTAGAGATAATTAAAAACATTAAAAATAAATTTATCAATGCTGATTTTAAAACCGATCAAATTAAAATAATTGGATTTTTAATAAATAAAAATAGTTTTGATTTATTAAGTGAAATTATTGATACTCATAATGATGGTCTTAATTTTAATAAAAAATATACTTCTAATACATCTTCAAATGGTGATACGTTTATTTATCGTATAATTACAAATTATAACTGGTCTTTAGTGGAAAAAATACTAGAAAAAAAATTGATAATTTTTAATGATGATGAAGAAAATTTATTACCCTCTCTTGAGCTTGCAGCAAACACAGACAAATGGGACATTCTTAAAAGTCTTATAAACAGCATGCCAAAGCTAAATTTACAACAAAGATTAAATAAGTTTAAAAATTTATTAAGCATACTTACTAAAAAAGAAAAATATGATTTACTTAAGCTCTTTTTAGTTGATGAATCTACTTATCTTACTAAAAGTAATTCTAGAACCTTAGATGTATATAATCCTAAAAATATGAAAATAATTATTTTACTTAACATGTATTTTGATCCATCATATTATGATAATATTACTAAACCAAACAAAGACTTTGAGACAATTAAAAAAGCATTTTTAGAAGCCAATGAACTTACTTCCGATGCAAATTCTAATGATGAAAATAAAAAAACTATTTATTATTATGTTGGAGCAAAAGAACCTGAAATTAAGGATTTAGGAAAAGAGTTTATAGTAAAAATTGCAAAATTATTTAAGTTCAATGAATATAGAACAAAAAATAAAGAATTACTTGAATATATTGTTGATCTTGTACTTAGGCACAAAAATATTTGTGTAAATAGTAAAAATACGTCTTTATTAGCTTGTTCTCATACTTATCAAAATTGCAAGGTTGATCTTCTAAATACCATTACTGATATACTTTATAAAAAGAATTATTTTCATGATTTAGATATGGTGACATCTGGATATATTGCAAGAACGCTTGCTGAAATAGAATCATTAAATTTAAATTACCAGTCTGTGGAAAAAACTCTTGAATCAATTATGAAATTTTAATCAAGAAATAAAGCCAAGCAATAAATAATTTTGCTTGGCTAATCAGGCTAACCAGAACAGTTTATATGGACCAAACTAGATGAACGATAAAATCTATCTACCATGTTTGGTGTTACTATTTTGTCTTTAATAGTATTATAAAATATCCAATTTTCTTCCTTAATCGCTGAGCGTGGAAAATATAAAAGATTAATATCTTCAAAAGAAAATCTTTTAAACCATGCTAAATTTCGAAACTCTTTGATTTTAAAATCAGAAGAACTTAAATACTCAAGAGCGTTATCTCTATCTTTGCTAGTACTTAATTTCTTCCATCTGGGGTTGCCTTCAGGAGTTAAAAGATCAAGATTATAACGTCCAATCCTCCTATAAGCCCCAGACTTATTTGAAGGATTTAGCTTTTCACTCAGACCAAAATCAATCAGTTTTACTTGGCCACTAAACGCATCTATCATAACATTTCCAGGATGTTCGTCACCCCATTTGATACCTAATTCCTCAAGAAGGTAATTTTTAACCGCTACTGCCGCAATATAATATCGAAGGGCATTATCAAGGTCTTCTTCTGGAATGTGCATTAGAACTGTTCTTAAATCGGCCCCTAAAATTGGCTCCATAATGAACCAAATTTCATCATTCATATCTAGAACTGCGTAAGTATTGCCAAAATCCTGCTTTTTAAAAATTTTTTCCCCAGAACACAATTCTTCTTTTATCAAGCTTAAATCTCGTTTATCATGAATTTTTTTTACAATAACGTAAAACTTATTGTTGGGATCTTGAAAATTAATTGAATAAAAAGACAGTGTTACCTGTTCACTCTGGGTTATTGTTTTTTCTTCTTTTGCATGTTTCATTAATTCTTCATCGATAACAAAACAAAAGCAGGGAAAACTTAATATAAATAGCATGAATTTCATTATTCACCCTCACAATTCTAGGATGATTTTACTTGCCAACAGACATTTTTTTTATCAATATAAAAAATAAAATCTTGGCAACGTATTAAAAAATATATTAATTATTACATAAATTGGATCTATTTCGATGCCGCGCATACTCATAGGAGCATAGGCGGCAAGGAAAAACGCACTGAAAATGTACTTTATAGATTTTTTGAAGTAATAAACTTTTTAATATTTGCAGCATTAATATCATCTTCATACATCCAGCCTTTAACTAAAACCCATGGAGTAGCTTCAAGCTTTGCGCCTTCTTCACCAAGTTTAATATCAGCATTAATAATGTCATCATATTTTTGATTATTGTTTGCCAAATCAGCTGTAAACTTAGCTACATCTAAGCCAATATCTCTAGCAAAGTTGTTAAAATTTTCTGGTGTTAAAGCGCTTTGATTAGCAAAGTTTTTTTCTGTCATAGCCCAAAACTTATCATTTCCTTGCTCACCAGCAGCAAGTGCAGCTTTGGAAGCAGGTCTTGCATTCACGTGTCTTTCAAAAGGAAAATGCTTAAATACAATATTAATTTTTTCTTTAAGTTCTGGGTCATTTAGTAAGGCACGCAAATCTTTGTCAGCTTGTCCACAATATGGACATTGGAAATTACTAAAAATAGTAATGCTTACGGGGGCATCTTTTTTACCCAAAACAAAGCTATTACCCATAGGAACATCGAAAGCTTTAGCTTGTACTTCTGGTTGTTGTGCTGCAGGCATTACTAGTTTTTCTAAAGCATCAAGTCGTTGATTAATTCTAGCAATAGCTTCATCAAATTTTTTGTTGCTTGTACAACCAACTAACATGGCCGTAATGGATAAAAGTAGTATTCCATAAATCTTCATAATTATTTTCTCCTAAATTTTTATATGGTTTGGTTTAGGTAGCATCTATATTGATTTTAATCAATAAACCGTAAAATTTATAAAGACATGATGATGTTTTGCCAATACTCCAAACAAATAAGTCAGGAAGAATTATTTAATCACCTTGAAAATCATTAAATACAGTATTATAAAATAAATAAATTATCTGTAATTTATATGGAATACTAAATGACTATAAAAATATCTAAAAAACAATTTTATTTTGTTCGTCATGGAGAAACTGATTGGAATAAAAAACGTATTTACCAAGGTAATAGTGATATAGAACTTAATGAAAATGGAATTAAACAAGCTATTAGTGCCGCTAAAATTATTAAAAAAGAAAATATTAAATATATAGTTTCAAGCCCTTTGTTGAGAGCAAAAAAAACTGCTGAAATAATTAGTAATCATTTGCATATTCCATTTGCTGTTATTGATGAGCTTAAAGAACTTTCACTTGGCGAAAAAGAAGGTCAACCAATCAACAATAATGATTTTTTTGCTAATTGGCTTTTAGGGGTTACTCCTAAAGGTGGTGAATCAGTTTATGATTTTGACCAAAGAGTTATTAAAGGATTTTTAAAAGGGCTTGCTTATGGGGGGCCTGTACTTTTTGTGTCTCATGGCGGTGTTTTTACAGCTATAAGAAAATATCTTAACCTTCCTCTTGATAGAATCGAAAATTGCCAAGTTGTTTATCATGAGACTACTGATTTTGCTAAGATACCATGGATAAGTACTGTTATAGAGACATGATGATATTTTGCCAAATGGATCCATATAATCATTTAAAAGCGGCATTAATTCATGTAGTTGCGTTGGTAAGTCGTAAAGCTCATAAAAATCAGAACGCCAGGTGCCATTGATCCTTTCCAGTCTCATATATACTGATTCTAGACGCCCTATTGCATAAACTATTTAAATTGTTAAAGTCAAATGAAGTGTATAAATTAAGAGCTTTACTATGAAATTAAATATTTTGATCATATTATTAATAAGTTTAAGTGCTTGCGATAACAATTGTGCACCAAAATTAGGTACTAAGAAGTCAGATACTAAAAAAGACAATGAGCAAATTCAAGAACAAATAAAGAAAAAAGATGAAAAAAATAAACAAGCTTCTTTAGACCAAACAGAAAAAAATAAAGAAAAAATAAGTAAGTCAGCGTCTCCCAGTGAAAAAGCTTCGAAAGCTACATCAAAACTAGGTAATGCTTCACAAAAAACAACTTCTGAAATTGCCCCTACGCCTGACTCATCAACAAAAGCGGAAATCCCAGTAAATAAGCAAGCACCTTTAGACCAAGCAGAAAAAAATAAACAAGAAGCTTTAAAAGAATTTAATAATATACCATTTTATGAAGGCTCCATAATTCGTCATCAGCTTAGTGATGAACATTTAAATAATACATTAAATAAACTTAAAAATTTATCATTTAAACAGCAAAATCCAGAAACTAAAAATGCTATAAAAACTTTGAAAAATGAAAAAAAATCCAGAGAATATATACAAGCTAAAAAAGATGAACTACTTAAGGAATTTAGTGATTTTAAATCATATCTTAGTAAGTATAATGACGATATATTTGGTAATGCTAAAAAAGAATTTTCAGATACTTTTGATATAGATAATGAAGAGCAAAAACTTCGTAGTTTTGGTCATATACCTGCTATGCCGGGCCCTATTACTACTACTAACAATATAACTTCTCGTTCTGTTGAGTATATAAAAAACACTTTTGATGACTTTATTAAAGCTAAAGAAAATTTTAAAAATAGTGTACGAAAAATAATAATAAATAAAATTAAAGAAGAAAATGAAAATCAAAATTATATTAATCTTTTATGTGAATTGGGAAGCAAACAATTACGAGAAGCTGTTGAAGATTTAATAAATATAACAGAA
This sequence comes from uncultured Myxococcales bacterium, assembly GCA_964493205.1. Classification (GTDB taxonomy): domain Bacteria; phylum Myxococcota; class UBA727; order UBA727; family JABDBI01; genus CAZBMJ01. The sequence continues at coordinate 20,384 of CAZBMJ010000010.1, forward strand.
AAAACTGCTAATATAAATAATATTATTAGAGCGATTAATGCTGAAATAGATAACAAAAAAGAATTGTTTAACAACAAAATAAAAAATATTATAAAAAATAAAGAAAGTTTTAAGAATTTTCTAAAAAATAATGAAGATAAAGAATACACTAATACCATTTTTAGTGAGCATGAAAAGTTGGATAAAAGAGAGGAAGCTTTAGAGCAACTAAAAATTGCTATTAACACTAAAGATGAAGATGAAAAAACTCTTGCCCATAAAGCAGCTGTTGAAGGAAATGGCGATGTATTAACCTTTTTAGCAACTATAGGAGCAGATCTTTATGCGATTGATAAAGAAGATAATACTCCTTTACATTTAGCTGCTCAAAATGCTAATAAGCGTGCAACATTAATTCTCATAAATCATTATAAAGATAATATTAAAAATATTATTAATAACCAAAATATTGATAAAAAAACTCCATTGCATTTAGCAATTGCTAGCAAAAAAACTAATAGGTTTGAAATAGAAGATATAATAGAAAAATTGATTAATAATGGTGCAAATGTTAATTTACAAGATAGTAATGGAAACACTCCTTTACATGCTGCTGCTAAATTGAACAAAGAAGAAATAGTTAAAATGTTACTTGATCATGGAGCCGATAAAAATATTACAAATATAGATGAGAATACTCCTGAAGATTTGACTAACAATGAAGCTATAAAAAATATGATAAATAACTATAAAAATTAAGTAAGTACTATTATAGAGACATGATTATATTTTGCCAAATGGACCACCTTTTTTTATGGGTTTCTTTAGTTTTATTTATTACCCATTTATCGTAGAGGTAATTATAGTAATTTTGTGATTTTTTTAACTCTATCCAGTTATTTATAAAATTACTTAAATTACTTTTATTATTTAATAAATAAATATAGTCAATTTTTGGTAATAAATTATCTTTAATAGTGGAATACAATGGATTTTTTAAACTTATATTAATAATATTAATTAATGGGGCTATTAATATTTGTGTAGTATTTTGATTTAAAAAATCTTCATAATTATTAAATTCCACTAAGTTTCTATTAGCAAAATACATAGATATATCGCTAGCTATAACATTTTTTATTACACCAATAGTAACCTCATTTTCATAAACGTCATCTAGGGTTTCTAATTCATTTTTATCAAGACTTAATAGGCCTACGCTAGATTCTAAATAACTATTTGATATAATATTATTTTTTATTAAATTGTTATCCAATATAATTCCAGACATTACTAAGTTGATCAAATTATTGTTTATAGCGTAAGTAATATCTTCTTTGTTTAATTTTACAAAGAGCAATTTTAATTTTAAGTCTTTGGCTAAGTCATGAGCTGCTTGAATATCTAGCCCAACAAGGTCGTTTTTAGAATTAAAATAAGAAAACGGTGGATTATTGTCCATAAATCCAATTAATAAAAAATCTTTATTTTGATAATCATCTACTGCCTTTAATTCTATTATTTTATACTCTATTTTATTGGCGATACTTAAACTTGAAAAATCATTTTTAAAGCTAATTATAGGTTTTTTGAAATAGTTTATTATTAAAAACCACGATCCATATCCCATAAGACAAACAAGCAATGCTACTAAAAATTTTTTGTAACTAAATAGTAGGCGTTTCTCAAAAGAGCTAATGCTAAAAAAACATAAGGTAGTTATGGAAGCAATAGTTGCCACAGCGCTAAATCGCGAAGTTATTAATGCTGAAGAGATAAAAAGCTCTAAAGCATCACTGGGCAATTCTAGGGCATCAAGCAAAAAACTTATGGCACTTGAGCTTGAGCCAAAAGACGTTAAGACTCCCAACAATGATAATTGCAAAGACTGTGCACTAGTTAAATTAATATTATAATGCCAGGCCACAAACATAATAAAAATGAGATTTATAAGTTTGCCAGAAATAGGAAAATTATAACTTAGAGGGACCAATGTGTTTGATAAACCATAGGACTGGTTTTTAACAAACCCAAACTCAAGCATTTTTTTATCAATAGCATTAATAATAAAGGGCAAGGTAATAATTACGTTAGAAGTTACAAAAGCTATTAATAAACTTGGAATTATTGGTTTAATAATGTCTTTGTAACTAAATGGCAAAAATACAGTAGTAAATAATGGTAAAGCTATTAAAGATACAAAAATTGAACTAAAGATAAACGAATAATAATAATATTGTATTTGTTGCAAATCTAATAAGGTTCTAACACCAGCGGCAGATGCGGTAAGAGCAAATACTCCTATGGGCGAAAAATTATTAATCCAGTTAAACATCTTGAGAGAAATTTCTTGTATAACCCTAAAATTTTTTAAAAATCCTTGTTTATTTTTTATATGCAATAAAGCCATGGCAAAGAAAATACTAAAAATTACAATGGCAGGCAGAGTGCCTTCCGCAAAAGATTTAAAAGGATTTTGAGGGATAAAATAATCAAGTAAGCTTGATTTTATAGGGTTCATATTTGAAATAGTGGCGTATTTATCAGCTACTTTTATGGGAGGAAACCCCAAAGGGAGGACAAAAATAGTAATTTGAGTGATAATCCATGAACCGCTTAAAAATAATAAGCTATATAAAAAAATTTTTTTGGCATTTCTAAAAGTTAGCTGGCTTATACCTATAACTATTGAAGAGAATAAAAATAATAAGACAGGCATTTCCATCATCATAATAAAGGCTTGGCCAATTAACGATAAATATCTGGTCATTTCTCCAAAAAAAATGCCGCAAATAATACCCAAAACCATGCTTAAAATAATTTGCCACGTTAAAGTGATTTTTAATAAATAATTCATTAGCTAATTTTAGCGGTAAATAGAAAAATAAGACAAAAAATGGTTTTTTAGAACTGTTCAACCTCGTGTTTTTGCGATTGACGCTATGGACCATTGTGCCGGGCAAAATCTAATACCTAAAGCAAATTTTTCTTTTTGATAAATGCTTTTATAGCGCTTGCAGTTGGCTCGTCCTCATAACTGAATCCACCAACAAAGATGCTTGGCGTACTATTAATTTTAGCCATCTTTACTAATTCTAAATCTTTAGCAAGTATATCGTCATATTTTTTGTCATTATTAAGCAAGTCAGCACTAAATTTGTTTATATCTAGGCCAAGTTGCTTAGCCCATTTTATAAAATTTTCATCGGTTAGCGCGCCTTGATTTGCATATATTTTTTCGCTCATGAGCCAAAATTTCTCTGCTCCTTGTTCACCTGCTGCAAATGCTGCTTTAGTTGCTGGTTTGGAGCGACTCAAAAATGGATAATGCTTGACTACTAAATTAACGTTGTTTTTGAGCTCTGGATCACGCAACGCTTCATGTAAAGCTTTATCAGTCCGTGCGCAGTAACCACACTGTAAATTTGTAAATATCACTATACTAATTTTGGCATCTTTGTTACCGAGCAAATAGCTTTCACCCACAGGAAAATCAAAGGGCTTTTCTTGTTCTACTACTTGGTTTGACAAAAGAGCTTTTTCTAAAACAGCCAATCTTTCTTCAATCTGCGAAAATTTTTGGTCACCAGAATTAAATAGATGACAGCCATTGAACAAAAACATTAAAAATACACTACTTACTAATAAATTACCCATGATAGATTACCCTGATTATTATCAAAGTATTAGAAATATTAGGATTAGGACTCTGTGTCAATGGATAGGCTTACACCCCTTTTATAAATATCTTAATAGTATATTAAATTAAAAACCAGCAAAAGCAGGAACAAAAAATGCTAAATATTTTTAAATTTATTAATTATAGTATCACTTTATTGATTATGACAAGCTCAATGGCGCAAGCTATGCAAGCCCCTAAAACTCTTAAACAAAAAATAGTTTTAAATCCAGATTTTACGATGGATATTGCCTATACCATAGAAAATGAGCACATGGAAAATACCCTATTGTTCATTCATGGTAACTCCGCATCAAAAGAATTCTTTTCCAATTTAAGCACTGAGCTTTTACCTGATTTTCGCTTAATTAAAGTGGATTTGCCAGGGCATGGTGAAAGTGATGATTTTTCTATGACAATGCAAGAGCAGTATGAATTAAATAACGATATGGTTTTTGAGCACTATGACAATTTTTATACTTTTGCAGGATATGCACGAGTTATGAATCAATTTATTGATAAGCTAAGTATTAACAAAGATAAATTAAGTATTTTGGGTTGGTCATTAGGGGGCCACATAGCCATCCATATGGCAAAGACTTCTCATATGCATAAAGTAGTTCTTACAGGTACCCCTGTGCAATCTTTTGCAGATATGAAAGGGGCGTTTTCTTTTTTAAAAACTTTGTTAGTGAATAATGCTAATTTTCCAGAAAATACGAGTATCACTGATTTATTGAGCTTCAATAAGCATTTTTCAGCTGAGCAAGCAGTGATATTTCATGCAGCTGGAGGCTTTATTACGCAAGATGGTGCTATTGCTCAAAAGGCTGGTATGAGAACAAATCCCATTGCTAGATCAGCAATGATTCATTTTTGTTCTAATGCTGCTGATAAGCTTGAATTAGAACATATGGACCAAAAAGCGATAGTTCTTAGTAAAAAAGATACTTTTAAGATAATTCAAGGAAGCCAAGATCCTATTAAAAGCCCCAATAATTTGGGTTTGGATATTAGCGAAATTGAAGGTGCAGCGCATGCAGTTTTTCATACTCATCCTAAAGAATACGCTGATGCCTTGCTTAAGAGCTTAAGGATGTAATTGCTTAAATTTAATTTTTGTCTTAATAGACAATATTCTATGCCAAACATGCTTTTTCCTAAAATTGCTGTAGCCCATGATGCTGAACTTGCTGCTCAGCTAGGGCTACCATTAATAAATTTGCCACCGGGTGATAATTCTTTTGATTTTTTGTTAGTTAAGACTCCTAATTATTTAGAATTACGTCAGTTAGGCAAAGGGGCTCCATCACCACTTTTTGTGGATTTTTTAGATAAAGCCTTACTCTATCGTAAAGATCGCAGTACTCACAATAATGAAGCCATAGCCAAAGCAGTGGGGCTCAAGTATGGGAAAACCCTAAATATTATAGATGCTACAGCAGGACTTGGAAAAGATGCTTTTATACTTGCAAGTTTGGGTGCCAATCTAACTTTGTTAGAGCGCTCACCTATTATTGCAGCCTTATTAGAAGATGGCCTCGCTCGGGCTTACAATAAATTGCCTTTTACTATGCAGCTTATTAAAGCTGATGCTATTGATTTTTTAACGAACTGCTCTTTGGAATCTTCTCCTCATGTGGTTTATCTCGATCCAATGTTTCCCCCCAGGCAAAAATCTGCAGCAGTAAAAAAAGATATTCGCATGCTGCAACTATTGCTTGGAACTGATACGGACGAAGAGGCATTATTGGAAGCTGCTTTGACGTGCGCCAAATCTCGAGTGGTAGTAAAACGCCCTAACTGGGCTAAGCTGCCTACTAATCGCAAGCCAGATATGAAAATCACTACTCCAAATCATTATTTTGCAGTTTATATAAATAGCTTTTGATAGTATCGTATCTTTTTTGTCTATTTCTATCATTAGCTGCTTTTATCTTTTTTTCCATTTCTTGTACGAAGGCTCGATTATCGCCAAAACAATATCCAGATGGTGTTTGGGGGGAATTTAAAAAATCAACTGCAGTAACTGGTTTGGCCTCACAATCTACATACTTTACTTCTTGATGATCAGAGAGGAAAAAAAATGCAGAATATTTTATTTCTGATATAAGAAATGACATAAAATTATTTGGATCAGTTGGAGCAACTTCTTGTAAAATTTTTTCGCAGGTTTGCTGAATATCTATTGTATTATCTTTCTCTATGGCTTCGATTTTATGTATAGTGACTTGAACTTCGACTCCAAATTCTTTGCAATTGATTCCAAGACCATTAATATTGCTGTTTATACAGGGAATCACAAATATTGCTGCTTGAGAAAATGCCGAAAAAATAACTGCAAAGAAAAAAAAGAAACCAATTTTAGTTTGTTTCATTAGCTATCCTTATCCTTAAGATTTTGGAAATTTATATAAAGATATTAACTGCTAATATCAACTGATTTCTTATGCCATTTATTATTAATTTTAGTAAACAAAATACGAATACTTTCTAGGTAATTATTTTTAAGCTTGAGCTATTCATATTGAAAATGGTTTATTACTATGGCTGCAAAGTCATCACTAGTTTTATAGATTTTACAAACTTCTTGGGGCAAAGCATGCCAATAAGGTAATAAAGCTTTAGTATGAAGAAGCGAAGACAAAACTTTTGCATTTCCCCAAATAATCAACTGTCCAATAGCTGGTTCATAAAAACTTAGCGCAAGGATATTAATTCGTAAGTAACGAGGCTACTAGCCTTGCCCCAAAGCCAACTAGCAAGCTTTAGCGCTACGTGGATCAGGGGGAAATATGAAAAAAATAATTTTAATTCTATTTTTATCAAACGTAGTTTTTGCTCGTGAACCTATTCATGTGCAGCTTCTGGGTATAAATGATTTTCATGGCAATCTTGAGCCGCCTATGGGCAGTGTTGGAGAAATCAATGGTATAAAAGCTGGTGGAGTTGAATATTTGGCAACTCATATTAAAAATTTGCGTCAAGGCCATGAATATTCAGTGACAGTATCTGCTGGTGATTTATTTGGTGCCAGTCCACTGCTTTCTGCCATGTTTAAAGAAGAGCCCACTATTGAAGCGATGAATTTGCTAGGTCTTGATCTGAATGCGGTGGGTAATCACGAGTTTGATAAAGGTTGGCGCCAATTATTAAAGCATCAGGAACAGGCACAATTTGGTTTTCTTGCAGCCAATGTAGTGATAAATAGTACCCAAAAAACTCTTTTTCCAGGCTATCAAATTCGTGAATTTGGTCCAGTGAAAGTAGCTTTTATTGGAGTTGTCCTAGAAGGCATGGAAAAATTTTCAACAGCACAAAGCATTGAAGGACTTTCCTTCTTTGATGAAGCAGACACCATAAATGCATTGATACCAGAGCTTGAAAAAAAAGGTGTGCAAACTATCGTAGTGCTTATTCATGAGGGTGGTTTGCCCACTGGTGGCTTTAACGAATGCCCAGGTATATCTGGACCAATTCTAGATATTGCCAATAGATTAAGCGAGCAAGTAGGGGTAATTTTGAGTGGCCATACCCATCAAGCCTATAATTGTGTGATTAATAATAAGCTTGTGACCAGCGCTGCTTCCAATGGTCGCTTGGTGACTGAGATTGATTTAGTTCTTGATCCACAAAATGGTAAAATGCTTTCTGCTCAGGGTAATAATCTTATCGTAAGCCGTGAAGTTATTAAAGATGCTGATCAAACCGCCCTAATAAAAAAATATAAAGACATCGCAGCTCCCATCGCTAATAAAGTCATAGGTCATGTTGTAAAAGACTTGTCTAAAGTCAAGAATGCAGCTGGTGAATCCATGCTGGGTAAAGTACTTGCAGATGCTCAATTAGAAGCCTCAGCTTTGGCAGATATAGCCTTTGTGAATCCCGGTGGCATACGTACTGATTTAACTTTTGCAAGCAGTCCAGCCAATGAAGGCGACGGTAATGTGACATTTAGTGAAGCTTTCTCTGTGTTGCCCTTTGGTAATAATTTAATAAGCATGAATCTTAATGGACAACAAATAATTGAACTTTTAGAAGAGCAATTCTTGGGTGGCGAATCTAGCACAATTCCTATTTTACAAATCTCTCAAGGTTTTTCTTATACCTATATGAAAAATGCGCCGATACATCATAAAATTAAGCCAGAAAGCATAATGATTAACGGCCAAGGGCTAGAGCCTTTAAGAACTTATGGTGTAGTTGCCAATGCCTTTCTTGCTGAAGGGGGCGATGGATTTAGCATTTTTAAAAAAGGTACCAATCGTCAAGTAGGGGTAAGCGATATTGAAGCGCTTACGAGATATCTTGAAAATCATTCACCAGTGCTGGGCGTAGAAGAAGCGCGAGTTACTTTTTTGCCATAAAAAAATGGGCTTTCAATCCACCTTGCTGTCATAGACAGCATTGTCAAAAATAATAGAATAAAAGATATTATTTATAATGAATAATTCTGGCTTATTTTTATATGTTTAATTCGCCCTCTTTCCAAAAAAATAAAATTAGATTAAACCCTTATTTTACTCTTAATTTTATGGAGCCCTACATGAATGAACCTAAGCGCGAACAATGGAAAAGCCGTCTTGGCTTTATCCTAGCAACTTCAGGGGCATCGATTGGCTTAGGTAATATTCAGCGGTTTCCTTATTTAACAGCCAAGTTTGGTGGTGGTCTTTTTGTTTTGCTTTATTTATTGAGTGTTTTATTCTTAGGTATTCCTTTAATCTTAAATGAATTTGCTATTGGTCGTTATGCTAAAAAAAATCCTTTTGCTGCTATTAAAACTATTAAGCAGCATGGTCTTTGGAAGTATGTGGGTTTTTTGGGTATTTTAGTAGCTTTTTTTATTTTGTCTTACTATGTAGTTATTGCTGGTTGGACATTAGGCTATGTTTTTAATTTGAGTTTTGGTAATCTTCCAAATCTTACTAAGTTTAGTGCTGATAGTTATAACGTAGTAGGTTGCATGAGTCTTGTATTATTGGCCGTAGTTTTTTTAGTTCAGGGAGGCTTACAAAAAGGAATTGAAAGATGGAGTAAAATATTAATGCCTATTCTTTTAATTCTTTTACTTTTATTAGTAGTACGCTCTTTATCATTACCAAATAGTTTTGAAGGTCTAGCATTTTATTTTTCTCCCAACTGGAGTGATTTTAGCCCTAAAATTTTATTATATGCTTTAGGACAAGCTTTTTTTTCTCTTTGTGTGGGTGAAGCAGTATTAATAACCTATGGCAGCTATGCTTCAAAAAATGAGGATTTAGTAGCTTCTGGCATTTCAGTAGCTTTTTTTGATACTCTTGTAGCGCTTTTGGCTGGTTTATTAATTTTTCCAGCACTTTTTTCTTCTGGTAAAACATTTGAGCCTGGCATGGGGCTTATATTTGAAGTGATTCCTACTATTTTTATGGATTTACCTTTTGGCAATTTTATTGGAGCGGCTTTTTTCTTGATGCTATTTTTTGCAGCTTTTACTACCTGTGTAGCGCTATTGCAAATGCCAGTAGCATTTTTAAGCGAATCTACTTCGTGGTCTACAAAAAAATCTACTTGGATACTAGGTATAAGTGCTTTATTAATAGGAATTCCATCTGCCTTATCAAAAGGGGCTTCTGAGTATCTAACCAACTTTAGAATTCCTTTTATAGACGAAGTAGGTATCTATGACATTATGGATTTTATTTGGGGCAGTTTAGGCATGGTTATGGGTGGATTACTTTTAGCTATTTTTACTGGGTGGATATGGGGCACAAAGCAAGCTGTACAAGAGTTACAAGAAGGTTGTAGCTTTTTTACCTGGCAAGCTAAAATCTGGAGTTTTATCATTAAGTATCTGGCTCCCATAATTATTTTAGCCATACTTGCCAGTGTTTTATTGGGAATTTAGATTAAAAATTTTTAAAATAGCATGCTTAGTAAGTATTAATAACTATGGCTTTCTTTTGCCTATTTAATATGATTTAATAGTGATAATAATTCCTGATTATATTTTTTAATTATCTATTTAAATTTTTAAGGTCTAATATGAAAAAAAATATCAATATATTTCTTATATTTTCTACGTTGTTAATGATTAACTTTTCCCTTATGTCCTTATCAATGGCTGGAGGATACAATTGTACATTGCTTCTTGATACAAATGGCAATGTATGGAGTTTTGGTGGGGGAAGTGATGGTCAGTTAGGTCATGGAGATACAGTAAATCAACTTTCTCCCAAACAAATCGATAATCTTACACCTATAGTTTTAATTGCGGCGAGCGCTCATCATTCATTGCTTCTTGATACAAATGGCAATGTATGGAGTTTTGGTGAAGGAAGTTATGGCAAATTAGGTCATGGAGATACAGTAAATCAACTTTCTCCCAAACAAATTGATAATCTTCCACCTATAGTTTCAATTGCGGTGGGTGAGAATCATTCATTGCTTCTTGATGCAAATGGCAATGTATGGAGTTTTGGTGGAGGAAGTGATGGTCAGTTAGGTCATGGAAATAAAGAACATCAACTTTTCCCCAAACAAATTAATAATCTTCCAAAAATAGTCTCAATTGTTGTAGGAGGTTTTCATAGCTTGCTTCTTGATACAAATGGCAATGTATGGAGCTTTGGTGCGGGATTTTATGGTCAATTAGGCGATGGAACTAGAGAAAGACTACTTTCTCCCAAACAAATCGATAATCTTCCACCTATAGTTTCAATTGCTGCGGGCTCGATGTATACATTGCTTCTTACTGAAGATGGCAAAGTATTTAGTTGTGGTCGTGCAGAGCGTGGTCAATTAGGGCATGCAACTATAGAAAATCAGCTTTCCCCCAAACAAATCGATAATCTTCCACCTATAGTTTCAATTGCTGCGGGTGAGGGGCATACATTGCTTCTTACTGAAGATGGCAAAGTATTTAGTTGTGGTCGTGCAGAGCGTGGTCAATTAGGGCATGCAACTATAGAAAATCAGCTTTCCCCCAAACAAATCGATAATCTTCCACCTATAGTTTCAATTGCTGTAGGATGTTTTCATAGCTTGCTTCTTGATACAAATGGCAATGTATGGAGCTTTGGTGAAGGAAGTTATGGTCAGCTAGGTCACGGAACTAGCGAAGATCAACTTTTTCCCAAACAAATCGATAATCTTCCTAAAGTAGGGCAGTCAACCGCTAAAAGATTTGGTGCTACTAAAAGTGCTAGAAAATTGTAGTAATTATATTATTTTATAATAAATAGTTGGATCAGGTAGTTGAGCATCTATAAAGCCTTTATGCCTATAAAAGCACGCCGAGCACACTCCACAAGCGAGGCTTTCTTTGGGGTCATAGCAACTATGGGTTAGGGAATAATCAACCCCTAAGTTAGTACCAATTTGAATGATTTGGGCTTTGCTTAAGTTAACTAATGGGGCTCTAATACTAATTTTATTGCCTAAAACACTTTCTTTGGTAGCTAAATTAGCCATTTTTTCAAATGCGTTAATATAATCAGGCCGACAATCTGGATAACCAGAATAGTCATGAATATTAGCACCAAAAAATATAGTTTGAGCCTTAGTTACTTCGGCATAGGCAAGAGCTAGGGAAAGCATAATAGTATTTCTGGCAGGTACATAGGTATTGGGAATAGATGTTTCTTGTTCATTATGAACTTTAACATCTAATTGGTCCGTTAATGAAGAACCACCAAAAAGCCTTAAGTCTAGATTGAGTATTTTATGTTCTGCTGCACCCAAAGAAGCAGCTACTCTTTTGGCAGCTATGAGTTCAACCTCGTTGCGTTGGCCATAAAATACCGACAAGGCATAGACTAAAAAGCCTTCGCTTTTTGCGATGGCCAAGGTAGTAGACGAATCAAGTCCGCCTGATAATAATAAAACTGCTTTTTTCATGAGCTTTTTATAGCTAATTAATTATCAAAAGCCAATACTGGCTTTTAAGCAAATTAATCTAAGTATTTTAGTTATATAATCTTGCCGGCCCACAAGTCTTCTATAAAGCTTTTCCAATGTCTTATATTTATATTATTTGAAATAGTTTCAAACGGATCATGAGATACTAAATATAAATTTTTTATAATATTTTCTTCAGCTAACGCTTTTAAGCCTGATAAATCTTCCCTACTTACTCTTTTAGATGCTTTAATTTCTACGGCAGTATGGTTACCAATAATAATATCAACTTCCATACCTGATTTACTACGCCAAAAACATAGTTCTTCATTTTTGCGTGTATAATCAAGATATGCTTTTATTTCTATTATTAGCCAATGTTCAAAAGATCTGCCATAAAGATCAGAATTTCTTTCTAAAGTATTAATTTGGGCTAATGTATTGGTTACACCCAAATCAAATAAAAAAAACTTTGAGGTAGAAATAGCTTTTCGTTTTTTAGATTTAATCCAAGGATTAAGTCTAAATCCTAATAAAGTATCTTCTAAAATAGAATAATGCTCTTTAATAGTGGAAGCAGCCATGCCTGTATCACTGGCTATTTGAGCAAAGTTGATTAACTGACCATTAGATAAAGCTGCAGTATGCAAAAAACGAGAAAATTGAGGTATTTTTCTTACAAGGCCTTCTGCTTGAATTTCCTCATATAAATAAGTTCTCACATAAGCATTGAGCTCTTCTTGTGGGTATTTACTAGAGTATACAGGAGCAAGGCCACCATACAAAAGATATTTATCTAAATCAAAATTAGGAATTTCTTTATAAACAAGGGGGAAAAGATGAGCAACCCATGCTCTTCCAGCTAATAAATTTGCATGTCCTCTTTTAAGTTTACGAGCACTGCTACCTGTTAGTAAAAACCTTAATCCTTTTTCTTCTATTAATCTATGAACTTCGTCTAATAAAGCTGGTACTTTTTGTATTTCGTCAATTACTATCCATCCTAGATTTTTATTTTTTTGTAGCTCCGCATTAATCATACCTTCCAGTTCCCAAGGGGCGCTTGAAAGCTTAAAAAATAAATCAGTTTTAAGTAAATTAAAAAGTATAGCATCTTTGCTAAGCTGCTGTTTTATAAGAAAACTTTTTCCAGTAGCTCGTGGCCCCAGTAAAAAAAATGACTTCTGCTCAAGCAAAAATGGTAAATTAATAATACGTTTAAATTCTAACATTCAACAATACTACCGTTGTTTGTCATGATAATCAACAATATAAACGTTGATTATCATTTTTGTAAATTATTTAAGAAGTTAAAGCCAATACTGTCTTTTAAGCAAATTAATCTAATCTAGAACATGCTAAAAACAAAAATTAAATTACTTGGCTTATTAAAAACTCAAGTTATCTCCATTTACAGTTTTGCTCTAGCAAAATATTATCAGGCTTATGAAAGTCATATATTTAATTTTTTTAAGCTTGATTTTATCTAATTTATTATTGGCTTTTGATCTAAAGCAAGCTATAGACTTCGCCCTAAAAAATTCGCCCCAGTTAAAAGCAGCTCACAATCATATTGAAGCGCAAAGCTTGACTCAAAAAAATGCCTTTTATTCATTGTTGCCAGACTTACGACTTTCAGCCTCTCAAAGCCTTAATAAAACTTTGTTTCCAAGTGAAACCAAATTAAGCTTGCCAAGCGCTGTTGGGCTTAGTTTGGAACAGGTAATTTTTTCCAAATCAGCTAATATGGCTCGTTATGAAAAAGAAAAGCTAAATTATAAAGTTTCTTTGACTAAATGGGAGGAAATACGCGAAAATATTATTTTAGATGTTGCCAAAAATTATTATGAGTTTGTGCTTATTCATAAGCAACTAGAGCTTAAAAAGGCTAAATACGGCGCCGTAAAAACAGAGCTTGCTCGATTAAAATCAATGCATATGCAAGGTCTTAAAAGAAGAATTGACCTTATAAGATTGCAAGCACAGCTTGAACGCGAAAATATCCAGATTATTCAATCAACAAAAACGTTAGCTCAACAAGAAAATAATTTAAAATTAGCTCTTGGCTTATCGCTAAGCGAGCCACTTTTTGATCAAATTAAGTTCGTTATTGAAGATCCTAAAGAACTATTCAAAATATTACCCTTAGAAAAACCTAAGCTTGCGCTGAATAAAAGCAATCAACGGTTTATTAACGAGCGGGAAGCTAATCAAGCTGATTACAAATTTAAAAAGAAAAGCTTATATCCTGAGCTGAATTTTAATGTGTCTCTTAATTATCAAAGAGCAGGGGAACTGCCAAAAGTGCTTGGTTCAGAAAGAAATATTTTTGGGAGTGTTGGACTGTTTTTGAGCTTTGACCAATTTTTATGGGGACAAAGCTCACGAGATGTAGCTATTAATGCTCATAATTTAGAAGCCAAAAATTATTTGTTGTCTGTGGAAGAGCTCAAACTAGAAAAAGAAGCGAGCGATTTAAGGGCTACTCTTAATGAACTTGAGCAAAGCTTTGCTCTTAACAAAAAACTTCTTGATTTGGAAAATGAAAATTATAAATATTTGAGTGCAGAATATCATCGTGGCAAAATCCAATATTTGGATCTGATTACCTCTATGAGTGCTGTTTTTGCGGCTAAAGATGGTTATTATTCTTCTTATTACAATTTGATTATTGCTGTAATCAGCTTTTATCATCTGCAAGGTGATCTCTATGAAAAAATCGCTCTTTAAAAAAATAATTATTTTATTATTGTTTATCTCAGCGCTGGCCGGTGGTATATATTTTTGGCAAGCAAAAAAAACTGCTCAAGTATCAACTAATAATCTAGTACTTGGGCAAATAAAGTACGGTGATTTAATTCAGCGCGTTACTATTATGGGTGTGGTAGTTCCTTTTAGACAAACTCTGATTTCAGCTCCTTATAACGGCTTTATTAAAAAGATTTTTGTGAGTGTTGGTGAGCATGTAGCACCAGGCACACCATTGGTGAGTATTGCACCTTCTTTGGAAACTTCAGAACCCATATTTCCACTAAGAGCTCCTTTTGAAGGCGTAGTGACCAATATTCCTCGTTCAGAAGGTGAGTATGTTAAAGATGGTGATGTTGATAAATATATCTTGCGAATTGACGACATGAAAAAGTATTTTATCAATGCCAAAGCACCTGAAATTGATGTTAACAAACTAAAAATTGGCATGAGTGTGGTTATTAAAGCTAGCAGTCTAGCTGATAAAACTTATAATGGCATTATTCGAGAAATAGCTCTTGCTCCTGAGCAAAAAAGTCAAAATTTTGGATTTGGTCGAGAGCAAGTTGAATATCCTGTGCGTATTGAAATACTTGATAACGATGGTCAACTGCGCTCAGGTTTATCAAGTATTAACGATATAATTACTAACCATAAGGAAAATGTCTGGATAATCGAACATGAGTTTGTTAATCAAGCTCAAGATCGTTATTATTTAATAACCAAAGATGGCGTAGAGAAAGATATAAAAATAGGCCTGCAAAATGAAACTCATTTTGAGATTATTTCTGGTGTGGATGGCAATGAAATAGTCCGCCAAGTAGACTTTTCCTCCATTAAGGCAGGTTCTTTTTAATGTCTGCTGCTATTAATTTAGAAAATATATCGTTTTCTTATAATGATACCAAAGTACTAAAAGATGTTTGTTTGCATGTTGAAAAAGGTGCTTGCGTAGCCATTATGGGGCCCTCTGGTTCAGGCAAATCAACCTTACTGCATATTATTGGCTGCTTTCATCGTGCACAAAGTGGGCAAGTATGGATCGGTGGTGAGGATACCAATACTTTGTCTGATCTTGAGTTAGCCATGGTGCGTAACACTAAAATTGGTTTTGTTTTTCAGCATTTTTATTTGTTGCCCAAAGCCAATGTTTTAGAAAATATTTTATTGCCCACTAAATACCCCTGTGAAATAGCTAAAACTTCTCAAAAACAATTAGAAAAAGCCAAAGATTTAGCCCTAGATTTAGGGCTATCTGATAAACTTGATAGTATGCCCAATGAACTATCAGGTGGACAGCAGCAAAGAGTAGCCATTGCTAGGGCATTGATCAACGATGCTGAGATTATTTTAGCAGACGAACCCACAGGTAATCTAGATTCACAAAATACTCATCACGTTATTGAACTTTTAAAAGAGCTACACAGAGCAGGAAAAACTATTGTTGTTATTACTCATAATCCTGAAGTTGCCAAATCTTTTGATCATGTTTATGAAATGCGTGATGGTAAGCTAAATTATACAAGTAGCAGCCAACAGCAGGCTTTCAACCCCACCCATAAAAAAACTCAAGAAAAGCTTACTGTATGGCGTATGATGCACATGCTTATTGCCTTGCTACCTTTAGTAAGGTCTAATTTGTCGCGCCATAAGTTACGATCATTTTTGACAATGCTTGGTGTCTGTATTGGCATTGCCGCTGTGCTTTCCACTATTACTCTTGGGCGCTTTGCCAGAGAACATATTTTGGCTTCTTTTTCTGCCATGGGAGTTCATACCTTGGGCTTTTCTGGCCATCCTAATCCCTTTGTAAAAGCGAGTGAAAAAATACCATTTTATTTTAAACAATTTGATATTGAAAATGACCTGCGTCCACTTTTGCGAGTATTTCCTGAAATCCAAAAGGCTTCAGTGCAAACATCTCCAAGCTTTGGCGTCGCACCTACTTTTGGTGGCAGAAGCGCAGTTAAAGAAATAAAAGTAACGGGCGTAGGTTTTGACTTCTTTAGTATTGCCAACTGGTCTATTAAAGAAGGTAAAAATTTCTCTCGTTTTAATATTTCTCATAAAACTCCCGTTTGTGTGATCGGCTCAAAACTCGCCAAAGAGCTATTTTTAGGGCAATCGGCTTTATCTCATAGGCTGACATTGAATGAACGAAAAAATTCTTATTCTTGCCAAGTTATAGGTGTGCTCAGTGAACGAACAGAGCAAAATAGCAATTTTGAAAATGATGATGTCTTTGTCCCCTACACTTATTTTCAAACGGTTTCTAGCGATTTTTTTGCTGGTATGATTCATACGTTGATGCTTAAAGCTAAAGATGGCACTAACATGGCAAACTTAAGTGACAGTGTGAAAGCATTTTATGAAAAAAAATATGGTCGTTCAGCGTGGTTTTATTCTCATACCAATCAAGAGATGTTAAAACAGATGGATCAGCTAATTATGACATTCGGGCTAATTTTGGCAGTGCTTGCTTTTGTCACACTTTTGGTTGGTGGTATTGGTATTACTAACATGATGATGGTCTCACTTACAGAGCGGTTACAAGAAATAGGCTTGCGAAAGGCTCTTGGATCCACCAATTTAAGTGTGCGTATGCAGTTTTTGATGGAATCTTTTGCTCTTTGCTTTAAAGCTGGAATGGCAGGAGCTATTATTGGCTTTTTTGCCTATCATGGGGCTATTTATGCCATTGCTCAAGTCGTGCCTCAAATTAAATTTGCCTGGACTCTTGATCTATTTGCCATAAGTATATCTTTTGTATCTATTCTGATTGTGGGTATTTTAAGCGGCATGGTGCCAGCCTTACGGGCAGAACGTTTTCCCATTGCTGAGGCATTAAGAGCTCAGTAGTTTTTACAAATTTAATCTTCCCAAAGCTCCATACTAGTCCATGTTCATCCAGAAGACATGTATATTTTTTCCCATAATAGGAAGAAATTTTTTATGGGGTTGATTGTTTCATAATAAAAAGAGCTTTGATGCTTGGTAATAAAATCGGCGCCTTAAAAAGGTGCCGCAGCCATTTTTGGTGATAGCATTAAGGACAAAAGGGAATACACTGAGCTTTTGTATCATCCCATTGACAATAATTTTTGCTCACACATTTTTCCTTAACAAAAAACTGGTAACAGCAACAAAAAACTGGTAACAGCCAAATTGCCAACCACCTCCAGGTCCTGGACAAATTTTTTGTATTTCCTCCTTAGTACTTTCATCAGCCAAAACAATTGGACTCAAGCAAAAGCTTAGTAAAATGCCTATAATTTTCATAATTCTCCTTGGAGAAGCAGTTTAATTGTTAGAGCATTAAAAAAATAAATTCGTTTTTTATAAAATCAGATACGACAGATTGAGCACAAAAAGTTAATGAAAATAAGCCCTTAATCCCCATGTTTTATCTTACTGGCATGGGTTAACATAGGAATTGATTTTGGTAATTTATGTGCAATAAATCTAATATTAGCGACAAAAAACCAGCAAGTTACGCGCCAAAAAAGAGAGTCAAAATAAGAAAATCTAAGATATAAATTTGAATAACCCACGATGCTCGAATTATGTTTTCAGCCCGTTTCTACGTGCCACGCCTTGTGCGAGGCATCCAGATAATTAACCTTTACAATGAAGGAAATACCATGAAATCAGCTTATGTTTATATTTTGGCTAGTCAACGAAATGGGACATTATACGTAGGTTCTACGACAGATCTTATAAAAAGAGTCTGGGAGCATAGGAACAAAATAATACATAGCTTTACAAAAAAATATAACGTACATATGCTTGTTTATTATGAGGTTCATGAGTTATACGTTGAGGCAGCCAAACGAGAAAAGTGTTTTAAAACTTGGTGTAGAAAATGGAAACTAAATTTAATTGAAGAGTTTAATCCAACGTGGCGAGATTTATATAAGGAACTTTGTTGAAAAAATTTTCTCTGGATGCCCTGAACGAGTCAGGGCACGTAGAAACGGGCTGAAAACAGAATTCGATCACCTGCGCTTATCCAAAACTCAGGTTAACTAATCAATACTTATGGGTAATCATATGGTCACGGTACGTAGGAATCAGCTGAAAATCGATCTCACTCTCACGTTATTTTATTGCTCTTGCACTTTTTGTTCGAAGCCCTTGATGAGCAGGCTGCACAATTTTCACATTTAGCTGTGATGGCGTATAAGCAGTAGACCTCCATGGCTTTGGCTAGATATTGCTGTTATCTGCACCAAAAGTCCAAACACCGCCATCTACATCAAGCAATAGGCTATGATCCTCTCTCGCAGCTTGATCTATTTGCCATAAGTATATCTTTTATATCTATTCTGATTGTGGGTATTTTAAGCGGCATGGTGCCAGCCTTACGCGCAGAACGTTTTCCCATTGCTGAGGCATTAAGAGTCCAGTAGTTTTTACAAATTTAATATTGCTTGATAATCAACAATATAAACGTTGATTATCATTTTTGTAATATGTAAGGCAAATTAATCTAAGTCTAAGTCTGTTAGCTTTTCTATTGACTCTATTTCTGTTTGTTCTGTTTTTTGTTGTGTTTGTTGTGGTTGTGTTTCTTTCAACATTTCTAAAACCGGATTAATAAGTTTTTCATAAAGATCAGCTTGGTTATTTTTAAGATGCTCAAAAGTATGAGCCAAAACTTCGTTGCCAGCTAAACCTAAATTATGAACACTGCAAGATGGGAAAATTTGAGGATATTTTTGATAATGTTGAGGATCCATTAAACCATCATCTTCATAAAAGAATACTTTTGAACAAGTTTTTGGATAATTTTTTAAGTTTTGGGCAGGGGTAACTAAACCTCTAAAAGCATTTAAACTAAGGCGTGCTTGAGCTGCATGTTCACCACATATCATAGTTCCTAATTCAAAATTTTCTATCATTTGTGCAATAGTACTTATTTTATCAATAAGCTCTAAATTATTTTCAGGTAAGTTAGAGGCAAAGAGACTTATCAGGGGCGCTTTATTTAGGATAACTGTTTTTAAAGATTTTAGGCCATCAGCAGGTGCTAATAAAGCCAGTTTTACATTTTTTAAATAATCTAGGGGATTTGCAGCATTATGCATAGCATTTAAAGTATGCAAAGCGTAAAGACCACCCATGGAATGACCAATAATGATAAGTTTACGATTATAAGCTTGAGCTAATTCTAATGTTTTATAAATAGCTGCCTTTGTATTAGCTTCCCAGTTTTCAAAGTTCATTAAAGATTTATCTTCGCCATTTTTAGTGCCCGAAAAAGAGAAGGAAAAGGCGGGTATGCCCACTTTAGCAAATTCATCTAATACAAACTTAAAAGATTCTGGTTTAATATTAAACCCTGGAATTGCTAAAACAAAAGCTTGTTTAGAATCAAATTCAGAGTCTAAGAATTCTATGCGATGGTTCTCAGAAATATAGCTATTAATATCTTCTAGTGCCATAAGATTTAGACTAAAATAAAAACTAGCCAATAGATATAATAATTTTTTCATGATTTTCCTCATTATTTTTTATTCCAATTTCTTAAAAAATTAATAGGTAAAAATAGACAAGTCAAATGGGGGTATATCTATGGCAATTCTGTAACTTTTAAGCCCGTACATTTTATCAAACTAAAAGAATTATCTTTTTGTTCATCACGACAATTTTTATTAATACAGTTTAGACAGCCTTCACTAAAATGATTACTAAGGCATTTAAACTTGCAATGAGATGCACCACAAGCTGCCATTTTTCCATAACAATTTGCACAGCCATCGCTTAAATTAGGGTAATGAGTTTTAAGGCATTTTTGGGTTTTTTCTTCATTTCCCCAAGCATCACTGGCACATTTATCCATTTGCTGGGAGAATTTTTTATTGTGAGGATGTATGGCCAGCTTTATATCATTTTCGTTGCATGCGCCAACGTGCTTTGAAGCAGGTTCATCGCCAAAAACTTTTTTTTTGCAGCCTGCCCATTCAAATAATAAAAAACTCAAAACTAAGTAAATATACGGGGATTTTATTTTCATAAGTCCTCCAATTAAACTATTAGTTAGTAGCTATTGTGGGACAAGTCAAGCTGATTTGAATTTAGGCGGATAAGTAAAAAGTAAAAAGCGAAGCCTTTTACAGCTTCGCCTAAAGAAAAGAGGAGAGATGAACTTTTTATACAACCATTCACAAGTAAGGATTTATTTCCTACTATTTAAAAGAAAAATGCAAAAAATCGTGTAAGAAAAAAATCGGTGAATACTATTACCAAAGAAACATTTACTACGGCTTTAGTTGTAGCAGTCCCAACGCCTTTGGTGCCAAGTTCACAATTTAAGCCTTCGTAGCAGCCAACCAAAGAAATACCAAACCCAAAGAAAAAAGTTTTAGTTAAGCCAGATATAAAATCAAGCATTTTTACCGTAGCAACAGAAGTGCCATAAAATGATAGAGGAGATACTCTAAATTCATACCACGATACGATCATAGAGCCAATTTCACCAATAAAAGTGGCGATTATACTTACTAATGGCAACATTAAAGTAGCCGCTACTACTCGTGGTACAATAAGTTTATTTATGGGGTTTGCACCCAAAGCACTAATAGCATCTATTTGCTCAGTAACCCTCATAGAGCCTATTTCTGCAGCCATTCCTGCGCCAATTCTTCCCCCTACTACCAAGGCTGTAAAAACAGGTCCAAGTTCTCTGATCAACGACACGCTGGTTACGCGGCCAATAAATTGTACAGCACCTAGGGCTCTTAAGGTAAAACCAAACTGAAAAGCAAAAACTACTCCCACAAAAAATAATGTTACCGCAGCGATAGGCATGGATGCTACGCCAACACTAAGGCATTGGTCTCTAAATTCTTTGGTTAATACTGGTTTTTTTACAATATCTTTTAGGCAATCTTTTAATAAAATACTCAGGCCGCCTAAATAGGCTAATTTTTTTCGTAAAAAAGCGCCAACTTTTTCGAGATTAATATTTTTATATTTTTTCATAAATCAGCCCGAGCCGTAAAACTATGTATAAGCTTATCAAAATCTTGATTTGTTTCTTCATCAAAAGCTTTTTGATTAAGCACTATATCGTAAACACAGCGATTCTTTTTAAAAACCATTATTTTTAGGTAGCGTGGCACTCCATCGAGCTTGGCGAAAACTTCTGATAGTAGTGCTTCTCGTTCATTAAGACTAATATTTTTTTGTGATACTATTTTTATATCGCTAAAGCCTACTAATAATTGAGCTGATAGCGCTACCAAGGGGCTATCGCTTATTTTTTCACATTGAGAACTCACAAAAATACTCGCAGGTTTATGCTTATGCTCAAAAAATAAATCAGTGCCATCATAAGATTGTGCTAACCAGTTCTCATTGGGCAATTCGACGCTAAATTCCGTATAACGCTTTTGTACATGTCCACCATTAACTTTTGTTACATGCTTGCATGAGGTTATAAATATTAAAATAATAACTAAAAATTTTTTCATATAAAACCTATAAATACTTAGGATAAAGGAGTCATTAAGGGTTTATTTGGTAAACTATATTTTCGATCTTCCCAATTTACACAGGTCATACTAACAGGCTTATGAGAAGTTTGAAAGTAAAGATGTTTTTTATAACCCATAGCATCACCTGCAAATTGGTAAGGAAGAGCTTTGTCAGAAATTATATCAACATCACGCACTAGAAAATCATATAGCTTAGGGTGCCTAAAATAACCATGCCACACCGCAGGATAAAAGTTGGATAAACATGTTTGCAAAGGTACTTCACAAACTCGTAAATGCATAAATCCAGGCCTTTTTGAAGCAAAAGGAAACATCTTAAATCCATAACCTACGTAGGGTATGGTTCCTATGCAAATAAAAGGAGCAAATCCTTCATATAAATCTTGGCCTTTGGGTAAAAAAATTTCTTCATCGCCTTTTGGCGTATTAATAATTCTGTAAGCTTCAAAGTTGCTTTTTATAATTATTTTATTAGGTTTTTTGTTAAACTGCCTAGGGAGCGTTTTAAAAATACCAGCCAGACTAAAACCTAAAAAAGAAGTGAAAAATTTACGAAAAGGGCTTTTGAAAAAAATATTTTTAATGGAATCAAAGTCATTCATAATTTCGCCGTCATAGCCAATGCCGGCAAAAGGTGCTAGCTTATTATCGGTTGTTTGGACCATGGATATAAGCAGTGGTTTTAAGGTTTTTCCAAGTAGCACGTGTTTAATATCTTCTATGGGAGAATGAGCTTTTAGTACTTTTGCTAGTGCATTTCCTGTGCCAAGTTTTAGCACACCAATTCTTGGTAACAGATGTTCTGGTAAGTTTGCTCCAAGAGTGTGGATTGCATTCATAACAAATACTGCCGTACCATCGCCGCCACCACAAAAAATATAGGAATATCTTAAATCTAGAATTTTTTGTACGTGTTTCTTGGCTTCATCCATATCTTTACAAAAATATAGATCATTTTTTGGGACTATTAAAGAGAGCTTTTTTTTTAACGATTGAGTGACGCTTTTAGCATTTTCGTTAAGTAAAAAAGCCGCCCTTACAGAAGAATTTTTTTTACTCATATTTTTTACTCTGCGCAAATAAACTCGTCATGAAGGATGTTTAAAGCATTTTTCAAGTCATCATCTTTTATGATAAGCAAAATTTCGTTTTGCATAAGCACCGCATCTTGTTTTTCAATAGTGTTATTTTTGAGTAATTTTAAGATTTTTTTAAATAATATTAGTGGGTTAGAATTATGATGGAGCGCTATTAATGCCAAGCCTTTTTTAAAATTATCTGACGGCAGCATGTTTGCGTAATCGTTGTTAATATAAGCAATAATATTTGCATCTTTTAAGTATGCACACAAAATTGGCACAGAAAAATTATTATCAATGCTTAGCTCAGTTTGCACGAGAGATCTCACATGGGTTATGGCGGTAACATTATTTGTGCTTGCTATTTGACAACTTTGTATGGTTGTTCCTATGTTGTTGCCATTAGTTTTGGCTATTTTTAGCGTAATACCAAATTTTTGAGCTAATTTTGATGCATCGTAAGCAAGCACTTTTGCGCCAAATAAAGACATAGAATTCATTTGTTCAAAAGTTACTGTGGGTAGAGTTTGGGCACTTTTTAAAATATTAGGATCAGCACTCATTATACCATCAACATCGGTGTAAATTTCACAAGCGCAAGCCTTCAGAGCTGCTGCCATAGCCACAGCTGTGGTATCTGAGCCACCTCTTCTTAACGTAGTAATTTCTTTTTGTTTTGAGACACCTTGAAATCCTGCAATGATTACCACTTCATAATCTGCAAAAGCTTCTAGTACTCTTTGTGGTCTAATTTCTAATATTTGAGCACCTAAATGACAGTCATCAGTGATAATACCCGATTGAGAGCCGGTTAAGCTTATGCTGTTTACCCCAATTTCGTTGAGTGCAATAGACAATAAAGCCATAGAGCTTCGTTCTCCACAGCTTAGAAGCATATCTAGTTCTCGTTTGATAGGATTTTGACTAAGTTCGTTGGCGAGAGACAAAAGATTATCAGTAGTTTTACCCATGGCTGAGACTACTGCACAAATTTTTTTATTATGAGAAAGGCTATTTTTAATAAATGAAGCTACTGATTTGATTTTAGAGCAGTCTGAAACGCTGCTTCCTCCAAATTTTTGTACTAAAATATTAAAATCATTCATTTCTCACCAACTTGTTATTTTTAACGCTAAACTCTTCTTTTAAAACACTTGCAAGTTTAGTGTTATCAGAAACTTCTATTTCTTTAGCGCTTATTAGCGTAGCTAGATTACGCAATACTCTAGAAGAATGAGTTTCACTGCCTAAAACCTCTATGAGAGCTTTATTGTTTTCTTTATTATTACTTTTTATTAAAAAGTCTATGGCCACGCATTGTACATCATCACTATGGTCATGCAAATAAGGTAAAATCAAATCACTAAGATCTTCTGTGGCAATAAATTGAGCCAGCTCGTTGATCAATTCTTTTTTGCTTTGAACGCTTCGATAATCGCTAGGTATTCTTAAACTAAGAGCTTTTTTTAATAATTCTATATACTCTTTATCGTTATCAAGTATTTTTCTAATAGCTATTAAGCATTGAGTTATTTCATTTTTTTTAAGGATAAAGTCTATAACTACATCTTTCATTTCATTTTTATTATTAATAATTTCTTCTACCAGCCATTTTTTTTCTTCTTGATCCCAGTGCAATGACTGTACTACCACACTAAATCTTTCTAATAAGCCACTTAGGCTTTCTTTGGTGTTCCATTTTAAAAGTTTTTCCATGGCTGTTTTTCTATAGTCTGACTGTGCATATCCTTCTTTTGCTTTGGCCACTTGGTTATTTATGGCATTGAGTGATGGTTTGGATGAAAAAATATCAAAAATTCCCATAGCTTACTCCTTAAATAAAATTTATTATATTTAATAAGAAGATATGCCATGAATAGGTATTTAGGAAAAGTATTTTTTAATTATTTTTAACAAAAAAGGTTTTATTCAATATTTAAGCCTATTTATGAGAGTTGTTTTACAAAATTTTTATGAATAAAGCATAAGTTATATGGGGCTTATTATTGACTTATGCTCGATTCAGGCTAGCATCCATAAGTCTTTTGTTTTTTTAAGTAAAAGTTAAGAAAGAGGATTGTAATGACACTATATAGAAAAATAATTCCCCAAATCGCCCGTGATATTTTACGTACTCTTTGTTCTTCTGAAGCTATTGAAGTTGACGAATCAAAGATGAATGAAGCAGAGCTTGATTTAGCGGCAGTGATGGTTGCTCATCAAAATGTAGAAGAAAAAATTAGCCAAGAAGCTGCAGAAACTATTACACGTTTAAAAATGCCGAAAGAGCGTTTTTTACAAATGAAACAAAAATTTGCTGAAAAATATAATGTGAAAGTAGGCGATGATTCTATGGAGTATCTGGTTAATCAAATTCTAGAAGCATTATTTGCTTCTAAAAATATTGAAGAAATATTTGCGCCAGATCCTGATTTAAGAAAAATTATTAAATTATGCATGGATAAATCATTGAAAATTTCTAGTGAAATAGAACAAGAAGCCAAATCAAGGCTTAAAAATCTTAAAGAAGGCACTGTGGAGTGGGATATTGAGTACCCACGCATGGTTGCTCAAATTAAACGTCAAAAAGGTTTATAATCTTACTTTAATATCCTATTTTGCTTGAACACCGCAAGTGCTTCGCATAAAATATTAAACAAGAATAGAACCACGTTCGGCCTGAAGAGGCGTTATTACGCCGTCTCGAAGGCTTTTTAACGCCACTTAGCAAAACTAAAAGCGCAATGTCCAAATATACTTTGATTTTTAAATAAATAGCTGTTGATTTCCTAAGGGGAGGTTATCCATGCGATTTCTTAAAAAATTAGGTTTTATTAGTGCTTTCGTATTATCCTTTTTTGCCCAAGCGGACATAGCCTTTGAATCTTGTTTGATCGATGAACACGAACTGATTTATGTGGGCGAACAAACCATAGATTATTTAAATGCATGGTGTGGGGATGCCTGGTGCGCAGGAGATTATAAATACGTTTTTCTAAATTTTGTTTTTAATGGCGATGATAAAACCTGGTATTTAGGCTTTCTTAGTTTTCCTCATGCACTGACTGAAATTTCAGAATCTTTTAGCAGTCCCCAGAGTATTTCAAGCAAACAAATGGTTGTTCGCCATTGTATATGCTCCTTCCCAGCGCCCGACCCTAGCAGCATGCTTTTGCTCAGCGAAGTTAGACCCGCAAAAGTTTCAGGAATTAGCCCTCAAATGAGAGAAAGATTGAATAATTGTATAACTCGCGTCGAATAACTTAGCAGTAAATGCTTTGCATTACATATCAAACAAGAACAGCGCTGGAATGTTTTAGATTTTGGCCGGTCTCTGTAGTGGCCCAGCGGATCCAACAGGAGCGGCAGTCACAGATGTATCTTTAATTAAGTATACAGCTTATTAATTTCTTTTTTAAATTTTTCTGTACAGAATTTACGCTTAACTTTCAAAGTGGGAGTAAGTTCTTGGCCAATTTGAAATTCTTCAGATAAGATCTGAAATTTTTTGATTTGCTCAAAGCTTGCTAAGGATTCATTAGCTTTATCTATGGCTGCTTTAATCTCTTGTTTTATTAAAGAATCTTTATTGAAGTCTTTGGTATTAAGAATTTTGTTATGAGCGCTAAGAAAATTAGTGGTTTGTAATAAATCAAGTGATATTAAGGCCACTAAATAAGGTTTTGCATCGCCTACCACTACTACTTGTGCTATGAGATGGCTATTAAATTTTATAAGATTTTCAACTCGTTGTGGTGCAATGTTTTTTCCTTGAGAAGTTATGATTAAATCTTTTTTGCGATCTATAATTTTTATAAAACCATCATCATCAATAATTCCTAAGTCACCAGTTTTAAACCAACCGTCAGCGCTTAATACTTTTTGGGTTTCTTCAGGTTTTTGCCAAAATCCTAAAAAGATATTTCTTCCTCGAACACAAATTTCACCATCATCGCTAAGTTTTATTTCAGTTCCTGGGAGCGCTCTGCCAACAGTACCAATTTTTATAGCCCACGGTAAATTTAAACAAGCTGCAGCAGTAGTTTCTGTAAGACCGTATCCTTCACAAATTATTATATCACTAAGTTTGAAAAAATTAGCCACTTCAGGGGATAATGCAGCTCCTCCACTGATAAAAAATCTTAATCTGCCGCCAAATCTTTCTTTTAATTTGTTGCCAATTTTATCGAAAACTAATTTTTTGCTAAAAAATAATCCTATGGAAGAGCCAAGAGAATTTTCATTTATAAATTTAGAAGCATTACTGAATGCGAATTGAGCGATATTTTTTTTTATAATATTTTGATTAAGAGCTGTTTCCATAACTTTACTTTTAATTTTTTCAAAAATTCTTGGAACGCCAGCCATAAAAGTTGGTTTGATAATTTCCATATTATCTACTGCTTGTTCAATGCTTTGAGAAAAGCCCAATAAATGGCCAGTTCTAAGCCATGCCATTTCTAGTATTCTGGCGAAAATATGAGCTAGGGGCAACAGTAATAATTGAGTGTCTTTTGATGATATGATGCCAACTTTATCAATGACCTCTGCTTCGTATAAAAAATTATCGTGGCTCATCATAGCACCTTTGGGCTCACCAGTGGTACCAGAAGTGTATACTATTGAGGCAATATCTGATTTTTGTATTTCTGCGAAAGTAGCATCATAATTTATGGGCTTAAGTAAATCACTAAAATAAATCTCGTTACTTTTTAAAGCACCTTCTATTTTGTCTATAATAATAACTTTTGATAAAGAAATAGTATTTTGTACGTTTCTTATTTTTATAAGTTGTTCTTCATTCTCAACTAAAACCATGCTTACTTTGGCGTCATTGATAATATAAGATACTTGATCTTGCACGCTTGAATGATATATTGGTACAACAATAGCGCCTATTTTCATGCAGGCTATATCAGAAATAACCCATTCTGGTCGGGTAGGTGATATAAATGCTATGCAGTTTTTTGCTTCTAGACCTAGTTTTGATAAATTTTTTGCGATGATGCTTACTTCATCTTCTAGTTCTAACCAGTGCTTAATTGTCCATTTTTGTTTAATGGGGCAAAAATATTTTATGGCAGGCTTATTTTTATGTTTATTTACTGTATTTTCAAAAAGTTGATAAATTGACTCGCCCATTTAGCCTCCAAAAAATTATGATAAATGCCAGGATATGTATTTTATGAATCATAACGAACAAATAAATACCTTTCCCTATGCCAATAGATTAGCTCACTATCGCATAATTAAGAAAATAGGACAGGGGGGCATGAGCAGCGTTTATGAAGGATTTGATGAAAAGCTCCAAAGATCAGTGGCTATAAAAATTCTACATCCATTTTTAGCTGAACAAGAAGAGTATAAAAAGCGTTTTTTTAGAGAAGCTCAAGCAGGTGCAAGACTTACTCATCCAAATATTTTGCAAATTTACGATGTAGCTTGTGAGTTAGGTTCAAGTGGAGAAAACATAGTTTATATTGTCACAGAGTTGGTTAGAGGTAAAACTCTTAAAGATTTTATTACTCTTTATCCTCTTAATAGTTTGCCTGAATTGTGTTCAATGATTGTTTGGCAAATAGCTAATGCATTGTCTCATGCTCACGAAAAAGAAATTATTCATAGGGATATTAAGCCAGAAAATATTATGATCGATGAAAATGGTTGTATAAAATTAATGGATTTTGGTATTGCCAGTATTAAAAGTGATGAAAATCTTACTCAAACTGGTGCACTTCTTGGTTCATTTGCCTATATGCCGCCAGAAATAATTAAAGGTGAAAAAGCCCAAGTGGCATCAGATATATTTTCCTTATCAGTGTTATTTTATTGGTTGCTTAGTCTAAAAATGCCTTTTTCTGCCGACACTCATCACGCTTTGCTTAAACATATAGTTGAAGTTTCGCCACCCAAATTACAATCACTTTCTTTTTTTGTAGTAGATCAACTAGCAGATATTGTTCACAAAGGCTTACTTAAAAATCCTCAAGATCGTTTCAGTACTACATTAGATTTAATGAAGTCTATAGAAAATTTTTTAAAAGAATTTAATTTAAATATGGATCAAAAGTTGTTATGTGAGACATTAAAAAACCCACAAACAGAGATTGCTAAAATTAATAAATATATTTTAAAGCAAATTAATATTCAGTTAAAAATATATCAAAAAAATAATCAAAAAATTAAAACAATAAATATTTTACACAGATTAAATAATAAGAAAATTTCAGTAAGTAATAATGAGTTTTATTTGATTTATAAAATAGTGTTCGCAGGTGTTTTAAGTGTAATCTTTATTTTTATTGTTTTTAATTATTTTATTGCTGCTCCCGTTATAAAAAATGCTCGTATTACCGATATTGTTGAAGCAAAAACCGTAGAGAGTGAAGTATATAGCGAAGAAATTATAAAAGGAGTGCAACCAGAAAAAAAAGAAGAAGCATGTGTTGTTACTATTGTTGTATGGCCATTTGCCACTATTTTGCTCGATAATAAACAAATAGCAAAAGATACCAAAAATTTTACTCTTAAGCTTGCAAAGGGAACTTATAAGTTAAGCTTTATTCACCCTTATGCGGCAAGCCACGAAAAAATTATAGTAATTAAAGATGAAAAAACTCTCAATTTAAAAATAGAGCTCACAAAAACTAAACCAGCATTTTTGGTGGTTAAAACAAATGTTAATGCTGATATTATGATTGACGATGGTTATTATGGAGTAAGCTTTGATTCAGCAAATAAGCCTGTGATAGTAAAATTACCAGATAAAAAGCATTCCATAAAAACTAAAATAGTGCTGCAGAAAATAGGTTATGAGACTTTTATTAAAGAACAAGAATTTATTGCGGGAAAAACTGTTGAACTAGAAGTTAATCTTGTTCCATTAAAAAATTAGCAGCTCTAACTAAAGCAGCCATTTCATCGTTATTAGTTTTAAATAAACCTCTTAAGTTTCCTTCTTTATCAAAAAGAGCCAAGTGGGCTAAATGAGGAATATCATAAATACCATCTAAATCTTCTAATAATTCTTTTTCTCCAACGTGAACTTTCATTTTGTTTACTACTACGTCGTAAACATCTTTGGGTGTGCCAGTTAAGCAGTACCAATTAGGAAAGTTTATACCAGTTTTTTGCATATAATTTTTAAGCATTTCTGGTGTATCTTGCTCTGGGTCTACACTGATACTAAAGAAATTTATTTTATCATCTTTTCCAGCAAATCTTTTATAGACTTCTTTCATTTGTTGCATAAGTTTTGGGCAGATAGTAGGACAAGAAATAAAAAAGAAACTGGCGATGCTTGGTTTTCCTAAAAGATCTTTTTGTCCTAAAATTTGGTTATTTTGATCTATCAGTGTCCAGTCTTTTACTATAACCAAGGCTTCTGGAGCTTGTCTTCTTCTAAGTGCCATTTCTTTAATAAGGTGCAAGGAAAAAATGCCGGCGATAAATGCCCAAAAATATGGACTTTTAAATATTTTTTTAAACATAATTACTCTATTACTCTAACGGTTTTATTTTTATTAACAAATACAAAAGAAAACTTAACAACATAAAAAATATTGCCAAGACTATTATATTAAAACTTAAATTTTCATGAGTATTTAGCAAAACTATTCTTAGAGCGCTTACCAAGTAACTCATAGGATTTATATGAAGAATAAAGCTTAATACCGTATTTTTTAGTGGAAACATGGCTTCTGATAAAAGCCACATAGGGATTAAAATAATACTCATTAAGGCATGAAATGCTGAGGATGAAGGACTTATAACGGCAAAAATAACTCCCAATATGCTAAACGTTACAGCGCCCAGTAATAATATAGGTAATAATATAAGTATTTGCTGTGTAAAATTAAATATAAAAAAAGCAAAAGGTAAAAATAATAAACTTTGTATAAAACCAACTAATGCTGTAGCCACTACTTTACCTACCATCGCACTAGTGACACCTACAGGAGAACACAGCATAAATTTAAAAAAGCCACATTTTTTATCTTCTACCAAAGTTAATGTTGAGTAAATACTTGCAAATAACAAGATTAATGCCAAAATTCCTGGGAAAAAATAAGCTTTATAAGAAATATCTAGAGAGTTAGATTGGTAGATAAAATTATTATTAAATCCTAATCCAAAAATTAACCAAAACATCAAAGGCTGTAGCATCATACCCAACAGCCTAGAAGGTTCCATTTTTATTCTTTGATATTCACGTAAAATTAAAACATTGATTCCTGTTATAAAAAAGAAATATTTTTTGTTCATAAGTTTTAGCCACACGCTTATTGTTGAATAAATTAATAAATAACATTATTAATTCAACAAGTAAGAGATGGCTGTGGTCTATTTTATTTTTTAAGTGTACGAGGCACAGATACTACTGTTATGCCGTGGGGATTTGAACCTACATGGATTTTAGTGGTAATTTTATTAGTAGATGAATTAATTACAGAAACAGTATTTTTATCACTATTAGTTACATATAATGAAATTCCAAAGGGATGAACAGCAATGGCTTGCGGATCTTCAACTGCAATATTAGTGATTACGTTATCAGTTAAAGTATTAATTACCGAAACAGTTTGATTTCCATTGTTAACAGTAAAGACACGAGGAGC
Source organism: uncultured Myxococcales bacterium (assembly GCA_964493205.1). GTDB lineage: Bacteria > Myxococcota > UBA727 > UBA727 > JABDBI01 > CAZBMJ01. The sequence goes on from CAZBMJ010000010.1 coordinate 51,864, forward strand.
CACAGGAGAAAAAGCAATAGCTACAGGGTTTGAACCAACAGAGAAACTATGCTTTACTCTATTTAAATTCACATTTATTACTGATATTTGCCCTAAACCTTGATTTACGATATATGCATATTTGCCCACAGTATCAAAAGCCAAACTTACTGGAATTGAACCATCGGCTAGAGGAATAGTTAATCCAGCAGTGCTATTAGCAGTATTGATTATAGAAATATTATTTTTTCCAGCATTAGTAACATAAACTTTATCTCCTAAGGGAGAGACTGCAACAGATAATGGACGTACGCCAACAGGTGTAGTGGCAATTACTTCATGGACATAAGTATCAATAATAGAAACACTATTATCAAGTGCATTTGCTACATATAATAAACTTCCATCAGGAGTAATATCAATCCCTCTGGGAGAATTACCCACACGAATAGTTGTAACAACTTTGTCTATACTAGTATTTATAACTGAAACAGTGTCAGATTCTTTATTGGTAACATAAACAAAATGTCCAGAAGGAGCAGCTACTAATTGAGTAGGTGCAACACCTACATTGATAGTAGCCTCTACTAAATTATTCTTTGTATTAATAACAGAAACACTTTCTGAACTTTTATTTGCTACATAAGCATAAATTCCAGGAGGAACAGCTTTGAGAGAAAGATTAAAAGTAACAAAGCCTAAAGCACTTACTACAAGACTATTTAAAATCGTTTTATAAAAATAATTTTTCATTGTATGTTTCCTAAAAAATACTGTCTTAAATATTTTAAATCATTTTGTGTTTTAAATCCAAAAAATATATTTTTATTATATTGTGTCTTTTAAAATTATTTTTGGATAAATTATTGTCAAAAAATATGTCAATTTTTTAAAATATATTATTATGTTTTAAGCGTTACTGTTTAGGGGTTATTTATGTTTAAAAAAAAGAGATATTTTTTAAGTTTGGTTATTTTTTTGTCATTGGGGCTAAATGCTGAAGATTCTTTTATTAGAAGTATTTTTCCTGTTGTAAACTCTCTTTTTGCTAGCGGCCCAGGCGCTGTAGATGTAGCAGACTTAGATGGTGATACCTATCCTGATTTGGTAACTTCTAATGTTAATACCAATAATGTTTCTGTCCTTCTTAATAACGGAAGCGGTGCTTTTCCTAGTGCAGTTAATTTTGATACAGGTGCCAGCCCTTTTTCATTAGTGCTAGGAGATGTTAACAATGATACCTATATAGATATAGTTACTGCTAATTTAGGCGGCGATAGCGCTTCTGTTCTTTTAGGTAATGGTGATGGAACTTTTGACACTGCAGTAGATTATGGAACTGATCTGTTATCAGCTGGTTTAACTTTAAGTGATGTAGATGGAGATACTTATCTGGATTTGTTGGTAGCTAATCTGATTGGTGGAAATGTTTCAGTATTAATTAATAACGGTGATGGAACTTTTGCTACTGCTGTTAATTATGCCACTGGTTTTGGTGCTCTTTCTGTTTCTGCCGGTGATGTAAATGGAGATACCTATATTGATATGGTAGTGTCAAATTTGCTTGATGGTAATTTTTCTGTGTTACTGAATAATAATGATGGAACATTTGGTACTGCAACTAATTATAGCATGCCAGATGGGGCATATGATATACAGCTAGTTGATGTAGATGGAGTAGATGGACTAGATGTAATCACTGCTCATGGCAATAGCGATTACATATTAGTAAGCCTAAATAATGGTGATGGAACTTTTGCTACTGGTGTAGACTATACTTCTGGTCCTGGTCCACGCTCAATTAATTTTGGTGATGTAAATGGAGATACTTATTCTGATATTGCTGCAGTAAACAGTAGTGATGAATCAGTTAGTGTATTTATAAATAACGGTAATGGCACTTTTGCCTCAGCAGTGTCTTATGATGCAGGTTCAGGTCCTTTTTCAGTTGTTATAAGAGATGTAAATGGTGATACTTATCCTGATATAGAAATTGCCATTGCTTTTGAGGATAGTATAGGTGTTTTATTTAATAATAATGACGGAACTTTTGATGATATAGTTAAATACGATATATAAAGAAAAATAATATAATAAATTTAGCGGCCATATTTGGTCGCTTTTTTATTTTTTTTGTAATGTTATTTGCTGTAAAATTGCAATTTTTATAATCTTTCACTTACACTTATACTGTATTTATTTGTAGTGATGGGTAAGAATTTATGAATTGTTTCTTTTCTTTTATTATAAAGTTATTTTTGTTCTTATTTTTACCGTCTTTAATTCTTAATTCAACTATTTTTAATCCAATTACAGTTGCTCAATTAATTGCTAATATTAATACTGCTAATAGTAATGCACAGGCAGATACTATTGATTTAGGGGGATTAACCTTTTCTTTAACTGCTGTTGATAATACTTCAGACGGCCAAAATGGGCTTCCAAGTATTAACGAATCCTTTAATCTAACTATTCAAAATGGTACAATTACAAGAACTGGTGCAAACGTTTTTCGTTTTTTACGAGTAGCTACAACAGGAAATCTGTCATTAGTAAATGTAACTTTTAGCAATGGTTCTGCCCAAGAAGCAGGAGCAGGAATTGCTAAAGGTGGAGCTATTTATAATCGTGGTACTATTGCTTTAATTGACGGTTGTACTTTTCTTAACAACGTAGCTTTTGGTACCAATGGTGCTGCAGCACCTGCAGAAGGAGCTGGTGGAGCTATATATCTTGCTCAAGGAAGTATTACCAGTATAGCTAATTCCACTTTTCAAACCAATAATGCGCAAGGTGGTTCTGCTTTAATAACCCTTTTGGGTACAGCGGGCGCTGGTAGAGGTGGAGCCATTTTTCTATCTGCCAGCACTACCATAGGCCAAATATCTAATACTATTTTTTTAAGTAATACTGCTACTGGTGGAAATGCTGTAGTGGGAAGCTTAACTGGTGGCAATAGTAATTCTGGATTTGGTTCAGCTATTTTTTCAAATGGTACATTAACAACAATAAGTGGGAGTACTTTTAAAACTAATACAGCAACTGGTGGAAATGCGGCAACAAGTGCTTTGGGAAATTTTGGTGCGGGTCAAGGTGCTGGAACTATATATTGTAGTGCAGGGACCTTAGGTTCTATTAGCAGCACAATATTTGAAGAAAATATTGTCAAAGGAGGTAATGCTGCGGCTAATGCAAATGCTCCAAGCGGTTCTGCTTATGGTGGAGCAATTTATTTAAGTACCACTAATCTTCCAACTTTAACCACCTCACAATTTATTAATAACTCCGCTCGTGGTGGTGCTGCTTTAGCTGCTGTAAGTGGTCGTGATGGATTTGGTGGAGCAATATATGTTCTTTCTAGCATAATTACTGATTTAACCTATTCAACATTTAGTGGCAATTCAGCAATAGGTGGCGCTTCAGTTTCTACTAACGGTGGCAACGGATTAGGTGGAGCTATATTTATTGATTCTGGAAATGGCGGTGATGGAAGAATAGTTACCCTTTCTAATTCAACTTTAAATAACAACCAGGCCACAGGTGGTACTGTTGGTGTTTTAGGAGACGGTGGAGGATATGGAGGGGGTATTTATATAGATAGCTCTAATCCTAATAATAGTGGTATTACAACTATAGTTAATACTACTTTTTCAGCCAATACTGCAAAAATTCATGGTGGTGCCATTGATTTATTTGGTAATAATGCATTCATTACTACCATTTCAAGCTCTACAATTGTTAATAATATTACAGGAGATTTGCTTGGTGGTGGTGGAATTATTGTTCACACTGGTGCTTCAATTAATACCCTACAAAGTACTATTATTGCCAAAAATACTGATGGAGCAACTAATAACGGCGTTGATATTTACCTAGAAACTACTGGTTCTATTAATACTGCAACATACAATTTAATTGGTACAAGCGGCGGTCATACTGTAGTTAATGGAGTTAATAATAATCAAGTTGGAACGGACGCTGCCCCCTTAAACCCCATTATTGGTGCTTTAATAAATAATGGGGGTAGTACAAATACTCACAAAATTTTATTTGGAAGTCCAGCTATTGACAAGGGTACAACACCAGGAACTAGTTTTGATCAAAGGGGTACTGGCTATATACGTGTGTATAATGGGCAAGCTGATATTGGAGCTATTGAAGTTCAGCAATGTCTAGATGATAATGATGCTGATGGAATTTGTGGGGATGAAGATAACTGTGATGACGTTCCTAATATCTTTCAAACAGATACAGACGGTGATGGTGTTGGGAATTCTTGTGATAACTGCCCTTTAGTATCAAATGCCGCTCAAACTGATACAGATGGCGATGGAATTGGAAATTCCTGTGATACTTGTCCAAGTGATGCATTTAATGATGCAGATGGCGATGGAGTTTGTGGTAATATAGATAATTGTCCATTTAAGGCTAATCCCCTTCAAACAGATACAGATTTAGATGGAATGGGTAATGATTGTGATACCTGCCCTGCTGGTTCAAATACAGCGGATAGTGATGG
>CAZBMJ010000010.1:56461-58612 GCA_964493205.1 uncultured Myxococcales bacterium
TGCCCTGCTGGTTCAAATACAGCGGATAGTGATGGTGACGGCATAGCCAATGCCTGTGATTATTGCCCAAGCGATGTAACCAATACTTGTACAGCAGTTCTTAGTGATACAGATGGTGACGGTGTTCCCAATGGCTGGGATAACTGCCCAAGCGTGTCTAATGCAACACAAGCTAACCATGATGATGATGGCTTAGGTGATGCTTGTGATACTTGTACAGATGCAGACAATGATGGAGTAGGTGATAATGGCTTTACCAGAACAGGGTGTAGTGTTCCTAATACTATTGATAACTGTACCTATTTTGCTAACACCACTCAAACCGATACGGATAGTGATGGCATAGGTAATGCTTGTGATATTTGTCCTGCTGGTTCAAACACAGCTGATAGTGATGGTGACGGCATAGCCAATGCCTGTGATTATTGTCCAAGCGATGCCACCAATGCTTGTACCGCAGCTCTTACCGATACCGATGGTGATGGTGTTCCTAATAATTGGGATAACTGCCCAAGCGTGTCTAATGCAACACAAGCTAACCATGATGATGATGGCTTAGGTGATGCTTGTGATACTTGTACAGATGCAGACAATGATGGAGTAGGTGATAATGGCTTTACCAGAACAGGGTGTAGTGTTCCTAATACTATTGATAACTGTACCTATTTTGCTAACACCACTCAAACCGATACGGATAGTGATGGCATAGGTAATGCTTGTGATATTTGTCCTGCTGGTTCAAACACAGCTGATAGTGATGGTGACGGCATAGCCAATGCCTGTGATTATTGTCCAAGCGATGCCACCAATGCTTGTACCGCAGCTCTTACCGATACCGATGGTGATGGTGTTCCTAATAATTGGGATAACTGCCCAAGCGTGTCTAATGCAACGCAAGCTAACCATGACGATGATGGTTTAGGTGATGCTTGTGATACTTGTACAGATGCAGATAATGATGGAGTAGGTGATAGTGGTTTTACTAATACTACTTGCTCAGTATCTAATGGGCCAGATAACTGTACGTTTAAAGCTAATCCGCTTCAAACAGATACCGATTTAGATGGAATGGGTAATGATTGTGATACGTGCCCTGCTGGTTTAAACACAGCTGATAGTGATGCAGACGGCATAGCCAATGCCTGTGACTATTGCCCAAGTGATATCACTAATACTTGTACAGCAGCTCTTACCGATACAGATTTAGATGGTATACCAGATGATTGGGATAACTGCCCAGGTGTGTTTAATGCAACGCAAGAGAATCATGATGATGACGCTTTTGGTGATGCTTGTGATACTTGTACAGATGCAGACAATGATGGAGTAGGTGATGATGGCTTTACCAGAACAGGTTGCAGTATTCCTAATACTGTTGATAACTGTACCTATTTTGCTAACACCATTCAAACGGATACAGATAGCGACGGCATAGGTAATGCTTGTGATATTTGTCCTGCTGGTTTCAATACAACAGATAGTGATGGAGATGGCCTAGCCAATGCCTGTGATGCTTGTCCTAATGATCCTACTAATGGTTGTGCAGGAGATATAGATAGTGATGGAGATGGAGTATTTGATAATATAGACGTATGCCCCGGCTATGATGATACTTTTGACGCTGATTTAGACTTGATACCTGATGATTGTGATTTCTGCCCAGCGGATGCTACTAATACCTGTGCCACTGATACAGATGGAGATGGTGTATTAAATATAATAGATAACTGTATAGCTAAACCTAACATTCTTCAAACAGATACCGACTTAGATGGTATGGGTGATGCTTGTGACTCTTGTCCTAATGATCCTACTAATGGTTGTGCAGCAGATGTAGATAGTGATGGAGATGGGGTATTTGATAACGTAGATGTATGCCCCGGTTATGACGATAACTTTGATGCTGATTTAGATTTGATACCAGACGATTGTGATTTTTGCCCAAGCGACGCAACCAATACTTGTGCAACAGATACAGATGGCGATGGCGTATTAAACGTTACTGATAACTGTATAGCTAAAGCCAATCCTCTGCAAACAGACAGCGATACAGACGGTATAGGTGATGCTTGTGACCCATGTCCAGCCGATGCAACTAATACTTGTGCCACTGATACAGATGGCGATGGCGTATTAAACGTTACTGATAAC
>CAZBMJ010000011.1:0-56169 GCA_964493205.1 uncultured Myxococcales bacterium
AACTCAGATTAACTAATCAATACTTATGGGTAATCATATGGTCACGCTACGTAGGAATCAGTTGAAAATCGATTTCACTTAAATCCTTATGTCGAACTCACGTTAAGATAAAGGCGCGGCTTGCTATAAACTTAGAACAACAAGCACGAAAAAGGCATCGCCCAAAGATTATTGCCAAAAGAAATCACCTCTTCACCCATGTACATAACGATTCCTTGAGTATCGCTAGAGGTAGCATCTTTTAAGTCATATAAACCTTTGAAATCTGCTGGTGATACACTTTTGGAAAATTTTATTTCTATACCACAAAGTTTATTTCCAGAAGAAAGCAAAAAATCAACTTCTTTGCCTTGATGGGTTCTATAAAAATTTATAATAATACCCGGTGAAAAAACTAGTTGTTTTCTAAGCTCGCTAAAAAACCACGTTTCGCCTAAAGCACCTAAATGCATATTTGACCAAATTTCGGCACTATTTTTAATTTGGTGATAGAAACAAGCAGTAGCAGTGTCATTAATAAATATTTTGGGAGATTTTATTAAACGCTTACTCACATTAGAAAACCAGGGGTTTAAATGGGTTACCTGGTAAGTAAGTTCCAAAATACCTAAATAACGACTAGCTGTTCGCTGATCAATACCAACGTCCCTAGCTACACTTGAAATCACTGATAAATTACCTGTTCTTAAAGCTGAAATTTCTAAAATTTTTGTAAAGGGGATTAAATCAATACCTTTTGCTATATCTCTAACATCTCGTTCTAAATACGTTTTTTGATAAGACGCAAGCCAACGACGACTAAAAACAGGATTTTTTCTAGACCATACCTCTGGAAAACCTCCATAAAATAAAAGCTCTTCATAAAATTTTAACGAAAGCTCTGGTAATTTAGAGCGGTTCTTAAAATAATCATCTGCAATAATTTTTGCACCACTTGGCTCAAATAATTTTTCTAAAAATTGCGGGCGATTTTCTTGTTCTAAAACTTCAGCAAAGCTTAAACCTTCAAGATTTATTACGTCAACTCGACCAGAAAGGCTTTCACTCACCTGTGGCAAAGCTAGGATATTAGCAGAACCAGTCAATAAAAATTGGCCAGTTTGACGATTCATATCTATACGCTTTTTTAGAGCACGCATTAAATCAGGCACACGTTGAATTTCATCAAGTGCGACACTATGGGTGAATCTTTCTAAAAAACCATCAGGGTCTGCTAATGCTAAACGTAAATTAGAAATATCATCAAAAGATATGTACTCTTGGCATATTCCTTCTTTTACTAGTTGTTTAGCCACTGTAGACTTACCCACCTGCCTTGCACCTATGAGTAACACTGCTGGAAAATCGGTAAGTGATTGTTTCACTAAATCTGTAATATATCGCTTTATCATGTCAGAAATTATAGCATAGGCATGTAAGAATTTACAACATTTAAAATGCAAAAAAGCTATAATAATCCCACAGGAATAGCATCACACGTATCGCTTAAAGGTAAGGGCTTTTCAATCAAGCAAATAACCCCTCCTTCTTTAATCACTAAGTCAAGTTGGGATAATAGCTTAAAACATTTCACTAAATCCTTGTTTGGTGAAGCTGTTTTTTTAAATTCCAATGGATAAACTTCACGGTCTTTAACAATCAGTAAATCTATTTCTTTTTGGTCTTTGTCTCGATAATAATATAAAGGCGCTTGTTTGCCGTTATGCCAGTAGCTTTTTAATATTTCGGTAAAAATAAAAGTCTCTAAAATAGCGCCAGACATAGCACCAGCTTCAAGCGTATCAGGGCTAGACCATTGGGTTAAGTATGTGCATAGACCAGTATCTAGAAAATATAGTTTAGGAGCCTTAATTAATCTTTTAGTTATGTTGGTATAATAAGGCTCTAGCAAGTATATAATATTCGATGTTTGTAGCACCGATAACCATTGTTTGACTGTGGGTACACTTATACCAACGTCCCTGGCTAGTTCTGAAAAGCTTAATAATTGACCAGTTCTTGCAGCACTAGCCCGAAGAAATTTAAAAAAATCTCCTTCATTGCCAACATTTAATAAATTACGCACATCTCTTTGCAGATAAGTCTGGATATAAGAACTATAAAACAAATCTCGATCTATATTTTCGTCTGAAATTATAGCTGGAAAAGAACCTCGCCAAATGATTTTATATAAATCAGTCAAAGATAAATTTTCAGACTCTTTTAAACGTATTTGTAACTGCTCTTGTGTAGGCAAAAAAGGCATAGAAATATGAGGCTTCTTTTGTATTTCCTTAAGAGACATGCCTAAAAGATTAACAATCCCTACTCTTCCAGCCAAAGATTCACTTACTCCTTGCATTAACTGAAATTGCTCAGAACCAGTCAACCAAAACATGCCATTTTGCCGATTTTTATCTACAGCCATTTTTATATAAGGCAAAAGCTGTGGCGCATATTGAATTTCATCGATCAAAACAGGGGGCGTAAAGCGCTGCATAAAAAGAGCAGGATCTTCTTTAGCCAATTGAGCTAGCAGTGGATCATCTAATGTCACATACATTCGCTTACTTTTGCTTATATGATTTAAAATAGTGGTTTTTCCTACTTGTCGTGGACCGCTCACCAATATTACTGGAAATTGATTGGAAGCTTTTTGTAAAAAAGTCTCTAACGTACGCTCTAAATACATAATTTCGTCCATTTTAAGTTGCAACTTTAAATTAGACGAAAAATTGGCTTATGTCAAAGAATTTTAGTCTGATTTTAGGGGTGCATTATAGACTCAAGTATTTATCAAGAGCTTCACGAGGTTGAATCCATCTAAGAACCTCAGCTGCTTTTTGGCGTATCTCTAAACTTTCATGTTGCAATAGATTATTTATCTCAAGTAAAACTTCTTTATCACTAGGTTCAATCTCTTTAATAACATTAGCTACCGCCTTTCTGATTGATCTATTGCTATTACCTAAAGCTTTAGCAAGGGCTTTATGAATTTCAGTATCTGCAGGTTTGATCTTATAAAGAGCCTGAGCAGCTGCTCGCCTGACTGACCAATCATCATCACTCAAAGCTTTAGCAAGAGCTGTATGAATTTTTGGATCTGTAGACCTAGTTTTTAGAAAAATTTTAATGGCAACTTTTCGTATTTCAGCCTCAGGATTGCTTAGCTTTTCATAGTAATGCTCATTTAATTTTTTAAATGCCAAAGTTGTATTTAACTCTACGATATGATTTTCAATTAATGAAAACTCAGTAAAGCCACTAATTCCACTTCGTTATCTAAAAGTGTAAGTGGATAAAATTAATCAAATTCGACCAAAATCATCTTTTATACAATTTAACGATGTCAAAAATTATTTGAGTAAGTCAAGGTCTTATGGGGATATTTTTGCAGTATTTAACTCAAATGATATTAAAGAAAGAACTGTTTTTACACCAAGGGATTCACTAGGTTTAAGATTTGATATGAAAAGAGATATTGATTCTGTATAAGTAACACCACTTACAGTAACAGGATTGCCTAAACCTAATGATAATAAATTTAATTTATATCGTGAAGCTTTAATTTGTGGTGAAGTAACCATGAAACAAGAAAAATTAATTAACTTATTTAAACTGAGTTTTGGATAAGCACAGGTTTATCTAATAAAAAAAGAATTACCATTCATACCAAGATTTAGGTAACTCAGACGGTATGAAAGCAAAATCGCTTAAATCATTTTGCTCAATATTATGCACGTTCACTGTAATTTGCTTTGGAACATAAAAAATTTCTGAACTTTGCAAAAATTTAAGATAGTCTTCAAAGGAATTCATTTTTACGAAAAGTTCAAGATTTGCTATGGCTTGCTTTTGCCAATGTAAATCTTTTGGATAGATTGCTTTAAATATTCCACCTGTTTTAAACAAAAATTGTTGTCCATAAAGTGGCGCCATAAATCCCATTGGCCATCCTGCAAATTTGCTATTATTGAACTCTCGCTCAGGAGAATAAAAAGCTACAACCCCAATATTTTTTGACTTTTCAGCATCCAATAATGAAACTAGCTGCTTAAAACCATAATCCCCATGAGGAGAACAAATTAAAACCAACAAGCGACTTGTTTTCTGCAATTTAGAAAGGAAAAGCTCTGATATTCTCTCTGCAGTTAAAATTTTATCTTCACTATATAACAAAGCCCATTCTTGTAGGCTTTCCCTATTAAACAAGGAATCTTGCGTAATGGCATCATCACCACGAATAAATAATAAAACTTTATGGTGCTCAGGAATGAAGTCAAAAGTCTCAAATATGCTATGGACTTGGGAATTATTTACATCGGCTCCAATTTTTGCGGGCTTAATCCAATGAATATTTTCTTTCAAAGCCCCATTTTGAATAAAAGCCTTCAGCCACATATCCCCATGGGCTAAATTTTTATAATTTCTCTCACTTTCAACAAAAAGCACGGTAAGATTAGATAAATTCAACCCACTTAGCTTTTCTGAGATCTGATTATATATTTTATTTTTTTTCTGTGATTCTTCATAGGGCTTTATAATTGTATCTTTAAACCCAAATTTGACAATCTCAATATTTTTTCCGCCATTTATTGCAAAAAAAGTAAAATTAAATTTTGGACCATACGTATTCACAAATTCTACATAATCAAAAAAATTTTGCATCTGTTCATATTTCATAGCAGCCGCACTATCTTGCCAATGATAAAATTTTGTATGCTGAAAGGAATAGTCAGGGGTAGGAAAACACATGGTTGAAGTTTCCGTATTATTATCAGTAGCAATTAAAGCTATGGGCGTTGGGGTGCTCCCAAATTTACTTGAAGCTAAAGCTTTAACTTTATAAGCAAAGTGCCCAGAAAAACAAGATTTAAAAAATAGAGCAATTTCTTTTCCCTCTAACGGCGTCAAAAAATTATCTACAATATTTTCAGCCGAAATAAACTGCTCACCTATGGCACATAAATTTCCCTGCAAGCATGTGCTCATATTAGCACACTCAAAATGTCTTCCTGCATCTGCCCCATGAAAGGAAAATAATATCATCACACTCTTTAAATCAGCAGAGTGTTTTATAACTTCATTTTTAAATTCATTAAAACCAAAAACATCGTTTTCCACATACATACGGATTGCCAAGCTATCCATGCCATTGCTTTCTAAAATTTTGCTAAATTCCTCTGACGATTGATTGAACTCTGCAGAAGTAAAAATGAATACACCACTTAGGTTATCATTGGCCCAACCTATAGAGTTTGATAAAAAAATAAATAAAAAAGATATAAATACATTTGTTTTCATATTGAAAATATTACTATACACATATCAACTGTCAATAACAATTAAGCACTAATAATAGTTTACATTAAATTTTTATTTTACATTGTTTATGTCTAAAAATTAAAAATGCCCACTCAAGGCGGGCATAGATTAAACACAGGAAACTTAGATGTTAAAAATATATATATTTAATATCATCTTTAGAAACAATATTATCCACATTTTTTTTATTTGATTTAAATTCCAAGTTATAAATCAATCCAAGTTTTATGAGTTCTTTTAAAGGCATACTAAAAGGGGCATATCTTGGCGGATTTTCCATATCACTCCCTTGAAAATATTTAAAGCTAAAACCTTTATTTTTAAACGCCTTATTGGTAATTGAAAGATTTAAAGAACTCATCATAACAACCCTTGAATCATGATGTTTACTATTATTTAAATCAGTTAAAAATGCTTCAACAAATTTCTTGTCTAAATCTTCCGTTAAAGCATCTTGAGCTTTTTTGATATCTTCTGCACTAAACTTTTCTTTACCGGTAATAATCCCTCTTTTTGCTTTAAATTCGGCAAAGGCTTTTAAAAACTCATAACGTTTATCGCCATGTTCTTTAGCTTTTGCAATTTGTTCTGGTTTTGCATCTGCTAAAGCTTTGCAAAAATCATTGCCTGAATCTTTAGTTGCTTGCACAACAGTCTCGATATATTCGCTAGGAATATAAAACTCTGAAACTTCGTCATTGAGCAAACGCCAAATATTGCCTGCACCTTTTTCAACATCTAACAAAATAACTTTTCCTAAATTTTTAGCCAAGGGCAAATTATCATATTTAATATCATTAAAATCACTCAAACAAGCAAAAGTAGTTATCTGTTTAAACATTTCAATAAGCTTATTTTTAGTTTCGTCATCAGTTTTAGCTTTAGTAAATAGATTGGTATATAAATTCTCTTGAAATTCATGACTAGCATCAACATCTATAAGCTCTTCTAAAATATAAGACTTACCATTATTAGTTTTTCCTGTTGCAAATTTAGGCACATAAAGCATGTCTAAATTTTTACCTTCAACAGTTTTATGGGCTGCCGAAGTAGCCATAATTCTTGGCTCTATATTACCCATTTTCAGCACAGCTTTATCTAAGTTAGGTAGTTCGTTGGTAGATTTTAATATCACTACAGGATTTTTTGAGGACATATCTTTTTTAGCATCAGCTTTTACGTCATCGATTCCAGCAATATAATCACTAACATCCTTAGGCAAATCATACTTGCCATCATCTTTATTTTGCTCACCATTTCCTAACAAAACCCATTTTGGTGGATCTTTAGGAGCATTAAAAGATGCTATATAATCATTAAATTGCTCATTATATTTGGCAAGATTTTCTTTTTCTTTATTGTTATTAGTACCTGGTTCTTTAAGTTCTTCTTGGTTTTTCGTTTCTTCTTCTAATTTTTCTTCTTCTTTTTTAGTTTCATCAAGTTTTTCATCAATATCTTCTAGACCTTTTTTTAAGTCTTCTGTTTTTTGTTTTTCTTCATTGGTTTTTTGATCTTCAGGCTTACGGTCTAAAGTTTCTAATTCTTGCTTCTTTCGAGCTTTTTCTTGCTTAAGTATTTTTTTCTTAGCTTTCAAAGCAGTTGCTTTTTCTTCACAAACCCCATTATAAAACTCACATCTTGGAGCTGGGCAATCAGCTTTGAGAAATTCTGAGCAGGCTTTATCAGCAGGTATAACTGGAGCAGGGGCATCTGGATTAGTAACCCCAGGCTTAGCACCACAACCATTTAATAACACTAGTAAAAATAAAAAGTTGATAAATCTAAACATATACAATCCATAAAAAATTAGAATTCATAGATTACATAACAAAATAATTATAAAAATCAACATATAAATTTAATAAAACTTTAAGAGTTAGTTAAACAACCAAAAAAGCTTAGTTTTTGGGCCTAATTTGTCTATAATATGACATCTAAAAGACTTTTTTATTCTATCTACCAATTGCCCTATTCTTTGCTTGGAAACATTATATTTTTTACCTAAGTCAACCAAACTCATGGGTTCTTCACTGATTAAGTGTTTATGCCAAATTTCTTTATCTCGTTCATTAGTTAACGTATTTTCAAAGCTCGCGATAACTTTTTTTATAGCATCTTGGATTTCGTTAGTAGAAGTTAAGCTTTCTGGCGTGCCAAGATTATTATCAATGGTCTCTTCTAAACTCATATCGTTATCAAAATCCATTGGTGCAGATAAGCTAGATTCTCGATTTTTAAGCCTTTGCATTAATAACGATACTTCTTTAGGATCTTCATCTAGTTCTTTTGCCACCAATTCAGCAGTTGGGGTTTTACCTTCTAATAAAAGTTTTTTTTCAATAACAGGAAGCCTAAAATAAAGTTTTCTACCAACTCGCGTATTAGATGCATGAATAAGACGAGCATTATTCATTAAAAATTTAGTTAACTGAGCCCTTATCCAATAAACAGCATAGGTTCCAAAACGTGTTTCCATCTCAGGATCCCATTTTTTAGCTGCAATGGCCATACCAAAAGATGCCTCTTGAACCAAATCCATAATATTGGTCCATTCTCGTTTATATTGGTGAGCCATTTTTAAAGCTAAACGCATGTTATGCAACACTAATTTTTGCTGCGCAGTTTTATCACCATAATTTTTTACTCTTAGACCAAGCTCTTTTTCTTCTTCTTCACTTAATCTTTTTATTTGAGCAATTTTTTTAGAAAAAGCACTGTAAGAGCCTGCGTTATCATCTCGAATTTCTTTATTTAAAAGCCATTCACCAGTATTTTGAGCTAGGCTTTTTGAATTTCTTTTAATTAATGAATTATTATTTTCCATGTTATCACACTCACCCAAAAGCTTGCCGATAATCAATGCCGTCATGACTGTCATCTTTTGGCATTGCCTCTTCTGAGTTTTCTAAATAGGAACTAGATAGGAAAAACTCTTCTATTTTTTCTAATACTTCATTAGCATGAATAACGTGAACAATCTCTTTTCTAAAATTAGAACCGTTTTGCAAGCCTTTAGAATACCAAACTAAATGAGACCTAAAAGTTTTTACGGCAAGAATTTGGGCTTTTGAAATATCGGGTTCTTCTAAAACAATTTTTTGTAATTCTAAATGCTCTAAAAAATGTTCTTTTATAGTTAAAAATCTTTCTTGAGCAGTTATGGGTAATAAACTATCGCAAAACACCCAAGGATTACCTAAAGCAGCTCTTCCTATCATCACCCCATCACACTTTGTAAGCTCTATCATTTTTTTAGCATCAGCAATACTTTGCACATCACCATTACCAATAACGGGTATAGTTAGAGCTGATTTCAATAAAGCTATATGATTCCAATCAGCAAAACCACTATAGCCTTGAGCTCTACTTCGGGCGTGCAACGCTATGGCTGAAATACCAACATTTTCTAAGGCTTTTCCCACCTCAATAAAATTAAGGCTGTTGCTATCCCAACCAGACCGAATTTTAACTGTGATTGGTATTTCATACGAAGTCGCTTTAAGCATTGCTGCAATTATATTTTCTGCCCGTTTAATATCACACAACAAAGCAGAACCGGCGTTAGTTTTCGTAACTTTTTTAACAGGACATCCCATATTGATATCAATTATTTCAGCACCCATTTCGGCTGCCTTATATGCAGCTATAGCCATGGCTTCTTCTTCACCACCAAATAACTGTACACAAAAAGGTTTTTCAATATCTTTATCATAGGTCAAATAACTTTTTGTTCTAATATTATTATAAAAAAGACCTTTGGCTGAAATTAACTCGGTTGGCGCCAAAGCTGCACCTTTTTTTAAAGCCATTTTTCTAAAAGGCATTTGGCTTACACCAGCCATAGGAGCCAAAATAAGTCGATTTTTTATAGTGTATTTTCCAATTTTTAACATAATTTATACTTATTTGTTTTTTAACAAACTCTTAAAACCTATAATTAATACCAATAAAGAAAACATTGCACATATACCGCCAAAAAACCAGTAAGGAAGGATTAAAGCTTGCGACATTTGCTCAACATCTGAAGGCATTACTCCCATATTGGTTACGGCATATTGTGTGAATAAATAATCACTTCTTGAAAAGACACTTAAGGAAAGCTGTATGGCAAAAAAAGATAAAACTATTTGAGAATATGATTTTAGTCTACCAAAAGAACAATAAAAACAAAAAATTGCTAATAAACTTACAAAACATATACCAAATAAATTTCGTACCACCACTATCAATGATAAAATTAATACTAAACTAAAAAAACCTAATATAAATTGTGAACGTCTGATACTTTTTGAACCAATAAAAAATATGGCTGCAACAACCGCCGGCCCAACTAGTCCTGCTGCTGCCACAAAAGCTTTCGCAAAATTGCCAAAATTACCGCTTATACTGGCAACACCAGAAGCATCAAACCACATTTTAAATGAATGAAAGTTTCCCCCCATTAATAATGCCCCTACGCCATGCCCCATCTCATGCACCAGAGTAGATAATAAAATAAAAGGGTAAGCCAGCATATGTAAAAATGGGATTATATATAACAAAACAGTAACAAAAGAAGAAACACCCAAGGCATATATTTTTTTATTATCTAAACTATTTTGTTGCATAGTATCCTTTTATGTAAGGGTGATAAAATCACCACTTTTTGATATAATATGCTCTTTTTGAGCTTTTTTAATTAACATTATTGCTTCTTCCACTTTGCTCTTTTCCACTGAAACAACATAATCCATATCTGTAAAAACTGGTAGCTGAGAAATACTTAAACTATTTTCTAAAGCTTTTATACCGTTTTCTTGTAAATAAAAAATAATTTTTTTAGCCTCGATATCAGTAGGAACAGCAAATATATCAATAAAAATTAAACTATTAGGCAAAGGTTTTTCTTTTTTTAAGGCTACTTTGTCTTTACGACAAATCAAAATTTCATCTTCAAATTCAGACTCACAAACAGGACAATATTTACCCATAAATAACCTCAACGTTAGCTATGAATATATTATAATCCAAATACTTTGAAGCGCTCTAAAATAACTAATAAAATTGACAAAGGAACTATAAACTTAATTAAAAATAGCCAAGGCTTATATAAAAAAGCCCATTTTGTTCCCAAACAAAACTCTTGTTTTAATGCTTGAGCATCAAATTTATAGGCAATAAATAGAGTAGTAAAAAGTGCTACAAAAACCAGTATTAAATCTACCAAATCGGTATTTATTTGCATAAAACTTTGTTTAAAAACATTGGGCAATCCCAAAATTATCACTATAAGAGAAGTGATTATCAAGCTTTTAGTTCTAGACATAGCAGTTAAATCAGTAAAATTAGCTACCACTACTTCAAACATAGAAATAGAAGATGTTAGAGCAGCAAATAATAACAAAACAAAAAATAGTACTGATAAAATCATAGAAAAAGGCAATTGTTCAAAAACATAAGGCAGAGTTTTAAATATTAATCCTTCACCAGCCTGGGGCTCAAAACCAAAAGAAAATATCATAGGAAAAATAGTAATAGCGATTAAAATACTGGCAAACAAATTGGCTACTAAAACTATTAAGGCAGTTTTTGGTATGTCGTTATCTTTTTTCAAATACGACCCATACGTAACCATTACACCGTATGATAAACTCAGAGTAAACAATGCTAAACCAAGAGCTTGCAATACTCCTTTAGAAGAAAGTTTTGAGAAATCTGGATACAAAATATAACTTATACCCTGGCCAAATCCTGGCAAAAAACAAGCATAAATAGCTAAGGCTGCAAGCATGATAAATAATGCAGAAGTCATAAACTTGCTCCATTTTTCTATGCCACTAGATACGCCCTTAACTAACACTAAAATATTTAATACAATAAAAAGTAGCTGAAAGGTAAAGTTTAAACTTATAGAATCTCTAAACTTATCAAAGCTTAAGGCTATTTCATCTTTAGATAGGCCAGAAAATGCATCGCTCAAAGCAATTAAAATATAGGCGATACTCCAGCCTGCAACTACGGTGTACCAAGCAAGTATTAGCAATGATACTAAAACCGTAAGCCAGCCAACCATTCCCCAAGATGGGTTTGTATTTTTATGGACTAAAAAAGAAGAAACTATGCCTCGTGCGCTATATCTACCTAATATTAATTCTCCAATAAAAAGTGGTAGGCCAATAATTAGGTTAAATATGATAAACCACATTAAAAAAGCAGAACCACCATTTTGGCCAATCACATAAGGAAGCTTCCACATAGCTCCTAAACCTAATGCAGAACCAATAGCAGTTAATATAAAGCCAAGCTTTGAGCCCCAAGTTTCTCTTTTAATATCCATAGACAATATTGCTCTTTTTAGTAGTAATAAACTTAAACATAGAAAAAATTAATCAAATTGTCACTTAGGGTAAGGTTTATATTTACAAATGACTCAATCTTTAAAAAAATTCGCTACTTATTGCCTAAGCATTTTACAAAAATCCTTTCCTGATGCCCACATAGAACTTAGTTATAATAAACAAGACCCATGGCAGTTATTAGTAGCAGTATGCTTATCTGCCCAGTCTACTGATAAAAAAGTCAACGAAGTGACCCCTGCTCTATTTAATAAGTTTAAAACTATTAATAATTTTGCTAATGCTGATGTTTTAGATTTAGAAGCTCATATAAAAATTTTGGGTTTATACAAAAACAAAGCTAAAAATTTAAAATTAGCAGCACAACAAATACTTACTAAATTTAACGGCCAAGTCCCTAATAATAGAGCAGATTTAGAAACTCTAGCTGGTGTTGGTAAAAAAAGTTCTGCTGTAATAGTAGCCAACGCTTTTAATATACCTGCCATAGCAGTTGACACGCACGTAGCTCGTATAAGCCAGAGGTTAGGTTTAAGCCAAAACACCAATCCAGATAAAATTGAAGAGGATTTATCTAGATTATGGCCTTCAAATTTGTGGCTTAGCGCTCATCACACTCTCATATTTCATGGCCGTAGAATTTGCTTTGCAAGAAAACCTAACTGCCTAGGCTGTCCACTTAATAATGTTTGTCCTAAAAATTGATCTTACTCATATAGCGCCTAAATATGGAGCATGGTTTATATTGAGAAAATATCATAGGTGTGATTAAAAACTTCAAGATTAAGGTCTATTGATATTTTATATTGGTTAGCATAGGAATACATATAATACTATTATAATACGAGCTTAGTAATGAATAAAATTATATTTTTTGCAATCACACTTCACGCACCTTTTTTGCTAGCAATGGCTGAAAATAGCATTAGCATAGGTAACAAGCGATCTCGAAATGAAGATTTCACTAATGAAGCCCCTCCCGCTAAGAAAAGTGCCGTATTTCCCCTCCATGAAGCGTGCTCGAATAATAATGACAGCGAAGTATTACAACTGCTTTCTAGAAACCTAGTAAATATTAACGAGTTAAATGACCAGGGTCTGAGCCCTATGCAATGTTTAGAGGCCTCCACTAATCCAGCTTCGCGAGCTAAAATAGCGTTGATCCTTGTAATGCACGGCTCAAACTTACCTGAAGATAAGTCTCTGAGAGATAAAATAAAGCTTTTTCTAAATAAAGCCTTAATTGAAATTATTAAAAATTTAAACGATGGAAATTCCAAAGCTGAATCCTCTTATGTTGTCTTAAAAAATATTATTAATAGCGAACTTATTGAGCATGATTATTTGTTATCTGAGATGCAAAATTTATATAATTATTGTGCGCTCACCCTCAGGCAATCTTTAAATAATGAGAGCCAAAAAGGTTTTGAACGGGTGATAAGTATTCTAAAGTTATTAAAGGCAAAATATAACCCTGCATGTATTCTTCTAGCGGAACTTTGTTTGGAAATCATTTGTACGGAAGAATCTTTCAATAAAAATCATATAGATATTGCTCAGAAATTGATGGAGTTCGAAATCAATTTTAATGGTTCTGAGAGGATATTTTTTAAGGCATTAGGTAGGAAAAAATTTGATCTAGCATCGTTATTTTTAGAAAGTGGGGCGGATATTGATTGTAGATTTACAAGTAAGATAGTGAATATGATGGGTAGTAGTATTACACATATTGGTTCAACTTTTCTTCATTATTCCATAAGAAATCTATCATACGAAGCGGTAAAATTTTTACTAGATAAAGGCGCCGATATATCTGCTATAGATGACGAAGGTAATACTTATCTCCATGCAATTTGCCAATCAACAAATTTTAGCGAAGAGAACCCCAATGGCCTAAAACTCAAAGAACAGTTCCAAGAAATAATGGAGTTGTTATTGAGAAAAGGCCTGGGTCCAAATATAGAAAATAAGGCCGGCCAAACACCTATTATGCTTGCTCCGTCTGTTGAAATAGTGGATCTTTTATTGGAATTTGGCGCGACTATAGAGCTACCAATAGTCAGAAATATTAGTGCTTTAAGAGCTTGCACAAATGGTAATATAGGATTGTTGAAATATTGGCAAAAGCTTGGGATGGATTTCAGTACGGTAAAAGGGGAAAACATCCAAAACACATTTTTCGAAGAACTATATCAGTCTCATAATTCACTAGACACAAAAATCATAAATTATTTATTAGAATATAACTTTGACATAAATGGCTTAAATAATAATAAGATGAGTATTCTCATGCTTGCCTGCTATGACAAACCAGTAGATCATATAAAATGGTTGATAGACCATGGAGCGGATATTGATCATAGTAGAATCGTTAATGGTAAAACAGAAACGGTCTTACATATAGCAGATAAACAGGCAAATATTGACTTATTACTCAGTAGAGGCTGTACTGTGCCTGAAGATTTATTAAATGATGATCATATTAAGAAAAGGTTACAACAAAAAACCGATTTACATAGCGCAGTAGTAGCAGGTGAACTAGAAATTGTTCAAAAGTTATTAGCTGAGGGTGCCGAACTATGGATAGATGTCAGGACTGATGTAGGAGAATTTTTAATAGATATTGCAAGCAGATTAGCTAATAGAGATATTTATGATTTATTGCTCAGTAAGTCTAAAAAAATCCCTAAAGTGCATGCTAAATCAGCAAGAAAATAGGTGAATAACAAGCAGTCTTTGTGGAGGTTGGCTTGAAAAACGCCCTTTTTTCTTTACTTCCTACACTCTCAAAAATTTTGTTAAGCTAAAGTTTATGAGCACTTGGTGGGGCCAAAACTTCTTTGGTAGGAATCAAACTTATTTCCCTTTCTGACTGTAATTTTAAATCATTATCGGTAATTGTAAATTCGCTAGAACTATAACTATTTCTATCCGCCCCAAACCATTTATAATATTCTTCTGGTTTAAGATCACTACTTATCTTCTCTTCACCCAATTTCCAATTCGCTTTACCTTCCAGTACATAAAATAACCTCATCATTTTTTCATAACTAGTAAAGATAAATTGATCGTTCTCAGCGCTTGCACTGCTAAAATTATATGGATATCGACTCTTTAAAGAATCGTTGATGCGCTTTAAATTAATTTTAATCAATCCTAGATCTATAGCATCTAGCATATTTGATTTATTAGAAACCATAAAAAAATTATTTTCATAATCAATACCGTTAGCACTCATAACAATTCCATGAGTTGCTAAATTATAAATAATTTTTGGATCACTTCTAACTAAATCATTATATGACATTGGATCAATGCTTAAATCTGCATACATAAAATAATGATTACCATTTTTGTTACGTAACTCTTCTAATGAAGCTATTACACGCAGTAAATCTGATTGTGCATACACTGGAACTTTATCAGTAAATGCGTATTTATTATCATTAACATAATTAAGCATTCTCAAATCTTTTAATTCAATATCATTAAAATGGTTTTCACATGTGGTATTAATTTTATTTTTAGTATTTTCTATGTTGCTATTTGGATCACTAAGCTTTTCACTGTCAAACCAAAAATTTACTTTGTATCCTAATTTTGCCCAAGTACAAATGCGCTCAGAAATATCAATTGTTTTTCGGCTTCGAATATAATTCTCAGGAAAAACTTCAGGTTTTTTATCTTTATTAATCCACATTAAGTTAACGCTTATTTCAGATTGTTCAGGAGTATGTAATAAATCAATTTTATCAGCATAATACTCCTTACTTTTATTGTATTTAAATATTTTGTATTTTTCAATTATTTGTTGCCGCGTTTGTTGGATTATCTCAACTATTTTATTACGATATGTATCTAAATTTTCTTCTATATTGTCTTTCTTCCACAAAAATACCGCCTTACTAATTTCATCCTTAGCATGCTCAAAAAACATTTTTAAATAATCTTCATTATCATAAAGTAAAAAATCAATAGCTTTACTAAAATCATCGGCCAAGTTATACACTTTAAAGTCATCATATTCATCAAACTTATTTTTTTCTGATTTTGAATAATCCAGATAAGGTACAAATAAATTTAACAGTCTATCAAGTAGCTTAATTTTTTCATCAGATAAAAGATCTTTAAAGTAATCATTTATATCTTGTTTTGCGTTAGTATGGTATGGAAATAAATTGCTTATTTTAATTATAACATCTTCTGTATTCACAGAAAATCCAGATAACGAATAAACACTTAATAATACAATAATTATTTTTTTCATTTTAAAACCCAAATAATAGTTAATTGACGTATTTAACAATAGAAATTAGATAATGCAAATAGTTATGGATCATACCCAAGAATCCAGATTTAATCTTTATATATAAATTTTATAAATTAATCTCAAAAAATTCTCTAAAAATTGACCTTACTAATAAAATAGCGTATAAATATAGAGCGCAGTCAATATTTAGAGAAAATAATTTTTATGATAAAAAATATCAATATGATTAATAGATCAGTTAACTTGCCAATAAATAAGAGTTTTTTTTTATTTGGACCTAGAGGCTGTGGTAAGTCTACCCTTTTAAGATCAGTTTTTAAAGAAAGAAAGCATATTCTTTTTGATCTTCTTGATGTGGAATTAGTTGAAGAACTAAGTTTACACCCCAAAAGATTTATAGAAAGAATTCCTCAAGATACTGATTTAGTAATAATAGATGAAGTACAAAAGCTGCCTAAACTACTTGATTATGTGCATATGCTCATAGAAGAAAGAAATATCCAATTTATTTTAACTGGTTCAAGCGCCAGAAGGCTTAAGCAAAAAGGCACTAATTTACTAGCAGGAAGGGCTTTAGTTAGAGAAATTTTTCCCTTTTCCTCTCTTGAGCTAAAAAACAATTTTGACCTCATTAAAGCTTTGCAACAAGGGGCCTTGCCTAATAGCTATTTAGCACAACCAGAAGAGGCTTATGATTATCTAAAATCATACGCACTCACTTATCTCGAAAAAGAGATTCAAGCTGAACAATGGGTTAGAAACTTAGATCCTTTTAGAAAATTTTTAATTATAGCCGCTCAAATGAATGGCAAAATAATAAATCGCTCATCTATCGCCAAAGATATTGGCGTTGATAGTGCAACTATTCAATCATATTTTGATATTCTTAAAGATACGTACATGGGTTTTTGCTTACCAGCTTTCAATCAATCTATTCGTAAACAACTTAGACAAGCCCCTAAATTTTATTTAGCAGATCCTGGTATAAAAAGGGCTTTAGAAAAAACTACCAAAGTGCCTTTGTTACCCCAAACAAGTGCCTTTGGGGAAGCTTTTGAACATTGGGTTATTTTAGAATTTATTAAACAAGCAAGCTATAAAAACTTAGATTTTGAATTTCATTATTTACAAACTAAAGAGGGAGCAGAAATTGATTTAGTTATAAAACGGCCAACAAAGCCTTTATTACTTGTGGAAATCAAATCAAAAACTAAAGTCACTGAGCAAGACGCCAAAACCCTTGAAAAACTTGGGTCTATTTTCAAAGAACCTGTAGAAAAATTATTACTCTCACAAGATCCACTAACTCAACACTTTGGTGGCACTAAAGCCATATATTGGCTAGATGGTATAATAAATGCTTGTTTATGATTTATAAAGATCAAGCAAAGCCTGATCGACTGGATCAGTTTTATCTAAATTAAGCTCAATAATTTCTTGAATAAACTTACCTGAATAAGGATTTTTTTTAGCCAATTGGATAAAAGTATTTTTATATATTTCTACATAAAAAGCATCTTTAATAAACTGTTTAAATTTTTCATCTTGTGCTGATATAAATTCTTTTTCTAATTTATAAGTCTTACTTGCTTCTTCATAGACACAAAGGTCTTTATATTCAGCTTCAAAAGCTTTATAAAGAGATGCCTCTTGAGAGCGAACGATTATCTTACCACAAAAACCATTCATTACTTTATCTTTTTGTGTATAATACCCTTCCCAATCGCTTTCTTTTAATTCTTGCACTAAAGGCATAGGCAGACCTGTTCTATATGGGCCATACTTAGTTTGGTCAACAGTTCCTGTAAAATCTTTAAATTGTTCATTAGTTTCTAAAGCCATTTCATAAATTTTATCTATCGGCATAAGTTTAAAAAATTCAGCAAAATCTTTAATATCTTTGCATTTAGGTTGGTTAGGCAAAAATTTGGAACAAACTATTTTGTTCCAATGAACTAAATTTTCTGGTGATATGATTTTATTATCCACATAGTCTTTATCATCAAATTCAAAAAATCTATCTAATTTTATATAGCCACCCTTAAATGATTTCCCTATTTTATTTTCTATTAAAGCTCGTGCTAAAAGCCGGGTAGATGAACCACTATAGCCTGGGGTAGATGAAGAGCTTACATCAATAACCACTAGTTTATTATCTTTAGTGAGTAAAAGATTCCCAGGTTTAATGTCATTATTTGTTATTTTGAGTTTTTTTTGTGCTTCAACTAGGTTTTTAAAATTTATAATAGCAGTTTTTAACTGCTCATCAGTAAGCCTTTCACCTTTTTTATTCATATCTTCTAAACTTTTTTGCCCTACTTCCATCAACATACAAGGCTTATTTTCACAAATAAAAGTTCCAAAGACTTTGGCTGCTGCACCAGTAGGTTGCAATTTTTCTAAATCTTCATATTCTTGGGCATTTATTTTTAAGGCATACTCTTCGCCTTTGTAGGTAACTTTATAAACGCTGCCTTGCCCTCCTTCTCCTAAAAGATTTTCTGGTTTTTTAAAATCACCAAAAAGTTCTATTAATTTAGCATTATCAATAACTTTTTTCTTTGCATTAGATAATTGCAGTTCTAGTACAACATTTCCATTTTGAGGTTTTTGTGGCATTAAAGGCTTGCCATAGATTACGGGGCGTACTGTGGTAACAAGATCTTCATTTGCAAAAGGATTTTCTGTAATTTGCTTAATCAAAACATCGGATTCTGGCAAAATAATGTGAGATAACTTAGAAAAATCTTCTTCAGAAATTTTATCTAGATCTTGATTTTCTAATACCGTGCCGTCATTTTTTATAACTACTGGAGCAGCAATAGTTTCTTTTATCTTATCATTAATTTTATTTGATATTTCTAATTCTTGAGCGTCTTTGATTTGTTTAGCTATTTTAGCTTTTTCTAATTTTTCAGCTGATTCTTTGGCGATTCTGGCTTTTTTTTGTTCCTCAGCTTTAGCTGCCTTCTCTTGGGCTAATACTGCAGAAAATATTTCAAAACAAATCGCCTCATAATATTCGCATCCTGCTGCCTCACAAGCTACTTGCCCAACAAAATCACTGCACTTTGCTATTGGAGGGATAATACTGGGAGCCTGAGCTCCAGATTGGCCAGAACTTGAAACTTCAGCACAGGAAGAAATAAGTATTAGCGATACAATAATATAAATATTAATGATTTTTTTCATACTTTTTATTTAGCATTTTAAAAAACTATAGCAATAGCTATTAAAAAAGCCAGCCCCACTATGTGAACTGGCTCTAAATATTATTAATAAATCAGTAGGGAGGAATAAAACGAAGAACGTCTCCCAATTTAATATTATTAAATAAGCCTTCTTCAGTGACAATTATTTTATCAGCAGCAGCTTCATTTATTGCATTAGAGTATAATTGAGCAGTTTCAGTTAAGCCTAAACTTGCGATTGTTTTCATATAAAGATTTTTCGATGCTCTGAATTGTGCTAATCCTATTAATTGCTCATCTTTACCATCTACATTTATCTTATAGCTAGAACCTTCTGCAGTGATTGTCGTGATTTCCTGGCGAGTTAAATCTAGTCCAAAACTTTCATTAATATTTTCATAATTTGGTATTTTACCCTTTTGTAATGCTAATACTTTTCCAAGTTGTTGTTGTTTAATTTTTAGATCTTCAAAATCTTTTTTAAAATAAAAAAAGGCAATAATAGCCCTCACAGACCTAACAAATTTTTTACAAGTTGAGTTCGCTCCGCTGTTGTATCTTGTAATAATGTCGGCTATTTCCCCTTCTGTTTTGTTATCTTTCGAAGGCATCGCTGCTTTGATCATATTAGGCATATTTTTATTTCTAATATTAGTAGCCACTTCTAGACATTGTTGCTGTTCCTTTTCAGTTGAGCCTGAAAGTTTTTTATTACTCAAAGTGTTTATAAGATTCAGCTCTTCAGTAGATAACTCCAAAGCAGAAGTATCTTCTTGATTTTGCTCTTTTTTTTCTTCTTCTGAAGCTTTACGTCCACCCTGATTACAAGCGGTTAAAAAACATATTAATACATATAGACATGCATATTTCATTGGGCTAAATCCTTTATAACAAAATTAAATTCTTACCTTTTTATATATCTAGGAAAGTATAGTTAAACAATACCTGTGTTTCAAGAAAAATGCTCTGTTTTACCTTTTTCATCTTAAAATTGACCCAACTGATATAGTCTCTAAATATAGAAAAATTTTTATGATAAAGTTTTTTTATTTGAACCTAGGTGCTGGGGCCAAAATCATTGAAAAACTTAGCCCAAAAAAGCCAGTTTCATTGCGTAAACTGGCTCTAAATTTAATTAATAAATCAGTTATGTAGTGCTTCTTGCTGTTGGCCTACCTGGATCCGTGAAGGCAAATAGCTTTTTGGCTCTTGAAGGGTGCCTGAGTTTACGCAAGGCTTTAGCTTCAATTTGTCTAATACGTTCACGGGTTACTTCAAAGTCTTGGCCCACTTCTTCTAAAGTATGATCAGAACGCTCTCCAATACCAAAGCGCATACGTAAAACTTTTTCTTCTCTTGGGGTAAGAGTAGCGAGCACTTTACGAGTTTGCTCACCTAAATTCATTTGCATAACGGCATTTGATGGATTTGTGGCACTTTTATCTTCAATAAAATCACCCAAAGAAGAACCTCCCTCATCGTCATCTCCAATAGGAGTTTCAAGAGAAATAGGCTCTTTAGCTATTTTTAGTACTTTGCGTACTTTATCTTCTGGCAATTCCATTTTTTCAGCTATTTCTTCAGGAGTAGGTTCACGACCTAACTCTTGCACCAAATATCTGCTGGTACGAATAAGCTTATTAATCGTCTCGATCATGTGCACTGGTATACGAATAGTTCTTGCTTGATCTGCAATAGCTCTAGTAATAGCTTGTCGTATCCACCATGTTGCATAGGTAGAAAATTTATAACCACGTTTGTACTCAAACTTATCTACGGCTTTCATAAGGCCAATATTGCCTTCCTGAATCAAGTCTAAGAATTGCAAACCACGGTTAGTATATTTTTTAGCAATAGAGACTACTAAGCGTAAGTTTGCTTCTACTAACTGCTCTTTTCCTCTATTAGCTTTACGCTCGCCCTTACTAATAAGCTTATAAGTTTCGCGTAAGGTGTTAATATCAACTTGAGCTTCCTCTTCAACTCTTTTAGCTCTATGAATGGCCATAACGATACTACGGTACCATTCTTGCAACACTTCCACAGGTTGATGCCACTTATTTGCCAGTACTACTATTTGTTCGTTGGAATCTCTGGCTTCTCTTAGAGCATGCAACACTTCGTGAGATGGCAGTTTAGTAATTTTTTCAATATTAGATAATTCAAACTCTGCTTTATTTATACGACGAACTAAAACTTTGATCCGTTGAACGATTCTATCGATTTGTTTTTTATTAATTTTGAGGTCTCTAAGCTGCTGACCTATTTCTGTTTGTAATTCTGATAATCTTTCTTGATGTTCTACGGATTTACTTGAGTTATTGCTGGTTTTAGTTTGTTTCAGTTGAGCAGCCTGAGCTAAAAAACGATCCCTTAAAGCTTTGAGTTCACCTACAACATTTAACGCCCGTTCAGTAACTTTAGGCTCATCAAATTCTATTGTTTGACCATCTTCACCTGGCTCGTTTTCTTTGACAATCTCTTTTACTCTAATTTTACCTTTCTTTAAACGATCACCAAGATCAAGTATTTCTGAAAGACAAATAGAGGTTTCCAAGACTGCATCAAGCACTTCTAGCTCACCCTGTTCTATTCTTTTAGCAATATCAACTTCGCCATCACGAGTAAGCAAATTTACACTACCCATACGGCTCAAATAAAGTCTTACGGGATCATTATTTTTACCAAATTCACCAAACTCAGTTTCTTCTTCAACTGCTGTTTCATCAAATTCTTCATCAGGATCGCGCAAATCTATTTCAGCAAAGTCTCTTGAAGAATCATCAATCACTTCAATATCTGATTCAGCCAGCAAAGCGATAACATTTTCAATGTCTTCTAAGCTGTTGATTTCAGAACCCAAACCGTCATTAAGTTCATCATAGCTTATAGAGCCTTTTTCTTTGCCCCTTTGTATAAGCTTTTTAACTTCTTTTTTTTCTAGAATAGACTGTGATAGTACATTATCTAATTTAGGCGGCTCAATGGATTTTTTTTGAGTTTTTAAGCTTTTGTTTTCTTTTTCCATATTTTTATCTAACTTATTATCTTTTTTTTTGTTACTAGATTCCAAAGCCATTTAATTCCACCTTACAATTTACAATGACAAAACTTATAAAATCCATCCGGTTATAACAGTATCATTAGTGGCAACGAGTAAAAAACTATTCAAGGACATTTTATTTAGCTAAATTTGAACGAAATCAATGTAATTGTAAACATCATCTTTGCATCTGACAATACACCAGACAAATATAAAAATATTATCAAACTTAAAACCACTCTTCTTCATCAGAAAATATGGATTCTTTTGGTGCTAATGTATTAATTTTTAAAGCTTTTTTTGGCACTTCCTCTATTTTAATCTCTTTATCAGCTAACGGTTTATTGCGTTTTAAAGCCAATAATTCACTGTGTTTTTTTAAACTGTTGATCATTACTTCGACATCTTTATTTTCTTGGGCTTTTTTTAAATTATGAAGATTTTTAGTAATACTTTCTTGAGTTTTTTGTTTAATAGATTGTTCATTAAAAGACTTTATCAAAGCTAAAGCTTCAGGTTCAGATAAATTTAATTGATTTTTTTGTTTAAACAGTAGTAATAAAAATTCGTTAAACCCAGTATTTTTTACTGCTGTTTCAACGTTCATACTATTTTTTATCTCAATAAATAAAGATTTAAAATTATCACTTAAAGAATCAATTAAAGATCCATCAATATGATTAATTAATGCTGGATAAATCCATAAAATTTCTAAAATTATTTTTTCTGTATGAGGAATGGGAATATTTTTAAAGCCTAAATTTTTAGTAACTAAGACATTCTTATTCTTGTTTTGTTTAACTAAAAGATCTTGCCAAATAATATTAGGCTCTTCATTAATTTTATTAGCAAAATAAGAAACATACTGACGCTTTAATAAATCTCTTTTTATACTATTAAATATGGGCAATAATTCATCTATTTCTTTAAGACGCGCATCAATATTGTCTGAAGCTTTAATACTCGCCAAGTCTAGCAAAAAACAAAAAGCGTCTTTTTTATTAATAATTTTTTCACGCAAAACTTCTATTTTTTTTTGCTCTAAATAAACACCCGGATCTTTTTGATCGATAATCACTAAATCAGCTTTTAAATCTTGTGAAAATAATATGGACAGACATGACTTTAAGCCATTAATACCAGCTTTATCTAAATCAAAACAAATATTAATATGGTGAGTAAGTTTTTTAATTTTTAACGCATGTTCAATAGAAAAAGACGTCCCACAAAGAGCCATTGCAGCAAAACCTGCGGCCCAAAAAGCCATGGCATCAAAATAGCCTTCTACTAAGTAAGGGCTAGCTCCAGAATCTATGGCTTTCTTAGATTCGTACGCTCCATAAAAAGCGGCTTTTTTTTCATAAAATTCGTTGCTTGGACTATTGATATATTTTGGTACAGAAGAATCCAGCGATAATGTTCTTGCTCCAAAAGCTATACAGTGGCCATTAAAATCATTTATAGGAAAAGTAATACGATCAAAAAAATGAGGTGTCATATGATCTTTTTTTAATAAACCACATAAAAAAGCTTCAGCGCTACTTACCCCATTTTTTTGTAAATAGTTCAAAAATAATTCTGAAGATTTTGGGCAATACCCCAAATTAGCTTCTTTGATCATAGTAAGGCTTAAGCCTCGTTCTTTAGTTAAATAATCAAGACTTTTAGGATGTTTTTGCAAACAATGGCTAAAAAATTTTTGAGCAAGTTTTAACACATAATAATAGCGAGCTTTTTTTTGTTCTTGTAAGGGCTTTTGTGAACTTTGATTATAAGTAGTAATCCCTGCAAGATTTTTAAGTTCTTCCAAGGCTTCTATAAAGTCTAGTCCTCTAAGTTTC
The DNA here is from genome assembly GCA_964493205.1 of uncultured Myxococcales bacterium. Taxonomy (GTDB): domain Bacteria; phylum Myxococcota; class UBA727; order UBA727; family JABDBI01; genus CAZBMJ01. The sequence continues at coordinate 23,988 of CAZBMJ010000011.1, forward strand.
ATTAAAAAATCAAAGTGGTCACCAGTGGCACCGCAACCAAAGCATTTAAAGCGAGCTTCTTTGTCTCGTACATTAAAAGAAGGACTCTTTTCCTCATGAAAAGGGCAAAGCCCTACTAAGTTACCACCAGCGCTTTTAAGATTAGTGACATTTTTGATTATTGAGCTTAATAAAATCTTTGATTTAATCTCACTAATTATTGATAAAGAAGAATCCCTGTGATTTTTCACAACTATTCATCCTTTAAGAACTCTTGAGCTATTTTTTGTATTTCTTTGCCATCAGCTCTTTTATTAGAAGCCTTAATTGCCAAGCCCATGACTTTGCCAATATCTTTCATACTGCTAGCACCACACTGGATTATACAATCTTTTACTAAAATTTTTAGTTCATCTAGCGACATTTGTTCTGGTAAATACTGTTCTATAATAGCTAATTCAAAACTTTCTTTATCTGCAAGCTCTTGTCTATTAGCAGCCAAAAAAGATTCTATGGATTCCTTTCGTTGCTTAGCCATTTTTTGTAAAACTTCCAAAGCTGATTCATCTTTTACCATTCGAGCATCAGAAGCTTGTGCGTTATCTTTTATAGCCCTATTTTTAAATTCATTGATAATTAAACTTAGAGTATTTTTTTTCTCATCTTTATTTTTTAAAGCTAGTTTCCAATCATTAACAACTTGTTCATGTATAGTCATATTTTCCTCTTTATTTTTAAGATTGCTTACATCTGGTAATATTGGCAGACAAAGATAGTAACTTTTCATCCAAAGAATCATACCCCCGATCCAAATGATAAATTCTTCGTATTTCGCTTTTACCTTGTGCCATAAGAGCTGCTATGACCAAGCTTGCGGAAGCTCGCAAATCAGTAGCCATAACTTGAGCACCCACAAGATTTTTTTTACCCTTAACCCTAGCAATGCCTTTGTGAACTTCAATATCAGCACCCATACGAATAAGCTCTGGCACATGCATCATACGATTTTCAAAAATTCGCTCATAAATATTGCTTACACCATTGGCCGTAGTCATGGCTGCCATAAACTGTGCTTGCATATCTGTAGGAAAACCAGGATAAGGTGCTGTTTCTATATCAACAGATTCTAACAAATTAGGTCCTTTAACTTTTATAGAATTACTATCTAATTCTAAAAACTCACATCCAGCTTTTTTAAATACATTAATAATATTTTCCATGCAAGATAAAACAACATTATTTAAAACTATTTCGCTCTTAGTACCGGCAGCCAAGGCTATGAAAGTACCTGCTTCTATGCGATCAAACAGTATTTGATGATTCAAAGAAGATAAAGATGTAACACCAGTAATATGTAATGTAGAACTACCTGCTCCAAAAATTTTGGCACCTGCACTATTTAACGTACTAATAAGCTCACAAACTTCAGGTTCTTTAGCTGCTTTATTTATAATAGTATCACCCTTAGCGAGTACTGCAGCCATAATCAGCTGTTCTGTGGCACCTACCGATGGCAAAGGCAAATCGATAGTTGCACCAACAAAGCTATTACTCTTAAGTTTGGCGTGTATATAACCTTCTTTTACTTCTAAATCAGCTCCCAAAGCTTTTAGACCTTCCAAATGGATATCTACCGGTCTTGAGCCTATGGCGCAGCCTCCGGGCAAGGAAACTATGGCATTACCCGTTCGCACCAACAAAGGAGCTAGCACTAAAATAGAAGCACGCATTTTGCGTACCATTTCATAATCTGCTTTGGTACTTGTAATAATACTGGCATCAATTTCAATACTATTTGAGCCTAAACGCTCTATTTTTAAACCAAAGCTTTTTAATAATTCTAACAAAAATTTAGTATCAGCTAAAGACGGCAAATTTTTTATAAGGCTTTTTTTAGAATATAAAATACTAGAAGCAAGTATGGGCAAAGCTGAATTTTTATTGCCAGAAATACAGACTTCACCACTTAGAGGCTTTCCACCTTCAATCTTTAACATTTCCATGTAGAATCACTCCTCTGGTATTAGACGCTAAATCTTTAAAAAATTTTATAGAACTAAAATATTTTTGCGCTATTTTTCTTACTAAATTTTCTTGTTTATAACCAATTTCTAAGATTAATACAGCATCTTTTGCTAAATAATCTTGGCTAGTTTTAATAATACGCTCATAAAAAGCTATACCTAAATCATCATTAGAACATAGTGCCAAATGAGGCTCGTAGTCATATACATCTTTATCCAACTCACCCATTTCTGAAATGGAGATATATGGTGGATTAATAACTATTAAATCTGCTTTAATATTTTTATTAAAAGGTTCAAACAAATCACCACATAAAAGTTCTATTTTATCAGCCACTTCTAGATTTTGAGCATTTTTAGTAGTTATAGCTAAAGCGTTATTTGAAATATCCGAAGCAATAACTTTTTTAATAGTAGAACAGTTTTTTAATAAAGAAATAGCAATAGCTCCACTACCCGTACATAAATCAAATACTAAAGCGTTTGGTTTTAGTGTTAAAATATTTAAACAAGCTTCCACAACACACTCTGTATCAGGCCTTGGTATAAGGCAATTTTTATCAACAAAAAAATCTAGACCATAAAATTCTTTTTGGCCAGTAATATAGGCTATGGGCTCATAAGAAAGTCGTCTACTTAAAAGTTGCAAAAAGTTTATAGCTAAATCTTGCGAAATATAATTATTTTTATTTAATTCTAAAAATAACCTATCGCATTTAAGAACTTTCTCTAACAAAATCTTGCTATCTATGACAAAACTGTCTATACCAACTTTTCGTAGAAGCATTTGAGCAAATTTAAGAAGTGTATAGGAGTTTATTATGTTAGGTATAGGCGCTTGGGAATTAACTATCATTTTTGCTATTATCCTACTTTTATTTGGCGCTAAAAGATTACCAAATGTGGCCACAGGCTTAGGTCAAGCCATTAGAAATTTTAATTCCGCCCTAAAAGGGGAAGATAAAAAATCAGAGCTTTCTGAAAAAAATCAAGAATAACTAGAATAGTTTTTGATAGAAAGATAAGAAAAATACAAACTAATACCAAATAAAAGCAGCGTGATAATAAATAAAACTGCATACCTAAATTCTGTTTTAGGTGTTTCGTCTACGATTACGATCATAGCTTTTTCATCTACTGGTGATTTGTAATACTCTTTATAAAAGTTTCTTACAGATTCGAGCTCAGAATTAGGGCCAAAAGAAACTAGTCGACCTTGAACAGCTACCCTGGTAAATTGATTAAAACTTGGCAAATATTTATTTTCATCAAACTCTAAAAATAATTTTGAACCAATAAGATTTCTTACTTGATAGCGACCATACCGCAATGAACCTGCTCTTAAGCCTCTTAAAGTAGCTGCTTTATTACCTAGCACACCAGTAACTGAAACATAAGTATTAGCTTTTATAGAATTTTCTTTACTAGCAAAGTCAACAGCATTGCCCAAATCCGTAAGTTCACTAGAAGCAAAAGTGTGATAATAAAGCTCATCTAGGCGCGTATACCAAAAAAAGCTTACAGTAGCGATCATTATTAAAGTTACAGCAAGACGCATATATTTGTAGGTAAACATTTGATTTAACACCTAAAAATTTGTTTAAACTTATTTTCGACATCTATTAAAGTTATATTTTTAGCTAGGCTTATTTCCATCATCAATAAAGATCTGGCAGTATCAAGCATTTTTCTCTCACCAAAACTTAGCTCTTTATCACCTTTTAAAATATACAAGTCTCTTAAGACTTTTGCCACTTCAAATACTGAGCCAGTTTTTATTTTTTCCATATATTCACGATGACGACGATTCCAAGTTATACCATCAACAATTTTTTCTTTTTTACGTAAAACTTCAAATACTTGATCAGCATCTTTTTCATCAACAATAGAGCGCATACCCACTTGTTGTTCATTAGCTGTTGGCACCATTAAGGTCATACCACTATCTAATAAACGCAAAACATAAAAGCTCTGTGCGCAACCACCAATATTTTTGATCTCAATTTTATCAACTACAGCCACGCCATGAGCAGGATATACTACTTTATCGCCTACACTAAATGATACCATATTTACTTCCCACTCTTTTTTTAAAACAATATTATAAAATTAATAATTTTAAATACCCATAGATTTCTTTTACTGTAGCATGAAAAAACGGCCTTGACGATACCACTATAGAAAAGTGTTGTCAGATTTATTATACATAATAAATCTAGACATTCACAAACATTAAAATTATACAAAAAAATCAACTAGATAATAGTTTTATTTAACCCAAGTAAACCATCTATCAAGTCTAAATTTTGGCAGATTAAAGGGTCCAAACTTAACAGACTGCCCTGATCCATCAGCACTCATCCAAATAAATAAAGCTTTTCCTTTGACTCTGGAAACAGGTAATGCACCCCAAATCCTGCTATCTAGGGAATGTGCTCTATTATCACCCATAACAAAGACAAATCCAGGCTCTACCGTACACTTATTATTGCTGCATTTTAAGCCCTTTAAGCTACTTGTATCCATTACTGGCCAATAGGATCCAAAACCAAAAGGACTGCCCGGTACTGGCATGTGAATCAAATGCTCAAAAGTGCCAATTTTCTCAGTGGTTTTTAAAGCTTGTAGCTCGTGCCATTTACCATCGAACATGCCACTACCTGCTCCAGAAAAATCCATATAACTAACCAATTCACCTGCATTTGAGTGGCTATAGGCTTCACCATTTACATAAACTAAATTATTGATAATTTGAATGGTTTGACCTTGCGTAGCAATTACCCTTTTTACCCACGGTTCATTAGCATGTGAAGACACATAACCAGGTGATTTAAAAACTACTACATCGCCAGGCTTGGGCTCTCTCCATTTTATCAAAAAGTCAGGATCATTGGTAAAAGGCTTTGATAAGCCATAATGAAACTTAGAAACAAATAAGTGATCACCAACCAATAAAGACGGAATCATTGAACCCGAAGGAATTTGATAGGGCTCAAGAACAAATTCTCTTAAAAGCAAGGCACATAACAAAGCAAATATTAACGATGGCATGCCATACAAAAAGCGCCAACTTCTATTAAGTGAGAAGACTGAGTTACTGGCTTTTTCTAGGCTATTATGAGCTTCTTTAAGCATTTTTTCATGATCAGACATCTTAATATTTTTATTAGCCCAGTCTTTGGTCACATGATTAAATATTAACGACGCTTGAATCAAAGCTTGATCAAAGTCATCTAGGGCTTTTTGACCAATTTTTTTTCTTTTTGACTTACTATTTTTTATTAAAGTTAAGTTATTTTTTGATTCTTTGATAAATCTATCTAGGGAACGATAAAGCCTAGCTCTTTCCCTAGACCCCTGAGGAAAAAATTCTTGATCTAGCAAGCCACCAAAATAACCAACAAAATAATAGACAAAAAATATAGCAACAAATACGCCTAATAAAATATTAGCAGCCAGGCCCCCTGGTGGAAAAAATATTTGCCATAAAAAGCCTGCTATAGCCAAGGCTATAATAAAAGCTACAATTTTTCCTGCTGAAAGTTTTTTATGCATAATAATTTCCTTAATCAATTTTTAACACAGCTAAAAATGCTTCTTGAGGTACTTCTACGCTACCTATTTGCCTCATGCGTTTTTTACCAGCTTTTTGTTTTTCCAATAATTTGCGTTTTCTACTAATATCACCGCCATAACACTTGGCCGTAACGTCTTTTCGCAAAGCTGATATTGTTTCTCTAGCAACAATCTTGCCACCAATAGCAGCTTGTATGGCTACTTGAAACTGTTGGCGAGGTATAATTTCTTTCATTTTTTCACATAAAGTTTTGCCGCGCTTATGAGCACTATCTCTATGAACAATAATAGACAAGGCATCTATTGGATCCCCATTTAATAAAACGTCTATTTTTACAAGCTTTGATTCTCTGTAAGATTCAAATTCGTATTCAAGGCTAGCATAGCCTCGAGAAATAGTTTTTAGTTTATCAAAAAAGTCAAAAACTACTTCCGCAAGAGGTATAAGATATTCAAGAACAACGTGACGATCACTTATATAATTAATATTTATCTGTTCGCCTCTACGATCTTGAGAAAGGGTCATTAACGCACCGACATATTCGTTAGGAGTATGAATAGAAGCTTTAATAAATGGCTCTTCCAGGTGATCTACTCTGGTTATATCGGGCATTTTACTAGGATTATCAATTCTTATTTCGCTGCCATCTTTTAACAAGGCTTTATAAATAACCGTAGGTGCAGTGGTAATTAGGTTTAAATTAAATTCACGCTCAAGCCTTTCTTGCACTATTTCCATATGCAAAAGCCCTAAAAAACCACAGCGAAAACCAAAACCCAAAGCGCTGGAAGTTTCTGGCTCAAATACCAAAGCGGCATCATTGAGTACTAATTTATATAAAGCATCTTTTAGGGATTCATATTCAGAAGAATCAATAGGAAAAACACCTGCAAAAACCATAGGCTTAACATCTTTAAAGCCTGATAAAGCTTCTTTACAGGGATTATTCAAATCTGTGATAGTCTCACCAACTTTTGCGTCAGTAACTACTTTAATATTGGCAATAATAAAACCCACATCTCCAGAGCAAAGATTTTGTACTTTAAAGGGATGAGGGGTAAAAACACCCAGTTCTTGAACCATAAAGCTTTTGTTATTATGCATAAGCTTTATGTGCATACCAGGCTTAATAACACCGTCTATTACACGAACCAAAACTACAACGCCTCTAAAGTTATCAAACCAAGAATCAAAAACCAACGCTCGAAGGGGTTTTTCGTCATTATCAGCTGGAGCTGGAATTACTGTAAGAACTTTTTCTAAAATATCTTGTATACCAATACCTGTTTTTCCTGACGCATGTACAGCATCACTAGTATCGATGCCAATAATATCTTCTATTTCCTCTTTTACTCGCTCTGGGTCAGCACTAGGTAAATCTATTTTATTAATAACAGGAATAATAGCCAAATCATGTTCTAGGGCTAAGTAAACGTTAGCGAGCGTTTGCGCTTCAACACCTTGGGTAGCGTCTACTACTAATAAAACACCTTCACAAGCTCTTAAAGATCTGCTTACTTCGTAACCAAAATCCACGTGGCCTGGTGTATCTATTAAGTTAAATACGTAGTCTTCACCGCTTAAAGATTTATAGCTAAGCCTTACCGCTTGAGATTTTATAGTTATGCCGCGCTCTCGCTCAAGCTCCATTTTATCTAAAAACTGCTCTTTCATTTCTCTGGCTTGCAACGCACCAGTAAACTCTAAAATACGATCAGCCAACGTACTTTTGCCGTGATCTATGTGAGCAATAATAGAAAAATTTCTAATTTTACTATGTAATTTTGACATAAATTCCTTTAATTCTCATCTACACTAGCTTTCCATATATTTTTGGTAAAATAGCAATAGAGCAATCTAACTTTATACATACTAGTTTTCAATATGTTATGGCTAAATAATGTAAATTTCTGATAACAGCATAAACAATACATATAATATGACTAATTTTTAATAATTATGTATCCTAATATTCACAGGAGAAAATTTTGCAAACAAATATTAATAACGCAGATTTTCAACGTAAAATTGCGTATTTATCATTAGCAGGAATTATGCTTCATTTTGTAGCATATTTTATTATTCCTAGTCTTAAAATATACTCTCAATATCCACTTTTTTTAGTTTTGGCTCTTGGAGGCATTCCGCTTGTTTTTGTTCTTGTGAGAAAATTAGTCATTTTTGAGTTCTCTTCTGATTTGATCGCTGGTCTTTCTATTATTACTTCCATTTTTCTTGAGCAATACTTCGCTGGATCTTTAGTAATTTTAATGTTGTCTGGAGGACAAGCAGTCGAAAACTATGCAATGAAAAGAGCCTCAAGAGTATTAGAATTTTTAGCTAATCGCGCACCTACCAAAGCTCATCTTAAGAAAGGTAGCTCCATAGAAGAAATTCCAGTAGAAAAAATTGCTATAAACGACACTATTCAAATTTTTCCTCATGAAATTTGCCCCGTCGATGGAGAAGTATTGACTGGTAATGGCGTAATGGATGAGTCGTATTTAACCGGGGAGCCATTTCTTATATCTAAAGCTCCAGGATCGAAGGTCATCTCTGGTTCTATCAATGGAGAGGATGCATTAACAATTAGAGCAACTAAATTGGCCATAGATTCTCGCTATGCAAAAATTATGGAAGTAATGCTGGAAACACAGCAAAAACGACCCAACATGCGTCGCCTTGCCGATCGATTAGGTGCCTGGTATACTCCTTTGGCATTACTTATTGCAATTATTGCTTGGTTAATAAGTGGTGATGCGATGCGATTTTTAGCAGTTCTTGTTATTGCAACTCCATGTCCACTGTTAATAGCAATACCAGTAGCGATTATTGGCTCTATTTCTTCATGTGCAAGCCGAGGAATTTTAATAAAAAATCCAGCAGCACTAGAATTGCTTGATGAATGCAAAACTATGATATTTGATAAAACAGGAACTTTGACCTGTGGCAAGCCTCTACTCACAGAGCAAATTATTTTTGATAATAATGACCCAAAAAAAATCCTACAATTGGTTGCTAGCGCTGAAAGATATTCCAAACATCCATTGTCAAGCGCTGTGATGGAAAAAGCAAAAGAAGAAAATATTTCATTATTAGATGTGGAACAAATTAGTGAGTCTCCGGGAATGGGCTTAAAAGGGATAATTCAAGGAAATGAAATAATAATTACAAATCGTAAGGGCCTCACTCAATTTGGCTTAGAAGGCAGCGAAAATAATATACCTTTGGGTGGTGGTCTAGAATGTATTATTCTACTCAACAAAAAGCTTGTTGCTTTTTATCGTTTTCATGACAAACCGCGCAAAGATGGACAGCCGTTCATTAAACACTTAGTACCTAAACATGGTTTTAAAAAATTAATCATTATTTCGGGTGATCGGGAAGCAGAAGTTCGTTACTTAGCAAACTATGTTGGAATATCTGAAGTATATGCGAGCAAAAGTCCTGAAGAAAAAGTAGATTTAGTAATGAAAGAGAATGAAAAGGAAAAAACTGCATATCTAGGAGATGGGATCAATGATGCACCAGCTTTAATTGCTGCTACCGTAGGAATTGCACTTGGCCAAAATAGCAATATCACATCTGAGGCAGCTGGAGCAGTCATATTAGAAAATTCCCTTGAAACAGTGGATAAGTTTTTGCATATTAGCAAACGCATGCGTCGCATCGCCTTGCAAAGCGCTCTTGGGGGAATTGGTCTATCTGTTATTGGAATGTTAATTGCAGCTTTAGGTTATCTTCCTCCAGTCGCTGGAGCTATTACTCAAGAGGTAATAGACGTACTTGCAATATTGAATGCTCTTAGAACTATAAGAGTAGTAGAACCTATTAGCGACATGTCAAAAGATTAGTAGATAAATTTTGTTTTCCACACAACTGCAACACCGTGCTCTGTTTTATTAAATGTAATTCCTGCCAAAACAATTTTTTTGGTCTTAAGAATTTCATATCCTTCCCAATAGCGTTTTTTTTCGATTTGCGCCAAGGCTATCTCAGGAGTACTATCTTTTTTAAATTCTATCACAAACGTACATAAAGTCCCTTCAAGCAAAAGGTCCATAAAGCCTTCTTCTGTGGCAACTTCAGTAGCTGGTCTTTTGCCAAAAAGCACACAAATCATAAAAAATATCTGTTGATAAAATTTTTCACGATCCACGCGAATAGTATGAGGTACAAGCTTGATAAAATTTTCTAAATTTTTGCAAAAAGAACCAAGATCATCTCCTGCTAAGGCCTTGCGAAATCTAGCACCAAATTCACCAAATTGCTCTGGCGTTATACCACCCACAAATTGCATGATTTGCTCAGTCATAGAATAGCGCACTTCTTCGTTGGGATAAGCAACCTTATAGCCTCGACTATCTTCATCATATCCTGAAGCAAACGTCAAATAACCAGTTTGCAATAAAAGCGTCCTATAATTTTGATAATACAAATCTAGCGTAAAAGATTCTAAATTTGATCCTGCGAAAAAAGACCCCTCAATATTTTCAATATCAGAAGCAATAAGAGGATTTTTCGCTATAAATTTCATTAAAAAACTTGGAGTACCACTAGCAAACCAGTAGTTATTTAAATCTCTTTTTTTTAGGCAATTATGAAGCGAGAATGGGTTATAAACTGTAATATTCTCACTGGTAAATCGATAGCCATTATACCAAGTTTTTAATATTTGTCGTGTCTGCTCATAATTTTCTTTACGCTTATCAGCAAATACTTGAATATGCTCTGTTAGATAACGATCAACTTCTTGATCCGTATATCCAACAAGAGCTGCTGCCTGATTGTCATTTGTTAAATCATCAAGGTTATTAAGGTCTGAAAATAACGCTACTTTAGAAAATTTGCTCACACCAGTAACAAAAAGAAAGTGCATATTAGCATCAACATCACTACTCTTAAGTGTGCCATAAAAATCTTTCAGCTCATCGCGCGAAGCTTGTGCATCTTTAAGATTATCAACAAGATTAACAAGGGGCTTGTCATATTCATCTATTATAACAACAACCGGACCTTTGCTCTGACCAAGTGTTTGAATAAGCTCTGCAAGTTTTTCTGTAAGCTTCTGTTCTTTAAGCTCAATATTATATTTTTTGGCATTAGCATTAAGTGCGCTATGAAGACCTCTCACAAGTGCATCTGGAGTTTTATGGCTAATTTGACTAAAATCAAAAATAATTACAGGTAACTCTTTCCACTCATAATCACTTTGACCAATCCATAAGTCCTTAAATAGCTCTTTACGGCCACTAAAAATAGTTGCTAGCGTAGAACACGTAAGCGACTTGCCAAAACGACGAGGACGAGATAAAAAGTAGCGGCCTCGTCCCGGCTTAATTAAATTGTACAAATGTTCTGTTTTGTCGACATAAAGAGTTGTGGGATTTATAAGCTCGCTAAATGTTTGTTCACCAATAGGTAATTTTTTCACCGTTACTCCTGTTCATCACTATTTGCTTTCATATAGTCAGGCGCAGTAATACCTACAAAACTTAAAGCATTATGCAAGGTTTGTTTCAGCACAAAAACCAAATACAAACGAGCTATACTTAAATTTTTATCATCACTAATGATGCGATGTTCTTGGCGATACTTGGTAAAATAACTATGAAATAATTTTACTAAATCTTGTGCATAAAAAATTAACCTATGAGGTTCAAGAGCTATCGCAGCTTCTTTAACAACATCAGTAAGTTCAGAAGCCTTAATAAGCATTTCTTTTTCTTCGGGTAAACTTAATAATTTTTGCAAACTTAAATCAAAATTTACTAGGCGCCAATCAATGCCTAAATCAAAAGCTTTTTGTAAAATATTTGCCATTCTAGCATGGCCATATTGCACATAAAAAACTGGATTATCATTGTTTTGTTTTGTTAAAGTTTGTAAATCTAAATCAAATTGTGCGTTAGAACTACGCATTAAAAAAACAAATCTTGCAGCATCAGAACCAATTTCGTCTATTAAGTCATCAATGCCGTAAACTTCACCTGCTCTTTTAGAAAATTTTACTTCTTGTCCATCACGCAATAAGCGAACCATTTGCACAAGTACAAACTCAAGCTTGGAGCTATCATGATTAAGAGCTGACATTCCCGCCTTAATTCTTGCTACATGGCCTGCGTGATCGGCACCAAAAATATTTATTATTTTATCAAAACCACGAATAAATTTTTCATTGTGATAAGCCAAATCAGCAGTTAAGTAAACAAAACGACCATCTTTACGCTTGATAATTCTATCTTCATCATCACCAAACATAGAGGTTTTTAAAAAAGTTCCACCTGCTTGCAAATGTGAATAAGTAGCGGCTTTGCTTTCAGCTCTACGCACTTTTTCTACATCACGCGCCGCTTGCGCTTCGTAAAGCATGTTTAAATTTTGATATTTTTCAACTATTTTTTCAAGGCTGCCATCATTATGCAGGATATGCTCAAAAAACCAGTTATCAAAGTCTATACCCATTTTAAGTAGAGTGCTTTTTATTTGATTAATATTATAATCAACACCAAATTTAACTAGATTTTCAAGCCAAATACTCTCATCTTGATCAAGCCATTTATCACCATCACGAACTTTTAAAGCCTGAGCAATATCTATTACATATAATCCTGGATACTCACCTTTCTCAATAGTGACACTTCTGCCAAAAAGTTCTAAATATCGTTTATAAATAGTTCTAGCCAACGTCTCTACTTGATTACCAGCGTCATTAACATAAAACTCTTTGGTTACGCTAAAACCTGCTGCTTTTAGAACTTTTGCTAAAGCATCACCTGTAAATGCTGGTCTAGCATGCCCTAAATGCAACCCGCCTGTGGGGTTAGCTGATACAAATTCTACTAATACATTAACAGGATTTAAAAGCTTGGTTTGGCCATAATTTATATTTTGCGTTAACACTAACTTAACCACGTCACATAATAACTCTGGTGCAACGAAAATATTAATAAATCCAGGATTAGCTATTTCTACACTGCTAAATTTTAAATCTTTAGCGAGTTCACAAGCAATTATTTTAGCCAAATCTAATGGTGATTTTTTCTCTAATTTAGCCAATAACATAGCTGTGTTAATACAAAAATCTCCATGAGCCGCAAGCTTAGGAGCTGATATTAAAGTATTTTGAGCGATATTTAGAGATTCCTGTGAAAGAACACCACTTTTTTGTAAAAAATCAACGGCTAAAAGTAAACTATTTTTAATGTATTCTTTAATCATAAAGCTTCTACTTAACAAGTTCTACGCAAACAAAACTAGCCTAAAGAGAAGCTTTTAACAAGCGGGATATTATTTTTAACTAAAACGACCAACCAAACTTTAATTCACCATCAACATAAGTTTTTCTGTGTTTTGAGCCAATATCACCAAATATATGGTTATAACTCGGTCCAAGGCCTAAAGACAAACGAAATGTCTCCCAGCGCCATATATAACCAAATATAACAGAAGTGCCCATTAAGAAATAATTATCGTTTAATGTATTAGCAACACCAGTATTTATAACAGGCTTTACATACCAAGAGCTACCGGCCTTGTTTTTATCAAAATTATATCTCACACCGCTTGCCAAATAAAATAACTGACTTTCACGAGTAAAAATATCGTAATAATAATAAAATGAAGCCAAAAGCTCTAACTTATTAGTAAGGTCCATGACTCCACCTATGGAATTAAGACTTATTTCAAACCCGTATTTCTTTTCAGATTCAGGTTCAAAGTCTAGAGCTTTTTTAGACAGTGGGTATTTCATGGTATTTACGCGGCTTTTTTCTACTTTTTGCTCTTGCTCATATGATTTTTTAAGAGGCTTTTTCTTTCTTTTGGCATCAAGCCCACTGCTTAAAAGTAAAATACTAAAAACAACAATAAAATATTTTTTCATTTGTAAAATTTTCTCCTAAAAATAAAATCACCTAAAACGACCAACCTACTCCAAGACCTGCCGTTGGCATAAATGCGGGTTTGCTCTTAGAAAAAGCATAAATAACATCTGAACCAACATCCAAAGATAGGTTAAATACATCCCAGCGCCATATATAACCCATAACAGGATTTAAACTAATCACAATACTATCGCCCTGCTGAGCGTTATTATACCAACCCACATTTAATAATGGAGATATATACCAAGAACTACCTGATTCATTTTTATGAATATTATATCTTATGCCACTTCCTCCATAAAATATTTGATAATTGCTACGAAAGACATCATAAAAATAAGAGAAAGATACTAACAATTCTAAATTTTTAGTAATGTCCATGACACCTCTTAAACCAGAACTAGTACTAGCTCTTATCTCAAAGCCATATTTGTTATCAAACTCAGGTTTTAAATCTTCAACTTTTTTATCCAAAGGCATTTTTATGGCACTAACAGGCTTTTTTACCGGCTTTTTCGTTTTTTTGGCATCAAGTGCACTGCTTAAAAGTAAAGAACTAAAAATAATAATAAAGTATTTTTTCATGTATGAACTTTCTCCTAAAAATAAATCACCTAAAACGACCAACCTAAAAGCAAAGTGGGATAAGCAAAAGATAAAAAGTTAATATTTTGGCCACCAAAAACATGCTTATAACCAGGACCGATAGCTAAAGAAAATCTAAGAATATCCCAACGCCACATATAGCCTAATAAGACTGAACCTCCAACACTAATTTTATAGCCATCTTCTGAATCTTTTATTACAAATCCTTGATTAACAGATGGAGAAATAAACCATGAACTACCCGAATAATTTCTTGGAAAATTATAGCGCCAGCCCAAGCCGTAACTAAATATAGAAGAAATAGCATACAATTTAAAAAGATCTTCTATATAAGGACTATACTCAAAAGGTGTTATTAAAAGTTCACTGTTTCTACTTAAATCTATGACGGCCTTTATTGATGGGTTTGACAAAAGATTAACTTCAAAGCCATATTTTCTGTCAAAATTATTTCTTAAAACAGGTTTAGCCTTTCTATAAGGCACAACTAAAGTGTTCTCTTCTTCCACAAGATCTTCTGCGTATAAATTACTTACTAATAGAAAATTTAGCATTATTAAAAATATTTTTTTCATTATTTACTCCAAACAAACTTTTTTCTTAGCGTGGGGATGGGCATTATCATACTGTTTCATCAATGACGATAAGTCAATTTCAGTATAACGCTCAGTAGTAGCAATGCTTCTATGACCCATAAGTTCTTGAATCCCTCTTAAATCAGCTCCGCTTTCAAGCATATGCGAAGCAAAAGCATGCCTAAATCGATGTGGATGCATATTTTTGTTGACATTAAGCTTTTTGCCTAAATCAGAAAGCATTAGTCTGACAATTCGTGGGTCTATTCTTTTACCTTTTTCACCTAAAAAAAGGGCTTTTTCATTACTATCTTTTACAAAAAAAATGCGAGATTTTTCTAAATATACTAGTAATACCCTCTGGCAAAGATCATGAAAAGGAACTATGCGTTCTTTTTTACCTTTACCCATAACTTTTACCAGTTTATTACTTAAATCAATATCATCTATATTAAGTTCACTAAGCTCTGATATGCGCAAACCACAAGCATACAAAAGCTCACAAATGGCTTGATTTCTAATAAAAAGTGGATCATCAACAATTTCTGAAGGCGCATCACACAAAGCAAATGCCTCTTCCAACGTAACAGGCTTAGGTAAGGGTTTACTAACTTTTGGGCTTTCTATGAGATCTGCTGGGGAACTTTTAATTATCCCTCTTTGCACCAAAAATTTTAGCCAACTTTTAATAGCGCTAAGCCTTCTGGCAACACTTACATTTTTGTAATCATTAAAAATATACGCTAAATACCCTCGTATATGAAAATGCTCAACACTATTTAGCTCATTAATTTTGTTAGATAAAAGCCAGCAAAAAAAATGTTCTAAATCATTTTTATAGGCTTGCACCGTATGATTAGATAGTGCCCTTTCATACAAAAGATAATCAAGAAATATTTTAATATGCTCATTCATAAAAAACTACTCAGCCTGAGTAACAGCTTTACAGCGTGGACAAATATATTTGATAGAATCTTTCGACACTTTTTCTAATAAATATTTAGAATCACACGTTTCACAAGCTTGATTTATGGGTTTTTGCCAGGTAACAAAATCACAGGTTGGATAATGAGAACAGCCATAAAAAGGTTTACTTCTTTTCGTTCTTTTACTAACAACATCACCACCACACTTTTCTTTAGGACATTTAACTCCTGTAGGAATTGCCATAGTATTTGAGCAATCAGGATAACGAGAACAACCTAAAAACTCTCCAAATTTGCCTCTTTTTAACAACATTTCTGAGCCACAAGAGGAGCATTTAACGTCTGTAGTATTTTGAGCACTGCCTGGAACTATTTTACCTTCTGATTTAGTAAAAGGCTGCGTAAAAGAACATGTTGGATAAGCACTGCAACCTAAGAAAGAACCATTTTTGCCCCATTTCACTACCATAAATGAATCACAAGTTGGGCATTTATGCTCAGTTTTTTCTTCCATTCGCTTGATATTGCGCATATTTTCAGTGGCCTTAACCACAGCTGCACTAAATGGGGAATAAAAAGCTTTCATGATATTGATCCAGTCTTGTTTACCTTCCTCAATTTGATCAAGCTTTTCTTCCATAGAAGCTGTAAATTCTATATTCATAATATCTGGAAAATTTTCTTGTAATAAATCAGTAACAATACGTCCAAGTTCTGTTGGCTCAAATCTGCCCTGCTTTTTATCGGTATAACCTTTTTCCAAAATAGTAGACATAATAGCTGCGTAAGTAGAAGGTCTACCTATGCCTTTTTCTTCAAGTTCTTTGACTAAACTTGCCTCACTAAATCTTGGCGGCGGTTGAGTAAAATGTTGTTCGGCCTTAACATGTGACAAGAAAACAGTATCACCTTCTTTAACATCAGGTAATCTTATGTGTTCTTCACTATCTTCTTCTTTGGCAATTTTATCATCTTCGTCAGTTTGTTCTTTGTAAGCTTTTAAAAATCCTTCAAAACGCAATATAGAACCAGTTGCCCTTAGTACATAAATATCTTTACTAATATCTATGCTTGTTTGATCATAAATTGCAGGATTCATTTGTGAAGCTACAAATCTATCAAATATTAGCGAATATAGCTTAAATTCTTCAGGTTTTAAAAATGGTTTTACTTTGCTTGGTATAAATTCTAGCGATGTGGGCCTGATGGCTTCGTGAGCCTCTTGAGCACTTTTTTTATTTTGATAACTATTAGCTGATTTTGGCAAAAACTCATTTCCATATGTATTGCCAATATAACCTCTGACTTCTTTTATAGCATCATCACTAACTTTGGTTGAATCGGTTCTCATATAAGTTATTAAACCGCTGGTTCCAAGTGGACCTAAATCTATACCTTCATAAAGGCCTTGAGCAATCATCATGGTTTGTTTAGTGGAAAATCTAAACGCCCTTGCGGCATCTTGTTGTAATTTAGAAGTAATAAAAGGAGGAGAAGGCCTTCTTATACGTTCTTTTTTTTGTACGCTAATAATTTGTGCAGATTGATTTTCTATGGCTTTTTTAATAACTTGAGCCTGTTCTCCATTAGAAACTACTGCTTTTTTATTATTTATTTTAGCAAGCTTAACAATAAAATCAGGATCAATACTAGCTTTAGCTTTGCTTTCAATGCTCCAATATTCTTCTTTAATAAACGCTTCTATTTCTTTTTCGCGATCAACAACTAATCGCACAGCTACTGATTGAACTCTACCAGCACTTAGACCTCGTTGAACTTTTTTCCATAATATTGGGCTTATCTGATATCCTACTATACGATCTAATATCCTTCTTGCCTGCTGCGCATCAAATAGACTTTGATTTAACATATCAGCCTTACTAAAGGCTTCTAAAATAGCTTTTTTAGTAAGTTCATGAAATCTAACCCGAGCGACGTTAGGACAAGCATCTTTTACAATAGAAGCCAAATGAAAAGCTATAGCCTCACCTTCTCTATCAGGATCGGGAGCAAGATAAACTTTATCTACTTTTTTGGCACTTTTTTTAATTTCAGCAATTACCTTAGATTTGCCAAGTATCGCTTCATAGGTAGGAGTAAACTTACCAGATTCTAAATCAACACCCATACTCTTTGGTGGTAAATCTATTATATGACCGACAGAAGCCATAACTTCAAAGTCTGGACCTAGATATTTTTTAATAGTTCTGGCTTTAGCTGGTGACTCAACTACCACTAATGATTTTTCCATCTGTAAATACGCTCTTATACAAAATATTTTTATAAAAAAACAACAATACACTACTTATCTTTTAATACAAACACGAAACATCTTTTTATAAGCTTACCTTCAAGTTCATAACCAAGCAATTCTTATTGTACTTCTGATAAAGTTTTGTTAGTTAAACACACGATTTAATTTAATGAAAGCGCATTATTTTGCTTTCTTTAAATCTTTGTTGTTTACAAGCGTCTGGCAAGCCTTTTAACACCTCATATTTTTTTCTCATGCGTAGGCACTAGTTGTTTGCTTGAAAATACAGTGTAAAATCTTTATATCCATTACTCTCTTGAGGGCTTGATTGGTTAGAAAAACTTGGCTTAGTAAAAAAATCGTGTTTTTGCCATTGATTTTTATGATAATTATAAGTTTCAGATATTTGGTGGTTAGTACTAACTCTGGATTTTGCTACTAAGTTAAAATTTTTGACAAATAATTTATAATTTTCATTTTCTTGATCTGCACCATAATATAAAATGATTCTTCCATTTATTTCATTAGTATGTGGTTTAACAAAACTTACATTAATGAAATAATTCTCATCTACTATATTAGTATAAAATATTTTAAGTTTTATTAATGGATTTTCTTTTATATCAAAAGTTAGCACACCATTCCCCGTAAAACCATCACGAAGATTTATGGCTTTACCATCTTCATAAAGAGCAGTAGAAATATAGCGAGCAATACTGCCAGCTGGATCGATCATACTAAATAATGCTCTAAGATAGATTATATCTGAATTAGAACTAGAAGGGTCTGTCATAGCACCAATGTAGCCAAAATATCCATGAAGAGTAGCAATACGAGTTTTTTCTTTTACTAAATCTTCATTAAAATTAGGAATATTAGCATGAATTTTATCAGAAGAAGCAACACCAAAGCCAATTTCAGCTGTCCCTATATTTCTTTCAAAAGTAAAATTTTTATATGATTCAAAAATTTCTTTATTGAATCTAGAAACTATATCTAAATCATTAAGACCTTTTAAAGTTTCAATATGACGATTGCGCAAATAATCAATTTTATCAGAGGTTGAATTTTCACCAAGTCTGATTTCATAAATAACTTCCCGTAATGTTCTAAGAATTGGTGTTGCTATTTTTAAGTTTTGTGGATCTCTATTTTTCCATTCTGCAGAAAAAATAAGGTCTATTTCTAAAAAATCATCAAAAAAAGCACTATTAGCCATATTATAAAAAGTTGAGTTCATATAACATAACATTTTATTTTGAACTGTATGAAAATAGTCAATTTCTTTTATGTTAGGTTTAAAAATTGCTTTATTTGCCTCAGTAATAAGACCTGCATTAAGCAAGATTCCGTAATTAAAGCTTTTTTTATGGCTTTTACTTTCTTCTTCTAGCTTTTCTCTTACAGCATCTTGGTTATTTTGTGTAATTGATAGGTAAAAATCATCAATTTTATAATCATTTAAGAGCTTTAATATGTAACTTATAGAATCTTCACTCGCAGCTCTAGGGTGGGTATCGTAGTCACTGCATCCATATAGGAAATAGATATAAAAAGAAAATATTAATAATTTTTTACTCATAGTATTTTTTCCCTAAATTTATTTTAATCTAAATAGATTAGGCTGCAAAATCAAACAAGTCAAGCAACTGTCTAGGATCACTACATATAATAAGCACTGACAAATTTTAATAAAATTACTAAATATTATTTGGAGTTATAATAATAAAAACATCGAAGATAATTAAAATTTTTAATACTACTTATCTTTTAATACAAATAAGGAACCTCTTTTTATAAGCTTACCTTCAAGCTCATAGCCGAGCAATTCTTCTTGTACTTCTGATATAAACATAGGATTTAATTTAATGAAAGCGCCTTATTTTGCTTTCTTTAAATCTTTGTTGTTTACAAGCGTCTGGCAAGCCTTTTAACACCTCATATTTTTTCTCATGCGTAGGCCCTAGAGTGAGCCCTTTAGGCAGCTTTTTTTAGATGAACTTCAAAGGGTTCATAAACTTGATTAATCTGATCTTGCAAAGCTGTTTGCAAAAATAAAATTTTAGAATGTTTTAAAACTTTGGCGTATTCTAGCGCTTTTTTGGGGCTTACTATTTTACGGCCTTTTTCAATATCACATAATTGGGAACGCGACATACCAAGTTTATAAGCAAAATCTGTTTGAGAGATTTCTTGACACAACCTAATACTATGCAATAAACCACCAAAAGTTGCTGGGCCACCTAGTAGATTATCCAAAAAGGATTCTGCATCGTTTATTTGTTTTGTTTTTTTAGTAATCATGTTTGTTAACCTCTTGAACAACCACTATTTTTATAAGCCCATCTTTGATCGAATAAATCGCACGATAAGTCTTACTTAAACGTATGGAGCGCTGACCAGAACGTATCCCTTTTAATGGTTCATCATGGTATCCTTTGATTTTTTTAGCCTCATCCAGGCCTTCTAATTTGACAATTCTAACCCAAGTTCTAAAGTTTTCAGCAATATGCTTAGGTACCTTCAGCAAATCATTTTCAGCACTTTTTTTTAATATAACGGTATTTATCATCACATTAATTATATTACACTTTTAAAGTGTAAAAGCAAATCTTTTTTTACTAATTCTCCAAAATTTTCCTGCAAATATATTGAGTAAAGGGTGGTAGCGTATTTTCAATGCCCGAAGTGATACCATCTGTATTTTTGACTCATGGTGGGAATAAGAAATTCTAAACCATATTTTACCCTCATATAAATGAGCTGCTTGATTATTTCAGGCGTGCGGCAATGTAAGTTAAAAATTTAAACAACTTACGCTTATTGAAAATAAAAAACAGTTTAACAAATTTAAACAATTACTATGTTTTGTTCATATAAGCATTGACAAAACTTAATAATATTACACTATTGGATACTTCAAATGTATGGCAAGCTTTTGTAAGCGACATAAATATTATATTGTCGTTTGAATCGAAATTATCGATTGACAGTCTATTAATAATTTTAACCATAGATAAGATGGGTGACTTTAAAGAAGATTTTTCTTATTTTAATTTTAATATAGATATTTTAGATAGACTTAATTGCCATAATAAACCTAATGCTCGTTTAAAAATAATAAAAAATGACAGCTTAGCCTATAATGATGAAATGTGGGAGTACCGCTATATTAAAAAAAACAATGATAAAGATTTGTCAAAAAATTTTTAATATTACTTATCTTTTAATACAAACAAGGAACCTCTTTTTATAAGCTTACCTTCAAGCTCATAGCCGAGCAATTCTTCTTGTACTTCTGATAAAGATTTATTAGTTAAACATACGATTTCATTGAGAGAAAGTGCATTATCGTGCTTTTTAATCAATTGTAACATTTCTGGCAAAACAGCAAATTTATCCCATTCTAAAGCATTTTTTTTGACTGGTTTTGATGTTTCTTTACTTTCTTGTTCTGCCATGGATTGAGCAAATTCATCAAAATCCCAAATAGGTTGTGCTTTTTTATGAGCAATTAGCATATTTGGTACATAAGACTGTTCATTATCTAAATCCCCAGCTATGGCATAAAGAGGAATACCTAGCTTTCGAGCAAATTTAGCAGTATGCAATGTGCCAGAACCTTGCATTCCTTGCACTATAACCACTGCTTTGCACATGCTCACTACATAAATATTTCTGCTCACAAATAAATATTTTGCCATAGGAACAAAAGGACCAAAAGGACTTAAAGTCGATAAAAAATTTGATTTAAGCTCCATAAGCCATTTTGGTGTTTCATCGCCCATTAAATCTACTTTGTTACCTAAAACAGCCGTTGTGTAACCTGATGACTCTATGGCTCCACCATGAGCAGCTAAGTCAATGCCTATGGCACCTCCAGAAACAACGTTTACACCATGACAAGCTAACTTTTGCCCAAGCTGCTTGCTCCATAATAGCCCTTTATTGGTAGCTCTACGTGAACCGACTATAGACACAGAAGGCATTGCCAGTATTTGCGGAGTAATGTTTCTGGCAAAAAAAACTAATGGTGCATCTTTATGCTTAAATAAACCTAAATTTTCATAGTTATTTTTAGTAATTAAACTACCGTAATTAGCATAAAATTTATCCAAACTTGCTCTAAAGTTTTTAAAAAAATTTTTTAAATAATCTTTTTCGTTACTTTTCTTTTGCAAGATTTCTAAAAAAAGCTGTGATCCTAAAAATACTCTTGATCCACCAATTTTTTTTATAAATGGCCAGTCTAAGGCATTAAAATCAAGCAAACTTAAAATAAATAAAGCTTCATCTTCGTTAAGTTCATTGAACAAGTTCTTTACCCCCTGAGGAAAAATATGAAAATTTCACAAATAGCTCACGAAAATATCTTACAAGTAATAGGTAATACACCAATAGTCTCATTACAAAAACTTGCTCCAGATTTAAGTGTCAATCTTTATGCAAAGTGTGAATTTTTAAACCCATCTGGCTCAATAAAAGATCGCATAGCTTTATATATGATTAACCAAGCAGAAAAAACTGGCATTTTATCAAAAGGTGGAACTATTGTAGAAGCGACCTCTGGCAATACTGGTATGGCTTTAGGCATTCTTGCTGCAATACGGGGCTACAAGTGCATATTTGTTATGGCAGAAAAACAGTCTGAAGAAAAACGCTCAGCTCTTAGGGCTTTAGGCGCAAAAGTTGTAATTTGCCCAACCGACGTCGATGCAGATGACGAGAGAAGCTATTATCAAGTGGCAAAAAAAATAGCTCTTGAAACTCCTAATTGCTTTTATGTAAATCAATACAATAGTCTTGATAATACTGCTGCTCATTATAATCTCACAGGCCCTGAAATTTATGAACAATGTGGAGATGACCTAGATTATTTAATAGCTGGCATGGGTACAGGAGGAACTATTACTGGCATTTCTAAATATATTAAAGAACGAAATAATAAATTAAAAATTATTGGCGTAGATCCAATTGGTAGCTTATATTATGATTGGTTTTATCACAAAAAATTAATTAAACCTCACAGCTATTTACTTGAAGGCATTGGTGAAGATTTTTTTCCAAAAGCCATGGATTTAGAAGTTATTAATGAAGTGGTACAAGTAAGCGACGGGGAGAGCTTTCATATGACACGAGCCTTAGTACAAAAACTGGGTTTACTTGCAGGCGGTTCAAGTGGCGCTAACGTGCTTGGAGCTATTAAATATTTTACTAATAATCCAGTAAAAACTATAAATGGCAAAAAACCTAATGCTTTAGTTTTATTAGTCGACCATGCAAATCGATATTTAAGCAAGTGCTTAAACGATCAATGGATGATAGCTCAAGGATTTCTAAAAGATAACTAGACGAATTATTTAAAAAAAGTTATGGGCATTACATAGAATTAACCTGGAGAATTTATGTCTATAAAGTTTATAAAATTATCGATATTTCTAGCATTATTTCAAAGCTTTTTATATGCTGCAAGCTATGGTGAATTAGGAGAAATACGTTTTCTAAACAGTGAAGATATTGAAACAATGAAAGAAATCGTAAAAAATGCAGAAACTAGTTATGATAAAAACTTAGTCATGAACATAATCGATGAGTTAAAAACACCAAATAATACAATTAGCGTTGTTGGTCATTATACTCATACTTCACAAGAGTTAGCAGGCTTTGGATTTTTTGAAAAAGAAGGCAATACTGCAAAAATAAAATTATTTTTTACAGCTGCAGGTTTTAGAGCCCTTGGCTTTCCTAAAATACTCGTAAATTTTGTTAAAACTCATACTAATGCTGATGAAGTAATTTTTACCAGTAATAGTAAACTAGGAGATTGGGTTAAAGGGTATGTAAATGGGCATTTAAGTAATTGCACACAACATCCTCCACAACTAAACATGACCACTCTTGAGGATGAAAGAAATGCTAAACTTAATAAATTAGTATATCAAACAAAAATCAGCTATCAAAACGATGATTCTTATCCTGCAAAAAATATAATACAGGACAAAAATTTTAATAAACAAGAGTTCTTCTTTCCACCAGATGTAGCAATAAATTACCTACAAAAAGTTATTATACTTACTAGCGGCCTTCCTGGAGCAGGTAAAAACTTTGTTGCGGATCAACTAATAGAAATTCTTAATTCAGATAAAAACCATACTAATTTTAATATTCTTGATGTGGATGCACTATTTATTAAACATAATAATGATTATGATAAAATGTTTGAAGAATTTAATCTCCTAAAAAATAAAGCATTGCAGGACAGCAAAAATGTTATTATTTTATCTACTTCTCAACGAGAAAACGCTCATTTAAAAACTTTAGAAGAAATTTCAAATTTAAATTTAAACATAGAATATCGGCTTGTTAATTTAAATTTATATGCTGACGAAGAAATAGCTAACATACGAGCAGAAGAAAGAAGTAAACAACCTGGCCAAGATCACGGCAGAGTTATACCAAAAGAGTATATGGCAAAATGTAAAATAAATATCCCCATTAACCAATACAACGCTGAAATGGGTTCTAAATCAATTCCCTTTATTGAATGCAGTAATAATAAAGAAACAGAAATGATTAGACTTTGTTCAAATGCTGAATCCAAAGCCGATCAGTTATGGAGAGAAATTATTGGAGAGCCTAGTTTTTGGGTTAATACACACTTAAAAACTCTCACCGATAATCAAAAGTTAGCTTTAGAAGCTCTTATATTTGGGTTCCAAAAAATATAAATTATTATCTTTGGGGGGCAGTGATTCTTCATTTAGTTTTTTTAACCAATAAAATGCTTGCTTTTCACTTTTTTTTACCCCAAGGCCTTTTAAATAAATTGTGATTAATTTTTTTTGTGCTTCCGTATAACCATTTTTTGCAGATTTTTTAAAATAAGAAATACCTTTTTTTTGATCTTGTTTCACATAAATTCCATCAAAATAAAAAGTTGCTATTTTAAACTGCGATGCAGGATGTCTTTGCAATGCTCCTGATAAAAAGTATTTAATGGCTTTTTTAAAAATATTTTTATTTTCATAACGTATACCTAACTTATATTGAGCTATAGCTAAATTGTTTTTTGCTGCTTTTTTTAAATATTTGTGTTTTTTGTCAGAAATTGAAAACTTGTCTGACCACAATTCTTCTTGCGTAAAAAATGTCTTTTTTATACTATCATAAGCTTTATGATAAACTTTACTTATAAAATAGCTTGTTTCTGCATCATTAGAATTAGATTTCGATAACTGATAAAAACACACAAATGCTTTAAGATAATTTTTATCTAACAAATATGATAAACCAGAATTAAACATTGAATCATCTTTTAACAAACCTACTCTAAAAAAACTTTTATATTTACTATCATATATTTTTTCCCTAATATTAATATTTTTATTATCCATTTGCTTATTTTTATTTTTTATTATTTTACATGAATTAACAAACTCTTTCTCAATATTTTTGTTATTATTCTCTAATAAATTTATATAGTTGATGGCAGGAGGAAAACCAGCTTCTTTAGAGCGAAAAGCCCATTTAACACTTTTAAGAGGGTTTTTGTGACGTAAAATAGAATGATTAATATTTATAGAAGAAAAATAACCTCTTTTATAGGCTCTACTTAAGGTATACTGAGCTTGAGGATAACCATTTTTTGCTGCTTGATAAATATAATAAAAAACTTTTAAATATTTTTTAGTAAAATAATAAGATATACCTAAATTAAATTTAATAATATTGTACTCAGTGGAATCAATAGAAATTAATTTATTTCTACTTTTGAGCTCTAAAAATATTTTTTTAGAAATATTTTTTTGATTTTCAAATGATGCAACAATATACCCCTGCAATTCATTATTAGTTGCATTACTTAGATTGTTTTTATCGAACAATAAATACTCTGTTGACGTATAATAAAAATTTGTTTTTAAATCATAACTATCTACTAAATCAGATTTTTTATTTTTATTCTCTTCAACACTAATTAGTTTCTCTATTTCATCAAGAAAATCTTGTATTATTTCTTGACTAACAGAGTAAATATTAAAAGAAAAAAGAAATAAGATTAAGATAGTTATTTTCATAATCTAACCTATTAATCCACAAACAAATCTCTAACTAAATTTGAATTTGAATTGCAGCTGTAATTTAATAGATTATTTTTTCCTGATTTTAGAATAATATCTTCATCTATACATAAATTACCAGTAAATTTTGATGGCTCTTGAGAAAGTATCCAATAAGCAGCGTCGGCAACTATTTGTGGAGTTCGACAACTATTTAGCGCATCTTTACCCATTAATCGTTCTATGGCAGCCGTAAATATTAAAGTTTTTGGCCACAAAGAATTAACAGCAATATCATACTCTTTAAATTCTTCTGCCATACCAAGGGTACAAAATGACATTCCAAATTTTGACATAGTGTAAGCCACATGACCAGAAAGCCATTTTGAATTAAAAGAAATGGGTGGTGAAAGATTAAGAATATGGCCACCATTAATTTTTAAAAATTTTATACAAGCTCTCGAGACTAAAAAAGTTGCACGAACATTTATACTGTTCATTAGATCATATTGTTTTGCAGTAGTACTAAGAGTATCAGTTAGATAAATAGCACCAGCGTTATTAATAACAAAATCTATTCGCCCAAAAGTCGTAATAGTCTGTTGAACCATCTCGTCAATAGAATCTTCACTTCTGACATCAAGAGCAAATGGCAAAGCTTTAGCTCCTAAGTTTTCTACTTCTTTGGCTACACTAAAAATTGTTCCTGGAAGTTTAGAATTTTCCTCTATACTTTTTGCTGCTAGCACAATATTAACCCCATTACTAGCAAGCTTAAGTGCTATTTCTCGTCCAATTCCTCGACTTGCTCCAGTAATAACAGCTGTTTTATTTAACATTTTATCCCTTTTAAAATTCGTATTTTATTGCCAAAGTAAATCTAACCACGATCACTTAAAATTATTTCTTTTAAAAGGCAATAAAATGAAAAAAATAGAGGATATATTAATTTCAACTAAATGCGTTCATGCTGGGCAAACTCCTGATAAACAAACTGGAGCAATCATGACACCAATATTTCAAAATTCTACTTATGCTCAAGAAAGCCCTGGTGCTCACAAGGGATTTGAATATTCAAGAACACAAAATCCTACTCGTAAAGTTTTAGAAAGTTGCCTAAGCAGCCTCGAAAATGCTAAATACGGACATTGCTTTGCTTCGGGTTGTGCAGCCATTACTGCTATTATGCTTGCTTTAAAACCTGGTGACCATATAGTCGCCATGGATGATTTATATGGTGGCTCCAGCAGGTTATTTAACAAAGTATTTAGCAAATTTAATCTTAGTTTTTCTTATGTAGATTTAAGTTTAGAAAATTCTTTAGAACCAGCTATTAAAAGCAATACTAAAATTATTTGGATAGAGACGCCTTCAAATCCATTATTAAAAATAGCTAATATTAAAAAAATTTGTAACGTAGCAAAAGCTCATGACATAAAAGTTGTAGTAGACAATACTTTTGCTAGCCCAATATGGCAAAACCCTCTTGATCTAGGCGCAGATTTAGTCTTGCACTCAACAACAAAATATATTGGTGGACATTGCGATGTGCTAGGTGGAGCAATTTTAACCAATGATGAACATTGGAATCAAGAATTAGCTTTTCTAGCCAATAGTATTGGAGCTACACCAGCACCTTTTGATTGTTTTTTATTATTAAGAGGCATTAAAACATTGAGTATTAGAATGCACAAGCATATGCAAAATGCACAAATAATTGCTGAATATTTAGCTTCGCATAAAAACGTTAAAAAAGTTTATTTTCCAGGACTTAAGAAGCACCCTCAACATGAACTTGCACTTAAACAAATGAAAGGTTTTCCAGGAGTTATAAGTTTTGTACTTAAAGATGGCTTAGCTCAAGCTATTAAAATTTGTGAAAAAACAAAAATTTTTACCTGTGCTGAAAGCCTTGGAGGAGTGGAAAGCTTAATAGAACACCCAGCTACTATGACTCATGCAAGTGTTGATAAAGAAATAAGAAATTCCCTAGGTATAGAAGATGGATTAATAAGAATTTCCGTAGGAATAGAAGATATAAACGATCTTTTAAGGGACTTGGAGCAATCTATGTAATAAGTGATATAAATATTTGCAAATTTTAAATATTTAGCTATTGACTCTTTCAAATTTTTCTATATATTTAGAGTCGATTTTTATTAATCAAACATATTATTTTTAACTATATTTAGTTTTGGAGATTAAAATGACAACTAAAAAAGCAATTAAAAGATCACTTATTTCATTTAAAGATATTCAAATAGCTTACTTACTAAACGATATCCCAGGTATTCAAACACTAATAGCTGATAGAAAGAATCCTGCCCCTCTATTACGCAGAGCATTAAAGGAATTAACAAAATCTGGCAAAAAAACTGATACCTTAGAAAAATACATTTTAACAAACTACGGCTCAGGTTCAAGAGGCAGATCAATTCCAACTTCTGGCCAAGAAAGAATTTATAGAGCACAAAAATTAGCTTCTGGTGCAGCTTTCTTGCGTTTACCACTAGCCCCTCTAGGTACTTCAAAAGGCGGAAGAGTTAAAGTATATTTTGAAAATGATAGTATCGTCGTAAAAAATGATAATAAAAAGTAATCTAAAATAATAGATGCTTAACCAAACAGCTTTTTAATGAAAGCTGTTTTTTTATCCCCAAGTAACTCCGCTTGATCTATAAAAAAGACCTCACAATCACTATTTCGATTAAATGACTTAATCGCCCATAAAATATCATAAAATTCAGCATCTTTATTATCAATTAACATTCTTGAAAGCTGCAAAAACAATATTTTTATTTCAGAAATTTTATAATAATTTAACGCATTAATTACTCTATTTATATGAGAAATTTTATCATTAAATACAATAATTATCTCCAGATTATTTAAATTACTAAGCAAATATGGTTCAAAACTATGACTAGTTACTATCAAAATACTTGTATGGGTATCAAAAGATGTAAGAGAATTTTCAGCAAGCCAATCAAGGATATTTGATATGGAATCTTCATCTAGAGAAAAACATAGATTCTCATTTTTTTTATATTTTGCAGTATCTTGCAGAGTTGCAAAATGAGTGTTTATGCGTTCAAATATTTTTTTTATAGTATTGATAAAAAACACTGTACGAGACCCTATTCCTAGTGTAAAAGTTGCTTACAAAGTTTAAACTAGCATTTGTTTGACTTTAGGTAGTTAATATTTTACTAACTATTATAATGGAAAAAAGTATGCAATATCAAAAAGACCCTAAAAAATTATGTCCTCATATTATTAGAAAAGATTTACAAAATATGATAACTAAAGGCTTGCTTGAAAGATTCAGTAAGCGTTTAAATCCTGAAGAAGATGTTCAAGTAAATGGTTTTACAGGTGAAGAAAGCGCTTATCTAATTGTCTCTTTAGGAACAGAAGAAAAAATGCACGTGTTTGAATTTTTTACAAAAAACAAACGTGGAGATGAACTTGATGGCGCCCTAGGTTTATTAGTAGATTATGCTGATGGAATATTAGAAGATTTTTTTAGACATAAAAGAAATCGCTATTTTCCTATTGACTTTATTCAAAACGAATATGACAAACATCCAATTTGGGCAAAATATGAGCTTAAAAATCTTAAAGCTGAATCTTTAAGAGATGAGCTATTGAACAAAGATAAAAAAGGTGTTTTCTAAAACTTATTAGGAGTTTATTTTTTATGAACGATATAGAAATTGTAGCAACATTTGACACACCGCATACAGCACGCTCTGTAACTAAGTTATTGAACGCATGGTTTTCTTGGGTAATGGAAGGTTCTTCTGATGAAACAGAAGAAATCTCTGAGTTATTTGATGATTTCGCATTATCATTTGATGATTACGCTCTAGATAGAGACACTGATACTGATTGGAGTGAAATTCCAGAAGCTGATATAAAAGGTACTGAAGTAATAGTACGACTTGATGGTAAAGGTGGAATAGATACTATTCGTGCTTTGCTTGAAGCTGTAGGCTCTTATGAGGTAACTATTTTTGGCGAAGAAGAATAAGAAATGTTAGAACGTACTTTTGTTTGTTCAAAAGTTTATATTATGCAAATTTTAGTTTGCCTGGGTTTTCTATGCTTAACTGCATGCAAAAGTAGGCAACATACAAAAGATAGTGTTAATAATGATGGTTCCTGCCAAAACCAACTTGAAAATCAACAAGTTATAAGTTTTGGCGAAAACATTTTTTACACAACTAAAAGCTTTGCAATAATGGCTTATTATTCACAATTTTCCTTCATAAATAATAACGCTTTAATAGAAGATTTTATATTGTACAAAGGGCTGCATGCCCAAAAAATAGTGGCTCCAGGGCCTTTTAGTCTAGATATTTATGAGTCTTTTAACAAAGATACCCTATGGTTATTAAGTAATGTGCCTGACTTTTTTGTTTGGTATTCCAAAAATAATACCAATGAAAATAATTTTTTAATCACGGATTCAAGTGGTATGCCACTAAAAGCTGATATAAAAAATTTAATAAACAATAACGAATTTGTGTCTTTTTTGATACCCAAAGAAAAGTTAAACCGAAACAAAACTTATTATATCTACTTAAAACAAAGTGTTAGCAACGATAATAAATTATCGTTTATTCAACCAGTAAAATTTGTCGATTAAGAAAACTATTGACATTATTGATTAAATGGTTAGTATGTTGGTTTATTGTCATTATAAATAGAAGTGGCTTGTACAACTTTTATTTCCTGGAATAGACCCCAAAAAAATGTATGAAATTATTTAAAGATAAAAAAGTCTGTTGCTGTTTTTACAGAGAATTTTTTATGTCTTTATTTTTAAAAGGAAAGCAAAAATTAATATGAATGCTGAAAACTTAAGTAAGAGTATCCCACTACCTAAAGAACCTACCAAAAAAAAACCTAGAGTTCCTTATTCAGCCCCCAGAAGCGACAGATTGCTTCCACCGCCTACTGAAATAGACCCGAATGTATCCATATTAGATTTATCAGCATTAAAACAAGATGATATAGAAAATCTTGGCAAACAAGTACTAGCAGCTGGTTTATCCACTGAAAGTCTTATTAGAAAGCAAGATTTAGTGTTTGCCCTACTAAAATGGCAAACAGCACAAAAAGGTGCTATTTATGGCGAAGGTGTTTTAGAAACTTTTCCTGACGGTTACGGCTTTTTGCGTGAACCATCTTATAATTACGAAGCCTCCGGCGATGATATCTATGTGGCTCCCTCACAAATAAGAGTCTATGGTTTAAGAACTGGCGATACTGTAAGAGGCCAAATAAGACCTCCAGCAGAAAAAGAGCGCTATTATTCAATGCTAAAAATAGATTCTATTAATGGCGTTAGCCCAGAAGATCACAGAAGAAAAGTTTCTTTTGAAAATTTAACTCCCCTTTATCCTACTGATAAGTTTAAATTAGAAACTACCAAAGAATTAATTTCCACAAGAATAATAGATATTTTGTGTCCCATCGGCAAGGGTCAAAGAGCGCTGATCGTGGCTCCTCCAAGAACAGGTAAAACTGTTTTAATGCAAGAGATCGCTAACGCTATTACGACTAATCATCCTGAAGTAATCTTAATAGTATTACTTATCGATGAACGCCCTGAAGAAGTTACGGATATGAAGCGCCATGTTAAGGGCGAAGTTATTTCCTCAACTTTTGATGAAGCCCCTCAACGTCACGTACAAGTAGCCGAAATGGTTATCGAAAGAGCCAAGCGCTTAGTAGAAAATAAAAAAGACGTAGTGATTTTACTAGATAATATTACTCGTTTAGGCAGAGCCTATAACACAATAGTGCCACCTAGCGGTAAAATTTTATCTGGTGGTGTTGATTCTAATGCACTTCATAAACCAAAAAGATTTTTTGGTGCAGCCAGAAACGTGGAAAGAGGCGGTTCTTTAACCATAATAGCCACTGCTTTAATAGACACTGGCAGTAGAATGGATGAAGTTATATTTGAAGAGTTCAAAGGCACTGGTAATGCTGAAATCGTCCTTGATAGAAAACTGATGGAAAAAAGAGTATTCCCATGCTTAGATATTAATAAATCAGGAACAAGAAAAGAAGAATTATTACTTCCTCCAGATATTTTAAACAGAGTGTGGATTCTCAGACAGTTAGTTCATCCTCTTAACGTAATAGATTCCATGGAATTTATTAAAAGCAGAATGAAAGATACTAAAACCAATGATGATTTTATGGCTTCGATGAGTAAATAATGGTTACTTCACGTCATCCCTACGTAGCGTGACCATATGATTACCCATAAGTATTGATTAGT
>CAZBMJ010000012.1:0-2078 GCA_964493205.1 uncultured Myxococcales bacterium
TAGAAACGGGCTGAAAACAGAATTCGAACACCTACGCTTATCCAAAACTCAGGTAAGTTAGGAACAAAATAAAATAACTCAGCAATTATCTGCATTTTTTCTGGATGGCCACGCTGCGCTCGCCACGACGTTATTTTAGCAGTTAAGCTATAAAATATTGCAGCGTTGTTCTTTTTTGATACTTTATGCGAAGCATTTATAGCGTTCAGGACGAACAGGAGATATACGAAAACAAACTATATACTACCTATCTAAAACCCTTAGGTTTGGCCAAATCGTACTTCATGAAAATCTCCAGTATGTCTTATAATTTAAGACATACTAGGAAATTTTGTCTTCATCTTTCATCATCCCAATTTCTAGCATTTTTAGTGTTCTTAAATCTTTTTTTAGGTATTGCTATTAGAGGAATGCCTTCTATTTTAGTAGGAACAACTTTATTTGCCTTATCTGCGTGACCTAATGCACCATTTTCTCCATATCCACAGCTCCATGCAATGCCATTTATATCTAGGAGTAACGTTTTATAGAAACCTGTGGCCACCGCTATTATTTTTGGAATACCAGCAATTTGTTTGGGCAGCAGTTGATTTTTTGTATCTCCATGACCTAATTGACCATAATACCCATTACCAAAGCTCCATACAATGCCATTTTCATCTAATAGCAGTGTGTGATAGCTACCTGCAGCCATTGCTATTATTTTGGGGATATCAGCAATTCGTTTTGGTAGAAGTTGCTCTCCCGTATTTCCAGGCCCCAATTGACCATTACCCCCTTTACCACAGCTCCATACATTTCCCTCTTCATCTAGTAGCAGTGTATGATAAGTGCTTGCAACCACCGCTATTATTTTTGGGATATTAGCAATTTGTTTTGGTCGAAGTTGATCTCCCGTATTTCCATGCCCCAATTGACCATTACCCCCTTTACCACAGCTCCATACATTTCCCTCTTCATCTAGTAGCAGTGTATGATAAGTGCTTGCAGCCACCGCTATTATTTTTGGGATATTAGCAATTTGTTTTGGTCGAAGTTGTTCTTCTATATTTCCATGACCTAAAGCTCCATAGCATCCATATCCACAGCTCCATACATTTCCTTCTTCATCTAAAAGCAGTGTATGAGAATGGCCTGCAGCCACTGCTATTATTTTTGGGATATTATTAATTTTTTTTGGTCGAAGTTTTTCTGTATTTCCATGCCCTAGTTGGCCATTCCACCCCCCTCCAAAGGCCCATACAATGCCATTTTCATCCAGAAGTAGTGTATGATTAAAACCTGCAGCAACTAATACTATTTTTGGTATACCAGCAATTTTTTTGGGCAGCAGTCGCTGTTCTTTATTTCCATGGCCTAATTGACCATAATACCCATTGCCACAGCTCCATACAATGCCATTTTCATCCAGAAGC
Organism: uncultured Myxococcales bacterium; assembly: GCA_964493205.1. Lineage (GTDB taxonomy): Bacteria > Myxococcota > UBA727 > UBA727 > JABDBI01 > CAZBMJ01. Next base: position 1,416 of record CAZBMJ010000012.1, read on the forward strand.
ACTGTATGATCACAACCTGCAGCAATGCTGGTTGATAAAAGAGGTGAATTGGCTATTAACCATATAAAAAATACGAACATCATATTTGTGATTTTCTTCATAGTTCATCAGCCCGATTTCTAGCATTTTTAGTAGCGTTAAATCTTCTAGTTTTAGGCATTGCTATTGGAGGAATACCTTGTATTGGGGTAGGAACAACTTTATTTGCCGTATCTCCATGACCTAGTTTACCATTTAAACCGTTACCAAAACTCCATACAATGCCATTTTCATCTAGAAACAGTGTGTGTTCCATACTTGCAGCAACTGCTATTATTTGTGGCATAGCATCAATTTGTTTTGGCAGAAATTCATATTTTGTATCTCCATGCCCTAAAATACCACACATTCCATTACCAAAGCTCCATACAATGCCATTTATATCTATAAGCAGTGTGTGGTACCCCCCTGCAGCAATCTGTATTATTTGAGGTATAGTCTCAATTTTTTTTGCTCGAAGTTGATTTGTTGTATTTCCATGCCCTAATTGACCATAACCTCCATATCCACAGCTCCATACAATACCATTTTCATCTAGAAGCAGTGTATGATAAAAACCTGCAGATACCGCTATTATTTGTGGCATATTATTAATTTTTTTTGGTAAAAGTTGATTTGTTGTAT
>CAZBMJ010000012.1:2178-54497 GCA_964493205.1 uncultured Myxococcales bacterium
GCTATTATTTGTGGCATATTATTAATTTTTTTTGGTAAAAGTTGATTTGTTGTATTTCCATGCCCTAATTGACCATTATCCCCTCTACCACAGCTCCATACAATGCCATTTTCATCCAGAAACAGTGTGTGGCCACCTGCAGCAACTGATACTATTTTTGGTATACTAGGAATTTCTTTCGGCAGCAGTTGTTCTTTTGTATTTCCATGCCCTAAGGCGCTATTGTTACTAGGTCCACAACTCCATACAATGCCATTTTCATCCAAAAGCACTGTATGACAATAACCTGCAGCAACTGATACTATTTTTGGTATACTATGAATTTCTTTCGGCAGCAGTTGTTCTTTTGTATCTCCATGCCCTAAGGCGCCCCTTTTCCCAATTCCACAACTCCATACAATGCCATTTTCATCCAGAAGCAGTGTGTATTCGCACCCTGCAGCAATGCTTATTGATAGAAGATAAGAATTAGTTGTTAAAGATATAAAAAATATGAACAGTATATTTGTGATTTTTTTCATGAAAAAAAAACTTTTTTATAAGCTTGATTATTTCAAGCCTAACACACTGGATTTACAAATTTCATCAGAGTTTTTAAAGATTACCTATGATTAAAAATAAAACTATGCGCATAACTGGCGGATTATTAGTTCGCAGATTATTTCTACTACCACCATTATTGGAAGAAGGGGTAGTAAGGCCAGCTAGCGATCGCTTACGAGAATCGTTATTTGCTAGTATCAAAGATGATTTATTAGATGCCCAAGTATTAGATTTATTTGCTGGCAGTGGAGCTTATGGCTTTGAGTCTTTATCCAGAGGCGCTCAAAAAGTAGTATTTATAGAAAAAAATCATTTAATTTATGAATGCTTAAAAACCAGCATAAAAAATTTGGGTTTAGAAACAAGCATAGAATTAGTTTTAGGTGATGCTCAAAAATTTGTTTTAAATAATTATACTAAATTTGATGTGATATTTCTTGATCCACCCTTTGCCCTAAAACTTAGTCCAGAATTCTTTAAAAACTTAAGCAACTTTGCTCATGCAAGTACTATGGTTATTTTCAGATGTTTTAAAAAAGAAGCACCATTACTTAGCCCTGATTGGGTAATAGTTAAAGAAAAAATGTATGGTTCAAGCAAAGTATTTTTTATTAGTTTAAAACCTCAAGGAGAAGTCAATGATTAATCTTCCCATTAGTAAAAGAGTGAGCACTATGCAAGCCTCAGCTACTTTGGCTATGGCTCAAGCTAGCCGGGATTTAGCAGAGAAAGGCATTGAAGTTATTTCCCTAAGTGCGGGAGAACCAGATTTTGTTAGCCCTAAGGCGATTTGTGATGCATTAAAAAAATCTCTAGATTTAGGTCAAACTCATTACACTCCTGTAAAAGGCACGAAAAATTTGCTTAAGGCTATACAGTATAAATTTAAGCGAGATCAAAAAATAGACTATGGCATAGATGAAATCTTTGCCACTACTGGTGCTAAATCAGCTATTTTGCTTGCTTTGGAAGCCATTGTTGATGAAAACGATGAAGTGATTATATTTTCTCCTTTTTGGGTGAGTTATAAAGAACAAGTTCGTTATGCTGGTGGGGTGCCAGTTATAATTAATACTGTTGAAGAAAATAATTTTATGCCTTCATATAGCGCCATAAAAAATGCTATTACACCTAGAACTAAAGCTATTATTTTAAATTCTCCTAATAACCCCACTGGAGCCGTGATTAGTAAAAGCCAGTTAGAAGAAATAGCTCTTGCTTTAGAAAATACTAATATTTATTTAATTTCAGATGAAATTTACGAGCGACTTTTATTTGATGATGCAGAGCATTTATCACCTGGCGCCCTAAATGATCATATGAAACATCGTACCATAGTTATATCGGGTGCATCTAAGGGCTATGCCATGACTGGTTTTAGAGTGGGTATTGTTGGTGGTAATAAAAGCATTATTGCTGCCATGATTAAGCTGCAAGGTCAAAATACTACCTGTTTACCAGAATTTATTCAGGAAGCTGCAGCAAGGGCTTTTATGGAAGATGGTGATTTAGCCACAGAGCTTGATCATATGTGTGCAACGTATCAGGACCGCCGTGATTATGCGCTAGATTTATTAAAAAAAATACCTTTGTTAAAGCCTTTTGTACCACAAGGAGCTTTTTATTTGTGGATCAATGCCAGTAATTTTATTGGAGAGCATAAAAGATTTGCCAGCGATCATGAAATGGCCATGAGTATGCTTAATGAAGCTCACGTGGCAGTAGTTGCGGGCTCACCTTTTGGTTTGGCAGGCTATTTGCGTTTAAGTATAGCTTCGAGTAAAACCGATATTAAAAAAGCTATGGAGCGCATATATACGTGGCTAGGATAAGTTCATTATTATCTCCAACGCCTATTTTTGATGAAGCTATGGTTACTTCTGTAGTTCGTTATAGAGATTCTGATTGTATTGTACGTCTTTTTACTAAAAATCATGGAAGGATAACAGCCTTTTATCCTAGAGGCCTAAAGTCTTCTAAAAAAGGAAGTGGAGTTATCCAAAGTCCCAGTTTTGCCTGCGTATCTTTTTTACCTAGCAAACAAGAGGGCATGGCTAAGCTTATGAGTTGTGATACACACCCTCAAAGTTTGGCATTTTGTTTATCTGCCAAATCATATTTTTTAGGTTCTTATTTAAGCGAAATAATTGAAATTTTACTGCCACTAGAAGAGCAAGCTGGTGAAATATTTTTCTTATCACAAAAAATAGTAGATCTTTTAGCTATAAGTCATAATTTAGAGGTTTATTTAAGAGCTTTTGAATTAAAATTATTAAAATTTACAGGATACTTGCCAGATTTAGATATAGATTTAGATCAAATAGCGGCCTATGATCCACAAAAAGGTATATTTTTGCAAGAGCAGTTGCCTAATACTGTAGTATTTTCTCGTGAAGCTTTAAACTTAGCTAAAACCTTACTTGCTACTCCCATAGAAGAGCTTGATAGGACTCTAAATACCAATTTATTAATGATGATTGCTAAGATATTTCATATTCGCCTTAGACAAATCAATCAAAAACCACTAAATAGTATAAAATTTAGGAGGTATTTATGCTCATAACCTTAATTTCTTTTTCGTGTTCCTTGCTAACTTTTTTGATAATAAATAGTATTTTTAGTGCGACTGCGGCCATTTTGCCCAGTTTAATTATCTTAGTGGTTACATTTTTTCTTATATCAAGAAGTTTAGCTAAAAAACTTGAACCCATGATGCAAGATATGCAAAAAGCTATTTTAAATGGCAAAATAGAAACGGCCATTAATCAGCTTAAATTTATTAAAAAAAAGTATGCTAAATGGCAATTTTTTCTATCGAGCACTATTGATGGTCAAATTGGTAGTATTTTGTATATGAGATCTCATTTTAATGAAGCAAAACCTTATTTGCAAAAATCTTTTATGCGGCATTGGGTGGCCAGAGCTATGCTTGCATTAATTTATTATCGTGAGCGTAAATATAAAGAAATGGATGAGATTTTTTCAGGCCTCACTAAAGTAGTAAAAAAAGCAGGATTATTATGGAGTTTATGGGCTTATTGCACATGGCGCATAGGCAATACTCAAAAAGCGGTAGAAATTTTAGCTATGGGTAAAAAATACTTGCAAGAGCAAGACCCACATTTGTCTCAAAATTTATTATCCTTGCAAAATGATAAAAAGATGAAAATGAAGTTGTATGGTGAGCAATGGTATCAGTTTTTATTAGAAACCACTCCTCAACAAACACAAGCTAAGCAAGGTAGAGTTAGATTTAAGTCTAGATAGCTGCAAAAGTTCATTTATTTTATTTTATATTTATTTTTCCGCAAATTATTTTATTAAAGTAGTATATATTTAGTTGGTTTTTATTGTTAATTTTTATAAAAAATGAGGGATTGAGATGCTGTTGTGTTGTAGTAGATGCCACAACGAATTTGTGGCCTTTAGAGAGCCAGCTGATAATAAAATAATATGTGCCAAATGCTGTGAAATAATGGGCAATTCGGCATACACAAATAAGCTTGGCCTGCATCCTGCCCTGGAGCGCCATTGGCAAAGTATGGTTTCACCTATAAAAAATAATAGAGCTTCTGAAATTGCTAACAGAAAAACCTTATTTAATCAAAAACTAAAAGACAGCGAAGCCTTAAGCGAACTTCCTAAAGCTAGCTATAGCCCTAAAATTCCAGGGTATGATATTTATTATGAAATAGGCCGTGGAGCCATGGGTAGTGTTTTAAAAGCTAAAAAATTAAAAGAAGGCCAAATGGTGGCCATTAAAATTTTAAGTCAAGAATTATCAAACCGAACAGATTTAGTAGCTAGATTTGAAAGAGAAATTTTTGCTTTGCGTTCACTAAAACATAAAAATATTGTCTCTATTATTGATTCAGGAAGTATTGATAGAACTCATTATTTTACCATGGAATTTATAGATGGCATTACCTTAAGAACTCGTATGAATAGAGGGAATATAGACTTTAGTGAAGCAAGCTTTATCACCAGCGAAATTCTAGAAGGTTTAAAATTTGCTCATGCCCACGGTATTATTCACAGAGACTTAAAACCAGAAAATGTGTTATTGGCTTATGATGATCAAGATTTTTCTAAAATGCCTTCAAGAGTTGTGCTTGCAGATTTTGGTTTAGTAGGTATTGGAGCTTTAGGTTTTGACCCCCATCCTAATTTAACTCGTAGTAAAGTAACAATGGGCACGGTGAATTATATGGCGCCTGAACAGCATATTGATGCTAAACGTGTGGACTTGCGTTCTGATATTTATTCTTGTGGGGTAATTTTGTTTGAAATGCTTACTTCAGATTTACCCATTGGCCGTTATTTGATGCCTAATGAACGAGGTATTAAACTGCCTCTTAAAACTGAAAGTATACTTGCTAAATCTTTGGCCAGAACTCCCAAAGATCGCTATGCTTCTTGTGAGCATTTTTTAGCTGATTTAGCTTCTATTAATAAAGCGCAAGAAGCTGAGGAAAATAGCCATATTCATTCAACGAGCTTAGTAAATAAATCTATTAATTATTATAAAAATCATTCAGGGCCTATCAGATACACAATTTTAGTAGTATTTTCATTACTGTTTTTTAGCTTTGGCATAAAGCTGTCTATCAACTCCTAAGTCTATCACTCTCTACGTGCCCTCGGCTTGTGAGAGGCATCTAGACAATTAACCCTTACAATTGTAGAAATTAGTTTTCTGGATACCGTGAACGAGTCACAGTACGTAGGAATGGCGTGAATGATCGTTATATTTTGCATAATTTCGGGCTTATTTTTAGGCTTGTCTCAGCCTTTATATCTCAGTACTACCATAAATAATTTGTCAGGTTTTTGGCACTATTCGGCATTATTGTGTTTAGTTGGTTATGTTTATCCTTTTATGATAGCCAATAAAAAAAATATAGTACAAACTTTTATTGCTACGTTTTTTACAAGTTTTATAGGCTTTTGTGTAAGTTTATACTGGATTTATATAGCCGTTCATGTGTATGGCCATGTAGCACCTATTTCTTCAATAGCTATTACTCTTGCTTTGCCTGCAATTTTGGCTTTTAAAACTGCTGTTTTTATGAGTTTAGCTAAGATACTATCCAAGCATTTTAAAGTAAGTTTTTTATGGTTTGCACCCATAGCTCTTTGTGCTGCAGAGTTTTTTAGAAATTATGCTCTTTTTGGAGGATTCCCTTGGGCTAATATGGGGTATTCTTTAGGAAGAATTGATGAATTCTTACAACTTGCCAGTATAATAGGTGTATATGGCTTAGTATTTTTAGTAGGTTTAATTAATGCGTTAATAGTTTTAATTTACGAAAAAAATAATTATAAATTAGTTTTTATTCCAGTAATTTTAATTATTATTATATTTTTGTTTGGGAATTATAGATTAAATAATCTTAATTTAAATTCTGATAATAATTTAAAAATAGCTCTTATACAGGGCAATATTAATCAAGATGAAAAGAATAGCAAATCTTCTAAAGAAAATATTTTTGATATATATAAAAATTTAACTTATGAAGCTGTTAACAATAATGCAGATTTAATAATTTGGCCAGAGTCATCTTATCCTTATTTAAGCAAAGAAAATATGAGTGAATTTGAATTTGCTAAACAAACAAATAAAGCATTTGTTATCGGTGCCACTACCTACGGTTATGACACAAAAGATAAAAATGGTTATCATTATGGAAATTCTGCTTTTTTAATAAATTTTAATGGCCAAGTACTTAAGCGCTACGATAAATCTCATTTGGTGCCCTTTGGAGAATATGTACCATGGCCTATGGGGGGCATAGTACAAAAAATTGTTCCTGGTATGGGAGCATTCAAGCGTGGTCTTGATTTTACGAGCACTTCTTTATTGATTGATGATAAAAAAGAAATATCAGTAGGCGTAAGTATTTGTTACGAGGGTATATTCCCAGAAATAGCCCGAAAACAAGCTTTAGAAAAACCACAAATTTTAATTAATATTACCAATGATGCCTGGTATGGCGTATCTTCAGCTCCTTATCAGCACTTACTCATGTATCGCTTAAGAGCAGTTGAATCTGGTCAATTCTATGCTCGTGCAACTAATAGTGGTGTGTCAGCTTTTATTGACCCTTTGGGTAATATAATGGCTGCTTCACAGCTATTTAGCCGTGAAGTAATTATCAAAAATATAAATACAAACCGTGTGGATACTCTTTATGTTCGTTTGGGAGATAGTGTGCCTATAGTATGCTTATTAATAATGCTGATAGGCTTATTAAGTGTAATATTTCCCCTTAATTATTATTTAAAAAATAAAAAATTTGTATCCTTATTTTTATCTATGAGCATGATTTTAGTATTTTTGTTAGCTACCCGTCATTTTTTAAGTGAGACCGAATTATTAAATGAGTCTTCTAATACTAAGCTTTTATTCATATTTTTGCTTTGTAATTTGGGTATATTGAGCATTGCTAAGTATACCCCAAAAAGATGACTATTGAGAATTCTTGGGCAACAAGACCATGCTTGAGGATCCATTTTGCACAAATACTTCTCGAGCTAATTGTTTAAGTTCTTCTAAGTTGCTTAAAGTAGTGCTATCAAAATTTTTATTTTCACGACAGTTATGGGGTGTATCCATCCAAAAAGAGATAAAATTACTGTTGCCACCCTTATATCGCCCGCGAGCGTTACTCATGGCTGCCTGATGATCTTCAGGTGTGATTGCTTGGGCAAGATTAATAGCTAAATCAGACACACTTTTGGAAATCATCGAGGCATTTTCTACGGTAGTCCAAAGTTCAACGTATATGAAATCGCTAAAAGCACCTTGAAAATCCATGATCATGACTTTTGGACTATAACCTTCGCCTAGCTGTTGCCGCACGGTGATAAAAATGTTTTTTTCCAAAAAGAAGGCGAGAGCTTCGAAATCACGTCGTTGATGAGGAGCAATTTTTTTATTTAAAGGGAAAAGAAGCAATACACGGGCAGCCGGGCACTGATTACCAAGAAAATTTTCTTGTATATGGCAGCCAGGATGAAGGACTATTTGTTTTCTTTGAACGGTAGATTGCCAAGTAAAATCGCCAAAAATTTTAGCAAATGAGCTCAAGGCTTCTGACGTATCCACTAACCCCCTAAAACCTAATTGACAAATGCCTTTGTTTACTCGCTCTTTCATGATTGCTTCAAGATCTTTAGGCTTTTTAGAAGTTAATTGGGCGTTCAACTCCTCCCAATTAAGCTGTGGTACTAAAAGTGAAGTTTGCCAGACAAATTTTGCCAATAAGGCATCGTCAATCAAAGAAAAGGAATCGCTAGCCAAGCGAGCTCTTGCTATCAAAGTATCTTTTTTAAGGTAAGAAAAATCGGGGTCTATAAGATATGCCCTCATAAGCCTGAGCAGATCTTCAAGCTTTCCTACAGGAGCAAATCCAAAAGCTGTAAGTCCATCACCAGTGGGAATAATCTTTACAGTGAAATTGGGAAAAAGCTGTTTTATTTCTTTGCTCGAGTGTTTTTTGGGGTGCTTAAAATTTGGAATAAGCCAGGCATAATCGAGCGATACTTTTTCTAACAAGCTTTCACCAAAGACCATCATTACCATTAGGCGTTTTTTTTTTGAATGTATGGACGACCAAACGTTTGGACCATTTTTTAGTGTCATCTTGTATTCATTGCCATAGCGCTTCATAACCAAAGGAAGCTCGTCCAAAAGTGGAGCTGGTGTTTCATAGGCAAAAATAGGCATAGGTTGATCTTCAATATAGTAATCCACTAATTTCTTAGCTTGGTATAAGAGGGTTTGAAAGCTTTTAAGAGTGTCTTCATCGTACTTGAGAGTACCGGTAGCAAAAAAACCTTCGCGTTCTCGCTGGTTAAGCCAGGCCTTTTGGTAGGCATGCATGCATGATTCTGAATTAATATTAGCAAGTTCTTCTTCTAGCCAACTGGGCAGTTGAGGCCAGGTTAAATCAGAATGAGCAAAATCTTCAGAGATTGCATTCATAAGATCTTGCGGGCTATTCTTGAGTATTCTTCCCTTGAAGTATTCACGTATATAGTCTTTGGCCTTGTTAATTTCATTTTCGCTAAAGCCTTTCTTAGCATAGCTGTTGAGTGTAGCAAAAGCCTTCAATACTGGTTCTTTATAATTTTTATTACTAAATGGTTCAATTTCTAGATTGAAAAAAGTTTGGCCGCTTTTTGATTTTACTAAAGTTAATACAGAATCAATCAAAGCTTCTTTCAAAATATGAGCGACTGCCAAATAAATAACTTCCGCTCGCAACGAAGCTTCATCAAAAGTTTTGTTGCTAAAGGGCGAGGAGACATCTTCAAAGCTTATTTTTGTCTGATATGGAATTATAGCTGGAACTAAGAAAATGCTTGACTCTTGTTCATGAATAATTGTTGATTTAGAATGAGGCAGTACTCTATGGGCAAAGTCTGAAAACTCTTTTGCCATTAATTCTTTCACTGTTAATTTATCAGTGGCCCCAGCATAGGCTATAACCATGTTTTCAGGCACATACCAACGACGATAAAAATCCTGTAAACTTTGTACAGTAAAGCCATCTCGAATTTGTTTGGTACCCATAGGATGTTTGAATTCAAAGGTTGGCCAAAGTTTAGCGCTGATATCGAGCAATTTATGGTTATTAAAAAACTTATCTACTTCACTTTTTTCTCGAGAAATTTGATGAAGGCGCATAGCGTGTTCGCCATCAATAATTTGTGCTTCTTTTTTAAGATCTTCTTGGTTAAATTTTGCCCGAAATGCTATATCCCCCAAGATTTTGAGCGCAGCTTGTAATTCGATTTCTGAGCATTGTTTTAAACTTACACTATAAATAGTTGAAGTATGATTAGTAAAGGCCTGTATCTTTTTAGGACCATCGCCATAAATGGTATCACTGAGAAGATTATACAGTTCGCCATTGGGAAAATTATCACTATTTCTAAAAACCATATGTTCAAGAAAATGCGCCATGCCAGCTTCCTGAGCTTCTTCAACCAGAGATCCTACTGAAATCATCAAAGAAACTTCACATTTGGGGTTCTCATCAGATGTAGCGATTGCATAGCGCATTTGATTCTCAAGCTTACCAAAGCTTAAGCGCGATTCATCGTAAGAAATACCAGATTGTTCGTGCGCCCATATACCTGGTGGAATTGGGGTTATTCGCTCATTGTTGCGCAAATTTCCACAAAAAATAGATTGAGAAAGAAATAAAATTAATAAAATGATACTGTATTTAAGGCTCATATGTTGCTCTGAAATTATATAAAATAAGCAAAATAGTAACAGTGCAGCTGGATATAGTCAATCCAGGTTTTCTTTAACTAAGGGCTCATTATTATCTAGTTAAGCCAAAACCCTATTTGAAGTAAAAATAATCCATAAATAATAAATAAGCTCTTGTCTAATTAGGAATCTTGCGAGATATTTGTGTTGTTAAACCTTAAAAAAAGTTATTTTAATGTCTCTAAGTAAAGATACAGCTAATTTATGGTACGAAATACAGCAAAGATTTTTTGATGTAAAACAAAAAATTATGGCTTTAAGCCAGGTTATTGATTTGGATACTAAAGAGGCTAGAGTAAAAGAGCTTGAAAATTTGATGCTTGATACTAATTTTTGGAATGACCAAAAACAAGTAAAATTAGTGCAACAAGAAAAAAAGCAGCTTACCACAGAAGTTAATAACTTTACTGAATGCCGGCGGCAATTCACAGATTTATCAGAGCTTTTAGAATTAGTAAAAGATGATGAATCCATGTGGCATGATTTAGAAAGTAATTTATCAGAACTAGAAAGGCTTGTGCGCAACATAGAAATGTCACGAATGCTAAGCCTACCCAATGATATCAATAATGCCATTGTCAATATTAATGTTGGGCAAGGTGGGGTAGATTCACAAGATTTTTCTCAAATGCTTTTGCGCATGTATAAGCGCTACGCTGAACGCAAAGGTTTTAATGTGGAACTCCTTGATTATCAACCAGGTGAAGAGGCCGGCATTAAAAGCGCCACGCTTTTTATCACTGGGGAATACGCTTATGGTTTTTTAAAGGCTGAAATTGGTGTACACAGGCTTGTGCGAATTTCTCCCTTTGATTCAAATGCCAGGCGCCATACTTCTTTTGCTTCAGTTTGGGTTATTCCCGAAGTAGATGAGGATATTGACGTGGAAATCAAAACTGAAGATTTGCGTATTGATACCTATAGGGCTTCTGGGGCTGGTGGTCAGCATGTTAATAAAACAGATTCTGCCGTAAGAATAACTCACTTACCTACTAATACGGTGGTTGCTTGTCAGTCTGAACGTAGTCAAATAAAAAATCGTTCTACTGCTATGAAACTTCTTAAGGCTAGGCTTTATGAGCTAGAAGAACGAAAGCGTTTAAAAGAAAAAAATAAGGCAGAAGCCGCTAAATTAGAAGCATCTTTTGGCTCACAAATTCGTAATTATGTTTTGGCACCTTATCGAATTGTTAAAGACTTGCGCACAGGGTATGAAATGGGTAATGTGGATGCAGTATTAGATGGTGATATACAAGGTTTTATTGAGGATTTTTTACTAAAAGAAAATAGTACAATAAAAAACAGTCCTAACGGCACTAAGCCATAAGAAGTTATTCCAAAACTAGCAGGCAAAATACCAAAGAGTATACTTACAAATAAACCTAATAAAGCATAGCTCTTGTTTACTAAACAGTGATTACCAAATAATGCTCCGGCAAAAATTGTGCTTGTAGAGAGCAAATATAAATTATAGTTTTGGCTAGATAAAAGCATTATAGGAAAACATAGGGAAGTGCTTATGGCTAGGCTTAAAAATGAATTTTTCAAACACAGTGCAATTATGCCAGAAATAGCTAAAAAAAGTAGGGGCAGTAAACTAGGATTAATATATTTAAAAAAGTAATTAAATATAAAATTATAAAAATTAATTATACTCATAAAATATATACATATCCATGTGGCTATCAAAATAAGCACTGGCTTTGCTATATCTTGAACACTTTCTATTACTAATGAAAAAATTTTATAGGGTTTTAGTAAATTAAATTTTAGAATAATAAATAGAGCAATAAACAACGAAATGGCAGTGCTTAAAACTAGTAAGATATAAATTTCGTTGCTATTATTTAATAAAAAATATCCTGATAAAAAGATGAAAGTTAATACTGGTAAAAAAAACAAATAAAAATTAATTAGATTATTATTTGTTGATTTATTATTAAAAATTTTTTCCAATTTAAACATTGTAATAATAATTATTGCTATACTGAAAAAAATATAAAAATTTACCCATAAACTATCTATAAAAAATAAATATGGATTATAACTTATGTTATTTTTTGTAAAAATATCATTAATTAGGCTTATATAAAAAATTATAAGTACAAGTGGTATAGAAGTAAAAGCGTTGTTATAATTGAGTATTTTTGTGCTTATATTATGTTTTTTTAACGTAGAATCTATGCTTAAGCGATTAGAATAAGTATCAAAAAATAATAAAGAATATGAAAAACTTATTTTGCTAAATTTTATTATTATATTAATAAAAGCTCTTGTAGACCCTGCTCTTGAAAGTACATTTAATAAAATAGTCGTCATGAGAATAAAAATTATTGTCAGAATTTTTTCATACATAAAAATACTCATTTATAAAAGCCTTGTTTTTAAACAGAAATAAAGCGGCTATTATTCGTGAATGATGAATTAAATTTATTTTCTCGACGATAAAAATGGTTGTTGACATTTATATGAATATTATTTACTGGGTAGTTGATTAATTTGTGAGGTGATTAATGTATAAGTTTTACTATTTAATTTCAATGGTTTTTTTGTGTCTTTTCAGTTCAGTTAATGCAAATGCATTTATAATATATGTGAGAAATTTAACAGGTGTCAATATTTCAATAGACGTGTCAGGTGAAACTACTATTTATGAGATCAAGGAAAAGATTTTTCAAAAAAAGAAAATTCCAATTTCAGATCAAGCAGTTATTTTTGCGGGAAAAACTCTTTTAGACAATCAAACAACTGACGAAATTGGTGCTCATCAAAGCAGTACTCTTCACCTAGTTATTTCTTTATCTGCCATTAAAAATCAAAAATATGGCGAAATTTATGCTGAGCGTCTAAGGGATAGACGAGCCCTTTTAGATAGTCTTGCAATTCCAGATTCCACAGTAAATTTGGATGATTATTTTATTAACATTCAAATATTTATTATGGAGTTAGAAAGATTGTTTAAGTATGATTTGCCAGCAGGTTTTATTATGGAAGTAGGCAGTAGACTTAACACTCTTATGCCTCATTTGTTAGCGGAAAATTTTTTTGAAAACTCTAATGAATTAATGACTAAGGCTATAGAATATTTAAATGAATATTCTATTTTAGACTTAGAAAAAGAAGTTGATAGTTGGATAAATGATCAAAAAATTCTAAAAAATTATCTTTTGTGCAGCTTGGCATATAATTTTGTCCTTTTCAAAATGCTGCAAGATGAAAATATTTATTCAATGGAAGAACGATTTTTTTCATATGAGAATCGTCGAAATTTTACTCAACTGTATGAAGAAAAAGATATTAAGCCAGGATTTGCAGTCTTTGCAGAAAAATTCAAAAAAGCTCATGAAGGTTAAATCTTTAATCTAAATTATAGATTACGTATTACTCGTTTTTTTAAAATTATGGGTACTGATGTGGTTATTCTGCTTAAAAAATATTTTTTTCTTATTTTATTTTTATTAAGTTTTAATATTTATTCCACCAACTCTAATAAATTTTTTTTAAAGGAAACACTATCAAAAATAGTATCCTTAGCTAAAGACTTTAATGAAGAGCAGCAAAAAGCAGCAAAAATAATTAGTGATTATTTTTCAAAAGAATCTAAAGAAGATTTTGATATTGGTAAGGAAAAAACATTATTTTTTTATCAGTTAATAAAATATAATGACACTATGATACTAGATGGTAAAGAAGTTTTAATTGCTAAAATTTTAATAGATAGATTTAATTTTTTCAATTCTTTAGCAGATAAAGATAAAAATAAAAAAGATCTTATTAATCTTTTAATAAAAAAAATAATTGAAAATAGTAGCTCCTTAAAAAACACTACTAATGATATTTTTTATTTAGTTTTAGAAAAAAAAGAAATAACCATAGATGATATTAATAGCCTTATTTACAAGGATAAAAAAGGTGTTGATGTACTTTTTGAAGTAAATGCTACAGTAGACTTATATATACTTAAAACATTATTTTTTAAATTATTAAAAAATACCAAAAAAGATGACGCAATTAAAAGTGAACATCTAAAAATATCTTTAAAATGTCCTAGCTGGTTTGGTTTATTTTATATGAGAGAGACTTTTTTTGAAAAATTTATAATAAATAATAAAATGCAAAATATTTTAATAACCAGATATTTTTTTGAAGAATTAAGTGATGAAATTAAAAAAAACTATAAACATTTTGAAGATTTTGTCGAATTTAATAAAAAAAATCATTTTATTTTTGATTTATTTTTAATTATTAAATCTGAAGATGGAACTAGTAGAACTTTTAAAGACTTTCTTTTCCAATATTATAGTTCTGATTTGTTAGAAAAAATTATAGAAGAGTTTCGCAAAAGTATGATGAAACTTCATGATGAAAATAATATAAAAAAACCGAATATTAATAACTTATTAAAAAACGTAATAAGTAACGCAGAAAAAGAAATTGAAAAAATAAATGATAATGAAAAAATAGGAAAAATAGAAGAATTTTTTAGCGATAATAAGTTTAAATATAATATACAAAACATAAGAATGTTGTTTTTTACAACTAATAATAAGCTTAGAGAATTATTTAAATTAAAATTAACTTTACAAATTAAAGATTTAAAAAATCAGTATGTTTTAAATTTTAATAACGCTAAGGTTTTTTTAAAAAAAGAGATGTTAAATCATATTGAAAAAAACAATTTTTTTGATAGTTTTAATCTTCTAAAAGATAAAATTTTTGAAGAAGCACCTAAAAAAGAAAAACAATCTTTTCAAGCAGTTGATAAAATTTATGAAGAAAGCTTTGAAGAATTTTTTAAAGGATTAGATGATTCTGTTAAAGAGTACACTACGAAATACAATAATTTGTATTGTAAAATATTTGATGAAATTTTTAAACATAAAAATGAAAAACTGCTTGTTTATTTTTTAATTAAAAATCAAAAAATATCATTTAACAAAAAAACAAGTAAAAAAGATATAAAAAAAATTATTGATGAGTATGTTAGCAGTTTAAACATTTATAGTGATAATAATAATATTTTAAATTTGTTAGAAAATGAAAACTTATCTGTAAGTGATATTGATAAACTAGTATTTGAAAACTATAAAGGTATTGATGTTTTACTTCACTCATTTGATTATCTTAAATTCTACATAGCTAATATTTTATTTTATTCAATTATAAACAATAAAAATAGTGATGATAATACCAAATTATACAGCTCAATTTTAGATATAAATTTATCATTAAAAAGCTGGCAAAATATTGTTTCTCTTCAAAATTCTATTATTAATTGTTTATCAATGCATAATTATAAAATGTTTTTTCCTATGGAAAATAGTTTAACCGAAGAGATTTTTAATAGTATAGTAAATAAGTATGCAACCTTAGAAGAATTTTTAGAATTTGATGAAAAAAATAATCTTTTCTTTGATACGTATATATTAAATTTAGAAGAAACAAGTTTAAGAAAGAAGCTTATTTATTATTATTTAGAGAAAGAAAATGAAGAGCTTATTAAGAAAATAAATAACAAAAAATGTAGTGAATTAAATGAATTAGAAAATAAATTAGATAATTTTTTATCGAAAATTAATTATGATAAAAAAACTTCTTTAATTTTTAAAAAACCTAAAAGTAAAAGTGAATTATTATATAATTTAACAATGAATGATCAACTAATTATAGAGGATTATTATAAATCAGTTACTGGTTATGAAAAATCTTCAAGAATTATTAAAATAGAATTACAAGAAAAGATTAAAGAAGATAAAAAGCAAACAGCCAAACCTCAAATAACCGGCGTTCAAAAACAAGTTAAAGAGACAAAAAAAGAAGCAAAAGAAACAAAAAAAGAAGAACAACAACAAAAAAGTAACAAAAATGTTTCTAACACAAAAATATTTGGCAGGGCTATTTCTGATTTATTCCATAATTCTCCAAAAAAAGATAAAAATAAACCCAAAGAAGAAAAGCACAAAAAAGAAAAGCACAAAAAAGGTGTATTGAAAAAAATAAAACAAGTTATTTCAAATAGAATAGAGCAAGTTCAAGAATCTGCTACTGATTATTGCTTGCGTAGGATTAGACAAATATTTACGCCAGAGCATATTTTTAAAAAAATTCATCGAAACAATATTGAATTTTTAATTAATGCAAGCAATCAACCATTTGAAGAGTATCAAGCACAAGTAAAAGAGATTTCAAAAAATATTTATGAAGAACTTACTTCCATAGAACACTTAATTTATTTATTAGGTGAAGATGCTTATCTAACTAATAGTGAATCATTTTATACTATGAAAACTGAAAGAGAAACTACTATTACCCAAGCTTTAAATTTAATAGACCTGATGAATGACCCAGATGCTCCTTCCAGTATAGATAAGTCCGTGCAAAATTTAACACAACAAATAATATATAATTTAAATAGCCTTAAACATGAACAAGCCTGTTTTTATAATTTTATACATACTAACGAACATTTGGGCAGTATTAAAATCTTTTTATTTGATCCTGATTTAGTCAATAAGCCTCTGGAAGAAATTGCTGCTATATTTGATTTAGCTCGTAATGAAATAAAACAAAAACGCTTAATTATAGATAATATTATGCCTTATAAATATCGTATAGATAATTATTATGCTGCAATTGTTTATGCTTATAACGAGCTTGTTAAAATTAATAAAGCCTTTTTTTTATAAAAAAGTAGAAAGCTGCAGGTTAAGTTTTTAGACAGGTATAATATGTTTATTCCACCTTATTATTCCTACGTAGCGTTACCATATGATTACCCATAAGTAACGTGAGTTCGACGTAAAAAAAACTGATATACAAGTTTTGAATAAGCCAAGATGTTCGAATTATGTTTTCAGCCCCTCTCTACGTGCCACGCCTTGTGCGAGGCATCCAGATAATTAAACTTTTACAAAGGTAGAAATTAGTTTTCTGGATAGCGTGAACAAGTAACGCTACGTAGGAATCAGTTGAAAATCGATTTCACTTAAATCCTTATGTCGAACTCACGTTTATTAATGGCGATTGGATTTTATTATCCCTACTTGCAAAACGAACAAAAAAAATATGATTATAATCTTATAAAAAGCCTTCGAGACGTCGTCAAAACGCCTCCTCAGGCCGAACGGTGGTTTTATCAAACTCTAAATTCTTTTTCATGTGTAGGCAATCAATACTTATGGGTAATCATATGATCACGCTACGTAGGAGGCATACGATACATAGACATTTTCGCATTCACTACCAAAGCTCACAAATGCCTTTATCTGCAAAGCTATTCTTTGGAAACTTCTTTTATGCCTTCTAATATCTTATTAAGAGTTGTTTTTATTAATGTTTTTTCATTATCTGTAAGCAAGTCAGTTGTATTTGGTGATTTCCGATGCGCGGTTTCAATTTTATCATAATAGTCTTGCAATAACTTATTTATTATTGTGTTTTTTGCTACAGGCTTTTTGTTGTTAAAATCAGCTAATTCATTTTCATCATTATCTTTATGTTCATTTATTTTCTCAGTTACTAATTTTATTAATTCTTTCTCAGATAAAGCACCTATTTCATAGGAGAGACTTTCTATTATTTCCGTAATAGTATTCTCTGCACTAGCAATGGGAATGCCAACAGCGGGTCTTCTAGCATCAAAGGCTTGTTTAAGGGTAGCCAATTGTTCTGTTTTCTCTTTAGCAGCATCCCTATTAGCTTTCAGCTCTGCTTCTATTTCTTCAAGAGTTTTTTTAGGCTTCTTTGCTCCTTCAGCCAATTTTTTTTTCAAATCGTCGTTTAAGTTGTTCTTTAAGTCGTCCTTTAAGTTAACAACATTAGCTGGCGCAGCCGCAGGTTTTCCACCTGGATTTTTTTCTTGATTACGCTTCTTAATTTCTGCCAAAGGATCTTTTTGCACTAATGGTGGTGGCGGAGGACCTGGAGGTGGTGGAGGAGGAGGGGCGTCTGCAATAGGAGCAGGTATATTGCTAGCTACTTCAACTTCAGGAGAAGAAGGTACTGGTATATTAGAATTTTGGAGTTTCTTTTTAAGTTCCTCTATATAAGCAAGATATTTTTTTTCGCGTTCCGAATATAAGATACGAGCTTCATCTTGTGCTTTACAGGAAAAATTTCCCGTTTTTTCTTCTAACCATTCGCAACTGTTTTTTTCTTTTTGACAGCTACCCATATCTTTAATTTTTGAACAATCTACTTTTACTACCGGCGTTGTTATAACGCTTTGTGTACCTTGCGCTGCTGGACTATTTTGCATAACTTTAGGCGAACCACAAGAGATAAGCAATAAAAGCTTAGCTATTAGATATAATTTAAAAAAAACTTTCATAAACAACTCATTAATCTACTGAATAAAATATATACATTATATTTAGCAAATATTTTTAATAAATCAATGGGAATTGTTTTTAATATTCCAAGATTATTTTATTTAATTTTTAAAAAATCTAAATTATTAATATCTTACCAGTTAATTGTATTGTTATTTTAACTGGTAATTAAATTTTTTTATTATTGTTTAATTATTTCAATTTTGTTAATTACTATACTTTCTATAGGTTTATCTTGAGGACCTGTTTTAGAGGCAGCTATGGAATCGATCACTTTTAATGAATTCTCATCAGTGGTTTGTCCAAAAACTGTATGACGGCCATTTAGATGAGGAGTAGCTACTTCAGTGATAAAAAATTGGGAACCATTGCTGTTAGGACCAGAGTTGGCCATGGATAAAATACCTTTTTTGTCATGTTTTAGCTCAGGATGAAATTCATCTTTGAATTTATAGCCTGGACCACCAAAGCCGCTACCTGCAGGATCACCACCTTGTATCATGAAGTTTTTAATGACTCTGTGAAAAATAGTACCGTTATACAAAGGCTTAGTAGATTTTTCTTGAGTTATTGGATGCTGCCATTCTTTTTTACCAGTGGCTAAATCTACAAAGTTTTTTACGGTTATGGGTGCTTTATCCCAAAATAATTCAATGGCTATTTCGCCTTTGGATGTATCGAATTTAGCTAATAACTTATCACCATTTTTTAAATTAAACTCTTGCATTAGTTGCTCCATTTCTTTTTTAATAACGATATTTTCTTGTTTTGGTTGCTCATTTACAACATTGCTAACACTGGTATTTTTTGAACAGCTTTTAGAACAGGATATGCTAAAAAATACCAATGAGCTCAAAATAAAAAATACAACCTTCTTGTATGACATAACTTTCTCCTTTAATAAACCTAGTGTTTGTTTAGTTATTACTTAATTGGTGCAAAATACAATGATTACTTTTCAAGAAATAATCCTTAAACTAGAACGCTACTGGGCTGATTATGGTTGTGTTATAGCACAGCCTTGCGACGTGGAAGTGGGTGCTGGTACATTAAACAAACACACTTTTT
Source organism: uncultured Myxococcales bacterium (assembly GCA_964493205.1). Taxonomy (GTDB): domain Bacteria; phylum Myxococcota; class UBA727; order UBA727; family JABDBI01; genus CAZBMJ01. The sequence continues at coordinate 21,406 of CAZBMJ010000012.1, forward strand.
TGCGTGTTTTAGGCAATGAGCCTTGGAATGTTGCTTATGTGGAACCCAGTAAAAGGCCCGCCGATGGACGATATGGCGAAAACCCCAATAGAATGCAGCATTTTTATCAATATCAAGTGATCTTAAAGCCTTGTCCTAATAATCCTCAAGAACTTTATATAAACTCTTTAAAAGCCATTGGTTTTGACCCCACTAAATTTGATTTACGTTTTGTTGAAGACGATTGGGAGCATCCGGCTTTAGGTTCTTGGGGTTTGGGATGGGAAGTTTGGGCCTTGGGCATGGAAATTACTCAGTTCACTTATTTTCAACAAAATGGGGGCATTGCCCTAGAAACTCCTTGTTGTGAACTTACCTACGGTTTAGAACGCTTAGCTATGCATTTGCAAAAAGTAGAAAATGTTTATGACTTAGTGTGGGCCATATTGCCAAGTGGCAAAAAAATTACCTATGGCGATGTTCATAAAAAAGATGAATTTCAATGGTCACATCATAACTTTAACGTGGCTGATATAGAAATGATGAATAGACATTTTGAAGATTATTATCAACAAGCCCAAAGTTTATTAGATCATAACTTGCCCATACCAGCTCATGATTATGTCTTAAAATGTAGTCATGCTTTTAATATTCTTGATGCCAGAGGTGCCATAAGTGTTACGCAGCGTGCCAACTATATTGGTCGAATCAGACAAATGGCTAAAAATTGTGCCCTAAAATATGTAGAATCCTTAGGAAATTAATATGCCCCAATTGTTATTTGAAGTTTTAACCGAAGAACTGCCTGTTAAGTCCATAATTATTGCTAAAGAATTTATTAAAAATTTTATGAGCCAAGAGCTTTTAAATAAAAGAATTTCACATAGTGAAATTATAGTGCAAGCAACGCCGAGGCGTTTGGTTTTAATGATTTATGATTTAGCAGCAAAACAAGAAGCTATTACAGAAGAAATTTATGGCCCTAAAGTTGAGTTTGCTTATGAGGCAGGTAATCCTAGCAAGGCTTTACTTGGCTTTATGAATTCTAAGGGCGTAAGCAAAGATCAAATTTATCATAAACACATAGATAAAAAAGAAGTTATTGCAGCTAAAATAATACTAGAAGCAAAATTAACTAAAGATCTGTTGCCTGCTATGCTAAAAGATTTATTACTTCAAATACCTTTTGCTAAACGCATGCGCTGGTGTCATTCAAAAGAGGCTTTTGCAAGACCTATTCGTTTTATGACTGCGCTATTTGATAAAGATTATTTAAAAATATCTTTTGCCGATGTTGTAAGCGGCAATAATTCCTATGGGCATAGATTTTTATCTGAAGGCAAGTTTAGCATAAATTCTATTGAACAATATCTAACAGAACTAGAAAATCGCTTTGTGATTTTATCAGAAGAAAAACGCAAAAAAATAATTTTAGAAGAAGCTCAGAAAAAATGCGCAAGCATACATGCTCAACTAGCTCTTGATGAGGAAACTTTAGAAATTGTTAGTAACTTATGTGAATATCCATTTGTGATTTTGGGTAAATTTGATGAGGATTTTTTAGCGCTACCTTGGCAAATTCTTGTTTCAGAAATGAAAACTCATCAAAAATGTTTTGCAGTAGTAGATAAAAATAATGCTATTATGCCCTATTTTATTAACGTAGCAGCCACTAAGCCTTATAGCGAAGAAGAGTTTGCTAATGGCAATGCGATTGTGTTAAAAGCCAGATTTTCAGATGGAGCTTTTTATTTTGAAGAAGATCAAAAAATAGGTTTAAATAATTTTGCCAAAAAATTAGATAGCTTGGTTTTTGAAAAAGATTTGGGAAGCATGCAACAAAAAATTGATCGCATGCAGAAAATAAGCTTATTTTTGAGCGAAAAATTTAATCTAACTACCCAAGAAATTTCTAACTTAAAAAGAGCAATTACTTTGTGTAAAGCTGATTTAGTAAGTGGTGTAGTAAGCGAATTTCCTCATTTACAAGGCGTAATGGGTAGTATTTATGCCAAGTTACAACAAGAAGAAAAGGCTGTTTGTGAAGCCATAGAACAACATTATTGGCCTAAGTTTGCCCAAGATAAATTACCTGATGCAAAAGTGGCTGCTATTATTTCTATTGCGGATAGATTGGATACTTTGGTCGGTATTATTGGCAAAAAAGCTAAACCTAGTGGCAATAAAGACCCCTTTGGTTTGCGAAGAGCGGCTATTGGAATTATTCGTATTTTAATCAGTTTTGGCATATCTGTTGACTTAGGCCAACTTATCAAAGAATCTCTTGAGGCTTATAATAAGTTTGATGAACAAACTAAGAGCGAGTGTGAAGAGTTTATTAAACAGCGTGCTCGCGGCATGTTAATAGAAGAGCTTGCTCATAGTGGTGCAGTAAGTTTTGTAGATGCTATTTTAGTCTTACCAGATAGCAATTTACTTAATATTTTTGCTAAAGCCCATGCTTTAAGTGATTTTAAAAAGCATCATGAAGAAGAGTTTAGCAATCTTACTCAGACCTTTAAAAGAGCCAGTAATATTGTTAAAAAAGCTCATGCTGAAGGTTTATTTGATGAACAAAATAGTAACCTTGCTAAGTTAGTTATGCCAGAAGAGCAAAAGCTTTTAGAGCTTATAAACAATACTCGCAATTTTGTTGATTATAAAAATTTGTTTAGCTCTATAGTTTTAATTAGGCCCGTGTTGGATGAATTCTTTTTAAAACACATGGTAATGGTGGATGATAAAGATCTTAGAAATGCTCGTTTATGTCTGCTCAATCAAATAAAGTTAATTGCTGAAAGTTTTGCAGATTTTACCCATATTTAAAAAGAAGTTATTATGAAAAATACAATGAAGTTTATACGTTCTTTTGCCGGCATTGATGAATATGTTTTAGAAAATGGTTTAAAATTATTGCTATTTAAAGAACCATCTCAAGCAAATGTCACCGTTAATATTACCTATTTGGTGGGCTCACGACATGAAGGCAGAGGCGAAGCTGGCATGGCTCATTTATTAGAGCATATGCTTTTTAAGGGAACACAAAAGTGCAAAGACGTAAAAGGAGCCCTGCAAGATAGAGGAGCTTCTTTTAATGCTACTACTTGGTTTGATAGAACTAATTATTTTGAAACCCTAACGCCTACCAAAGATAATTTAGAATTTGCTTTAAGTCTTGAAGCAGATCGTATGATTAACAGCACTATTTTGCAAGAAGACTTAGACGCCGAAATGACCGTAGTAAGAAACGAATTTGAAATGGGTGAAAATAATCCTGTGCATGTTTTGCATGATCAAATGATGGCTGCGGCCTATAGATGGCATAATTATGGTAAAACTACCATTGGCAATCGCTCTGATATTGAAAGGGTGCCAGTTTCAAAGCTTAAAAAGTTTTATGAACATTATTATCAGCCTGATAACGCTGTATTAATCATTGCTGGACAATTTGATAAACAACAAGCGTTGGACTTAGTAGATAGGTATTTTGCTCCCCTTAAAAAGCCCACCCGTGTACTTGATACTACTTATACTCAAGAGCCTGCACAAGATGGACCTAAAAAAGTTGTTTTAGAAAGAGTAGGGGATTTAGCAAATGTAGCCTTGGCTTATCATATTCCTTCGGCCAGTCATGAAGATCACGCTGCAGTTAAGTTATTCATGGAAATGCTCACTGATGAACCTAGTGGTTTGATTTATAAAGAATTAGTCGCCTCTCTTAAGTGTTCTGAAATCTATTCAACAGTGTATGCTTTATGCGAGCCTGGTATGACCATGTGCTTTGTTAGACCAGCTACTCTTGATTTACTTTCAGAGGTCAAAAAATTATTTATTTCTCTAGTAGAAGAAAAAGCTGTTGATTTTATCACTAATGAAGGACTTAATAGAGTTAAAGCCCGTGCTTATAAAAAATTTAAACTTGCCACTGCCAATGCCAAAGATATGGCTTTAAGAATGAGCGAGTCTATGGCTTGTGGTGATTGGCGCTTATTCTTTTGGTATGCTGAGCAAATAAAAAGTGTAACCAAAGAAGACGTTATTAGAGTAGCCAAAAAATATTTTATAAGAAGCAACCGCACTTTGGGAGTATTTATACCCATAAAAGAAGTAAATAGAGCACTGATTACTTGTGCAGAAGATATAGAGCAAAAACTTGAAAATTTAAAAGAAAATCCTGATTTTAGCAGTGGTGAAGAGTTTATTGCTAAAAGCGAAAATATTGAGCGTTTGACTATGCGAACTAATTCTAAAAAAGTTAATTTTGCTCATTTAGTTAAAAAAACTCGTAATTCTCAAGTAAAGTCCAAATTGATATTTCATTTTGGTAATGAAAACAATCTTAAGCCCTACATAGAAGAGCTTATGCTTTTGCCGTCATTATTTTGGCGTGGATGTAGTAAGTATAACCATCAGGCTATTAAAGATCGTCTAGATTCTTTGTTATCAAGCATGGAAATTTATGGTGGTGTTGGCAGTGTAGTTGTTTCTATTAAGAGTGATAAGAATAATTTTATGAATACTCTTTCCTTGCTTGGAGATATGTTATCTGCACCAACTCTTCTTGAATCTGATTTTAATATTATTAAAAAAAGAGAAATAGATGACTATGAAGAAATTAAAAATGATCCACAAAAACTAGCATTAAACGAATTAGAAAGGCTTAAGGCACCTGTAGCAAAAACTAGCATTCACTATGTGCCTACGTTTGATGAAAAAATTGAATATTTGTCAAAACTTAAACTAGAAAACATACAAAAAGCTTATGAAGTTATCAAATGGGCTCAATTAGATGCTTCTTTGGTAGGTGATTTTGATTGCAAAGATATGGCTGAAAATTTAGAAAAATTTTTAGGTTTTAAATCAGCTGCAGATAGTTTTGAACTAGTAACTAAGCCATTTATGCCTAATAAAATAGAAGAGAAAATTATTGATACCAAAGATAAAGAGATGGCATTATTAGCCTATGCTTTTAATTTTGCCCTAAAAGATGATGACAAAGATTATCCAAGCCTAAAGCTTGCTAATTATATCTTTGGTGAAAATATGAATTCTCGCCTCATGACCCGTATTAGAGAAAAAGAGGGAATTTCTTACGGTGCAGGTTCATGGTTAGAAGTGTCAAGACATAATGCTTCTGCTAGTTTTAATATGTATGCCATGTCTGCGCCAGCAAATATTAGCAAAGCTAAGCTTGCTATGATGGAAGAATGGCTTAAATTTCTAGAATTTGGAGTCAATAAGCAAGAGTTTGAACAATCAAAAATAAGTATTGTGGCTAATTATGAAAATATGTTGGCTAACGATACCTATTTAGCATCCAGTTTAGCTAATGATTTTATTGTACAACGAGATTTTCATTGGCGCGAAAAAAACTTTTTAAGTATGGTAGATTTAAGCTTAGACGAAATAAATTCTGTCATACAAAAATGGTTTTTAAATAAAGAATTTTCTGTGGTAATAGCAGGTGATGTTTCTTTGATGAAATAAAATTAATATTCCCAAACCGACGTCTTTGCTAGGCACAGTAAGCAATGAAGAAATCCAATTACTATATGCTCAAGCTTCGTAAAGACGTTAGTCTGGAAAGGCAATGTTATTTAAAGCTTATGAACGCCACTTAAGTCACTTATTTCTTGTATCGTAAGATCAAAATTTACTTCATTTTGTTCACTGCTAGTAGCAAAAGAAATATGAGCAAATAACGAAACTAAAGAGCCAATTAATAAGCTGCTCAGTAAAACAAATTTAGGGCTTAACGTTTTCATATAATTACTCCATAATGTGTATAAATTACTATAAATAATTAAGTTTTTTTTACAAGATGATAAAAACACTAATTTTACTTATTATATAAATAATTAAAATATTTTAAGATAACTTTTTATTAAATTTATTTATTATCATTAAATATTAATTCAAATTGTGTGTAAACACCCTGTTTTGAAGTACAGCGTATTTTGCCGGCATGTTCTTCCATAACTTTTTTACAAAATGCCAAACCTTGCCCAGAAGTACCTTTAGTGCTGAAGCCTTCATCAAATATTTGGAATAAAATATTTCTGCCTATTCCTATACCGTTATCTTTAATAAATAACGATAAATCGCTAGCCCATATTTCTATTTTACCATCAGGTTTATCTTTAATAGCATTAAAAGCATTTTCAACAAGATTGATAAGCACATGAACTATTTCTGATGGCATTACCGCGATAAAAAAATTATGATAGGTATTGATTACTATTTTTTTTCGTTGCTCAAAACTAAAAGAAGGATCAAGAATAGCTTCTTTAGCTAAAGAAATAATATCTACAGTTTCTAACTGTCTTTCGGAGTTTAGTTTTTTATCCATTTTGTGAAGTAAAGAATGTAGCGTATTAGAAGCTCTTTCGCCCATCCCGTTAAGGTTAAAAGGCAGTTCTTTTAATTGCTGCAATTCTTCATCGGGTAATAGATTCGACGAAATTAAGTTATGGGTACATGCTAGCTTATACCCATAAATGAGTGTTGATATCCTTTCTTCTAAGAAAAAAGCAGACACTCCTACTCCTGATAATGAACGGGCAGCTTCGTGAGTAATTTTGCTACTCACCGATCGATACATGTCATTTTCTTGCTCTTTAAAAAAGAGTAAACAAATAATTGCACTAATTAAATGTACTATTAAGCAAATTTCGCCTATCCTTATGACATATTCACTAAAATTAATTCCCACAAGCGTAGTGATAAAAACAGCGAGCAAAGCACCAATAACGCCTGTTATTAATGCCATATTGGGTTTGGTTGTTATTAATAATAAAACAATAATAATACCAATATCAAGAAGCCAAATACTATGATAATTACTTTGAAAATACATCAAAAAAGCTAGAGTAGGTAAGGAAAGTGTTATAAGTATATGCCACACTAAAGGAAAATATTTGAATAAATTGCTAGGCCAAATTTCTTTAAATAAAATCAAAAAGCTAAAAAGGGAAGTTAATGGATAAATAAAGAAAAAAGGCATACTTACTAAGTTAAAAGTGGGAATCATTAAAAAGAAAGGGTATACAGAATTAATAATGGCAATGGTAGCAAAAACGTTGCAATGCTCTATTCTTTTTACGGATAACTCAAATAATTTAAACTTTTTCTTTTTATGTTTTTGATCTCCGTAGGATTTGCTAAAACTAGTTTTATTAAGATAATGAGAAATAAATAAACTAGTGCCCGTTATTGCTATAGCTATTAAGCCTGCGTAAAATTTATACATATCAAAGATAAAAAAAGCGATAAATAAAAAAATTATAGAAATACTTATACTGCTTAAAAGGGCTTTTTTAGATGGTTTAAAATTTAAAAAGCCTAGCATGTAAAGAACAAGCATTACTGAGCTATTAATAAAAACTATAAAATAAGCAATAGAAAAAATCGTGCTCCCATATAAAGCTAAGCATGCCGCCCCTATTCCTATTCCTAATACTGCAAATTTAGCTATTTTTAATTTTTCTACTTCATTTAGTTCTTTCTTAAATAGAGGAATAAAAAGGTCCTGCGTAATGGCTATACAAGCTACGTTTAAATAAGAAGTAATAGTCGACATTAAGGTGGCGAGTAGTCCAAAAATAATTAAGCCTTTACCTATAGGAGAAATGGTATCAATAATACTTAACAAGGCTAGTTTAGGCTCTACTTGGGGTATTATTATGCGTGCATACAAGCCAACTATCATCATACATATAAAAAAAATAAAATTTATTAATGCTGTTCCTATAAAAGATTTTTTTATTTGGTGAATATTTTTAGCCATTAGCATTCTTTGCAAAGCTAAAGGAAAAAGTGCTGGTAAAGCATGATAAATAAACTTACTTAAACTTTTATAAAGGTTTAAAATAGGCGGCTGTGGGTGAGAAGTATTAGACAAAGCACTCACTAAATCCTTAAAGGCACCTAAGGAAGATAAAAGAATGCAGCAAAGAAGAGGCAAAATAATAATAAAAAAAGTAAATTGTATAATGTTGCTCATAACAAGAGCTTTAATACCACCACGCAGGCAATATATAAGCGTAAATAATAGGGCTCCAAATGCAGAAAAAATATGAGGAATATTAAAGAAATAATGACATATAAAACACACTACCATAATTTGGACAGTAAGTATTAGAATACTTTCAAGTAAGCCAGTAAAGCCCATGATAATTTTTGCTTCTCTGCCATACATTTTTTCTAAGATATCGCCAGGAGATAAGGAATTTTCTAAATAAGGTCCCATTTTTTTAGCTACCCACAAACCTGTCCATAGATGAGCAATAAAGATGGCTATACAAGGAATAAGATAAAAATAACCTTTAGAAAAAAACGCTGCTACTATACTGATAATACTTGAACCAGTTACCATACCAGCAAAAATAGTTGAAAGAATAATGAGCGTAGAAAAATTTCTTTTGCCAATAAAAAAATCAGTAAAGGTTTGTGCTTCTTGCTGATTTTTTTTACCTACAATTAAGCCTAGTATGAGCAACAGGGCTAAACACGATGTAACTATAAATTCAACAATCATTTTTTCACCAAAAAATCCTCTCAAAGGCGTTAATTTATTGAATAAAAAAATAATTAATTAAATAAGGAATAAGGTAAGTTCGCAGATAGTTACGAGTAATGGGTAATAGTAATAAAAGAGTAAATAAGCAATATCTGTTGGATAATTTTATTTAGTAAAGAATGCCTTAAATGCTTGGTGCATAAAATACCTATTCTATAACACATCGTGCGAGCCATCCAGATAATTAATCTTTAAACAAGTCACGCTAGCTAGAAACAGTGTTATTATTAGAGTTAAAAAATATATTTAATAACATATTGTTAATTCTGCTATTTGTTTAATCATATACCTTTTAATGGATATGAAAAAAGCTTTATACTATATTTATTAAGTTAGTTACTTTTATTGGTGATGTATGCTTAATAAATTGTTTTTACTTTTTAGCTTATTTCTTTTGTCTTCTTGTAAGCAAAGTTTAGAGCAAAAAGAGATGGAGCGTTTATTGAATTCACTCAATACTCAATCAGGATCTTATTATAATGCTTCTTCTGCAGATTTTGAAAACTTAAATCGGGCGCCAAAACTTCCACCAAGCAATGCGGGCGGAGGGGGCGTTGGTATTGAAATAACCAATGGTGTGCCTAATCAAAATCAAAAAGGCTATTGTGGCGATGGTATAATTAACGGCGATAATGAACATTGTGATAGAAATGCTCTTTTATTTACTCAGTGTTCAGAATTTAATGGTGGTTTATATGGAGATATAAGTTGTTCGCAAGACTGCCATTTTAACATAAGTGAGTGTATTACTACAGCTGTAGATAAAAAATTTGGTGGCCGTTCTGAAACTTGTAAATGTAACTGTGATCCTGCCTTATGCCAAGGGGCTTGTGCGGGTGCAGCAGGTACTTCTGAATCTACCTGTTTTTTTGATTGCAGAAGGAAAAACTGTACGTGCCAGTGCGAAGATTTATTTGAGTTCGCTTTTAATGGTGGCAATATACAATGCCGTTGCGTAACTGATGCTAGTGGGGCTCCTAACTGTGCTTGCTCATTAGATCAGATAGAAGGTATCGTTATAACCAAACCAAATCTATCTTTAAGTGCTCCTGCTGCATAAATTTTAATTTAAGGTATACACCTACGCTCAGAATTAGGAGTAAAACATTTTTTTTGAGAAAGTATAAAAGCGATTATTACTACTCCTAAAAGCCAAGACCATCTTACCGTGTTGTTAATAGTGTACTCTTGATTATACTCGTCAATTAATGCTCCAATAAAGCCTATAATTAAGAATGCTAAACTTGCATATTTTAAAAAATAGTAATTAAAGCTTTTAGAGTTTTTACTGAACCATATTTTATGGTTACTTATTTGTTTGTCGTAATACATAAATACAATTATTTGTGCGATACCACCAAATAAAAAAGTGTATCCCATAACCATTGGAGTAAGAGCCCCAATTATATAAGTTGCATTGCCAAAACAAAAGAAGATAGACATACAAAACATCAGTATGATACTTATGCTTACGGCCTTTTTACGAGTAAGATTAAATTCAACTTCTACGTTACCAGCAACGGACTCTACAATAGAAAAAACTCCTGTAATACCAGCTATAAAAACACAGAAGAAAAATAAACCGCCAATAATAGGCTGCAAATAAGGAGAAAAGGTGTGTAATATTTGTGGGAAAATAATAAAGCCCATTTCAAAGGTAGAATCAGATTTCACTATTTCGTTAAAAGGAATACCGGTTTCATGGCTCATAAAACCAACACAACCAAAAATAGCAAACCCTGAAATTATTGAAATAAAAATATCACCTAAGGCCACCATAACCATAGCTTTTTTTAAGTTAGTTTTTTTTGAGGTATGTCGTGAATAGCCAACAATAATGCCGATACCTAAGGAAAAACTAAAAAATACATGCCCAAAAACATCACGCCACAAATTAAAATCTTTAAGTTTTGAAAAATCTGGTGTTAGGTAATGAGAAAAACCTATGCTAGCTCCCGGTAGAAAAGCTACAATGATACTAAAAATAATAATAATTATGAATAATAGGGGCAAAAACCAAGAACAAATTTTTTCAACACCTTGTCCAATATTTTTTGCTACAATCGTCCAGGTAAAAATACTTACTAAAATAGTACAGATAAATATGGGTAAGCTAATGTCGTTAAATAAATAAATCGAACCTGAATCTTTTAAAAATTCATGCTTAAAAAAATAAGCTGTATCAGCGCTAATTAAATTTTGCGAAGCAAAATAAGTATAGGCCACAGACCAACTGGTTAATACAGAATAAAATGCGCCAATAGTTAAGCACGATAAAGCAGATATCCAACCACAACTTTTCCAGACTTTTGGTAATACTTTGCCATAAGCTGAAGCTATGGGTAAACCATAAGTATTGCCAATAATTCCTTCTAGTAAAAGCATTGGTACGCCTATTACAAAATTTGCTGTTAAAAAAGGAATTAAAAAAGCACCACCACCGTTTCTATAGCATTGAGCGCTAAAAGCTAAAATGTTAGCAAAACCGACTGCAGAGCCTACCATTGCAAAAATATAGCCAGATTCTTTTACCCACGTCATTTTGTCAGATTTACTCATTAATATCCCTTATATTTTTTGAAAAAGTAACTTATTTTTTTGAAAATAAAAGTGAGCATTGACATATAATAGCTATTTTTGTAGTTCCATATATCTACATAGCTAGACACCTTTGGAAACTATCAATGAATTTTATACTAGATTTTCTAAAAATCTTAGAAGTTTTTTTATGGTCATATTTAGGTTTTTTCTTAATAATTTTTGCTGGTCTCTACTTATCTATTCAATCCAAATTTGTTCAAGTTTTTGGTTTGTCAAAAGCATTAAAAAATTTTTTTTGTTCTTTTACCCCTCAAAAAAATCAAGGAAAAAGAGGGGTTAGCCCTATAGAAGTATTTTTTGCCTCCTTAGGAGGCTGCATTGGTTTAGGCAATATTGTCTCCATTGCGGTGGCTATTCAAATAGGAGGCCCTGGAGCTTTGGTGTGGGTTTGGGTAGCAGCGTTTTTAGGTATGATTTTAAAATATGCTGAAGTTTATTTAGGGTTAAAATTTCGGGTGGAAAATACTATGGGCAGCTATGATGGTGGGCCAATGTTTTTTTTGCGTTACGCATTTCCCAAATTTCCTATTATAGCTAATGTTATGGCTGTCTTAATGTGTTTGTATGGCACTGATATTTATTTGTTTGGCATCATTAAAGAATCTTTTGTGGAAAATTTTTCATTTTCTCCATTCTTAGTGATCGCTTTACTATTAATACTAATACTTCTGAGCGTTATGGGTGGAGTAAGACGAGTAGGCTTGATCAATGCTTGGTTAATACCAATCTTTATAGGCTTTTTCTTGTTAATGGTTATCTATATTTTGGGTGTTAATTATCAAAAAATTCCCTCTATATTTTTAGGTATTATTTCATCAGCTTTTAGTGGACATGCAGCTATGGGTGGATTTGTTGGCTCTAGCATTATGTTGACCATATCTAGGGGGATATCAAGTGCTTGTTATTCAGGAGATGTGGGTATTGGCTATGCTTCTATTATCCATGCAGAGACTCGCGTACAAGATAAATCTAATCAAGCAAGCCTAGCTATAGTGGGTATTTTTTTTGATACGATTATTGTTTGTACGGCAGTAATTTTATTAGTCTTAAGCACTGGTGTATGGCTAGACCCCAACCTTAAAGGCTCTTTGATTGTGCAAACAGCTTTGAGTCAGTATTTCCCCTACATGAATTTATTTATGTCTTTGTTCATATTTATGCTTGGTTATTCAACTATTATAGCTTATATGTGCGCCGGCATTAAGTCTGCCCAATTTTTATCTCCCAAAAGGGGCAAAAATATATTTTTGTTATTTTCTTCTATAGCGTTTGTTTTGTTTTCTTTTTTTGACGCTTCTATTGCTTTAAGCATCATGTATACCTGTGGTGGACTTTTAATGCTTATTAATATTGCTGGTATTATGGCTTTACGAAACTATATTAGTTTTCGCTTTTAACCTTAGAGCCTATAAATATGATTAAAAACCCCAATAAAAATCCTGGAATCAGGGTAGGTATACCTGTGTTAAAAAAATTCCAAAAAATCCCTATGGAGACACATACTATGAGGGCTGCTACACAATAATTATAGTTAAGTTTCCTCCCATAGAGGGTTGCAATGAGTAAAGGGCCAAAAGAGGACCCAAGACCAGACCAGCAATAATACACCGCATCATGAATGGAATTATTTTTGAATAAGGCAATGCTTAAGGCTATTAAACAAATAAAAATAGCTGATACTCTTGATACTAACAAAATTTTTTTATCAGAGGCTTTTTTGTTTAATAAACAATAAAAGTCTTGTGATATTACCGAAGCAGCTACTATTATTTGTGAATCAATAGTTGATAGCGTTGCAGCCAAAATGGCACATAGTGCAAAGGCTGCTAAAAAGCTTGGAAATATAGCTTTTGCCATGATGACAAAGATCATTTCTGGATTAGCAGGTACTTCTGTGAAGAATAAATGAGCCGCCAAACCAGTGGCAATAGATGCTGATAATGCTAATATTTGCCAGATGGTTCCTATCCATTTAGCTTTATTGAGCTCTTGAGCGTCTTTGATGGCCATAAATTTGCTTAAAATGTGAGGTTGCCCAAAGTAGCCAAGACCCCAGCTAAAAACTAACAATAAAACCTTGCCTGCATCAGGAGCATTTTTTGGTATAAAATCTTGAAAATTAATAGAATTATTTGATGCTAGCGTGAGTGTATTTAAATAAAAATAATCATAAATAATTATAGATGGCACTATTATTATAATAAATAATAAAAATAAACCTTGAATAAAATCAGTGTAGCATATAGCGCTGAATCCACCTATGCTTATGTATATTAAAATGGCAAATATAGAAACTATACACCCTGTATAATAATTTAAAGAAAATAGTTGTTCGAATAAATAGCCCATGCCAATAATGCCAGCGGAAATATAAATAGTGAGAAAAAATACGCTGGATAGGGCTAGGAGTATGCGTAAAGTTTTTTTATTAGGAGCAATTTTTTTTTCAATAAAGCTTGATAAAGTTAAAGCACCTAGTGCTTCGCTTTGCACTCTCAATGGCTTCGCTATAATTTGCCAGTTTAAAAACATGAATAAAATAAGCCCCACAGGCATCCAGATAGATAGCAAATCTGATCGGTATATGGACATTGGTAGGCCCATAAATAACCATACGCTCATATCGCTAGCATTAGCAGAAATAGCAGTTACCCAATAGCCAAGGCTTCTGTTGCCTAAAATATAATTACTCGATGACGTATTTTTTTTACTCGCAAAAATACCTATAATAAGTAATAATATTATATATAAGCATACTGCTATAATCGATGTATTTTGCATATAAATAAACCTTTTTTATAAAATTTATATCATTGACAGATTGTTTAAAAATAGATAGTGGGATTAAGATTAGAGTAATTTAGTTGGTTTTAAGGGTAGGTGATTTTAGTGACCAAAATTTCCATCAGAGATGGCGAATCTTTTGAACGTGCTTTAAAGCGCTTTAAAAAAAGAGTTGAACAGGCTGGAATTCTTAAAGAAGTTCGTAAACGCGAATTTTATGTGAAAAAGTCTGTGGAAGAAAAGCTTAAAAAAAGAGCAGCTGAAGCAAGATCCAGAAAAAGACAAAAAAGATTAGCCCAAAAAGGCTATAATTAGTTTTTTAAATCCCCTGTTTGTTAAGGGGATTTTTTATTTGGAATTATATGAATACTCTAGCTTGTGTGCTGGCTATTGGTAAATTTGACGGCATTCATAAGGGCCATTTAGAAGTTTTGCGTAAAGCACTAAGTTTTGATAAAAACTTAAAAAAAGGTGTGGTGACCTTTGAGCCCTCTCCATATGAAGTTTTATATCCCAATAAAATTTATTATAACTTAACTAATAACGACCAAAAAATAACGATGCTTAAAAACTTAGGCTTTGATTTTGTAAGTATTTTACCCATAGATAAAAACTTTTTAACTATTTCTCATAATAATTTTGCTCATATGCTTAAAGAAAAATTTTTAGCAAAGCATGTAGTAATCGGCGAAGATTTTAGATTTGGCAAAGATGCTTTGGGTGATGTGGAGTTTTTAAAAAATTTTAGTGAAGATCTGATAATTCACCCTGTTTCTTGTGCTTTATTTAATAATAAAAAAATATCTTCTTCAAGAACTAAAAAAGCCTTATTACAGAGCGATTTTTTAAGCGCTACTAGCATGCTTGGTCGAAATTTTAGTATTAGTGGCAGAGTGATTAAAGGGCAAACTTTAGGTGCTAGTTTAGGCTTTAGAACAGCTAATTTAGCTATAAACATTAATTATCCTCTTACCTACGGCGTATATGCAACTCTTACTAAAATTAATAATGAATATTTTAAATCTATTTCTAATTTTGGCCTTAGACCAACAATAAGTAATACCCGTGAAGTGTTTTTAGAAACTCATATATTAGACAAAACCCTAGAACTTTATGATTGCCATATAGAAATATTTTTTATGAGTAAAATTAGAGAAGAAATAAAGTTTCCTTCTCGAATTGCTTTAGTAACTCAAATTAATAAAGATATTTTAGTAAGAAGAAACATTATTTAAATTTTATTAGCACTTTTTGTGGGTCTTATTGGCAATTCATACATTTCTATATTGCCTTTATGAGATCCGGTAAGGAGTAAATTCCCCATAAAACCTAGGCTTAAAATGTTATTACTATTTTCTAGTGTTTCTATTTGTTGATACTCTTGATCTATGTTTAATATAATTATTCCACAGGTGTGGGATACTAAGAGGAGATTAAGATCATTATTAAAAGTTATTTTATGTATTAGAATATTAGGGAAAAATAATTTTTTATATTTTTTAAACTCAGTTTGTTCAAATTCCCAAAATTTTATAGACCCATCACTAAGAGCACAGGTTATTTTTTCGTCATTATAAAAATCCACATCTTTTATTATAATTTGAGGTTTTTTAGTAGAAATTATTGTTTGAAAGTGTTCGTAAGAATTATTTTTTAAAGACCAAAAATTTATATTTTTTTGACAAGCTGATATAAAAAAATTTCCACTAGGAGAAAATTTAATCAATTCGATAGCGCCTTCATGAAAGGTAGTATGGATTATTTCCATTTCTTCATACTCTAGAATATTTTTTGTTTTTTTAAGTTTATAAATTTGTATAGCTCTATTATTAACAGTACAAATAAACCAATTTTCTTTCGGATGAAAATTTATTATATGTAAACGTGAACCAAAGTTAGTATACATAGTTTTTGAAAAAAATAATTTGTTATTATTTATTGTATAAAAATTAATCTTACAAAAATGGGAAACAGCAATAATATCTTCATCTTTATTAATTTTTATATCATGGTTTCTATCCCCATTATTATAAATACTTTTTATTTCTTTTGTTGTATTTGTTTCTAATTCAAATTTATAAAGAGATATTTTATTTGCAGTACAATATAAAAAAAAATCATTTTTTTTACTACAACATATAGTATCTATTGAGTGTGTATCATTTATTGTTATGTCTTCTAATTTATTTAAATTAAATGCTAGCTTACTTATGGACAAAGAAAATAGCGTGATAAGAATTATTTTTAGTTTAAACATTTTACATCCTTTAGGCTAAGTTAGGCGAAAGCTTTAGCATTTCTAAAGATTCTTCATCGTCATCATCATCTTGATAAAGTTTTGCTTCTTCTAAGCTTATATGACCAATGGGCTGTACTTTAAAATCTGGATGTAGTTCTTGATAACTTATCACAGCTACATCAAAAAAATCATTTTCAATAAGTTTTCTCACAAAACGCCTAATTTCTTGGGATACTAAAATTATTGGTTTTTTAGATCTAGGCGGCATATTAGTGATTTCGTGGTTTAGGCTTTGTAATACTTGCTTGCGTATTTCTGGGTCAATGGCTAAAAAAGAGCCTAAATTACTTCGTTCAATACTTGTACTAAAAATATCTTCTATTTGGGGAGATAATAAAAATACCAATAAAGTATCTTGATTTTGGCTATGATTGTAACAAATAGAACGAGATAAAGATTGTCGTACTTGTTCTGTTAAAATAATAGTATCGCTACTGCTAAGCCCATGTTCTGCTAAAGCTTGTAGTATAGTTTTAGTATCTTTAATGCTAATACCTTCGCTTAAAAGTCTTCTAAAAATATCGCTAAGCTGATACAAACTCACTACTTTAGGCATGACTTCGCGTACCAGAGCAGGAGAGGATTTTTCTAATTGATCTAAAATTACCTGTGTTTCTTCTACACTTATAAAATCTTTAGCATTTTTTCGTAAAATACTTGCTACGTGTAATAAAATTCTTGAAGCTGGGTCAAAAAATTCTAAACCTGCTTTTATTAATAAATCTCTATGAGAAATATTGGTAACACTACACCTAAGATTAGTAGCATGATTAATGCTTTGACTAACATCGTTGATGCCTAATGCCAAGAGCTCATGAGGCATGACATTTACTAAGCATTCATCAGGTTTAATGGTAAAAGAATCTATGGGTATTTCGTTTATAAATACAACATAACTAAATTTTGGTAATTGCCCTTCATATGCAGCTTTAACTCTAATTCCTGGAAATCTTACCCCAAGCTCCATAAACAAGCTTTCTCGTAGCATAGGAATAAACTTTGGTATAAATTCACTTTCTTCATTTACTAAATTTACTAATTCAGGGCTTACTTCAATACAAATTGGTACTACACCAGTAATAAAATTTTCCTCACCCACAGCCTCCATAGGCTCAAGATTATTTTGATGCACCAAATCAACAGATTTAGTTGCTCTAAGCCCTATAACACCAAATACAATTCCCAGTATGCCTAAAATACTAAAGGGAATAGATGGTAATCCTGGTGCTTGGCCAATAATAATAACAAATACTCCTGCAAGTAAAAAAGCTTTTGGATAAGCTGATAACTGGCTATTAATCTCTTGGCTTAAATTTTGATTATGAGTGCCTGACTCTACCCTGGTGACAATTAAACCTGCACAGATGGACATAAGCAAACTTGGAATAATACTCACTAAGCCATCACCCACTGATAAAATACTAAAGGTCTGTAAAGCTTCGTAAATATCCATATCAAGCTGAGTTTTACCAATGATTATGCCAGCTAAAATATTGATAAAAAAGATGACAATGCCTGCAATGACGTCACCCTTAACAAATTTCATAGCGCCATCCATAGCACCAAATAACTGACTTTCACGGCTTAAATCTTGTCTTTTTTGTTTGGCTTGTTCTAAGTCTAAAATACCTGAGCGTAAATCAGCATCTATGCTCATTTGTTTTCCAGGCATAGCATCAAGGCTAAATCTGGCAGCTACTTCTGCTACCCGTTCAGACCCTTTAGCTACTACCAACATATTAATAAGCATAAGTAGCAGAAATATCACGATTCCCACTACTAGATTGCCCCCCACTACAGAATTACCAAAAGCTAGAATTACTTCGCCTGCGTCTGCATGAAGTAAAATTAAGCGTGAGGTAGCAACATTGAGGCCTAATCTAAAGAGTGTGGTGAGTAATAATATAGTTGGAAAGCTTGAAAGACTTAGGGCTGAGGGGATATAAATAGAAATTAATAAAATTAACAAAGCACAAAAAATATTAGCAGAAATAAAAATATCTATTAAAAATGCAGGGATAGGGATTACTAACAATGCCACGACTAAAATAATTAAAAAAGCGAATAGAATGTCTGTGTTATTAGCCAGCAATTTGCTAAAAGAAGAGTTCTTAAAGGTTTTCATCATTCTATTGCCTATTTTTTTTGTTTATGACACTAAATCAATACGATTTTTACTAATGGGAAGTTATTATGCCATCAGACCTTAAAACCAGTAAGTTTAAGAGAATATTGCTGAAATTATCTGGAGAAGCCCTTCAAGGTGATTTAGGCTACGGTATCGATCCTAAAATTATTCATAAATTAGCCGAAGATATTAAAGAAGTAAGCGAATTATCCATAGAAGTGGCGGTAGTTATTGGTGGAGGAAATATCTTTAGAGGTGTTTCTGCTTCTGTATTAGGTATGGATAGGGCCACTGCTGATTATATGGGAATGCTGGCCACTGTCATTAATGCACTAGCCTTGCAAGAAGCTTTAGAGAAAGTTGAAGTTACTACTCGTCTTATGTCTGCCATTAGTATGCAAGAACTGGCTGAACCTTATATAAAAAGAAGGGCAGTGAGACATCTTGAAAAGGGTCGCGTAGTAATATTTGCGGCAGGTACGGGTAATCCATTTTTTACCACTGATACTGCGGCATCTTTGAGAGCCATAGAAATACAAGCTGATGCTATTTTTAAAGCTACCAAAGTGGAAGGTGTTTTTGATGATGATCCAAAAATTAATAAAAATGCCAAATTATTTAAAAAGCTTACTTATTTAGATGTTTTAAAAAAAGGCTTAAAAGTTATGGATTCCACTGCCATATCTTTATGTATGGATAACAGTATGGACATATATGTTTTTAACATGACAGTACCTGGTAATATTATAAAAATTTTATTAGGTGATGATATTGGGACTAAAGTTAGCCAATAAAAATGAGGTTTAATATGACTGCAACTACTACAAATGAAATGAAAAGTAATATTGAAAAAACCATAGATGTTTTTAAAAAACAGCTTACTAGCATAAGAACAGGCCGGGCTCATGTATCTTTGCTCGATTCTATAAAAGTTGATTATTACAATAACCCAACTCCCCTAGCTCAAGTAGCAGCAATCAGCGCTGCGGATGCTAGAACTTTGCATGTTAAAGCTTGGGAAAAAAATATACAAAAATCCATAGAAAAAGCTATACAGGAAGCCAATTTAGGGCTTTCTGCAGCTATTGATGGTGATATTATTCGTGTATCTGTTCCTATTTTAACAGAAGAAAGGCGTAAGGAGTTTTGCAAACAGTGTAAAAGCAAAGCTGAAGAAGCAAAGCTGGCAGTGCGCAATTATCGTAGAGATGCTAATGAACTTCTAAAATCTGCCACTAAAAAGGGCGAAATTTCTGAAGATGACGAAAAAAGAGCTTTAAAAATTACTCAAGACTATACGGATCAAGCAGTTAGCCAAATAGACGATCTTTGTTCTAAGAAAGAACAAGAAATCATGAAAATTTAACTATTTACATTTTTTTGAGATCTTTAGCTGAATTTTATATTCCTTTTTACTAGATAACAAATAATCCAAAACATTAATATAATTTTTGGTGATAAATAATAGTAAAATGGAGTATAAAAATGAAAAATATGTTAATTCTTTTATCTACACTCTTTAGTGTATTTTCTTTTGCAGAAATGGCTGAAAAACCAATGATGAATGATGAAGAAGTAAAGCCGATGACTATGCCTGAACAAGTGATTCAATTACCGGATGCTTATGTGGGAGGACGTTCTTCAGTTGTAAGAAATCCTACCATTAACATTAATCAAGAAAGAAATGTTAACTATTCAAGAAATATTAATGTTGATAATCATATTCATAAATTAAATCATACTCATAATCATTTGAGAACTAATGTTAACCTTAATAATCATTACAAGATGCGTACAAAAGTATACAATCATTTTAGTCAAAGTGCTAGTGCTGATGCTACGTATTCAGTAAATGATACCTATGAAACAATGCCTACTGTTGAAGTAAATTCTGAAGTAAGCACTATTGTTGGTAGCTATTACCCAAATCTTTATGGTAGTTTTTGCCACCCATACTATGGTGGAAGATTTTTTAGACATTGCCGTGGTTTTTAGTAAGTATTCTGTTTAGAAGCTAAGCGCCTTAATGAGGCGCTTTTTTTATTGCTAATTATCTTCTTGCTGTCTCATTAAATATTTGCTAGCAGCTTATTTGAACTAAATAAACGATTGTAATCAAATTTTATACCAATACTTATGGTTTTAATCTTGTGGATATTTAATGAAGCCAATTAAAAATTTATCTCGTAACATATTCTTAGCTTTAATTTTAGGTAGTTTACTAGGAATATATTTGCCAAGTTTTGTTGGCTATTTTTCTTTTTTAGGTTTAATTTTTAAGCTTTCACTTTCCATGATAGTGATGCCCATAGTTTTTACTTCTATTTTAGCGGCCTTTGAAAGTATCGGCAATGTTTCTCATTTATCCACGCTGGGTATTAAATCTATTATTTACTATTTATCTACTACTTTTATAGCCGTGATTTTAGGGCTCATATTAGTAACTTTTATCCAGCCTGGGGTATCTAGGCCTTCAGAAGCCATAACTCAAAAAATATCTGCCTTAGATGAAAATAATACTCAAAATTTAGCGCTACGTATTAGCGAAATTTTTGCTGCAGAAACTAATCAAGAATTATCCAGTCCAAAAATTACAGATTTGCAAGAAAGTTTACTTACTATTGCTAAAAATAATACCAGTGCTGCAGAACTAAAAAGTAAAGCCTTAAAACTTATTGGTTCATTAGAGCTGAGATCTAAGCTTAATGCTGATAAAAAACCTAAAGAAAATGGTGTTTTGTCTATTAAAGATTTTTTATTACTACAAATAGAAAAAACCATCATAAATCCATTTGAAGCTTTAGCTAGTAAAAATGTTTTAGCAATTATCGTTTTT
The DNA here is from genome assembly GCA_964493205.1 of uncultured Myxococcales bacterium. GTDB lineage: Bacteria > Myxococcota > UBA727 > UBA727 > JABDBI01 > CAZBMJ01. The sequence goes on from CAZBMJ010000012.1 coordinate 42,611, forward strand.
ACTATGTTATTTGGTGCAGCTCTTACTACTATTGGGCCTGCAAAAGAAAAAATTTTTGAGATAAACCGAGCTGTTAATTTAAGCATCATGAAAATTATTCATATGATCATGTATATTTGTCCTTTTGGAGTATTTGGTTTAATTTCTGAAGTAACTGCTTCCCTAGGTTTTGAAGTATTTTCTAAGCTAGGTTACTATATTTTATGTGTTTTACTCGGTTTAGCTATACATTTATTTGTTATTTTACCTGGTATTAATTATGCTTTTTCGGGTATAAAACCTTGGTTTTTTTTCAAAGCTATTAGGCCTGCTGTGGCAGTAGCTTTTTCTACTTCTTCCTCATCGGCAACGCTTCCTATAAATTTGCAATGTGTAGAGGATAATCTAGGAGTAGATAAACGCATCAGTAAATTTGTTTTGCCATTAGGATCTACTATAAATATGGATGGTACAGCTCTTTATGAAGCGGTAGCAGCAGTATTTATAGCTCAGCTCTTTGGGGTTTCACTGGATCTTCAAAGTCAAATAATCGTAGCTTTAACTGCAGCTTTAGCATCTATGGGAGCAGCAGGGATTCCTGCTGCTGGCACCGTTACCATGTCAATGGTTTTGGCAGCAGTAGGTTTGCCTTTGGAAGGTATTGGGATTATTTTGGCGGTGGATAGGCCTCTTGATATGTGTAGAACTGTGGTAAACGTAGCTTCCGACGCTACAGGATGTGTAGTTATTAATAGTTTAGAAAAGAATAAATTAGAATAATTAGACTACTTGACAAAAAATATTATTTAGTTATTAAAATTAGTAATTAATTAAATATAATTATTGAGGTAATATATCGTGTTTAAAATTTTAAAAAATATTTTGTTACTACTATTAATATCAAACAATACTTTTGCTATGACTGACAAGCAATATGAAAAGCATATTTTCCATGATATATCTGTTGTTAGTTCGTTTTTAGAATTAAATAAATTAGATAGACAAAAAATTATTTTACAATTTATAGATTTTTTTATTAAAGGTGAAGAATTAGAAATAAAACAAAAAAATGTTACCCAATACAACAGTAAATTATCTAATGAATATATTGAAAAATATTTTAAAATAAAAAGATTATTTTATAGAGCATTTTTAAAAGATAATAATAAAGCTGTTCATGGTTTGACTCCAAGAAAGTATTTTTATGATTTGATAAAAATAGTTAATAACAATAAGATTAATAATGAAATATTGAAAAACTATATTAATCAATTGGTTATTCAAATTATCGTCGGTTCCAATGGAGCATATAAAATTCCATCCAGTTTATCGTTTGATTTAATACATAAAAATCCCTATGAAAACAAATTAGCTGAATTATTAAATAATAATGAAACTCTTTTTTCTTTTGATTATGAAAAAATTATTTGCAATAATAAATTAAAAATAACATTTAATAAAAAGAAAATTGATAAAACTTTTGAACAATTTATTTCACTTTTAAAACTTCCTGAGGTTTCTAACAATATTAATTACCATGATAAATATATAATCGATTTGTTAAGTTTTTTTGTTAATAATAAAAAAATTCAAGACCAAATAAACAGTAAATTAGTGGAAGGAAAAAACAAAAAAAGTAAAAAAAATAAGAAATCTAGAAGAGTAAATTTTGTAACAGAGCAACAAGAGAAAGAGCTTAAAGAAAAAGATCTAGATTATCAAATTTTTATTGATGATGAAGGTAATATTCTAGAGTCTTCAAATCTTGAACAAGAACAAGAAAAATATGAACTTAATATTATAGAAACCAAGAATGTTATACAAGAAGATGCAGATACTCAAACTTCTTCTACAATTGGAAGTATAATTCTAGACCACCCAACTCTTGAGCAAAAACAAGAAAATATTGAACGAAAAAAAACTAAACTTAAAAGATTAGAAGCAGAGAAAGTTAAACAAGAAAAGCTTGCAGAAGAGCAAAAAATAGCGGCTGAAAAAGCTAAAAAAGAACAGCTTGCAGCAGAAAGAGCAGCAGCCGAAAAAGCTAAGCAAGCACAAGAAGCAAGAATAGCTGAACAGCAAAGAAAACAGCTTGAAGAATCAAGAATATTAGAACAAACAATCCAAGGCAAAAAAATGGCGGCTGAAAAAGCTAAACAAGAAAATGTTGCAGCGGAAAGAGCAGCAACCAAAAAAGCTAAACAAAAAAAACTTGCAGCAGAAAGAAAAGCGGCTGAAAAAGTTAAGCAAGCGAAAGAAGCCGAAGAAAGAAGAATAGCAGCAGAGAAAGCTGAGAAAGAACAGCTTGCAGCAGAAAGAGCAGCAGCCGAAAAAGCTAAGCAAGCACAAGAAGCAAGAATAGCTGAACAGCAAAGAAAAGTGGAACTAGAGAAAGCTAAACATGAAGAGCTTGAAACAGAAAAAAGAGCACTAGAAGCAAGAATAGCTGAACAAAAAAATAGAAAACAACCACAACAAATGCTTACTCTAATTTCAAATTCTAATGGGGAAGATAAATTAATCGCTACAAATGACTTAGTTAAAAGAGAAATTGGTAAAAAGATTTTAAATAAGATTAATCAAGTTCAAAATACTCTTACTCTGGTCTCGAATAGTGATGGACAAGATGATTTTATGAATACGACAGAACTGATTAACATGAAAAATCGTGCAATGATTTTAGTTGTATCATTATTAACTGATATTCGTAGTATAGAAAATATTTATAGCCAATCAAAGATTCTTACAACTATTGATGATAATTTAGAAATTGGACATTTGGAAAGAATGGGAAACTTGGGAGAAGAAATTAAGGGTTGTTTTAAGTGTATCACGAAAAAAATTTCAATTTATGAAAATTATAATAGACTATTGGAGATAAAAGAAGAAATTGATGTTTATTTAGAAGAGCAAAATAATTATATTCATACAATAGAAGAAGCCTATTTAGCAACAAGTAGTATTGGTTTTTATGATGAACAAGGTACTTGGCATCCAAATCCATCAAATCATTCAAATCATTAGTTTTGTAGCCAAAAATTATTCTTTGGCATTATAGGAACTTCTGGCAAAAATGTGGCTCAACCCCATGTTTTTGCCTTTTTGGCTAAATTTTTAAAAACTTTCTTGCGAAACCTAATGTTCTAAGTGCCAATGCCTAAAAGAATGGCTTTTATGCCACAGTGTACTTAGTTATTAGACTACTTGACAAAAAATATTATTTATTTATTAAAATAAGTAATTAATTAATTAAGTATAATTATCGAGGAAATATATCGTGTTTAAAATTTTAAAAAATATTTTGTTGTCGCTATTAGTAACTTCATATGCTTTCTCTATGACAGAAGAAGAATATAATAATCATCCTTTTCATAACAAATCTGTTTTAAATGAATTTATAAGCCTTTCTGGTGAAAAGCAAAAATTAAAAATTATTTTGGATTTTATAGATTTTTTTCTTAAAGGTGAAGAATTAGCAATAAAGCAAGAAAATAGTACTAATTATAGCAATAAGTTATCTAATGAGTATATTGAAGAATATTTTTCCGTAAAAAAAGAATATTATAAATCTTTTTATGAAGATGGAAATAGATATTTTCTTGGTGTTTCACCGTTGGAATATATTATATATATTATTAGCGATGGTTATAATAATAAAAATTCTTTAATTGATAATTTTACTAATAATCCAAACAAGGAACATCTTAAGTTTTTATATAATTATGTTGTTAAATATGTTAAAGATTCTAATTTGATAGTTGGTAATGCTAGTTATGATGTCATGAATGATAATGAAATATATGAAAAAAGTAATAACATATTAAAAAATAGAATTAATGGTTTAATAAAAAAAGTTATTGTTGGTGATTTCGGTGTTAACCCTATTGTTGGGTACTATTTTGAAAATAATATAGATAAAAACATGAATGAATTAGCTGAGTTGTTAAATGACAATAAAACGCTTTTCTCTTTTGATTATGATAGAATTATTCATTCTGATAAAACAAAATTAAAAATTGTAAATATTTCATCAAAACAATGTATTAATATTCATTCAATAAGACAAATAACTAAAGTCATGTCTTATCATGATTTATATATTTTAAAATTACTAGAATTTTTCCTTAGAGATTTTAATGAAAAACAAGACGAACAGTATAAAAAAGCAGCGATTCCTGTTGTTGCTGAAAGGCCAGCTGTAGAGCAAGTTTCGGAAATTGATTTTCGTAAAGTTTCTTTACCGGGAGCCACTGATAAAAAAGAAACAAAAATAGATAAAAAAACACAAAAAAAGATTGATGAAGCTCAAAGAAATGCTGATAAACTAATTGCAGAAGAAACAAAAAAAAATAAGAATAAAAATAAGAATAAAAATAAAAAGCAGCCTAAACCAAAGCCTAAAGCTAAACTTAATAAAGAACAAGAGCAAAAAGCTAAGTTAAAAGCAGAAGAAGAAGAAGAAAAACAAGCTAGAATTGCAGCAAAACAAAAGGCAATAGAAGAAAGAAAAAAACAAAAAGAACTACGAAGAAAGGCTGAAGAAACAAGAATAGCAGAAAAAAAAGCTAAACAAGAAGAAGCTAATAAGAAAGCTGCTGAAGAAGCAAAAAGAGCCGAACAGCAAAGAAAAGCGGAACTAGAGAAAGCTAAACATGAAGAGCTTGTAGAAGAAGCAAAAATAGCTGAAGAGCAAAGAAAACAGCTTGAAGAAGAATCAAGAATATTAGAACAAACAATCCAAGGCAAAAAAATGGCGGCTGAAAAAGCTAAACAAGAAAAGCTTGCAGCACAAAGAAGAGCAGCACCAGAGAAAGCTAAACAAGAAAAGCTAAGAGCAGCGGCAGAGAGAGCTGAGCAAGAAAAGCTTGCAGCAGAAATAAAAGCAGCGGCAGAGAAAGCTAGGCAAAAAAAGCTTGTAGAAGATGCAAAAATAGCTGCACAGCAAAGAAAAGCGGAACTAGAGAAAGCTAGACAAGAAAAGCTTGTAGAAGATGCAGAAAAAAGAAAACAACCACAACAAATGCTTACTCTAATTTCAAATTCTAATGGGGAAGATAAATTAATCGCTACAAATGACTTAGTTAAAAGAGAAATTGGTAAAAAGATTTTAAATAAGATTAATCAAGTTCAAAATACTCTTACTCTGGTCTCGAATAGTGATGGACAAGATGATTTTATGAATACGACAGAACTGATTAACATGAAAAATCGTGCAATGATTTTAGTTGTATCATTATTAACTGATATTCGTAGTATAGAAAATATTTATAGCCAATCAAAGATTCTTACAACTATTCATCATAATTTAGAAATTGGACTTTTGGAAAGAATGGAAAACTTGAGAGAAGAAATTGAGGGTTGTGTTAAATATATCATGAAAGAATTTTCAGTTTATGAGAATTATAATACACTGTTGGAGATAAAAAAAGAAATTGATGTTTATTTAAAAGAGCAAAATAATTATATTCATACAATAGAAGAAACCTATTTAGCAACAAGTAGTATTGGTTTTTATGATGGACGAGGTTATTGGTATCCAAATCCATCAAATCATTCAAATCATTAGTTTTGTAGCCAAAAATTATTTTTTGGCATTATAGGAACTTCTGGCAAAAATGTGGCTAAACCCCATGTTTTTGCCTTTTTGGCTAAATTTTTTCAAATTTTCTTGCAGTTTAATAGTTTTATATAGTCTTTATAACTACTTGCTAGACTACTTGACAAAAAATATTATTTATTTATTAAAATTAGTAATTAATTAAATATAATTATTGAGGAAATATATCGTGTTTAAAATTTTAAAAAATATTTTTTTGTTTTTGTCTATAAATTTTTATGCCTTTTCGATGACACAAGAACAGTACGAAAATCACCGTTTTCATCACTCAGCTGCTGTAAATGAATTTTTAACTGCTTCTAAGAACGTACGAAAATTAAATACTATTCTAGAATTTATAGATTTTTTCCTTAAAAAAGAAGAATTGAATATAAAACAAAAAAATATTCAAGAAAATAATAGTGAATTAAAAGATGAATATATTGAGGAATATTTTAATATAAAAAATTCTTTTTATAAAGACCTTTTTAGGGATACAAGAAAATCTGCGTATAACGTTACAATAATGAATTATCTTTATGATACAATTAAAAATAACAGAGAAAGAGATATTGATAATGAATTTTTTGAAGAAAGAATTAATATTTTAGTTCAAGAAATTATTATTGGCACAGAAGAAAAATTTACTTTTAACTTAAATTATGATTTTTGTAATAATTTAGAACAAATAGAGCAAATAAAACAAACTGAAAATAAATTAGCTAAGTATTTAATTGATAATAATACACTTTTTTCTTTTGATTATAAAAAAGTAGTTCGCAAAAATAATATAGGTTTAAATATTTTAGAAATTTCAACTGAATCATTTATTAATATACCTTTTTTAAAAAAATTTCATAATTTAAAAAATATTAATTATCATGATTCATATATTTTAAAATTAGTAAGATTTTTTCTTAAAGACTTTAATGAAAAACAAGATGAAGAAGATAGAAAAAAACAAGAACTAATAAAAAATAAAAAACAAGAAGAAATTGATGAAGCTGATAGAAATGCTCAAGAATTGATGAAAGAAGAATTAGATAAAACTAACAAGAAGAAGGCTCCAAAAAAATCTCAAAATGATGCAAAAAAAGCTAAACAAACTAAACAAGCTAAAATAAAAGCTAAACAAGCTAAACAAGCTAAAATAAAAGCAGAACAAAAGGCAATAAAAGAAACAAAAGAACAAAAGCAAACTAGAATTGCTGCAGAACAAAAGGCAATAGAAGAAAGAAAAGAACAAAAGCAAGCTAGAATTGCAGCAGAACAAAAGGCAATAGAAGAAAGAAAAGAACAAAAGCAAGCTAGAATTGCAGCAGAACAAAAGGCAATAGAAGAAAAAAAAGCTAAACAAGAAGAAGCTAATAAGAAAGCTGCTGAAGAAGCAAAAATAGCTGAAGAGAAAAGGCTAGCCGAAGAGAAAGCTGAGCAAGAAAAGCTTGTAGAAGAAGCAAGACTAGTTGAAGAGAAAAGATTACAAGAAGAGACAAGAATAGCAGAAGGTAAAAAACTAGCACAACAAAAAAATAAATTTGAAGAAGAACAAAGATTAGCTGAAGAGAAAAGGCTAGCAGAAGAGAAAAGAATAGCTGAAGAAGCAAAATTAGCTCAATGTAAAAAAATGGCGAAATTAAAAGCTGCACAAGAAAAACTTGAAGCAAAAAAAGTGGTAGAAGAAAAAACATTAATTAAACAAGCTAGAACCAAAAAAACTTTAGTAAAGCAACAAAATACAAGTATTTCTACTTCAGTTTGCAATGCTGTTGTTACAGATAATTTGACTAAAAGCAAATGTGATGCAAGTAAGTTGGCTGGAAAAATTATGGCTAACATTGAAATTCTAAAACTGCATTATAACCTCTCCCCTATTACTAAACAACGAGATATGGAACAAAAATATATAAATCATCTTGAAGCACTTAAAGTAAAAGTAGAAATGCTTAGTGATATTATTGTTGGATTAGAATCGCTTCCTTTAATAAACGAAAATTATAATCAATTAGTAGAAACCTCTAAGCATACTGAGTCCTTAATGCATCAATGGGCCGGGCATATTTATCAGATAGAAAATTTCAATACTATATATTTGCCACCTAGAGAATCTGTAGAAAGAGGCTTTTATGGCAAGAATGGCACATGGTATCCAAATCCATCAAATCAGTAATTTTGTAGCCAAAAATGATTCTTTGGCATTATAGGAACTTCTGACAAAACTATCGGCAAAAATGTGGCTAAAACCCATGTTTTTGCCTGCTTGGCGAAATTTTAAAAAACTTTCCTGTGCGACATAGCGATCTACTGGCCAATGTTTAAAAGATGGCCTTAAATATTGCCCAATATTAATAGTTTTTACACCCAAACTTTTTACAAGTTCTAAGTTATCTAAAACTTCACTATCGGTTTCGCCTAAACCAACCATCATGGCAGTTTTTGTGACAATATTTTTATTTTTTGCTGCGTGAGCTAAAACCTTTGTAGTAGTTAAAAAGTCAGATTGAGGTCTAACGGCTTTATATAGTCTTGGTATAGTCTCAATATTATGACCAAAAACATCGATGGGGCTATTAAGTAGTAAATCTATTAAATCAAGGTGGCCCTTAAAATCAGGAGTTAAAAGCTCTATTTTTATATGAGGAAAGCAGCTTTTTAAGTGATTAATAACATTAATAAAATGGCTTACTCCATAGTCATCTAAGTCATCGCGATCAACACTAGTTATAACCACATAGTCAAGATCAAGTTCGCTGACAGCTTTTGCGATATTATAGGGCTCGTTAGGATCAAGAGCTTGAGGTTTTTTAGTGGTGACAGAGCAAAATTTACAGCGCCTAGTGCATTTATCACCCATGATCATGAAAGTGGCAGTTTTATGAGAAAAACATTCAGTAATATTGGGACATCTTGCTTCTTCGCAAACTGTAGTAAGGTTATTTTTTCTTAAAATTTGCTTTACATTTTGGGTTGCAATATTTTTAAGTTTTTTTCTGTATTCAAGAGGCAATCTTAAGCTGTCACTGTTCATAAAATGTCTTTTTTATTAAATGGTTATGCTTTTTAGGCTATATCAAGCTTAAAAAATCGATCAACTATGGTATTGATACATAATATTCGTTAAGGTTATAATGTCTAATAGTAGATTATTACTGAATTTTAATGGTATTCTGATGGAAAATAAAATATATTTTATAGGTTTTATACTCTTATTTTTAAGCGCTTGTGATACTGGTGTTTCTCATACATCATCAAACTCAAATTCAAGCTCAAGTGATGGTGCTTCTGGTGGTGGTGGCGCGGGCGGTTCTTCATATAGGCCAAGCGGCAATAAAGGTTCTGGAGCAAATAATGGTGGAGGAGGCCAGGGGGTAGGTACAGGCGCTGGTTCAAAACCTCTTGAATCCTATGAAATTGACCAAGCTTTAAAAGCAAACCCAAAAGATCCTAAGGTTATTAATTTTGTTGATGAAAATCAAAATAATGCTGTTCATTTGTTGGCAAATAAATATGGTGCTGACTTATCCTTGCTTAGTGATATTTTAAAAGACAAGCCTGAGCTTGCCAAGCAAACAAATCAGAAGGGTGAAACTCCGCTAGATCTTCTTAGCAACACTACTTCAAACTTAACTTTCAAAAATCTAAGTGCCTTGGTTACAGCAGAAGCTGATCTTGATATTAAAATCGGTTATTTGAAGCAAAAGAATATTCCTGAAACTTTGATAGAAGATAAGTATTCCTTAACATCTGCTGATCGTGCTAAAAGCATTGCACTATTTGCTGATAAAAAACCAGAATTGCTGAATAATAAGGCTATAGCTTCTCTTGTTGAACAAAAAGAGCTTCTTAAAGATGTAGTTGAAGCATTAGATAAATCATCAGAAACCGTAGTGCTTCCTAAGATTAAAGCAGAGATGACCACAAAGTTAAACGAAGAATTCAAGAAAAACACTACGATTGAGTGGAATGACATTAAAAATGGCTTATTGGATGATTTAACTATTACTCCAAAGCAGAAGCAATTTGTGTCTGGTGCTAAAAAACTTCTGAATAAGCAAGATCTTAGCAAAGAAGAAATATCTGAATTATATTTTGGTGATTCTTTGGATACAAAATTTGCACCAATTATTAAGGAATTTGAAGATCAAAAAACAGCAAAAAAAACTCAGGAAACCCAAGACAAAGAAGATGAATACTTTGCTAAGATAAATAACTTTGATTGGAAAAATGCTGATGATGCATTATTATTTACTAACTTAACAGATCTTATTAAACAAGAATTTGCAACATCAGAAAAATTTGCGCCAATACTGAATAAAGCTTTAGACACTTATCTGGATAAAATAAGTAAATTTAACTTGGATAAAGGGCCACTTTTTGATGTGAACTCAAGTTTTGATGATACTATTTCTTTAATAGATATTGAGAAAAAACAGATATCTAATGATCAACAAGTAGATAAAGAAGTAATACCTGTTTTGCTTGCTAAAATGGCTAAAAAGTGGCCCAGTAAAAAGCTGTTCAAGGCGGCGGTGTCCAAAGATAGTAAATGGCTTCATGGATCAATGACGGCGTTTCAAACCTTAGTAGCTATCTCACAAGATACAAAAGCAGTAGAAGAAATATTGAAAGATAATAACGCTATTAATGAGCTTAAGAAAAAAGAAAATTCTCCCTTTGCTTTTGCTCAATCAAAAGAAATGGTTGATTTATTGGCAAGCAAACTTGGTAGCGCACAGGCTGAGTGTCAGGATAGTAATGGATATAATTTCTATACGCTTCATTGTGCTTTATTTAACGATGCTTCCCTTGAAGTTATCAACGCTCTTATAAAGAAGGGTGCAGATCCTATGGTAATTGCCTCAGTAGGAGAAAATAATTATGCAGCAATTAATATAGCTGCTAAGTATGCAAAATCTGATGTCTATGATCTTATTGCAGGTAAAAGTGCAGATATTTTAAAAGATGATGATCAAAAAGCCAGAGTTTTTCTAAACTCTTTACAAAATAAAAAACAAGGCTTTTCCATAGCTTCAAAGCTTATTACTGATAATCCTGAATTAGCAAAAATAAATTACAAGGGTAATCAGCCCTTAACAATTTTGCTTAATAGTTATTCACCTGATGAAAACAAGCGTGAAGTAGCGATAAAATTGATCAATGCCGGAGCAGCTTTGACAAACGCATTAGTACTTCCCCTATTTAGTGGTGGGTATGACGAGAAAGATAAAGTAACTATCCTAGCTTTAGCGGCAACTACAAAAGATAAAGAGCTAGTAGAAGCTATTTTAAAGAAAGCTAAAGAAACAGGAAATATTAAAGATATTTTGAGTGAGAAAAGTGGAAAGGATAATAAGACCGCGTTGGAGCACGTGCTTAATAATTGGTATCACTCTGATAAAGACAAAAGTGCATTGGCTATAGAGTTTATCAATGCTGGTGCTGAGCTGATGGGAACAAAAGTAACAAGTCTTAATCATAATGATAAAGGTGATTTATCTATTTTAGCTCTAGCAGTAGTTGAAAAACAGAAAGAGCTGGTTAGTGCTATTTTAAAGAAAGCTAAAGAAACAGGAAATATTAAAGATATTTTGAGTGAGAAAAGTGGAAAGGATAATAAGACCGCGTTGGAGCACGTGCTTAATAATTGGTATCACTCTGATAAAGACAAAAGTGCATTGGCTATAGAGTTTATCAATGCTGGTGCTGAGCTGATGGGAACAAAAGTAACAAGTCTTAATCATAATGATAAAGGTGATTTATCTATTTTAGCTCTAGCAGTAGTTGAAAAACAGAAAGAGCTGGTTAGTGCTATTTTAAAGAAAGCTAAAGAAACAGGAAATATTAAAGATATTTTGAGTGAGAAAAGTGGAAAGGATAATAAGACCGCGTTGGAGCACGTGCTTAATAATTGGTATCACTCTGATAAAGACAAAAGTGCATTGGCTATAGAGTTTATCAATGCTGGTGCTGAGCTGATGGGAACAAAAGTAACAAGTCTTAATCATAATGATAAAGGTGATTTATCTATTTTAGCTCTAGCCGTAATTGAAAAACAGAAAGAGCTAGTAGAAGCTATTTTAAAGAAAACTACAGAATCGGGAAATCTCGCTGATATTTTGAAAGACAAAAGTGGAAAGGGTAATAAAACTGCGTTGGAAATGGCTAACGAGGCATATTCTAAAGATAAGGATATAATAAAGTTATTGGAAGATGCTGCTAGCAAATAATTTTTTGCATAAAATACCTAACTATCACACACCCTCTACGTGCCGTCGGCTTGTCCGCGGCAACCAGAAAAATGTTTTTTAGAAAAGT
>CAZBMJ010000013.1:0-54279 GCA_964493205.1 uncultured Myxococcales bacterium
ATCAAATCTTTAACACACACTTAATATAACTATTTTATGAGATCTTAGCTATATTCCATGATTAGTTCTAAGTCTAAGCAATTTTTGCAGTTTTTGTTCGCGGTGAAGATGAGCTTTAACAACTTAGATCTATATATTTTGATCAAAATAAGCTGATCAAAAATTTATCCACAATAAATCATCTAGTTAAAATATTTTAATGTTTAAGATTTTTTAATTAATATAATAAATCTATTAGATTATAATTATAAGGATTAAAAATATGAATAAAATAAAAATATTATTATTTTTGGTTTCTAATATAGTTTTTGCAGCTACCCCAAAACAATTTAAAGAACATATAAAAAATAATTTAGAATCATTAATCACAATACAATATAAACAATATACCAAACCACAAAAAGATTTAATCATTGATAATTTCATAGATGGTATGGCAGAAAAATACCAAATTAAAGATTTTGATTTAACAGAAGTACAAAATTTTATTTACTCAAAAATAAAAACACAAAAGAAAGAAAATTATTTGCCCCTTGTAAACCCAGATTATCTTAATTTATTAAAAGATCTTATAAAAGGTTCTAATTTAGAGTTTCATAAAAATATTTTAACAATTCCTTATGAAGATCTTGAAATACCATTTTTTGCAAAAACCGAACATGGGAAGAATAAACTAATCCTAGACGGTATTGAAAAAAATGTGCTCGATTTTTCACCAAATAATTGTCTTTCTCTCTCTTTTAAAAATAAAACCATGAGTATAAATTATCTTGGAATAACCTCAAAAGCCTGCCCTATACCCAGAGGTCTTGGAGCTGGAACATTTTTATTAAAATTAGCAGAAGAAGTGGCTAAAAAATTAAAAATGCAAGAAATATCGCTTGAAGACCAATCAAAAGTTAAATGTAGCAAAAATAATGAAGAAGTATCACTAAGAATACTTAAGTACTTCCAAAAAGGTAAAAGTTGGTATGGTTCTCATGGTTATACTCCCGAGAATAAAAACCTTGTAGCATATGAAAAAGAAATAGAAGAGTTAAGAAATTACCCAATTTCCTCTATTGAGAAACTTTTTAATACTATCGCCATGTCAGATTTGGAGCAGATTAAAAATGAAGAAAAAGCAAAAGTCCAACATCTTTGGGTAAAAACTACGATTGATAAATACTATGATAAATTTTTTAGTTTAAAAGAAGAATTTGATAAACAAGTAGCAAATTATAAAATACAAAATTCTATAGACAAAGAAGAAATTACATTAGCCGCATTTTTTTCATGGCTCTGGAATGAAGATTGCAAATCATATGGCAAACTTATTGATCTTATTTTTCCCAGGCATGAGATTACTAAAGTTGATTTAAGAAAGCTTATTCCTGAAACTGGAATATATCATAAAAGCATCCATTGATAAAAAATATACAACAAATTAAATACTTAAAAAATTATTTTAATCTTAAACAAATATTTTAATGTTTAAGATTTTTTTATTGAATAATCATAAAAATTTAAAAAGCTCTTGACCCTATAGTTGCTATATACCTTATCTTTAAGAGTTTATAATACTGCTTAATACAGGAGATAAATAATGAGGTTTATTAGTTTGATACTATTATTCGCCATTGGCACTTTTTCGGAAATTGATTTTTCAAGCTTGATGTACGATTATTCTGATATTCCAGATCTTGTGTCGTATGAGGCACGAGATCATGCGAGGCTGGATTATCGTTATTACCCGTCGTCTTCAAAAAACTTGGTGATAATTTTTCATGGGTCTGGCTATCATAGCCGCTATCTGTATAAATTAGCTAAAACACTGAGCGATGGCAAAGTAGCCCAAGTTGCTACTCCTGATTTACGTGGGCATGGAGTTCGACCCATCAAAAGAGGCGATATTGATTATATTGGTCAACTTGATGATGATTTGGATGATTTCGTGCAATTCTGCATAACGACCTATCGCCCAGAAAATATATTTATAGCAGGACACTCATCAGGAGGCGGTTTAGCATTAAGACTAATGGGTAATGATAAACGGCATCAAGCGGATGGCTATGTTTTGCTTGCTCCTTATCTTGCCCATGATGCACCGACAACTAACACTAAGTCTGGTTGGGCAAAACCTTCAATGATTAAAGTTATTCTCGCGCACACGCTCAACTCCTTTGGTTTGCACTGGCTAGATCATTCGGTAACGATAGAATTCAATTTACCTAAAGAATATCGTGATGGCAGTGAAACATTGGCTTACAGTCACGCCCTTGTCACCTCGTTTAGTCCAACGGACTATCAAAATGACATACAGAAAACATCTAAAAAAACCCTGGTTGTGGTTGGCAAAGATGATGAAGCAATGAACGCCTCGGAGTATCCAAAATTATTGCACACGAACACCAATTTTGAGCTCATAATCTTGCCAAAGATTAACCATATGGGCATTGTGACCAATGATGATGCCGCAAGAGTTATTGGCAAATGGATGAGTAATCATAAAAATTCAAAAAAACCTAAAAAAAGCTCTTGACTCTATAGTTAGTATATACCTTATTTTTAATAACAAGGAGATCAAACGATGGCACAATGGTACGTAAAAGACTTAAGCAAATTAACCGGTGTATCGGTGCAAACACTGCATCATTACGACCGTATTAAGCTGTTGAAGCCCTCTGAACGCTTATCTAATGGTTATCGTGTGTACTCCCAAAAGGATTTATTGCAATTACAACAGATCATTGCTTTGAAATTTTTTGGCTTTGAGCTTTCACAAATTAAAGCATTACTCACGAGCAGTGCGGGAGCGCTTGAACATTTTTCAGCGCAAGCCCAGTTTTTGGAGCAAAAAGGCACAAGTTTGCTTGATACAAGCAAAGCGCTCAAAAGCATTGTTGATGAAGTAAAAGATGATGAATCCATTCCTTGGAAAACTATTATTAAACTAATTGAGGTATATCGTATGACACAAAAACTTGAACATTCTTGGGTTAAAGAAATCTTTACTCCAGAAGAATTAAAACAATATGCGGCTTTTGAAACTGAGTTAAAAAATAATTCAACCTCAGAGCAGAAAACGGCATTTGAAAAAAGTTGGGCTAATTTAGTAAAAGAAATTAGCAACAATCTTAAGAATAATCCAGACTCAGAAATTGGTATTGCGATTGGTAAAAAATGTATGTTGTGGATCAACAGGGTATATGGCAAAAAGTATGCTCATTTGCGGACTAAAAAATTTGAAGAAGGTTTTGCTAAAGGCAAGGGACTTGAAGAAGTAGGTTTAACGCCTGAAAGCGTGTTGTGGATGGACAAAGCAATAGATGCCTATTGGCGAGATCGCATTTATGGGATTTTGAATAAAGTAGGGTCTGGTGTTTCTGATGAAACGATTTTCAAACTTTGGAATGAAGTTAGTGATGATATGTATGGAGAAGATAATGCACGTAAAAAAGAAATTTATGACATTGCATTAGCTGATGAAAAAGTTAGTGAAAAAGCAAAAGAATGGCTAAAAACTTTACGAGATTTAATAATTAGTAATCGCCATTTATTATCCTGATCAAAAAAATATATAATAAATCAAATACTTAAAATATTTTAATGGCTAATATTTCATATAAAATTAAGCCATTTTTTTTAGGCGCACTTCACAATTAAAACCCATCACGTTAAGTATATGAAATATGACGTCAAATGAAATTTTAGAAGTACTAATCCCCGACTCTATTTGTGATATCCTGCTTTGGCTTACTCCCACCATTTGAGCTAAATTAGATTGTGATATTCCATGATTAGTTCTAAGTCTAACTATATGTTCTATTAGACGTTGTTTTTCTTTAACCTCAAAATAGTTTATACCAAGTTCATCAGCAAAATCTTTAAGATTTATTTCTTTAAAACCCATTTATACCTCCTTTATACGTTTTAAGATTAGAGTACTTTCTTTTTTTGGCAATTCTTCTGTTTTCTTTTGAAATGCATGCAAAAAAAATATTCCATCTGATTTTTTAATAAAATAAAAAAATCTAAATATACCTCTTTTGTCTTTTAATCTTAACTCGTGAAGCCCAATACAAATATTAAAAAGATTTTTACTCAGTGGCATAGCTAAATTTGTACCAGTTTCTAACATTGAAACTGCATCAAAAAAATCTTCTCTAATATCACTAGAACAGCCATTTAAAAACTCTTTAATAACGTCTCTGCCAGAAGATGTACAATAATGATATACTTTCATTTTGTAAATATAACCTGTGGCTAATATTTTAGCAACTTAGATCTACATATTTTAATTAAAATCATCTGATCAAAAATTTATATACAGTAAATTAAATACTTAAAATTTAATTAGATCTTAAACAAATATTTTTAATGTTTAAGATTTTCTTAATTAGTAAGTAAAATAATGAATAAATTAAAAAAATATTTATATACTTTTAGCGTATTTTTAAGCTTTTTTGCCTTTATAAGTTTGTTTTTTATAGGCTTTATTGAAGCTCATAAAGATCTAAATAATACTGTTGCTAATACTACTAAAGAACAAGTAGATCTTAGTGCAGGAAATGTTTTAGCAAAAGTTTTTGAGCTAAACTCAGAAAATAAACATAGGGAAGCCATAGATCTTTTGGTCTCTGCTATTAAAAATCAACCCCAAGATTCCTTATTAAAGACATTGCTATCAACAACCTTTAGTTTGTTTCTAGAAGCGGAAATAAAAACAGGCGAAAATTTAATAGGTGAAAATGAAAATAATACTCAAGCATATATAAAGGTAGCGGAAGCTTTTGAATTATTAGACAACAAAGCCCAAGCCCTAGAAATCTTACTAAAAGCGATAAATAAAAACCCTAAAGATACTATGATATGGATGAATATCGCAAGGTTAGAGCTCAAATCTAATCGCCCTCATGAGGCTTTAGATGTTTTTAAAGAAGTATTAAGAATAGATAATAAAAATAGTGATGCCTATAATAATATTGCTTTTATTTTGTTAAACAATAATAAATCTACTGAAAAAGATATAAAAATGGCATTAGAATATGCTCAAAAAGCTAATTCAATAAAATCAAACAAACCTGAATATATGGATACCATGGCTGAAGCATATTATAGAAATGGCGACTACTATAAATCACAAGAATTAAAAGCACAACTTAAAAAATTGGGAATAAACAAATTATAAGTAATAGTTATTTTGCCTATGAAAAAAAAACTATTCTGGCAAATATTGCTACTTTTTATAATTTCCTCAAACTTTCTTAATGCATTTTCTGAAACACCCCAAAAAAACGGTGTTTTAATTATAAGTGCACCAAGAACAACTTCTACACTTTTAATGCGTATTTTAGCAAAGAATGCTAGCAAAGTTTTGCTTGAGCCGTATACTCAAGTATTTTATCTTAGCAATAATCTATCTGGTGCAGGTTTTAATTATCAAAAAGAATGGCCTTCCACCCCGGATCAAGCCTGGGAAATGATTACTCAAAGCTTTAGCCTTGATAGCTTTGTAATTAAAGACTTAGCTTATCAAATGCTGTTATATATCACTAATGAGCAATTAAAAGAATTAGCGAAACATGCCCATATTCTTTTTCTACTGCGTTCACCACAGGCTACTATAGCTTCTGGTCTTTCAGCCTATGTAAAAACAGGAAATCCACAAGATTATCTCTCAGAAGAAGTTGGGTTTATACAAATGAAAATGCTGTTTGATCGTTTTAAAGCCTTAGGTATTACGCCTTGGATTATAGAAGCAGAAAATTATTTAAAAGATCCAACAGTAATACTTGAAAAATATTTTTTGGCTTTCAATAAAGTATTTAATAAAGAAACATTAAGAATAGGTCGCTTATCCATGGAGGAACGAGCACTTAATCCTGGCTATGGAGTATGGGGAGAACTGTGGTTTAAAACCGCTTTTGATACCGACATAGTTAAGCCTAGAAATTTAACTCATGCAGCTAACCCAGATTATGACTTATATCTTGCACCTTATCAAAACATCATAAATACTTTTTTACCAAAGCATTATAAAGCTTATAAATATATGCTTGAGCAAGGATTATTTCCTATGGGTGTAACTAAAACTTTATTTAATGCTCACCAGCAGGAGTAAAATTAAGTTTTTCAGGCACAGCTTCTAATAGTCCTGGTCTAAGAGGCAAAGCTTTTGGCTTATCTTGGCTGTGTTTAAGGACCTTTTCATCTCTGGGCAAAAAGTTTGATATTTGTGGGTCAACTTCCCTGCGAGACGCCATATCTAAAATAGGAAAAAGCAGAAATAACCCTAAAAATATTAAAGAGGCACCCAAAATTAATGCAAAAAATTTATTATCAAAGGCTAAATGCATAAATATACTTAAAACTAACAAGGATTTAGTTCCAGCAATTAAAAATGTCACTAAGACATTGAACTTACCAAAATCAAACTTAGCTAAATAAACTGTTAAAATAGTTAAAAAAACTAAAGCAAAAAATACTCCCCAATAAAGCCATACAGAATGCACATGGGGAACTGGACCTTTTACCTGATGAGTATGTGACATAAATAACCCTTACGCTATCAAATACAGTAATGGAAACAAAAAAATCCAAATTACATCTACTAAGTGCCAATACAAACCACCTAATTCAAGTGGCATATAATATTGCGAAGAAAAGTCACCTTTAATAGTTCTTAAAAGCAACCACGTGAGCACTGCCAAACCTATTAAAACGTGGATTCCATGAAGACCCGTCATTAAAAAATAAATACCAAAAAATATATGAGTTTGGTCAGGATTAGAAAGAGTAGCATTAGTGAAATAGCTGCCAGGTAATAATCCTAAGTGAAATTTATGAGAATACTCAAAATATTTAACCACCAAGAATGCACAGGCACATACAATAGTTAAAACTAGGTTTAGGATAACAAAATGTTTTTTATTTTGTTGTGCTGCATGAATAGCTAGTACCACTGTTAAGCTTGAAAATAATAAAACTATAGTATTAAGCCCACCCAAAGAAATATTTAAAAATTGATGTGCTTCTTTAAATAATTCTGGATGCAAAAAATGATACGTAGCATAAGCAACAAACAAACCACCAAACAACAAAATTTCCGTAGCTAAAAATAGCCACATACCAAGCTTGCCTGATTCAACTTGTTGAACTGGATTAGAAAAATGATCTGCTAAAGGAAATAGTGCATCAGTTTGCTTTTTACTCATAATTAACTCCAGTTTTAATCTACATACGTATAAGCATCTTTAGTAACTATTGGTTGATGATCAAAATTATGAGTAACAGGTGGAGATAATGCATCAGTCCATTCTAGCGTAGTTGCATGAAATGGATTTTGAGGGGCTTTGCTACCCCAAAGTAAAGAATGAATCCAATTTATTAACACCACTAAAAAACCTATTCCCAATAAATACGAACCTAGCGTAGAAACCTGATGCAACGTTCTAAATTGCTCTAAGTAACTATAATAACGCCTTGGCATTCCTTGAGAACCCATAAAAAACTGTACAAAAAATGTTACGTTAAAACCTAAAAATACTAACCAAGCACCCAAAGCCCCTATCTTTTCACTATACATTCTACCAAACATTTTTGGCCACCAGTAATAAACACCACCAATAAATGCCATAAATGTTCCACCTACCATTACATAATGAAAGTGAGCAACTACAAAGTAAGTATCGTGTAAATGAATATCAACAGATAAAACACCTAAAAATACCCCTGTTAATCCACCTATGGAAAATAAAAACAAGAACGATAACGCATAGAGCATAGGGGTATCAAAGGAAATACTTCCTTGATACATGGTAGTAACCCAGTTAAACATTTTAATACCCGATGGTATTGCCACTAAAAATGTTAAGGCTGAAAAAATCATAGATACTAACACTGATTGTCCAGAGGCAAACATATGATGCCCCCAAACTAAAAAGCTAATAACAGCAATGGCGATAGAAGAATAAGCTATAAGGCGATAACCAAAAATTTTCTTTTGGCTAAACGTAGTAATAATTTCTGAAATAACTGCCATACCTGGCAAAATCATAATGTATACAGCTGGGTGAGAATAAAACCAAAAGAAATGCTGAAATAATACTGGATCCCCACCTAATTTTGGGTCAAAAATACCAATACCTATTAATCTTTCAACAATAATTAATGCAAGTGTTATACCTAAAACAGGGGTAGCCATAATTTGAATAATACTTGTTGCATACATACCCCACACAAATAATGGCATTTTAAACCAACTAAGCCCTGGAGCTCTGAGTTTATGAATAGTGGCAATAAAATTTATACCAGTAAAAATAGAAGAAAAACCTAAAATAAAAGCTGCTGTTACCATCATGACAACTTTGCCCTGAGCTGAAGTTGAATAAGGCGCGTAAAAAGTCCAGCCCGTGTCTATAGCTCCAAAAATAATAGAGCAAACAGCCAGTAAAGACCCAAAAACATAAATATAATAACTCATTAAGTTTAGTCTTGGAAATGCAACATCTTTTGCTCCAAGTTGCAAAGGCAATACAAAATTGCCAAGACTTGCCGGAATTCCAGGTATAATCACCAAAAATACCATAATAGCGCCGTGCAAAGTAAAAAGCTGATTATAAACTTTGGCATCAACAATATTTTTACCAGGTGTTAAAAGCTCTGTTCTTAATAAAAGCGCAAAAATACCACCAATCATGAAAAAGAAAAAAATAGAAACTAAATACATTACACCAATGCGTTTATGATCAAGAGTAAATATCCAAGACATTATCCCTTTCTTTTCGTTTAGATAGTTAAGATCAGAAGTGGCGGCATAACTCATAAAAACCTCTATTCTTTAAGTGATTTAATAAATGCTATCAAACCTAACAGATCTCTTTCACTAACACGTCCTTGAAAAGTTGGCATTATAGGTGCATAGCCTTTTGTAACTTGTTTTTGTGGTTCTAGTATTGACTGGCGAATATAGTTATCGTCAACAGTTACAAAAGTCCCATCAGTGAGCTCTTCTTTTTTTCCATAAATATTTTTAAAAGTTGGTGCAAGTTTTATGCTCCCATCAATAGAATGACAGGCAACGCAACCAAGTTTAGTATAAAGTTTTTTACCTAATTCTCCCAAAGGCATATCTTGATCTGCACCCTTAGTAGCTTCTACCCACGCTGCATAAGCCTCACGGGGAACCACTTTAAGTTTAGCTAACATTTGACTATGTAAATCGCCACAATATTCTGCACACAATATGGGATATTCGCCTATAACAGTTGCATTAAACCATAACGTCGTATAACGACCAGGCAAAACATCCTGTTTGACTCTTAAGTTGGGTATATAAAAGCTATGAATAACATCTTGAGAAGACATAGTAAGTTTTATGGGGGTATCAACAGGCACCACAACTTCTGCACCCATTCCTGCCACTGAAATTTCTTCTTCTGGGTAATCAACAGACCACTGCCACTTTTGTCCAATCACTTTTAGTTCTTTTGCATCATGGGGTGCAATGTTCATATCTAGAAATTGCTGAAAACCCCACACAAACAAAATGGTCAAATAAATAAAAGGCAAAAATGTCCATAGGGATTCAAGCCAAAAGTTATGATCCTTTTGTGAAAGAGCTTTTTGATCAGGTGTTTTTCGTCTATAACGAAAGCAAATAATAATTAAAGGTATAATCACCAATAAAAATAAGACAGCACATGTTATTATTAAAAACCAATAAAGATAATCCAAACTAGCAGCATGCTCAGATATACCAACTGGCAAAACACTAAAAAGCCATTCTACAGGCAATACCATTTTTAAAAGTTCATCAACATTTTCCATCGATAACCCACCATACGTTGGTTTAAATTTTTATCTTATATGACGCTTTTTTTCGTTATGAAAAAACCATAATAAAAATAAGCCGATTACTAAAACAGTAATTATGCCACAAATTCTAACAAATCCTAAAATATAGACTCCATAACGATGTGAGTCGGGATCATAGTGAAAACAGCTTAAAATTATTTGATCTATAAAAGAACCTATCTTTCCATTTGCTGCATCACTTAATGCAAGCTTAATGTCACTAGGATTAAAAGATATTCCAAATAACGTTCTTGAAAGCTGGCCTTTTTGAGATAAGAAAAATACTCCCGCCCCATGAGCGTATTGCTGAGTTCTTTTATCATAAAAATAATTAAAACCTAAAGCCTGTGCTAATCTTTTAACTTCCTCTTCTTTGGCAACATTAAAAGAAAAATCTTTGTCAGAAATATTTTTCTGTTTAACTGTTTTTAAATAATTTTCGCGCTTTTTTTGTGCTAAATCAAACGTCTCTTTGGGATCAATACTAATACTTAGCACTCGATAATCTTTACCAACACTAAAACTAAGTTCATTAATTCCTTCTACCAGGCCATTAAGCACTAAAGAACAAAGCATAGGGCAAGAGTAATAGCCTAAAACTAAAATTAATGGCTTATTATCAAGTAAATAATTTTTAAGCATCATTTCTTGGCCCAAATGATTAGTCATATTAATATCAAGTGGAATCATGGCGCCGGCTTTATCTTCTATTTGAGAAGCTTTTAACTCTTCAGGGACCATTAAAGAGCCCATGGGCTCTTCTGCCCACGAAAATTTTATTAGTGATAATAATAATAGTAAGTATAGCAATTTAATTCTCTTATGTTTATTGATTTCTAAAGCCATTTAAAAACTTTTTAATAGCCTCGTCAATAGAAGTATTTTTTTTATCATCAAAAACACCTTTATGACCATTTACATAAGCATTCATAACAGCCTTGTAATCTTTTGATTCAGCTGTTTGCACCATACCTATTTTTTTAGTTTGTTCTTCTTCTAGCCAAAATTGAAACATAATGATTAATCCAGCAATAGTGAGAAAAAGAACAATTCCCATTATGATAAAATATAACCAAATAG
This sequence comes from uncultured Myxococcales bacterium, assembly GCA_964493205.1. Classification (GTDB taxonomy): domain Bacteria; phylum Myxococcota; class UBA727; order UBA727; family JABDBI01; genus CAZBMJ01. Next base: position 10,918 of record CAZBMJ010000013.1, read on the forward strand.
TAATATTTGCTTTAACAGATACATCATTAGAGCAAGACGCATGGTAATCGTGTTCTTCGTTAAGATTTTGCATAAAAAACCCTTAAAAATTCTCAAAAGATAAAGACTCATGAAACCTGGGATCATGAAGAGGAGTAAGTTTTTGACGATTCAAAACAAACATAAAAAAGCCTAAAAATACCAAAAATATCCCTAAAAAACCCAATATATCAAACATAGATAAATACAAATGTTCTGGCCCATGAGCGTGTGAATTGGGGTCGGCATAACTAGGAATAATCAACCAATACAAATCTATTAGGTGCACACTAATTACCCACAAGCAATTAAAGGCTAATATTATTTTTATACGCTTTAAAAATCTGGACATCAATAAGAAAAATGGCAATATAAAGTGAGTAATAGGCATGGCCCAGGATAAAATTTCCCAACCATTTTTTAAGCGATGAGTATAAAATTCTATTTCTTCGGGAATATTACCATACCAATAAAGCATAAACTGACTAAAAGCTATGTATGACCAAAACACTGTAAAGCCAAACATTAACTTACCTAAATCATGATAGTGTTCAGGAGTAATAATATTTTTTAATAAACCAGCTGCTTGCAATAACATGGCTATTAATGTCATAAAAGCGAGCGCAAATAATAAACAACCTGCAAAAAAGTAAATACCAAAAATAGTAGAATACCAATGAGGATTCAGCGACATGATCCAATCAAAAGATGCAAAAGTTAAGCTTAGGGCAAAGACTATTATGCCAGGCGCACTTAGTGCTGCCATAATACCTGAATAACTCTGATTTTTGCCGCTATCCTGAGAGACAGAAAGCCTATAATACCAAACTCCCATAAGAGACCAAATAAACAAATAAGCAAAAGAACGCATAAGAAAAAAGTTTTCGTTTAAGTAACCAAGTTTTTTTTCTAAAATAGCGTCAATATGATCTTTATGTGTCCAAGGAAATATATCGTGTAAGCTTAAGGCTATGGGCAGAAAAAATAAAATAAACAAAGGAAAGCATGCTATTAACGCTTCGGGAATTCTTCTTACACTAACTGACCACCCTGCTCTTGTAATATGCTGTATTAAAACAAATGCTAAAGCTCCCAATGAAAGGCTAAGCGTAGCAATAAAGCCAAATAAATAACCATACATGGCTCTCTCATGATTACCAGCAAGCATAGAAACAAAATATACCAAACAAGCTAGCCCTAAAAGCAAAAATAAAAATGGTAACTTATTTAAAAAAGAACTGCGGCTTACTGTTGTTTCCACTGTTTAGCACTCCCATTAATCCAAGCACCTTCTAAATCTTGGCTTATTTGCAATACTCTTATATATGCTACTACTGTCCAACGATCGTGTTCATTAAGCATGAACCCATAAGGCTGCATGGTTCTTATGCCGTTGGTAATAACATCAAAAAAATGTCCTGGTGGCTGCATATACATATAGTCAGAATGAAAAGATGTAGGTTTTACCATTAAACGTTTGCCTACTAAACCACTGCCATCACCTATGGCAGAATGACAAGAAGAGCATTTACTATTATAAACTTGTTTGCCTCTTTGAATAAAAGCCTCATGAATTACTAAGTTTTTTGGCAAACTTAAGGCAACTTGGCCATTTATTTTGCCTTGATAAAAATGACTATCTTCTTTTAAGTTACCAAAAGCTATGGTTCCAGCTATGGGCTCTTGCATTATTTTGCCGTCAGCAAAAAATTGGCTTTCTCGATATGATTTACCTTTTTGTTGCGTATCCATGTTAGGATTTACATGAAAAGGGGGCTTTTCTGATACATAGCCACGGCATCCATTAAGCAAAAGTAAAGCAAAAAATAACTTTAACATAAACATGCTAATCCTCTACCACAGTAATAGATTTCGCTTTGGTATTTTCTAAAAATAATTTGGTTTTATCAATATTAAAAAGTTTATCTTTGGATTCTATCATTACAAAAAAAGTATCATCCGTAACTTTTTTAAATTTTTCAATATTAAAAAGTGGGTCATAATAAGTAGGCATACCGTTTAAAAAAAACATACCAAACACAGCTGTAAGGCCACTTAAAAGCACGGTCACTTCAAAAGTAATGGGAATAAATGCCGGAATACTCCAGGTAGGCTTGCCTCCAATATTAAGAGGATAATCATACACTGATGTCCAAATCATAAATCCCATAGCAGATATGGCACCTGTAATACCTGCCAATAAAACTAACCACGGCAAATAACTAGGGCCAAGACCCATGGCTTTATCAAGCCCGTGCACAGCAAATGGGGTATAGGAATCAAATTTTTTAAACCCAGCATCGCGTATTTGCTCACACGCATGATAAACATTTTTTGGCGAATCATACTCTGCCAATAAGCCTATAATTTTTTTATTTTGCATAAATTATCCATTTTAATTTTAATGAGCATGAGGATTGGCGTCTTTCATTACAGATTTAACTTCACCAATAGCAATAACTGGCAGCTTCCAAATAAACAGCAAAAATAAGGTGAAAAATAAACCAAATGAACCCACAAAAAACAACACGTCAAAAATAGTAGGAACAAAATAGCGCCAAGAAGAAGGCAAAAAGTCTCTATTAAGCGAAGTTACCGTAATTACAAAACGTTCAAACCACATCCCAATATTAACAAAAATAGAAACAATAAAACTTATGGTAATATTGGTACGAATTTTTTTAAACCAAAAAAGTTGTGGGGTAATAACGTTGCAAGAAACCATAATCCAATACGCCCAAGCATAAGGACCAAAGGCTCTATTGATAAAAGCAAAAGACTCATATTCGTTACCAGAATACCAAGCAATAAAAAATTCCATAGCATAGGCGTAGCCTACCATAGTACCGGTAACTAAAATAATCTTATTCATGTTTTCAATATGTCTAATAGTTACCAAATCTTTTAAGCCAAGCCATTTTCTTGCTGGTAACATCAAAGTTTGCACCATAGCAAAACCACTAAATACTGCTCCAGCCACAAAGTACGGGGGAAAAATAGTAGTATGCCAACCAGGAAGTTGTGAAACAGCGAAGTCAAAAGAAACAATACTGTGCACACTTAATACCAAAGGCGCCGAGAGAGCAGCAAGTAATAAATAAGCTCGTTCATAGTTAACCCAAGCTCTCATAGAACCTTTCCATCCCATAGCAAAAAGGCCATAACCAACTTTCGCTATTGCACTCTTGGCTCTATCTCGAAGCGTGGCCAAATCAGGTATTAAGCCTACCCACCAAAACATCAAAGAAATAGTAAAATAGGTGCTTACAGCAAACAAATCCCAAGCAAGCGGCGATCTAAAATTGGGCCACATGCTCATTTGATTAGGCAAGGGGAAAAGCCAATAGGCAGTCCAAATTCTTCCTACGTGAATGCCTGGAAACACCAATGCACACATAACGGCAAAAATAGTCATGGCTTCAGCGTAGCGATTAATACTGGTTCGCCATTTTTGTCTGAACAAAAATAAAATAGCTGATATCAAAGTTCCAGCATGGCCAATACCCACCCAAAAAACAAAGTTAACAATAGGCCATCCCCAGTTAACCGGTGAGTTATTACCCCAAATACCCACACCTTCCCAAATTAAGTAAGCAATACAAGTTAAAAACATACTCAATAAGGCAAAAGCTACACATAAACCAATTTTCCAACCAATATGCATAGATGCAAAAGATTTTTCAGCTGGCCCACAAACAATATTAGTAACATCGGCAAAATTATGACCGCCTCTGACTAATTCTTCCCGATGGCTTAAGCTATTTTCTAAAACAATATCTCCACGATGTTTCATTTATGCCACCAAATCTGGATGAGGATTACGAATTTTAGCTAAATAAGAAGTTCTAGGCCGAGCATTTAAAATATCGAGTAACGTATAATTTCTATCAATATTTTTCATGGCGTAAACTTGAGAATTTTTATCGTTAATATTACCAAAAGTAATAGCTTGTGATGGACACGTTTGAGCACAAGCAGTCACTACATCACCATCGGCTAAATTATCTTGATCTCTGCCATCTCTTCTGGCTTTCATCTTGGCTTCTTGAATACGCTGGGTACAAAAAGTACACTTTTCCATTACCCCTCGATAACGAACCGTTACATCTGGATTTCTTTGTAACAAAAGTGTTTTTTGACGTTCCTTAGCAGACTCTTCCACATATAAATCACCTGATTTAGAATAGTCAAAATAATTAAATCGTCTGACTTTAAACGGACAGTTATTACCACAATAACGAGTTCCTACACAACGATTATAGGTCATCACATTAAGACCTTCTTTATCGTGACTCGTTGCAGCTACAGGACACACAGGTTCACAAGGTGCATTTTCACAATGCTGACACGGTATGGGTTGCGATATGGCACGGGGTGATTTTACATCACCTTCAAAATAGCGATCAAGCCTAATCCAATCCATCATACGGCCACGCATAACTTGTTCTTTGCCTACCACAGGAATATTATTTTCACTTTTACAAGCCACAATACAAGCATTACAACCGGTACACTTTGATAAATCTATACTCATGCCCCACTGATTATTTTTGCTATAATCCCAAGGGGAAGTTATTTGCAAAGGTACTTTTTTATCGCCCTCTTTAACTAATAAATTTTTAGGAATACCAGCATCAGTGGCATATTGAGGGTTTTTTAAATAATCTTTAACATTGGCTGCTCGTGCAGGGTCTCTGCTTTGCAAGGTTAAAACATCTACTTCCTGCACCGTATCGCCATTCATGGCGTATTGTTCTTGAGTACAAGAAATTTTTACTTGTTTAGTAGTTTTAGCAAGCGTGACATCACTAAAAACCATTTTTTCTTGGCCTAAATAAAAATCATACACATCGATTCCAACACCGTTGGCTATTTCACCCGCACCTGCTCTCCCATAGCCTAAGTTAGTAATCAATGAATAATCACTAAGACCGGGCATAACAAAAATAGGCAGCTCTATGGTTTTATTGTTAAGGCTTACGGCCATTAAATCAGCCATGTAAGCATTTTTCTTAACACCACTTTTTACGCCCAATTCTTTGGCCATAGCTGGACTCATTAATAAAACATTATCCCAGTTAATTTTAGTTACAGGATCGGGAAGCTCTTGCAGCCATGAATTATTAGCAAATCGACCATCAAGTATTTTGCGATCAAAAGCTAGAATTAACTCAGGTTTTTCTTTGCTTGGCAAATAAGCATTAATTTTACTAAAGTTAGCATAAACTTCTTCACAATTAATTTTGGGGTTATTACTCGTGGCAAACTCAGAAGAGCTCACTACACCATCATGTAGTGCCTTATCAAAATTGGTATATTTTAAGCTTGCAAAAGTTTCTTTTACTAAATCACGGCCATTATTAGTTATAAAATTAGCCAATTGAGCCATGATTTGTAGCTTAGAACGGCAATCAAAAAGCGGCTTTATAAGAGGCTGAACAATACTTATAGTTCCATCAAAAGAACGAGCATCGGCAAAATGTTCTAAAAAGTGAGTAGTGGGCAAATGCCAACTGCAAACTTTAGCCGTCTCATCTTTGTATAATCCTGCATGAATAGTCACTTTAACTTTTTTTAATAATTCCACAAAATCCAAATTTCGTGGCGCATTATAAACAGGATTAGTATTAAGCATTATAAGCGTACTAACTTTATTATCTTTAATGTCTTTGGCTAGCTCATGGCTATCAGTATCTGATAAACTATTATCAATATTTAACACTGTAAAAGTTTTGTTTAGCCCCGATAAAGCTGTGTTTAATACATGGATCATGGCCAAAATTTCTTTAGGCAAATGATCGCCGCCAAATAATAAAGCTTGGCCTTTATTTTGTGCTAAATCCTTAGCTAGGGTATAAACAAATTTTCTATCAAGTCCCTTCATAAGAGTAGGCTTATTAACTATGCTTGATAAGCTTTTAAAGCCTGGCAAACTTTTGTCTATATCAATATTATAACTGGCATGAAGCTCATAGGCTAAGGCTTCTACGAATCTTTTGGCTAAACCCATGGGAAGTCTTAAGCGGTGATCGGCATTTAAACCAAATATAGAATAGTCAGCTTCAATAGCATAAAGTCTGTTAATATTTTTGGCGTCAGCAGCACTCATCATAGTTCTATTTTTACCAAAGCCTCTTAGGTGACTTAAGTGATCTGGCCCACATGAAAATGGATCAGCAAAAATAGACGCAATAATTTTTGCATTAGAGAAATTATATTTAACTTTTGTATTCTCACCAAAGGCAAGCTTTGAAGCATGTTCAGTATTTATTTGACGCAAAGGCTCATGAATAAAAAATTTAGCTTTTAAAAAGCGTGCTTGAATTAAGGATTTTAGTCTTAAGAAAGTTGGTGAGGTATCACCATCACACAAAAAAGCTAAGCCTTCACCAGCGTTATTTGCTAAATCACTAAAATGTTTACTAGCAAAACTATCAAATTCAGTCCATAAAGCCGGTATTTGATCACCTGCTTTAGTTTGCCAACAAAACTTAGAACGATCTGGATCATAAACATCCAATACACTTGCTTGATCTAATAAAGAAGCTTTACCTAAATTATGAGGATGATTAGGATTGCCTTCTATTTTAGTAGGTCTATTTTCATGGCTTTCTACTAATAAACCACTTGCCCCATATGGCAAATCATTGGCGCTAGCAAAATAATTAGCAATACCTGGCACCAAATCGTGAGGTTGCTTTACATAAGGTAAAATCTTTTCTTCAGGCCGCCTACACGATACACCTAGGCCAGCTAGTGCCACTGAAGCGCCCATAAACTTAAGCATAGAGCGACGATCAACATGGGTAATATCGCTAATATCAGGCGCAAACTCATCTGCTATATGATCTAGGTAATCTTGAGTTCTACGACGGTTTTCAATAGAACGCCAATAGGTAAGTTTTTGTCCATCGGCTTGTATAACTTTTTCTTTATGAGTACTCATTTTTAGTTTTTTTCCGTAATTATCTATGACAGCCCGAACAACTTTCAACTGGAGGATTTAGACTTTTAGCTTTTTCTATAGCCATCTGCCTATAAACTTCACTTTGTTGAAATTCCATATTGGTAACTTGATCTACTGGCCTTAAATGTGGCGCAGGATTTCTATGGCAATCCAAGCACCATCCCATAGATAATGCTTCATTTTGTTTTACCACCATCATTTGATCCACTCTTCCGTGACAACTAACACAGCCAACACCAATTTTTACGTGAGCAGAGTGATCAAAATAGGCATAGTCACCAACTTTATGAACTCTTATCCAAGGAATAGGTGTATTGTTATGCCATGACTGCATAACACCAGAAAACTTTAACGAGTCTTTATTTGCTTGGTGTTCATGGCAATTCATACAAGTTTGTGTAGAAGGTACTGAACCAAAAGGGCCTTTTTCTGCATTACTATGACAGTAAAGACAATCAACACCTAAGTCAGAAACGTGTAGTTTATGACTAAAAGGCACAGGCTGAACTGGTCGATACCCTACTTCAAGGCTGAGTGGTGAAAACCAGTACCAAAATACGAATACCACCAATATAAGTTTGATCCCGATCAGAATCGGCACTAGTTTGGCGGCAGTATTGCTCCATTTAGGAAATATTTGTGGCATTAAGAAAACTTCTCTTTGCTAATTAATGGTTTAGCGGATCTATGCATAAACTCATTCTCAACAAATTTCAAGCCATCAATATTTCAATTAAAAATTTTGTTTGTTTTAGCTTAAAGTTTTTTAACGTCTTTTTCAGTCAAATCTTTAAAAGCATTCTTAAACACCGTATTAATAGATTCAGTAAGTTTTATATTTTTAAGAGTATTTATAACTTTTTCTAACTTATCAGAAGTCTTTTTCATGCCTGTTTTTACCTCTCCTGCTTCTGCAAAAAAACCATCATTCATAAGACTTATATTTCCTTTAATCTTTGTCATTTCCTCTTTCACATCTCTTAGCTCTTCTATATTCGCTAGAGCATTATTTATTTCTCGTAGTTTGTTATTATTATCATCTGAATTAAGTTCTCTAAATTTTCTGTCTAAATTTTGTATTTTTCTGGTCTTTTCTGCAAAATTACTAACATGTGTTTCATACTCACGTATAGTTGTTTTCATTATATTAATATTATCATTTATAGTTGTTTGCATTACATTAATCTTATCATCAGTAGTTTTAACTAAATCATTTAAATCAGTAGTTAATTTTGCAGCCTCGTTTTTCAAATCATCAACAGATTGAGTTTTAGCTTGTTTTATTTGTTCTTTTAAATTATCATTAAAAGTAGTTAAATCATTTTCTGTCTGATTTTTTAAATTAGTAAATAGCGCATTAGTTTCCTGAGCAATTTTAGTAGTTGTTTGATTTACTTCTACTAAAAATTTTTCTTTAAGCTCTTGCATTTCTTTCAATTTTTCTTGTGCTTTGTTATCTAGTTCTGCTGCTGATTGACTATTTTTATCATTAAAATAAATGTCCCATTCGTCTAATTTTTTATGATATTGAGCATATAGATCAATCAAATTTTGTTGATGCTCTTTAGCTTTTTTTGCTGAACCTTTTGACTGACTTGCAAACTCTTCTGCGTTATCTTCACTAGTTTTTGCTGCTTCCTGAGACTTACCTGCTGCCTCTTCACTAGCTTTAGCTACAGTTGCTGAATCTTTTGATTGCCCTGCCAAAGCTAGAGTAACTGCAAAAGCTTGTTCTGTTGCTTTTTTAGCTGTTTCTGCTTTGTCTTTTGATTCATTTGCTTCGGTTGCTGAATCTTTTGATTGCCCTGCTGAATTTGCTGCATTTGTAGCATGGATTTGAGTTTGCCCTGCCAAAGCTAGAGTAACTGCAAAAGCTTGTTCTGTTGCTTTTTTAGCTGTTTCTGCTTTGTCTTTTGATTCATTTGCCACAGTTGCTGAATTTGCTGCATCTTTTTTATTTTGCTCTGCTTCCTCTTGAGCTATTTCGGCATTTAATTGAGCTGTTTCTGCGTCACCTTTCGCCGCTTGTGCTTCTAATTTAGCTATTTCGGCTTCCTCTTGAGCTGTTTCTGCATCACCTTTCGCTGCTTGTGCTTCTAATTTAGCTATTTCTGCTTTTTCTTGAGCATCTATAGCCTCTGTTTTAGCAAACTCAGCTTCTTTCTTAGATATTTCTACTTCTTGCTTGAGTAATTCAATCTCTTCTTTTGCTACTTTCACAGCTTCTTTGTCTTTTTTTACATCTAGCGCTAATTTAGTAGTATCAGTTTGCACAGTTTTTACTTGTGCAGCTAGCCTTTTAAGACGATTCTCACTCTTTTGTACCTTATCAGCTAATTCCTTAGCTTTAAGTTCGCTGTTTCTTGCTTTTATAAATAATTCATTAGTTTTATTTTCACTATCTTGTACTTTTTTAGCTAACTCTTCTGATTTGTTTTTATAAAATTCAGCTCTAGATGCTGAATTCACAGCACTGGCAGAGTGAACTTGTGATTTGACCGCTTCAATACGAGTATCTACAAAAGATTTTGCCGCATTCTCTTCGCTAGTTTTAGCTGCATTTTGAGAGATTTTAGCAGCTAATTCTGCACTTTTTGCGTCATCTCTAGCTATTTCTGCAAATAATCTTTGACCTTTAGCGCTATTCGCATCTACTTTTGCATCAAAAGCTGACATAACAGATTTATCTCTTGCATCTCTTGATTCATCTCTCGCTGTTTTCGATTCTAATGCTGAATTTGCTGCATTTCCAGCTTGAGCCTGTGCTTTACCCGCTTCCCCTTGAGCTGCTACAAAAGATTTTTCCGCATCCTTTGCGCTAGTGTTAGCTGCTACAGCTGAATTTCCTGCTGCAATTGCTGAATTTGCAGCATTTCCAGCTTGAGTATGTGCTTTTCCTGCTTCTGCTTGAGCATCTACAAAAGATTTTGCTGCGTTATCTTCACTAGCTTTAGCTGCTACTTGAGATTTGCCTGCTGCGGTTGCAGATGCTGCAGCATTCGTAGCTTGCGTTGTAGCATCGTTAATAGCAACACCTATTTCACCTAAGGCATTATTTTTGCTGGTATCAATGTCACCAATTGCTGTTGTTTTAGCTATGTTTATTTGAGCCACATTTGCTGCAGTTTTTTTATTTAAATCATTTATTGCTCTATTGGCTGTATCTTTTACTTGCGTACCAATATTAGCCAGCGTTAGTTTAAATATTTTTTGCTGCACAACATCATCTTTAGGTTTTTTGTACGAGCTAAAAAAATGAGGATCATTTTGTACTAAGCCTTCAATAAAATCCCAAGAGAGCTCTAATAAACCTTTTTTACTAACATCTTTATCAGAAATGCCTGCTAATTTATTAGAAACATCAAGTACTAATTCTTTTTGTGTTAAAGTAGGATTTTTTTTATAACTTTGCCATATTTCATACAAAGCCCCTAAAGAATATTTTTCTGCTGACAAAGCGCGTAAGACTTTAGCTGTGGCTATGATGTCTTCTTTAGTTTTTGCAGGCTCAGTATCAATAATAAGTTCGTTAAGAATAGCCCTGCTTAAAGATAAAGTTAAGGCTGAAAAATCGCTAAATTTAGAACTAAAATAACTGTTATTTTTTAATGAACTATCACTGTTTATAGGCACTAAAATAGTCACTCCCGATAATTTAGACAGTAAGCTTTCTAAATTATCAGCGATTAAATTTTCATCAGAATTAGAAGACTCATTTAAATACTTATAAGCTAGGGACGATAAATTATTTAATATAACCACACTAGAATCAGCTTCTTTTATGACACTGACCATAAAATCAACAAACTGGTCTTTGTTTAAGCCATACCCTAGAGCTGCCGAAGCTATTACAAACAAATCTGCTTTATAAACTTTTTTATTATTATATAAACTTTGAGCTAAATAGTAAGCATATACATCTAAATCACTTTTATTTTTAAGCATAAAAAACAAGCTGCTTGGGCTTCTTTGCACCAACGCTAATAATTCACTAGATTCCAACTTAGAAACATCAAAATTAATAACTTGTGTTAAATAGGCTGGAGTCTCAATAGTTATTTTTCCACCAGGTAATTTTAATAAAGCTGGATAAATACTCTTTCTTAAATGATTTATATTATTTATATTATCAAATATAATTTTATTAAGATTAGTCTTAGCAGAGTTATAAGATATTTCATCAGCTAATTCAGTATTTTTAATAACAGTCGTCAATGATGTAGTTAGCAGAGCTATGCTATCAACTATTGACAACACATTAACTGAATCAACATCTATTAATTCAATATTAGTTAATAGCTCCACTAATTCTTTTATACTGTTAGCATTTTTATGAGCGTCGGTATTCGGCAAACAATAAGTTGGTAACAACAAAGCTTGTGCTTGATAAGTTTTAGCATCGTCTGCAATTGCCTTTAAGATTGGCCGTATAGCAATAATAATTTTAGTATAAAGATTTTTATTAAAAATATCTTTTATTTCGTTATATGTTGAAACATCAAATTTACTAATATCATCAATAATATTGATATAACCATTGAGGTCCAATACGCCTTCTTCTTGAGTTTTAGCAAGTGTTAAAGCGGTTATTAATGTATCAAGATTTGCATCAGCTGCTAATGTAGCACTATATTCTTGAGCTTTTTTTATAGTAAGCTGTGCCAAATCAAGACTAAAGCTTAAGGGCTTAGCATTTTTAGTCACAGATTCTTTGGTACTATGGGCAAAAAATTCCACAGGACTAGCTGTGCTTTGGCCATCTATGAGCACTAAAGCATTAGTTGGCTTTTGCAACAAATTCACATCCAAATTATCGATGCTGCACTTATCACAGGCACTAATAATGCCTAAAGCAAGCAAGAATGCTAATTTTATAAAATATTTATTCATAGACAAACCAAATAATTACACTAAATTCCAAGTTAAAAAGCTTAACAATTAAAACATTTAAATCAACTTAATTTATATAAGATATCGATATCAGTAGTTAATCCTATTTATCAATCATTGACAATAGGCTAAAAAATAAAAAAACCTTGCTATATAAGCAAGGGTTTTTTGAAAGTTATTAAAACTTATTTATTTACTAGTATGGCAAGATTCTTTTGAATTTTCTTTTATATTTCCAAGGATACTCTTTTCTTTACGCCAAAAACAACCTTGTGGCTGACACCTAGATTGCCCTTTATCTGGGCCGCTAACAATATATTCACATGAATTGACTCTTGTACATTTGTTATTTTTTACATCTAAATCACATTTTATTGCGTTATTATTTTTATCCTTACCCAAGTTTTTTGTACCACATTGGTCTAAATTATTATTAGCAACGCTGTAATCTGAGCATTTGGTTGGGACTACTGCCTTATCTTGGCAAGCATCACCAGCTGTATTTAATTCACACTTAACGCCATTGGCTAACGTAGTATTATTGCAATCAGTAATGGACACATCGCTACATTTTGTTGGAGCTACTACAGCTACTACATCTTGGCAAGCATCACCAGCTGCATTTAATTCACACTTAACGCCATTGGCTAACGTAGTATTATTGCAATCAGTAATGGACACATCGCTACATTTTGTTGGAGCTACTACAGCTACTACATCTTGGCAAGCATCACCAGCTGCATTTAATTCACACTTAACGCCATTGGGTAAAATTGTTGTTGCACAACTAGCAATAGGCACATCAGCACATTTAATAGCCAGGGGAGGCACTACTACACCCGTGGTCTCAGGAGTGGTTTCAGCTGGCTTACGAGCGCAAGATATAAAAAACACAAATAAAGCACTAGATAAGCATAGTATTAATACACCGGATATTTTCTTCATAAAATCTCTCTTTAACTTATTAATTTAATAATTATATTAAACAAATATATACATATTAACTATTTACTTAAAAATCAACCTAGGAAATTTATTTTTTTACTAATACTTAATTTATTATATAAAAAACTGTTAAGGGTCTTTATGGCAACTTTCCTTGGACATCTCAATGACTTTGCCAAGTATTTTCTCTTTTCGCCAATGACAATCTTGAATATTACACCTAAGCATTGCTTTATCGGAATTTCCTATGATTTTGTTACAATGAGCCACTTCAACACACTCAAAGGGATCGCCTCCCTTAGGCCGCTGCACATTACAAAGTTTACCCGGGATTTTTGTCAAACCACATTGTTCTAAATTTTTATTATCAACGCTGTAATGTGAGCATTCTGTTGGCTTAATAGGATTATTTTCTTCTTCTGCTACTGGTTCGTCTGCGGGTTTTGTGTCATCTGCGACTGCTGATTCTTCCTCAGCAGGTGGATTATTTTCGTCTTCTCTAGCTTCTTCATCAGTAGGTGGATCTACGGGTGGATTATTTTCATTTTCAGCAGGTGTTTTTTTATCCTCACATTTTCCATCATTTACATTCCATTGACAGTCGTGAGCACCTATCTTACGGCCGTCACACTCACCTGACACTATAACATCGCTACATTTGCTAATAACCAATGCCTGAGGAGTATCTTGCGCTGCCTTGTGCCCACAAGATATAAAATATATAAATAAAATGTTATACAGGCAGATTTTCAATATAGTTAATGATTTCTTCATAACATTCCATTTAACTTGTTAATTCAATAATTTACACTAATCCCATAGATACATAATAACTATTTGAGTAAAAATCAACAGACGAAATCTAGTTATTTAAAAACTACGTGTTAATTAATCAAAAAGTTTTACGAAAGAAGGCTTGTATGCTCAAAAACTCGTTTTCGTCTGATATCTTAAATATGTTGTTTAAACCAAAAATATTTTTTGCTAATAAACTTAAAGACTTAAGTAGCCAAAAGATAGTTTGGATGAGCTTTATTTGCCTAAGCCTAGGCATTATTTGGGGGAATTTAATATCCCTCGCTAGTGTTTATTATGTAAAAATAGATTTTTTAAATAATAATAATTTAAATTATAATCAAGCTTTAGAGTTATTTAATCTATCTAAAGAAGAATTTTTAACAAAATTATCTCAACAGCAAATTTATGCTTTAGTAATGCTGATACTAGCCCTACCCATAGCCTATATGGGGCCTCATATATTGGGTGGAGCCTTATTTATTTTTTTATGGATTTTTAGTTACGAAAATAAAAAAAGCTTACAACTGCAAACTATTATTGATGCAGCTTCTTTAAGCTTAAGTTTTATGTTTTTTAGCGCCATACCTTTAATAGGTGCTTTTATAGCCCCTATTTTAGTAGGCATTAATCTATCGAGAGCCTTACAATTTTATTACCCTACTTTAAGCAAATTCAATAAAATAGTCGCTATAGTATCAGCTTTTTATATCTGCTTTTTTTTAAGCAGTATAGCTTTACAGGCTTTAAGTTTAGGCATTTTTGGCATGATTAAAGACCAACTCCATAACTACTAGTGCCTTCAAAGGGATCTTCTATATCTTCTAGATTACATACAAATAATTGCTCAAAATTAACGTTTTGATTATTTGTAGTATGAGCAACATAGGTTAAATTATCGCCTATGTTCTGAGGGACAGGTGAACTAGCTGAGGCATCAATTGTTATAGGTAAAGTTTTTAATTTTTTAGTTTTTTTGGTTTTAGAAATAGGTTTTTTTAATTTTAAGGTCATATTATTACTATTATTAGATTTTGGTGTTGTATATTCATGTTTTTTAAAACCACTTAGAAGTTCTTCAGCAGTCCTATTATTAGTATTTTTGATATCTACACGTGCACCAGCATTTTTAAATTTATCCATAATACTCATTCTATCTATTTTGCTCTTCTGTAAAATAATATGTAATGCTGTGTTTCCACGATTATCTTGTTTATTAATAATTTCAGGCAACAATGTTATAATTTGATCAACCAATTCATGATTCATACTACTAGCAGCTTGATGAAGTATGGTTTGTTGATTTTTATCTTTATAATCCATTAATGCCTGCAGTATTTGTGTATTATTTTGAGCTGCTTCTAAAAGTTTTGTTATAATTGCGCAAGGAATAGAAACTTGTTGGTTTAATAAAAAATTTATAATCTCCCAGTTTTCTAAATTTAAGGCTAAAGCATAAAAATCTATTTCTGAAGGGTTTTTACAATATAAAGTCCATAAGCGTTGAAACTCTTCTATATTGTTTTCTTCTAAAGCTTTTATTAACTGATCCTGTATTGATTCCCTATTGTTAAGTCGTAAGTGCAAAACATTGTCACTAGTGGTAACTTGAGTTATAGTGGTTGCCATTTGTGATGCATTAGTAGCTAAAAGCGAAAAAGAAGAAATTACATAAGAAAAAATCAATATTAAAAACATAATTATATCACCATTAAAATAAAATAATTCCTGTTATACCAAAAATTATTTTAAAATAAAGCTTTCTTAAATTAATTGTGTTTTATTATTTTTATGCAATATAGTTTTTAAACCATCATTAAAAAACCACCAGCTAAGCCTGTTAAAGCGTAAAGTTCTGGCACACCTGTGGCTAATAAAGCTTGGCCTTGGTCCATTGACCCATTATTAATAGATTTAACACAAGCAGCTGCAGTTTTTGCTTGTCCAATGGCTGAAAAAAAACAAGGAAATCCACAAATCATACCTGAAAGGGCATGTTTGAAAATAAAATATTTTAATTTTATTATTTTTGTGCAATTATGATATTTGATGTTAAAATTACACAAAAAGGCTAAAGAACCAGAAATGATATATCAAAACAGGGTGTTAGAACCTATTCTTAGAAAATATTTAAAACTTTTTCCAGTGGTAGCTATCACTGGACCAAGACAATCAGGGAAATCAACATTATTGCTTCATTGTTTACCTGATTATCAATTTGTTACTTTTGATGATTTCAAAACTCAAGAGTTTTTTTTTGCTGACCCAGATGGGTTTTTTCAACGATATTCTGAAAAAGTTATTTTTGACGAAGTACAAAAAGTTCCTACCATTTTTGATCATATAAAATTACGTGTAGATAAAAATCGTTCTCAATATGGTAATTTTGTTTTGACAGGTTCTAGCCAATTTACCCTTATGCAAAACGTTTCAGAATCCTTAGCAGGCAGGATCGGTTTATTAACTTTATTGCCATTTCAGTTGCAAGAGATAGATGATGATTTGCGATTTGAAGCTGAATATAGAGGCTCTTATCCCGAATTAGTACAAAGATCTTTCGAAGGTTCTGAGGAATGGTATAGCTCTTATATAGATACATACGTAAATAAGGATGTGAGATCAGTAAATAATATTGGTGATTTACGAGATTTTCAACGATTAATCAGGCTTCTTGCTGCACGCACAGCGCAACAGCTTGAAATGAGTTCTTTAGCAAATGATATTGGTATTTCCGTTACAACGCTTAAACGCTGGATTGCCATCTTAGAGGCTTCATATATTATTTTTTTACTTCCCCCTTATTTTAAGAATTACAATAAACGTATAGTTAAAGCTCCTAAAATTTATTTTTATGATACGGGTATAGTTTCTTATTTAACCGGTATCAAAAATAAGGATCTATATCAAAATGGCCCGATGACGGGCAGTATTTTTGAAAATTTTGTCGTAGCAGAAGTATTAAAAAAAGAATTGCATAATAAAACTGGTGCAGCGCTTTATTATTACCGCACCAGCCATAAAGTAGAAGTTGATTTAATTATTGATCGAGGCTTGTTTAAAGAGGTTATTGAAATCAAGCAATCTGCTACGTTTAATACCAAAATGACTACTGCCATAAAGTCAATAATGGAAGAAGGCGATAAAGGTTTTGTCCTCTATAATGGAAATAATTTTCCCTATATACAAGAAATTGAAGTACTAAATATCAAAGATTATTTGGTTACTTAGTTTTTTAAACCATCATTAAAAAACCGCCAGCTAAGCCTGTTAAAGCGTAAAGTTCTGGCACACCTGTGGCTAATAAAGCCTGTCCTTGATCCATTGACCCATTATTAATAGATTTAATACAAGCAGCTGCAGTTTTTGCCTGTCCAATGGCTGAAAAAAAGCAAGGAAATCCACAAATCATACCTGCAAAACATACCTGAAAGGGCATGCTTGACATATTTTGAATCATTAAAAATGCTATGGCAAAAGAATAAATCCCTTGTGAGCCAGGCATAACAGCAGGAATAAAGCATGAGGATTTATGAACTTTATCACAAGCAGCATAAGCACTAAGAGAAATAGTTAAAGCATAGGCCGAGCTAAACATCCCTAAAATAATACTTAAAAAACCAATAAACAACATAATTTGCTGTTCTATGGCCATACTGGCGTAGTCGTAAGGACTAGCAAAGGCGGTGGCAGCAAATAAAAAAGTAGCGATAAGCATCATAAGTTTTTTCATGGTTAAATTCTCCTAAAAAATGGGTTAAAATAATTATTTCCACCTTTAATACATTTGGTACCAAACTCTAAAAATATCAGCCTGTTTGTATGAATATATAAAGATAAAAGTGCTAATAAAAAAATGGCAAAATGGGCAATAGGTGCAAAAATACTCGCCAATAAAAAAGGCATTAAAGAAATTATTTTGTTAATAACCATTGCTAAAATAGACCCTGACAAGGCTATACCAAATAATCTCATGTGACTTAAAATATCTTGAATAATGCCCACCGGACCTGAATAAAGTGTCCATAAAACATTGGCTATATGCTTATTTTCTCCAAAAGCTTGATCTGGAAATAGTATCCAAGAAAGTACACTTAAAGCTATCAATCCATAGGAGAAATTTTGTAAGATAAAACTTAGATTTTCATCCATAAAATCTAGGCTAGAAAAAGCAAAACATACGCCAGCCAAAATCACCAAAAAATTTCCCAAAGCATTGCTTTTAATACCTGCTTCCATGAGCACTACTAAATTGCAAAGCATCATAATAAAAACGCCAACAATTAAGGAAAACTTAAAGCAAGATAAAGGGTCTGTGGCCAAATCAAAAATAGGAGTATAACGAATAAAAATATCCTTAGAAACTAATAAACCAAATACCTGACCACACAAAGCACCTAGAATAGTAGAAAAACCGCCAGTCCACATAAAAACTTGGCCTATATTTACTTGATTTTTTAACGCTAACACATACCCTAAAATAAATAATAAAACTCCATAACCAGCATCCATTAAGCACAGGCCACCAAAAAACATAAAAAGTATACTAATTAACGAAGTCTTATCTTTTTCAAAATAACTTATACCGCTAAAAGATCGTAAAATTGTCTGAAACCCTTTGGCAAAAAATGTAGTGTTTAATAATACTGGAACGTTATCACCAGCTTTAGGTTCTTCAATTTGTAATGCAATAGTATAATTTGCCAATGAATTCTTAAATTCTTTCTCATGAGATTTTAAGATAAAGCCAGATATACCAAATAACTTATCTTCTTCATAAGCTTTTTGTGATTCTAATAATCGGTCATAATTTTCTCTAACTTCTTTTACATATTTCTCTATAGTAGAATATTGATACGACCAACGGCACAAATTACTTTTAACTAATTCAAGTTTTTGTCTACTTTCTAATATTTGATTTTTATATTCTTTTATACTTAGCTCAGGCGGATCAAAACAATTAAGAGAGGTTTTTTGATTATTTTGCAAAAATAAAGCCACATAAAATTGATTTTCCTGCTTATGAATAATTTCAAAAGCAATTTGTTCTTTTACTAAAGTAGCAATATCTTCTTTCGAAAATACCCCAAGTTTTAGTGACGCTTTAATGCTATTTAATAAACTTGTATCTAGGCTAAACTGCCCAAAAGGGGCGTACTTATCCAAAATATTTTGTAGATTATCTATATTTTTATTTAATTCCTCATATTCTTGCACAAGAACAAAAACTTCTTCCAACGTATTACTTAGAGAAATATTTTTTGGGGGTATATCGTAAGATCTTGCCTTAAAAAGTTTCATAATTTCAAGTATATTATTCAAACGCTCAAGTTCTTTTTTGCATACTATATTTTTATCAGGATTAAGATCTAAAATATGCATTAAACCATTTTTTTGTAACACTTGCATAATGCTATCTTGATCAACACAGCGTGCCAACAAGGAAACTTTGCGCATGGCTAAAACAGTCATAAACTTTGTTCCTCTAAAAATACTTGTTTTAAATTTTTTTGTTTAGCTATTTTGCCTCTACTTACACTAGCTACTTGTTCATCCCCCAAGGCTATTTTAATGCGTTTAATAGCTGTTTTTGATTGAGGAATAAGAATCATTTCAAATAAATTAACTTTTTGCGTAGCTTTTCTAAGTTCTTTTTTAATAATTTTTTCTTCTTCTTTCAGCATATTTAATTGAGTTGTTAGTTCTATAAAATCTTTAAGAAGAGGCAATACTTCCAAAAACCATGGCTGTATATCAAAATACGGCAAATCAAATTGCTTAAAGCTCAATGATTTAAAAGTCTTTATAAAAATACCAGCAATAGTTTTTGAAGAAGTTTCCAGATGCTCTATTTTTACAAAATCATGAATACTAACGCTATAGCTATCACTAAAAAAAGCTATGTAAGGCTTTATTTTTAAAAGCTGCTCTTCTTCTTGATTTTTGATAGCGTCAATGCTTCTTTTTATACGATTCTGTTCGCTTTGTAGCTGTTCTTGCTTTAGCTTTAGCACAGGCAAATATTGCAAAAATAATTTTTCTTGCCGCTTTATGCGCGTAAGCTCTGATTTATTTAATTTATATTCATAAGCCATTAGCTATACCCAATACTTATTGGCAAGTTTAGAAGAAATATCAGTTTGTTCTTTAACAAAGTTATTAGATAAAATTTTCCAACCCAAATCAAGCTGTTCAAAAAGTGGTAAATTTACTTCTAAATCCATCATTTTTTCTTCAAACTCTTGACCATAAGCAAGCAATTTTTCATCATACTCAGAAATATTAAAGCCCATAGAGCGTTGTTGTCTAACTTTTTTTGCCTGGTCATAAAGCTTAATCATGGTGTTCATTAAAGGTGCATGATCTTCCCGCGTGTCCTTATTTACCAACTGTTTTAGCCTTGATAAGCTGCCAAAAGGATCTATTTGACGATTTTTTAAATAAAACTGCCCTTCTGTAATATAGCCAGTATTATCAGGTACTGGATGAGTAATATCATCTCCAGGCATCGTGGTTACTGCTAGTAAAGTTATTGAACCCGCACCTTTTATATCTACGGCTTTTTCGTATCGAGAAGCTAACTGGGAATACAAATCGCCAGGATAACCTCTATTAGAAGGTATTTTGTCCATAGCAATAGAAATTTCTTTAAGAGAATCAGAAAAAGCAGTCATATCTGTTAACAAAACTAGTACTTTTTTACCGATTAAGGCATATTGCTCAGCTGCAGCTAAAGCTAAATCTGGAATAAGCACGCATTCAACCACTGGATCTTGCGCTGTATGAATGAACATAACTACTTTTTGCTTTCGTTTTTCTAAAGTCTTTTTAAAAAATAAAAACTCATCATATTTAACGCCCATACACCCTAAAATTATAACATCTGCTTGTGCCTGTAACGCTATTCTTGCTAAAAGTTGATTATAGGGCTCACCCGCCACACTAAAAATAGGCAGTTTTTGGCTTTCTACCAGCGTATTAAACATGTCTATCATGGGCAAACCAGTTTGAATCATTTTTGAAGGCACTATTCTGTTTACAGGATTAAAAGAGGGACCTGCAATATCAACCCAATTTTCATCATCGATAACTGGTTTATTATCAAGAGGTTTTAGAGAACCATTAAAAATTCTGCCCAATAACCTATTAGGGCAAAAATTTAATTTCATACTCTGGCCTAAAAACTCTACTCTATCATCAGTACGAATACCTCGAGAACCTTCAAATACTTGCAAAGACACCTCATCACCATTAATAGCAATAACAGTAGCCAAAGAGGTTTCTAAATTGGCTTTATGAAGCATCGCCAGCTCGCCATAAGCAACATTACTAGCTTTTAGCTTAATTACAGGGCCTGTAATATTAGTAATTTTGTGATAAAATTTTTTCATAATAACCTCAACATGCTAATCCCTCTTGATTATAAGCATACAAAAACTCTTTTTTGCTTAACAAGCTAGCTATTTCTTTTTGATAATTTTGATATTCAGAGCTATTGGATAAACACAAATTTAAATCTTTGAACAAAGACGTTAATTTTAAGAGTGTTTCGCGAGCTTGGTTTTTATCGCCAAAACCAAAATCGTAATCAATAACGTCATTAACTTGTTTAAGTAAATTGGCTACCCTGGCTTCACTTGGACAAGAATCTATTTCACTAAAAGCATCTTGCTGCAAAAAAACCGCATCAAAAAATTCTGCTTTTAAATAATGGACATATTCTGGCAAACTAATATCTTCAAAACCTACAACTTTCATTTGATCACCAATAAGCTGACCTTTGGCATAATGATTAATAAGTTTTTTAACCATTTTAACAAATCCAATAAAATAGATTTCATCTATAGAGCCAGCTAAAGAATCTAAATACTTGGACCATGATTCAAGAGGAGCAATAGCAGGAAATCTTTTGGCGTAAGAACGAGCATAGGTAAGGCCTAAAAAGCAGCCAACAACCGCTAATGTCGATTGTGTAACGGGCTCTTCAAAATTACCTCCAGCAGGAGATACCGTACCGATTAACGTTAAAGATCCAATGCTTTGCCCTAAATTAGAATCCTTAATTCTAACATTTGCAGCTCTTTCATAAAAGCTTGCAATAAGCGAGCCTAAATAAGCCGGAAAAGCTTCCTCACCAGGAATTTCTTCAAGTCTTCCACTCATTTCACGTATAGCTTGCGCCCAGCGTGAAGTAGAATCAGCCAGCACTAAAACTCTTAAGCCCATTTGGCGGTAATATTCACCCATGGTAATAGCCGTATAAATAGATGCTTCTCGTGAAGCCACAGGCATGGAGGAAGTATTACAAATAATAATAGTTCTCTCCATCAATGAACGATTAGTTTTTGGGTCAATAAGCTGTGGAAACTCACACAAGGTTTCAACCACTTCACCTGCTCTTTCACCACAAGCTGCAACGATTACTATATCTGCTTGAGCATAACGAGAAACACTTTGCTGAAAAACTGTTTTTCCAGAACCAAATGGTCCAGGAATACAAGCTGTTCCACCTTCTGCTATGGGAAATAAAGCATCTACTATTCTTATTTTAGTAGTCAGAGGTTTAGTCGGTAATAATCTTTCGTCATAAAAATTTAATGGTTTTTTAACAGCCCATTCTTGTACAGCATAGGCATCATGAATAGCATTTGTCTTAATATTTTGTAATTTAGCAACTACGGTTTTTAAGTTTATTTTCTGAACAGGTAAAATGCTTAAAACTTTAAACTGACCCAAAAGTTTAAAGGGCACCATAATACGATGTTCAAAAATGCCTTCTTTAACAATACCTAAAGTATCTCCTGGTTTTAAAATACTATTTGTGCAAGCAACTGGACTAAATGGCCACATAATTTCTTTATTCAAAGAACTTATGTAAGAACCTCTTTTTAAGAAATAACCATCTTTTTGTGCTAAATTATTAAGAGGATTACCTAAGCCATCAAATACTTGCCCTAAAAGACCTGGGCCTAGCTCTATAGATAATAAATCACCACTTAGTTCTATTTCGTCGCCATTTTTAATATCACGAGTATCTTCAAATACTTGAGCATCATAATGCTGACCCCTAATACGAATTATTTCTGCTTTCAGTTTTTTTACTTCACCCATGGCATTAAGAATCACATAAACAACCTCATTCATAGCTACTGGGTTAGTACTAAAACCAGTAACCATATTGCCGTTTACTCCTACCACATAGGAATTTTTTACATTTTTCATTGCTAATCTGCCCTTAAACTAAAAAGAATTTGTTGCCCTTTTGCTTCATTATAAGAATATTTTCTATCTAAAAGCTGCAGGTGAAGAAAATAAGCATAAATATGATCTTCGTGAAAAGGGTCTTGGGGTTTTAAGTTTTCTATTTTTTGCCAAAAATATTCATGAAGTAAATTTTGCGTAACAATAGCATTACTAGAACTAATTAGGTGCATAATATTTAAAAAGTCTTCGCTATTATCAAAAATAATTTCTTGTTCTAATGGTTTTAAACCATATTTTTTTTCATAAAATTTAGATAGTGTAAAATTAAAACTAAGTTTAAATAAAGCATAATTTTTTATAAGATTAGACCTGGTTTTTTTTTCAATAATAGACCAGTAATCTTCTTTTAATAAATTTGAGCTAATTAATGATTTGTATGCATCAAGATATTCTAAGTTGTCAACAATTTCTTGAGGACAATAATCATATGCCGCCTTAATAAAATCTTTTATGTCTATTGGCATAGACAAGTTTTTATCAAGTGATTTAAGAGTAGTTATAAAGTAGTAATTAAACATCTTAAGCTAGCGCCTCACCTAGTGTGGGAGTGGTAACCTTTTTTTGTATACTAAAATATTTACGTAAATTTGGCTCTAAAAGCCTCGTAAGCTCTAATGCTATGGTTTCCACTCGAAAATCCCATATACAATGGTCTTGTTTTCTAATTATAACAAAGCCTTCAAGGCCTTCTTCGTCAATCAACTTAATACTTAAATTTTTATCTATGTGATCAAATATACTAGAGGCAAAATAGGCTGAAAGAGAGGCTTTTATTTCTCTAGATACTAGTACGTCAATATTTGTGTTATTTGAAGCAAAGTTAAGTATTAAATCTTTTAGTACTGACTTTAAAAAATCTGGTTCTTTTAAAGTAACTCTCACATTTTCTTTGATTACAGGAAATAAAAGCTGATTTTTTAGTCGCTCGTTAAGTTTTAAGTAAAAATCTCTACAAGCTAGTTCAAGTTCGTTATGAAGTGCAATTTTTTCTTGTTTGATAAAGTTTTGAGTGTCTTTAAATATTAGTTCTGCCTGCATCTTAGCTTGATTAATAATTTCCCTAGCAGCAAGGTGAGCTTGATTAATAATCGCTTCTTTTTGAGCGAGCGCATCGTCATTTACTTCTTTTTTAACTTTTTCTATAAGCTGGTCTAAGCCAATTCTACTGGTATCCATAAATTTTCCCAATTCAGGTTTATGTTATAAGCATTATCAATAATAGTTTTTTTAGTAAATTTATTTGTTTTTAGGTTATTTATAATTTTGTTATTTTGTGCTTTAGTCTTCTGGCATATAAGCAATAGAGGCAATAATGGCTAAAAGTCCACTAAAAGACAAAGATTTTGTACCTGATGACGCGTCATTATCACAAATTTTAGGCAATCGTTGGCCTCGGTATCAAGAAACCCTAAAGTCTTTAGAAAAACGTAAACTTTATCCAGAAATGTATTGGTATGGACCATCAAGTGGTTGGGCACCAAGGTTTTGCATAGGTGAAGTAACAGTCTGTGGTATTTATTTGGCACAAAATCCTCTTATGGGCTTAGTAGGTGTAGGAGATAAAATAGGAGCCTATCTTGATAAAGATGGCAAACTTTCTCCTAGAGCTCGTGCATTATATGAAATGACTCCTAAAAAAGGGCCTTTACGTTGGATAGAAGCTCAGCTTGCCACGCGCGGTGATTTAGAAGCATTTTTGTCATTAGTCGATGGGAAACTTAGAGCGCTCGCTAAAGAAGGCGTTAAACCTAAAGATGGGCCGCCTCCTCCACGAATTAAGAAAAAAGAAGCAGGACCAGCCAAACTTCCTGGGAAGCCTGGAAGAAAACCAGTTAAAATAGAACCGCCTAAAGAAATTCCTGTTCAAATTGGGCCACCAAAATCATATAGTTTATCAGTGATTTTAAGGTCCAATAGAGGATAATTTACAGTCTATTAGACATTTCTTCCAAATGGTTTTCTAAAAAATCAATTAAATCTTCTTTGGGCTTTTTATTATTTTCTTGATGCAGCACCATTTCCACACATTCACTAATAGACGGCCTGCCGTTTTGACCATCGAGCATGGAAAATTTCTTTTGCCAAATTTTTTCAAACATTATTAGCAATGCTTGAACTTCCACTTCTTCTAAATTAGTATTCATGATTCCCCCAAAAAAGCTAAGTACTAATTTATAAGAAACTATTATATTAAACAAAATATTTGTTATTTAAAAATTTGTGATTATTAAACTTATATACTCATCAACAAGTTTTTTTAATTGGCCGCTTAAATCATAAGGTGTTCCACTAAGTTGAGCATCAGTATTATTTGAATTATGAATTTCATGATATTTAGAGACAATATTATTAATAAAACCACATTGTTTTTTATATTCTTTGGTATCTATAGTTTTTGTATCCATAGTGCAGTTTTCATCAGGAAGTAAATCAATCTCACCTCTTGGAACACAATGCATATTAGCAGCACCAATTGGTGTATTATTACTAAAATTTTTAAGTTCTCGTAGAGTATAACTAGCGTCACTGGCTTTTAAATTAGTGGCTATAATTTTAATCTCATCGACCTTCTCAATAAATTCTTTGGGGCCGCCCTTACTTAAAGATGCTTTCAAATTACTAGAACATTCTGTAAGTGCGGAATCATTATTTTGTTCGTTATTGGGATCATTTTGTTCATTATTGGAATTATTACTATCATCACCCTTATTATTTTTCATTAAGCATCCGCTAATTACAAATAAAAAAATTACTACCAAAAATTTTAAAGACATTTTTTCCACCTATTTTAAATATACGCTAGTTATCTAGCATATTTTCACCATTTGACTATAGGCGTTTATTCCCATAAATAATCCAAGTTATTTTATAAAAAAGAGATTAATTATGGCTGGGCCAGTTGGACATATTGTATGTGCATTAGCATTAATAAATAGCACTAACTTAGAAATTGATGATAAAAATGCTTTTTTTGCTGGCAGCGTATTTCCAGATATTCGCTATGTGGCTAAAAATATTGAAAGGTCTACCACGCACCATATGCCTAATAATTCAATAGAATTTGTTTTAGAACAAAAAAATAGTTTTAAAATGGGACATTATTTACATATATGGCTCGATAAAGAAAGAGAAGAATATATGAAAAAGCATAAAGCATATGAACTTCTTGAAACAAAAAAATATAGAACACAAATACTTAAAATCATTGAAGATAGTTTATTATTTGATCAATTAAAAAACAAAATAAACTCTCATGAAGTATTTAACAAAATATACCAAGAAGAATTTAGTTATGATATAACTACTACAGAACTAGAAACATGGAATAAAATACAAAAAAATTATTTAGACACTGAATATAAAAGCAATTTTTTTCGCCATGCAACAACAGCTTTTATATTTTTTAACTCTATAACAACACATAAAACACCTGATAGCTTTTTTAACAAATGCAAAAAAAACATAAAAGCATTAATGTTTTTTATGTATGCCTATTATAAAGTACAAAAATTTAGTTCCAATAAAGAGCTAAAAAATATAATTTTTAATTTTTATAATAAGCATTTGCCTTTAGTTTTTAGCAATAGTAACAAATAATTCTTCTTCTTTAACTATTAGCTTTTGCATTGCTGGTATTGGTTGAGACAAAATAGTTAAATTTATTACTAAAAGCTCTTGGGACAAATAGTCTTTAAACCGCTCTAAGGCATTTCTAAAATTTATATTTTGGCAATACAAATCTAAGTTAATGCGATCACTTACTTCAAGATTATTATCTTTACGTAATTTTTGTAATAAGCTTAAGGCTTCCCGCATTAAACCTTCTTCATATAAATCTTGCGTAATATGAGTATCAAGAGCTACTGTTACATGGTCTTTGGTTAAGACCACTACGTCCTGAGAACTTAGCCTGGTTATAAGCACATCTTCTATGCTTATTTCTTGATTTAAACAAAC
Source organism: uncultured Myxococcales bacterium (assembly GCA_964493205.1). Lineage (GTDB taxonomy): Bacteria > Myxococcota > UBA727 > UBA727 > JABDBI01 > CAZBMJ01. The sequence continues at coordinate 37,751 of CAZBMJ010000013.1, forward strand.
TAAATTTTTACCAGATTCTAAAAGCTTTATACTTTTGGCATCAAGATTATTAATAAATGCCACGGCATCTTTCATTTGCGTACCAAAACGAGGCCCTAAGGTTTTATAATTTGCTTTAGCGCAAAGCGTACATAAATTTTCATCATCATCAAGCACTACTAAATCACGAACATTAAGCTCTGACAAAATAAGTTCCTTATGAGCCATTAATGCTGTGAGTTCAAAAGATTTGTGACTAACTACCGTTATTTTAGCCAAGGGCTGGCGAGTATTAATACGATGTTTTTCACGCAAAGCTCTGGCCATCCATACTACTTGACGCACCAAATCAACTTGAGCTTCTAAATCTTTATCTACCTTGCTAGGATCGGGCTGCTCAAAATCACAAAGATGAATAGAATCTTCTAACTTTTTATGCATACCAACATCTACTACTAAGCTTTGATAAAGCTCTTCGCTGATAAATGGCATCATGGGTGCTAAGGTCTTAGCCAGTGTTACTAAAACTTCGTATAATGTTGCATAAGCAGAAATTTTATCATCGATTTCTTTTTGATTACTAGCATTTTTCCAAAATCTTCTACGACTTCTACGTATATACCAGTTAGTTAAATCATCGATAAAACTAAGCATGGGATCAATAGTTTTATACAGGTAATAATTATCCATTTCTTGATTAACCAATTCAAGCAATGATTGCAGCTTTGATAAAATCCATCTATCTATTTCAGCCCGCTCTTTATAAGGCAATGCTTTGGCCAAATCAGTTTTAGGATCAAAGCTATCCATATTGGCGTAAGAAACAAAAAATGACCAGCAGTTATAAAGTGGCAAAAGCACTGATCTCACCACTTCTTTTACGCCTTCTTCACTAAATAACAAAGGCTCTGCTCTTACTACGGGTGAACCTAGCAAATAAGTTCTTAGAGCATCGCTGCCATAATCATCAATAACTTTTTTAGGATCGGGATAATTTTGCTTAGATTTACTCATTTTTGAGCCATCGCTCGCTAACACCATGCCGTTTACTACTACGTTTTTAAACGGTGGTTTATCAAAAAGTGCAGTAGATATAACTAAAAGCGTATAAAACCAACCCCGAGTTTGATCTAGGCCTTCAGCGATAAAATCTGCAGGCAAAGTACTCGCCAAAATATCTTTATTTTCAAAGGGATAATGAATTTGTGCCACAGGCATAGAACCAGATTCAAACCAACAATCAAAAACTTCACTAATGCGTGTCATAACACAAGAACATTTTTCACAATCAAATTTTAAATCGTCAATAAAATGACTATGTAAATCTGTAATTTTACTATTAGTTAATTTTTCTAATTCTTGAATACTGCTTATACAAACTTTATGGTCACACTGCCTACATTGCCAAATAGGAATAGGTGTTCCCCAAAAACGATTACGAGAAACCGACCATTCTTGAGCATCAAGCAACCAATTAGCAAAACGTTTATGACCAATAGCTTCGGGAACCCAATGAATACTTGTATTAAGTTGAGACATGCGCTCTTTTATTTTTGGTACATCAATAAACCACACGGGCATGGCTTTATACATGAGCGGCGTATTGCTGCGCCAACAAAATGGATAGCTGTGATCAATAGTACTATGAGAAAATACTTTTTTTTGTTCTTTTAAAGTTTTAATTATTAGCTTATCAGCATCTTTAAAATTCTGTCCAGCCAACTCTTTAATCAGGGGTAAAAAGTTACCTTCTTCGTCTATGGGATCAAATATTGGCAAATTATTTTTAAGGCAAGCTTCATAATCATCCACGCCAAAACAAGGTGCCATATGAACTAAACCGCTACCTGTTTGTGTAGTAACATGGCTTGATTCAATAACTACAAAGCATTTTTCTAAATCTTTTCCTAAATTTTTATAACCCTCATGATCATAAATAGGCTCATAGGCTAATCCGATTAAATCTTGAGCAGATAATTCTTGTATAATATTGGCTTTGTCTTTAAATAAGTTAGCTACTAAATTTTTAGCCATAATATAACAAGAACCGTCATCATTTTGGATTTTTACGTAAGCTATATCTTTTCCCACAGCAATGGCTAAATTTGCAGGCAATGTCCATGGCGTTGTGGTCCATACTAACAAAAACGTATTTTTATCCTCTTTAAGAGCTACTTTAATAGTTAAACTTGGGTCTTGTACAGTTTGATAATTAAGATTGGCTTCAAAATTTGATAAAGGAGTAGATAGGCGCACGCTATAAGGCATTACTCTAAAGCCTTTATACACTAAGTTTTTTTGCCATAATTGACCAAAAACCCACCATACCGACTCCATAAAGCTTACGTCCATGGTTTTATAGTCATTATCAAAATCTACAAAACGGCCAATGCGCCTAATAACTTGGCGCCATTCTTTGGTATAAGTTAAAACTCCGCTTCGGCAAGCTTCGTTAAATTTAGCTATGCCATATTCACGAATAGAACTTGGACCTGATAACCCAAGCTTTTTTTCTGTCTCCATTTCAATGGGCAAACCATGGGTATCCCAACCAAATCTGCGTTCAACATAATGGCCTTTCATGGTAAAATAACGAGCAACGGTGTCTTTTATACTGGAAGCAACAATGTGGCCATAATGGGGCAAACCTGTGGCAAATGGTGGGCCGTCATAAAAAGTATAAGAACTTGCTTTTTTATTTTTTCTTTGGCTAATAGAGCGTTTAAACACATCAAGTTTATCCCAAAGGTCTAAAATATTTTCTTCTTCTTTGGCAAAATTAAAATTTTTCTTAACTTCTTTAAAAACGCTCATACATCACCTAAAAAATTTACCAGACACTATGTCTTTGCGAGGGAACGCAGTGACCGCGGCAATCCCATCATAAAGACAATAATTTTAAATATTACCTGCCACATTTTAACGGCTTCAACAAGGCATGAATCTGTTCTAATAAATATAAGGGAATATTTAGTATTTTTCCATCATGCTTGAGATTTAGTAAAGAGGTTTTTATCATCATCTCAGGAGTAAATTTTTGGTCATAAAATCTTAAGCTTTTTTGGTGCTGAGAGGTTCCTGATTTAACCTCTAAAGGAAATATTTTGGCGTCAAATTCAATAATAAAATCAACCTCAGCACTTCCCTCACTAGTCCAATAAAATAGGTCAATATTTTGAGATGATAAAGTTTCAGCCACAAAATTTTCAGTAAGAGCCCCTTTAAATTCCGTAAATAGCTCATGCCCTTCTAAAATAGCACGGGCTGGTAATTGGCTCATGGTACTTAACAGACCAATATCAAGTAAATATATTTTGAAAATCTCTTTATTTTCATACCCAGATAAAGGAAGCCTTGGTGCTGAAATATGAGAAGAGCGCAAAATTATCCCAGCTTGCACTAACCATTGAATAGCTGCTTCATATTCTCTTGCCCTAGCACTTTTACGAATGGCAGAAAAAATAAATTTTTTATTCTCACGAGCTAACTGAGATGGAATTGATTGCCATACCTCACTTATTTTCATAACCTGACTAGGATCAGCATGTTTTGCAAAATCTAGAGCATAAGCATCTAGGATATCCTGATGAACCTGTCTCACTTGATGTAAATCTTTTGAATTAACATAGCTAGAAACCGCTTCTGGCATACCACCCACAAAAAAATATTTCCTCAAATATCCAAGAAGCTCTTGATGAAAGCCTTCTGCAATAGGAACTGACTGTTCTATTTTTTCTAAAAACTTGCATAAAGACTCTGCCCCAACAGCACTCAAAAATTCTAAAAATGTGAGTGGATATAGATCAAGAAAGTTAACCTTCCCCACAGGAAAGCCCTTTTCATGAGCAAGCTGTATACCAAGTAATGATCCTGCTGCCACTACATGCATATTTGGCATTTCTTCACAAAAATATTTCAGGCTATTAAGGGCTTTTGGACACTCTTGAATTTCATCAAAAATAATCAAGGTTTTACCTGCCAAGAACTGCTTTTCACTATAAATTTTCAGCTGTTCTAAAATAATTTGTGGTGTTAAATCTGCTTTGAAAAATTCGCTCAAGCGCATATCACGCTCAAAATTAAAATAAGCAACTTCTTCATACTCATTTGAGCCAAAAGTTTTAAGTAAATGAGTCTTACCAACTTGGCGTGCCCCTCTTAACACTAAGGGCTTACGTGTTGGACTTTGCTTCCATAATAAAAGATGGTTATATTTATCGCGTTTCATTCTTTGATCATAACCAAAAATTTACTCAATTGCAACTTTCATCACCAAAACGTGTGAATCCTCACTTTTTTCCAACGAATTATGTGAAAAAAATCACGTTTTCCTAACCAATTCCCCATTTGCCAAAAAGTTTTTACAATAATATATCAAATAAAAAATGTGAGATTGATCAGCTGATTCCTACGTACCTTGACTTGTTCACGGTATTCAGAGAATTAACCTTTACGATTATAGAAATTAATTTTCTGGATGCCTCGCACAAGGCGTGGCACGTAGAAACCGCTTAACAAACAATCTAAGGACTCTTATGAATAACAACAGTTTTAAAGGTATTTTTACGGCCATTGTCACACCGTTTGATAGTAAGGGCAAAATTGATTTAAATAGCTTTACAAAACTTTTAACCTTACAAAAAAATGCTGATGGCATAATTATAGCTGGCACTACCGGTGAAAGTTCTTGCTTGGAAAGTAATGAGTTAAGCTTGCTTATTAAAACTGCTAAATCTGTATTACCAAAGATGCCAATTATTGCTGCTACTGGCTCAAATTGCACTAATAAAGCCTTGGCTTTACAAGAAGTAGCCCAAACTGCAGGTGCAGATGCTCATTTATCTATTGTACCTTATTATAATAAACCCACACAAAAAGGTTTATTTAGCCATTTTTCAGCCTTAGCTAAAGCAAGCTTTCTTCCTATAATATTATATAATAACCCAAGCAGAGTTATTATTAACCTTGAGCTTGCTACCATTCAAACTCTTGTAAATGAGCATAAAAATATAGTTGCTATTAAAGAGGCCAACACTGACTTAGTACGTCTTAAAAACTTAATAAGTAGTATCAATGTTTTAGGTGGTGATGACGAAGCTTTTTGGCCTTTTTTACAAGCTGGTGCTTGCGGGATGATATCCACTATTTCCAATATTGCCTTATTTGAAATGCAAACAGTTATGAAAGCTTTTGCTAATAACGATAGTGACTATGCTAAAAAAATAGCCTTAAAATTAGAAGATTTAAGCAAACTAATATTTACCCACAATAACCCCATCGTCATTAAAACTGTTTTAGCTAACTTAAATTTAATCAAACCCAACTGGCGTTTGCCCTTATGCGCCTTAGAAACTCAAGAACAGAACAATCTTTTAAATAAGTTTAAGGATTTTGAATGGTTAAGCTTGGTTAAGGAAGTTAGTAAAAAATGAGTATTCCTCTAATTATTTTTGGAGCTTCTGGCAAAATGGGTCAAGCTATTTTGCAAGAAGCTAGCAAAACAAACGATTTTAGTATCGTGGCAGCCATAGTTAAGCCAAGTAGTCCAATAATTAATCAAAAAGTTTTAAACTTAGATTTAGCCTACACAAGCACTACGAATATAAAAAAAGCCGTTATCATAGATGTCTCCCTAGCTCACGGCTTGCCTCAAAGCGTAGAACTAGCTAAAAAATTAGATGCAGCGCTCGTAGTTTGTAGCAGCGGTCATAATGAAGAAAATTACCAACTATTAAAAGAAGCAAGCAGAGAAATTCCCGTTTTAATCGCTGCTAACACTTCAATAATGCTTAATATTATGGCTGATAGTGTTAAAAAAATGGCTAAGCTTATGCCTACTAGTGACACAGAAATTATTGAGCTGCATCATAGAAATAAAAAAGATGCTCCAAGTGCTACTGCGCTATTTTTAGCACAAACTATGCAAAAAAAAGTAAACATTTCTTCTTTAAGAGCCGGTAGTGCTTATAGTGAACACAGTGTCTTGTTCTTTAACGATTTTGAGCACTTAGAAATTAAGCATTGTATCCATAACAGAAGTGTCCTTGCCCAAGGAGCTTTATTTGCTAGCAAATTTATTTTTGGACAAGCACCCGGCTTGTATAGCATGAGTGATGTGATAAATTTATAACAAATACTATGGAGTGAGTAATGGTTGATTGGAAAGCCTTAATAAACGCAAGCACAGATGATAATAAAGATAAAAATTTCATTCCTAAAGATGATTGGCGCATGGAAGCTGCTAATAGCCTTTGTGAGCTTTATTATAGCCAGTATCGCGCTCAGCGTTCTTATTCTACCAATCAGCGTATTGATTTACGGCCTGGCTCTGACTTTAGTGTGTTTATGCAAAGCCATATGACGCCTCTTGAAAAATATCAAGTATGGGAAGCACTTTTCCCTAACAAAGCGTCTGCAACCAGCGCCGTAGCTATTGATGAAGCTTTACACCTATTAGCTGACACCAAATTAGTAGATAGAGTCTATTCTGGCGATATCGTTACGGTTCAAAAATTAGTTGATAATATTAAGAAAAAACGAGCTAAGTATTTGGATATGCTTTAAAAATAATTTAAACAGATCAAATATGTAGTTAGGTCTTTCCTTAAATATTAGATTAAATATAGTAATTAAATGGTTTTTAATAAATTGGATAAGTAGAATGAAAATTTATATAAGTATTATTGCAAGCTTAGCTTTAAGCGGTTGTAACTTTGGTGTCACAAAATCTGGCAATACTCGCACTAATGATACTACCCCTACTCCTCCTATTCAAAATAATGGTGGCGGTGGTAGTAATAACAGTGGTGGGAATACTACCGCTCCACCACCACTTATTCAAAATAAAAATAATGGTGGTGGCAAAAATAAGCACACCTCCACTGCTCCACTTAACAAAAATTCAGCTATGGTAAATCAGTTAGCAAATATTGATAAAAATCACATTATAAATAATATTAAAATCAAATTAGATACTACCTCTCTCGAAGATCTAGAAGCAAAAGATAATGACAATAACTCAGTATGGCATTTATTAGCTCAAGATCAAAATGTACAATATAATAAAGATGCTATTCAACAATTAATTAATAAAACCAAAAAAGATATTAATAGCAAAAATAATAAGGGAGAAACTCCATTAGATATTATTTTTAAAAGCAAATATTTTAATAGTGAAGCTGTACTAAAAACAATGCTTGATAATGGTGCTAGAACTAGCTTTGATTTAAAAGAATATTTAAGTAAAAATAACTCATATCTTTTACAAAGCGTTATCTTAACAAAAGATGATCTTGAAACATATTTAAAGAACGAAAATTATTTTAAGGAACTAATAAATAGCAATACGGCAGGTAATTACCGAATATCAAACTTTTATGCTCACATATCGAGAATAAGTGAAGATGCTAGAAAATTATTGGCGGATAAATTATTAGAACACTACAAAGAAGATGAAAACTATCAAAAAATTATTGGCGAATACAAAGATATAGAACCAACTGATGAATATTATAAAGAATTAAAAAAAATGTTTTTAAATAGTTCCTCCAGCCAAAGTGCTGATATTTATAAAGATTTTGCTAATAAGGCAAAAGATTTGGTGCATGTTTTAAAACTATTTGCAGAGGAAAAAAAGGAGCAAGAAGAACAAAGATTGAAAGAGGAAAAAAGAGAACAAAAACGACTCCAAAGAGAGCAAAAAAATCAACAAAGATTAGAAGAAGAACGTGTTAGACGAGAAGACTTGCTCAAAAAAGCAGCCGAAGAAAAAACTGCGAAATTAGCCACATTTCAAAATAATATGGACCAAGTATTTAAGGATATCTTAAGCGGCTCTAATGATTTCTTAGAAGAGGAATGGAGTGGTAAGGGTTATCTAAGGGAAAAAATAAAAGTTTTAGCCACTGATTCCTTATTAAAGGATTTAAATAAAATATCTGTCATAAACTCTTTTGTACGTAAAAAAATACTAGATGACCATAGAACCAAACTTAAAAATGCCTATGCAAAATATGAGCAACTAAAAACTTACAGCGATAAAGATGTAACAGACTTAGAAAAGGCTAAAGCCTTTGCGCAAAACCCAGCAAATAATGATTTTATTGAAAAATTTAATGAAAATAAGAAAGAGCTAAATAAAAAAACTAGAGATTTTAATAAAGAAATTTTTGCTCGAAATGCAGGGATTGCTAATAATGATGAAGCTTTTACCCTAAAAGTTAGTAGAATAAGAGGTATTATACTTAAAAATAAGCAAGACGAATCACTTCGTTATACAGCTAGCCCAGGAAAAGATTTTTTATACTCTTTTACAAGTTTTTTGGATGATGACAAAACCGATTATTTTACCTTTACTAATAAAGAAATAGAAGAGCAATTAGATGAGGGAAGTAAAGATGCTTTAAAAATGATGGGTATTATAGCGTTGAATGATGAAATAGAAGCATTAAAAAAGAAACATACTGAACTTGTTACTGAAGGAAATTTAAAAGATAACTTTAAAGAATGGCAAGATAAGTTATATTATGCAGACGATTTTGATAAAGAAATTCAAGATAGTAAGCAAAAATTAAAAGAAAAACAACAAGCACAAGATGATTTTAAACAAGCCTTTGAAAGCTTTACTAATGATATAAAAACAGAGCTAGAGAAAGTACTTTAAAAATACTTAATCTTAATAGCTTGCCTTGCTTGCTCAATCTTTGAATAGCTACTTCTTTTCTAAATGAAAGTCTCTCAATGACTCATTTAACAGTATAACATGTATTTCTCTTATATCAGAGATAATATCATCATATTTTTTTTCTGTTGAAACCTCTTTAAATCTAACATCTATTAAATCTATCACAACATTTACATAATCAAGATCAATATACTCAAAATCACTCCCTTGAAATAAAGCTAAATAAATATCATATTTGGAACTGCAAATTAAAGAATTAATATCAATTTTACTTGAAAATAATTTAACTACTTCTATAAACTTATCTAACCCTTTACTATAAGCACGAAGGGCTTCACTTATTTTTGTTGGCTCCTTTTCTATAAATTTGCTTAATAAAACCTCTAGATTTTTAATTAATTCATCTATGTCACGGTACTCAAGATATATACCTGGTATAATTTTTACCATTTTAATAGCTAAATCTATTTTTTCATCATCAATAAGACTTATTTTACTTAAAAATAAGTTTATAACTCCTATAAAATCATTTATAAACCTATTATCAATATCTTTAATTGGAATTATTTTTCTAACAATATTATGTTTATTAATATTATTTTGGCGATTAATAAAATTCTTTTTATTACAGAGTACAGATGAAACATTTTTTATTTTTTCATCTAACAACTTAATACTATTTAAACCTACATAATCTCTATTGTTTGGATCTAAATATCTAATCCATGTGTTTTTTAATAATTCATTTTTTTTAAGCTGTGACTGAGGTACCCTAGGAGAGAAAAAATCAATTTCTACATCGGATAAAGCGCTGGTATCATATTTCAAATATTTATGCAGAGCAAGTAAATCAAGTTCATCATAGGCTGATTGAATCTTACTAACCACTAACGGATGACGGTCAATTTTCTCATAAGGTTGATTACCAATTTCTCTCGACAGCTCTTTAATTGATTTGGGCTCATCATCAGTTTTGTAAAAATTTTTACTATAAATCAACGCTTCTAATAATTCATAAAAACGGGAACTTAATATTTCGAAAATTGAATGATTTAATAAAATAGATTTACTTTTATTATCACGAATATTTTTATACAAATTTTTTAATTTATCTATCAAATATTTTACATCATTATTTTCCAATCCACATTCAAAAAACTTAGTACTAAGAGATTTCCAGGTTTCATTAACATTTGAATTATTTAAGGAGTATTCTGAGACTTTAATCTCTCCTTCTCGTAAAATAGCATCAAGAATTCTGAGGACATGTGTTATAAAAAATTTTTTATCTATTGTTGATGCAACTCCAGCGTACTTTTCAGTAACATTGACATTCAATGTTTCTTTACTTAAAAAGGTCAATATAGCATCGCTTATTTTAATATCTAGAGTAGAAAATTTTGGTTTTTGTATCAAAATTATTCTGTAGTTTATTTTAGGAGTTAAACTAACTAATTGATTATCAGGAATTGGGAATTTTTTTAAAGTAGAATTTAAAACAAACGGTAGACTATCATTTATTGGGCAAATAATTAAATTGCCTTTAAAATTTTTACAAATTAAAGACGCCATATCGTTTGATATGACAACAAAATAAAACCTCTTCTTTACTAAAAATTTATTATTTTTTTTTACTTCGTCATAAGAAGGACAACTCATAATTTTTAAAAAACTATTAGCAATGATTATTGGAGATGCATCTTGAAGAGTTCTGCGTGCTGTTTGCCAGATATATTCTTCTCTTTTACATTCATTTTTAAAAGGATTACTTAATTCATCATTTTGCGATTCTAACAAAACACCATTATTAGCTGAATATAGAATGAGTTCTATACTGGTAAGAATATTGCCTTTTTCAAAAGGATCAAAAAATTCTTTATCTTTATCAGGGCTTTGAGAAGACAAGTACTTCATACGTACAAACCTACTTTCCAAATAAGAAAAAATTTGCCTTGAAAGAGGATATTTAATGCTCTTTAAAAAGGTATTTGTAAGATTTAAAATTGATTTGCTTTCTTTAAGAATATGTTCATTACCCTTTGAGGGTTGATGGAGAAATGCAATTATATCAGCTGAGGTAGAAGACTGGTAGGGCAGTGTTGGATTAAAAAAATCTTCTTTTTTACTACCCATAGATTCATAGAGCAATGTGCCACCAGCATCAAACAAATAACCCTTTGTATTATCCACCATTACATAGTTTCCAGGGTCAAAATCCCGAAAACTACAAAAATTATTATAAGTATCAAAGCTCTTTATTATGTCATCTGTTCTTAGAAATCGGTTGTTCTGACTAATATATTCTGCTACTCGCACCAAAGCATCGGGAGCATGGGATGAACAAATATTTTGCAGAGAGGATGGGAGATCTTTATATAAATATAATTTATATTTGGGTAGATGAATAATGGCCGGACCATCGCATATTAAATTCATTATCTCTGCACCTAGGAGTTCATTAACAGCCATATGGTAATTATCCCAGCTTTTAATAACTAAATAATAACTCCCTGTGAAAAATAAATAAGTACTTTCTGTTTCACCGCCAAGAGATTTAATATCAGTAACTTTTTCTCCTATATCAGTGTTCAAATAATTAAAATCACCTCTAACTGGAAACCTTAAGGGAGTAGGTTCACTGATAAAAATGGCCTTGTGACTTTTTATTTTTTCTTCTTCAACATCACCTGCTATTAAAAAATTAACAGACAAAATATAGACAGTAAAAATTAATCTTACCAGCTTTTTAAGCATAAATTATTCCAATTATTAGATATTAATATTTATATATCCATAATATCTATTTCATTTTTATTAAAATTAAAATAGGAATTTCATTTTTATTTATTTTTTTAGTCAAAAATGGTTTTAAAAAAAGTCGATTTAGGAAAACTAGACAGAAAGGGCCTGCGTATGAAAAAAGTTTAACGGTGATTGTATTTTTCTAATGTGTCAGTTCCTCTTTATATGAGAAATCAACATAATTCTCTAACTTCCTGAATTGACACGTAAGATTTTATAAAAAATGAAGAAAAAGCTGTGTCTCATCCAAATTGGGCGGCAAAATTTTTAGATGCAGATCACGCTTGCATTTATCAATGTTTATTTTTATATAACTTATATGCAATATTACTAAAAAATGAGGGTATATAAATATGGTAAAAGAAAAATTTTATTTGATAGTTTATTTAATTTCTTTTTTTTGCAGTATAGTTTTCTGTACATCATCTTATGAATTCGATGGTGAGCTCTATAAGGATACAGAAGGAGCTGATGTTACCTATGATCACAGTGCTAGAATTAAAGAAATTGAAAATTATAAGGCACAGGGAAAAGAACTTCATATGGTTATTGGGCGGGGAGCTATGGAGGTTAAAACGGCGGAAAGACCCCATCGCGAGCTTCGTAGGAAGTTATTTTTGGACTATAATGAAGCTCTTGGCGATGAAAATAATGTCTGGGTGTATGCTAATGATAATCCTTTTACTCAAGAATATGGTAAATACCCTCACTTACTTTTTGATTTTAACAAGAAAGAAGATCTAGACTCTATTCCAGATAACACATTTAAAAGTATAGTATTCGATAATTCTACAACAAAATTCCTTTCTGATCCTATTTTTACTTTTAATAACCTAGGAAAAAAACTTATAGTAGGTGGAAATCTATATATTTTACCAGGCTCCTATATTCATTTTCCCGGCAAATTTCGAAAACTAATGAAAAGTAAATATTCAAGTGAACAAGATTATCTTGCATTTTATCAGAAATTTTTAGGCCAAACTATTTGGTATGCATACGATGATGAGCATCTGACAAAAATAGCTTTTCAATGCACAATAGAATCAAACAATTATCCTATAGCTATTAAAGGGGATAAAAAATTTGCTCATCTCAAATGTAATAAAACTAAATAAGTTTATGAAGAAACTAAGTATTTGGATATGCTTTAAAAATAATTAATACCAATAGCTTGCCTTACTTGCTCAATCTTTGATTGGGCTATTTTTTTAGCTTTTAAGCTTCCTTCGTATAAAATTTCTTTTACGTCTGATAATTTTAGCGCTTCACGCTTTTGACGAATGGGTTCTAATAAGTTTTGTAGTGTAGTATTTAAAACATTTTTAATAGTGGTATCGCCAAGGCCACCTTTTTCATAATGCTCTTTTAAACTGGCTACTTCTGCTTTATTCTCACTAAAAGCATCTAGGTAGGTAAAAACTACATTGCCTGCTACTTGGCCTGGATCAGAAAGTTTTATGTGATTAGGATCAGTATACATTTGAAAGACTTTGCGCTTAACTTCTTCAGGTGAATCTGACAAATATATGGCATTGCCTAAAGATTTGCTCGCTTTAGCTTTACCATCAATACCAACCAATCTGGATGATGGGCTCAAATAAGCTTTGCATTCTTTTAGGCAATCAGTGTTATAAATACGATTAAATTTGCGCACTATTTCGTTGGTTTGTTCAATCATGGGAATTTGATCATCACCCACAGGCACCAACTCTGCTCCAAAAATAGTAATATCAGCTGCTTGACTCACTGGATAGCAAAAAAAACCTGCTGGAATACTGTCATCATAGCCTTTTTGTGCAATTTCAGACTTCACCGTAGGGTTACGTTCAAGACGGCCTAAACTTACTAAGTTTAAAAAATAAATAGTAAGCTCTGCTATTTGAGGAATTTGTGATTGAATTAAAATAGTAGTTTTTTGTGGATCTAGCCCTACGCTTAAGTAATCTTTTGCCACTTCGTAAACATTTTGCGTAATTTTTTGAGGATTTTCAAAGTTATCAGTTAGCGCTTGCACATCAGCGATCATCACGTATTGTTCGTAAGAATCTTGCAACAAAACCCTATTTTTCAATGAACCAACATAATGACCTAAATGCAAGCAACCACTAGGCCTATCACCAGTTAAAATAATTTTTTTCATGCGGTTAAAATCCTTCTAGAAAAAACGCTCTTAGCAACAACGTTAGGCCATCACTACGTACCGTGACTAGTTCACGGTATCCAGAAAACTAATTCCTACAATTGTAAAGGCTAATTGTCTAGATGCCTCGCAGAAACCAAAGGCACGTACTAGGGTGCTAAGGGCTTGGGTGGTTCTATTGGATGAATTTCCTTTCCTTCTTTTGCGGTGATAAGACCTTTTTTATAATGAACAATCCTTTTTAATGCAGCCACGAATTGATGATCGTTAACATATGGAGTAATACCTTGTACAGCAATACCAGAACCAAAATTACCAGCTGTACCATCTGATGCCTTAGCAACACTATTATTTTGAAGAATACCGGAAACCTCGAGGATCAATCGTGCGCTAGTATCTTTATCAGGAACTACAACTTCAGCTCTATTAAATCTGGAAACAGTATAGGCCGTACCATTATACACAGTATTATCACTAAGCAAATAAACAGCACCACCACCTTCTTTGCTCTTTGATTTATTTTCCTCAAAATTGCAAGTTTTATTATCTTTACCCCTGATAATATATCTGCTTTTTGCGCCTACATCATTGGCTTCTAAATACAAAGCACCACCAAAATTTTTAGCCTTATTTTTATAAAAAATATTATCAGTAAAATACACTTCATTCCTTTGATCAACTATAGAAATAGCTCCACCGTTATTTTTTGAGGTATTTCCTGTAAACTTATTATTATTTAAATCGATTCGTGCCTTGTTACTATTAAAAGCTATGGCTCCAGCATCATGTTTTTCTGTCATATTTTGTATAAATTCGTTATTAGAAATAATAATTTTTTCTGTAATATTAGTAAAATAAAAAGCTCCGCCAGCACCTGTTTCAGCCGTATTTTTTTTAAAAATACCATCATTAATATTCACTTCTTGAGCATTATCTACATAAACCATACCACCTTCATTAGTGGCTATACTCCCCTCATTTAAAGATTTACCAAAGTTCATATGGAGAGAAGCAATATTTTGTGCAAATAATGCGCCGCCATTTGTAGACGAACTACTGTTAAAACTAACATTTTCAAGGCGCAGCCTAGCAGTAGGAATTCCTTTTAATAAAGGGCCGACAAAAGAAACAGCTCCTCCTCCTGTTGCGCAAGCGTGGGTTTTAAAATGGGTAGATTGAATAGTAACGTTGGAGCTATCCTCAAAATCAATTGCACCCCCGCCATTATTAAGAGCCTTATTATCTTCAAATTCAGAAGAACTAATTTTAATAAAATTGCTATCAACTATTTTTAAAGCCCCACCAGAATCAGTTGCTACACATTTTTTAAAATTAGAACTTGAAATAGTAATATTTTGAGAATTTTCAATATTTAAGCATCCACCATTATCATTTTCTATTTGTTCAAAAGATGCATAGCTAACAGTAAGGCCTGCGGTGTGTTTCACATCCATACCTCCGCCTGGCGTACTATCTCCAATAAATTTAATATTGTTTAAAGTAATATTAGAGATTTTTTTATCATTAGTACCATTTATCAAAACTGTTCTTGTATTATTTTGTTTTTTAAACCTTAAACCAGATACAACGGCAATATTGCTAGAGCCATTTTCAATAGTCATTGAGCCATTAATAGTTACCCAATCAGCATCGGCTTTAAAGTCGTCCTTAATAAAATCTTTTTCTAAGGTATCGCCTACGCTATAACCACCCGTAATGTTAATGCCATTTTTGTTATCAAAAACGATATCTTCTGTATAATCACCTTTGGCAATTATGATACTGGAGCCATTGGAAGCGTTGTCCACAGCTTCTTGAATAGTGTTGTAAGCATTGGCCCAGGTTTTGCCATTTTTTTGCGGCCCTACAGCTGTACTATTTGAATCAACAAAAATACCAGATAAAATTCGCGGTTTTTTAGGAATTGGTGCAGGATCTTGGTGTGGATTTGACGTTCTTAAGGCTTCTTCTAGCTTACTGCAGGAAAACACACAAAATAGAGCCATAAAACATATAGATATTTTAAATTTGTTGTTCATTCGTTAATCCACAAAATATTTCAAATAAAGCTTTATATGACAATTAATTGTTTATTAGGCAATAGGTTTTTAACTCATAGCAAAATAATCAATAAAATCAATGCTTTTGTTTGATTAAGCTAGATAAAAAGGCCACCATTGACTTTTTTATTCACAAAAATATACTATTCAATATGAAAAGACTATTAACATTATCAAGTATATTTTTTGCCACTACTTCATTTGTTGCTTATGTTATTACACTAAAGCCATTACTAAGAGCAGCAAAAAAAAGGCCATCAGAAATATTAAAAAAATATCAAAAATACTACTATCAATCTAAATTATAATATATATTTACTCAAATCTTGATCTTCTATTATAGTATTTAAACGTTTATTTACCAAACCAGCATTTACGGTAACAACCAAGCCTGGATTGTCAGAAGCTATAAAACTTTCTTCTTCTAATAATTTTTCCATAATAGTATAAAGCCTTCTGGCTCCAATATTTTCTTGGGAAGAATTCACTTTCAACGCTACTTCAGCCAAAGCTTCGATACCGTCTGGTTCAAAAATAACCGATACACTTTCAGTGGCAAGCAATGCTGAGTATTGTTTAACCAAGCTATTTTCTGGTTCTGTAAGTATTCTTATAAAATCAGCTTTTGTTAACGACTCAAGTTCCACACGAATAGGAAAACGACCTTGTAATTCTGGTATTAAATCTGAAGGCTTAGACACATGAAAAGCTCCAGCCGCGATAAATAAAATATGATCCGTTTTAACTAAACCATACTTAGTAGTAACACTGCTGCCTTCAACAATGGGTAGAATATCGCGCTGTACACCTGGCATTGTTGCGTGGAGGCAGTAAAAAGTAATAGTTGAGCACTTTAAGTTATGTT
>CAZBMJ010000014.1:0-53971 GCA_964493205.1 uncultured Myxococcales bacterium
AATATATACGACGTTCTACAAATTGCTCTATAGATCAAATCTTTAACACACACTTGATATAACTATTTTATGAGATCTTAGCTGTAGTTGGAGCAACTTCAGAGCTTAAAGATTTTTATACAAAGCAAAAAACATATGATGATTTAAAAAGTGATGATTTAAGAAATGCTTGGGCTTCATTAGTAGCAGATAAACAAGAAGTAAAATATCAAAGAAATATATATGAAATTTCAGCGGGTATAGATAATATGCTGAAATTAGTTGCTAATCTTTTTGAAGATAATGAGTTAAAAAATATTGAAAATATAACATCAGAACAAAGAGCTGATAAAGTAAAATATTTACTTAAAAAACTTTCTAGAGATGATTTTAAAATATCTATTAATGCCGATAAATTAAATAATATTGATGATTTATATATTTTTATTAATGAAGAAGAAATGTTTGTTTGGAGTTTTCAAAGTGAGCATTTTTATTTCAACCATACTGATGATTTAAGTGATTCAGACTGGCGTGCTGGACATTTAGATAATCTCTTAAATTCCAATATAGATGATAACTTTAAAAGACTTATGGGAGAATTTTTTAACCCGTTTAAAGTAGTAAGTGAAAAAATGCGAGATGATAAAAATTTTGGTTACAGATATAGTAGAGAATTTAAACCTGGTAAAGGTCTGGTAAGGGAAGAGATAAAAAACACCAATAATATTTCTCAAATAATTGACTTAATGCCTTATTTATTAAGACAAAAACTGCCAGAGACTTTTTTAAATAAAGCATTTGAACAAAAAACTTATCAAAAAGAAATATTCAATATTTTATTAGCCAATCCAAATATCGATGTTAATTTACAAAATAAAAATAAAGATACGGCTCTTTATTTGGCCGCAAAGAATGGGAGTCAAGAAATAGCAACGCTCCTTTTAGCTAAAGAAAATATTAATGTTAATTTGCAAGATATAGATGGAAATACAGCACTTCATTTGGGGCTACAAGAAAACAAATTAGACGTAGTAAAATTTTTATTAGCTAAAGAGAATATTAATGTTAATTTGCAAGATATAGATGGAAATACAGCTCTTCATTTTGCAATACAAAAAAACAACTTAGAAATAGTAAAACTTATTTTAGCTAAAGAAAATATTGATGTTAATTTACAAAATAAAAATAGAGAAACAGCACTTCATTTAATAGCTGCTAATAAAGAAGGAAAAAATATAACTTTACAGCTTTTATATAAGGAGAATATTAATACTAAGTTGTATAATAATAAATTTGAAACCGCACTAGATATAGCTAAAAAAATTAATAATTATGAAGTAAGTGAGGCATTAGAATACTTTATCCGTACTCACAAATAGTAAGAACTAAATGCACTAATGTTTCCACATGAGTTGTTTGTGGAAACATGACTATTTTTGGCAAAAGTATGCTTGAGAAAACCTAAAAAAATTAATTAACCTAAAGAAATAATAAAATTCATGTCTTTGCAAACCTTGAACATAGCGAAAGCTGTGACAGTTTTTACAATTTAAAATTTTTGTATGGGGGTATGATTTTTGGAATAAAGTGAATCTTTTTTTCACTTTTTTTATTTTTTAAAACTTCCAAATGTTTTAGAAAAAAAGATTTTCGATTGGGAATTTTCCATTCGGTGTAGGTTAGGCTTAGGTATTGATTGCCTTCATAAAATTTAGCTTTCTTCGCAGAATAATGGAAAAAACCGTCAAATATTTCACAATCTTCTTCGTTTAGATTGTCTATGTTTTTATGCAATTCCTCCTCATTTTGCTGATAATTTTCAAAAAATTTACTTAGAGCAGCACTATGGGGCGATTTTTTAGCT
The DNA here is from genome assembly GCA_964493205.1 of uncultured Myxococcales bacterium. Classification (GTDB taxonomy): domain Bacteria; phylum Myxococcota; class UBA727; order UBA727; family JABDBI01; genus CAZBMJ01. The sequence continues at coordinate 1,847 of CAZBMJ010000014.1, forward strand.
ATTTCTATTACGCTTTTTGAAGGTAAAATTTCTTGTTTCTTTTTTTCTTCTAACATTAAAAAATCATACACGGGCCTTATCCTAAAATCAGTAGTAACCAAATTAACGCTTATTCTATTATACCTTTTCCTTATTAAAAGTTCGCGAGTGTGGGTAGAAACAAAAGGTATAAAAGCCGTAACCCGTTTGTTTTCCATGGCTGGTTTCTTATTTAATTTATTAAGCATGTCTATAAGGTCTTCACCGTCATAAGCTGTTTCTGTATCATAAATGATAACAAAATGATCGACATTTATGTCATCTGCTTTTTTCATTAATTCATCTGCTTTTCCTAGATCATCAAAATCTTCTGGTTTCCATGCAGCTTTTGGCAAGCGGGAATTTGCAAAATAGACTGAAGCAATAGAGGTCATCCAGTGTAACCTTTTGTTATAAAGCACAGCCACCGCGTAATCTTCTTGAACTATTTCATCAAATTTTTCCATTACCGCACTAAAACCTTGGGTAAGCATATCATATGAGATGAACTGCTTATTATTATACATTTTTTTTAAAAGGGCTTTTTGATTAGGCTGAAAATCCTTTAAAAACTCTTCCCAATTCTTATCGTTAAATTCAGGTTTTTTTGTATTTGATAAAGGCAAAAATTTTTCAGGATGTAATGGGATGTTTTTATCATTGAGTTGTTTTTGTAGGGAAGATAATTTTATATTAAATTTTTGTTCAATAGAAGACTTTTCTTTGAAGTTAATTTTTGATCCTGAATCAAATGGCACCTCATGTACAATAGGTTTTTCATGCTTATGAAAATTATTATTTTTAAGAACGTTAGTATTATTTATGGGCTCTTTGTTTATGTTATTTAGGTCTACAGAGCACCCAACGTTTAGAAATAATAACGTTATAGAAAGCCAAAAATAGTTGATTATTTTATAAAACATCAGGCTAGTTCCTTGTGATTTAGATACTTAACTTTTTAATAGAAAAATATAATTAATTTGTCAATATATAAGAAAAAAGTGCCAAGAAAAATAAGTCACTTTAAGCATATTTACTTATATAAAAAAGCGCTTTACTAAGAAACAGGGGGGAAACTAAAGAGGAACAAAGAGATGAAAAAATTGAACAAAAAAATAATATTACTAACTAGTTTTATTTTTATATTGCCTAGTTTAGCTCTGGCAGCAGATGTTTCTAAATATTTTGTTTTAATAGGAAACACAGGGGCGGGTAAATCCACAATATACGAAAAGATGACTGGTATGACTGGACTTAGTGGGGGTTCGTCAGAGTTTACAACAACGAACTCGAGAGTGGGCTCAGTGGATGATATTATGTTTGCTGATACACCGGGAGTGAAAGCGAGCAAAGATAGACTAGAGCATGCCCTGCAAATATTAGGAGCTTTAAGATTTAGACCATTAACTGCTTTAGTCTTTGTGATTGAGATGAGTAAGAAAGATAGTTTGACTATAGAGAATATCAGTAACCTGATCGCCCCATTTTATGAATATGAAGATCTTATTTCTATTATTGTTACTCATCATGATCAGCACCCCAAGGTTGATAAGACAGTTTTAAAAAAATCTATTGAAGAGGAACTTGAAATATCTCATGTATATATTTCGTCATGTTCTAGTACTAAAAATGACTATGTAAGCTTTTTTAATGGTATAAATACAAAACCATTAGATATCTCAATAGAGCCTGTGGAACTAACAAGATACTTTAATTTGGAAAGTCTAAAACATAAGAAAAAAATGGGTATTTTTAATAAATATTTATTAAATTATCGTGAACTTTGTGCAAACGGAACAAAATATGTATTAGGTCTTAACGATGCGCAAGAAAGAATGGATATGACTTTTTCATTTAATGCCCTGATGACTGATACCATTTCAGACATTCAAAGGGAGTTTGCTGAAAAAGCAAAGTTGAATTTATTGGATAATAACGACCTTGTTTGGACTATGCAGCTTGCCCATGCAATGAAGCAAGAATTATTTGAAATAAGGAAAGCAGTTGATATCTATCAAAAAAACTCACCAAAAAATTTTCAGACATATAGAAAGTGCCCGTACTGTGGAAATGTGTATGTTTTGGTAGAAGCTTGTGATGGAACAACAACTTGCGGTAATATGCCATCTAACGGAGATAAACGACCAAAAATCAGTGTTTTTAAATGGGATTGGAGAAATCTCTTAAACAATGGTTTGCGTTTTGATAATTTTGAACGTAAAGATGAAGAGGTTGCAAAAGCTCAAAAGACTAACCTAAAATATAATCCAGAATTAACAAAGCCATGCGGCAATAAAATTGCATTTAGGGATATGGCTCCAGTAACTGATTTGCCTATGGAATGGGAAAAATCTTCAAATGTTAATGATGTGTTAGATACAGATGAAGGCGATTTAGCTAGATTTAAAGGTGAAGTAGATAATAAATTCAAGATGGTGAAAGTTATCAAAGATTAAGTCTGATGTCATCTGTTCAAAACTCTAACTAAATGTACCAATGTTTCCACATGAGTTGTTTGTGGAAACATATCATATGTTTGAATATAATTTATTGTATAATTAGTGCTTAATAATTTAAGATCACGAGCTAGAGTAGAAGGCATACATGATATATAAAAAATATTTTTAGCATTGTACGCTAATAATGTTTCTATAATCTTATTGCTTAATCCTATTCGTGGTGGATTTATTATTATGCATTCTGGATTAAATTCTTTAATATATTTAAGTGATAAATTATCAGCATCTAAAGTTTGAAAATTAATATTATTTATAGAATTATGTGAAGCATTTTTTTGCGCTAATAAAATAGCTTCGTTATTTGACTCGATTCCTAGAACTTCATAGTTATTTTTTGCCAATAACAATGAGGTTATACCTATGCCACAATAAAGATCTAGAACTTTACTAGAATCAGTGTTTTTTATAAGATTAATTAACTCTAAATAAATATTTTTGCTTTGTTCTGGATGAGCTTGTATAAAAACTTTTGGATTATAAGTTATTGCTAGATTTTCTATGCTGAAATTTAAATTGCAATCGCCAATTTCATAATAGCTATTATCTACTTTCCACATTATACCTTTTATGTATGAAATATTTGCTAAAATATTTTTAAATATATTTTTATTGATATTTTTTACTAAATTAAAAAGCATGACATATTTATTATTATTATCTTTATAAATAGCTACTTCTATTTTATCTAAAAGCTTAGGCAAAAAAGGTTTTAAGTCTTTAAAAATGGGGTTTTGTAGGTTTTCAAAAATCAAACAACTATCAATTTCTATACTACCGGCTAAATCATGACGAACATATCCTAACTCACCGTTAACTAAGTGCAACTTAATATGTCGTCTATAAAACCATTGAACATTAGAATTGGCTTTAATAATAGGTCGTAATAAATCTGTTGGCAGCTTTCCTATACGCTGCAAGGCGTCGCGTACAAATAAAGTTTTTATGGCAGCCTGTTCGTTATAATCTATGTGCTGAAGCTGGCAGCCTCCACAAATGCCAAAATATTTGCACTCAGGCTTAATTCTATGGGGAGAACTTTGTAAAATCTCTATAAGCTTGGCACGAGCAAAAGATTTTTTATGGACAGTAATTTCAGCAGTTATTTCTTCATCAGGAGCAACAAAAGGCACAAAAATAACCTGTGAGTCAGGTTTAATAATACCGTCGCCACCAAATGCTAAAGATTCTACATGGCCTTGAATAATAGTTTTCTTTTTCATAAACAACTTTTAATAATACTAAAAGCCCACTCAATTTCATGAGTTTGAGCACAAAGAGGTGGCATAAAATAAATAATATTTCCAAGGGGCCTTATATAAAGCCCTTGAGCAAGAGCTTTTTCATAAATGCTTTCTGCTAAACTAGAGCTATAGCCAGCATTTTGATCATTCAGTTCTATAATACCAACACCACCAAGGCTGCGAGCATTTTTTAGCTTAGGATGATTAATAAAAATTTGTAGATTATTTTTTATGGCCAGCACTAATTCTGAAATATTTTGCTTTATCTTAGGCTTTTCAAAAAGCTCCATGCTCGCTACTGCTGCAGCACAACTTATAGGGTTAGCTGTAAAAGTATGGCCATGCAAAAATGCTTGTGATTTTTGATCATGATAAAATGCTTGATAAATATCGTCTGTGGCCAAAGTAAGAGCAAGTGGTAAAAAACCGCCACTTAGTCCTTTTGATAAGCACATCAAATCAGGTTTTACGTCTTCATGCTCACAGGCAAAATAACTGCCTGTTCGATAAAAGCCTGTCATGACTTCATCAGCTATTAATAACGTATTATATTGCACAGATAATTTTTTAATATTTTTTAAAAATCCGCTTGGCCAAACAATCATACCTCCTGCAGCTTGTAGCATTGGTTCAATAATAATTCCTGCTATATTATTTTGATTATTTTGCAAAATATTTTCTAAGTTTAGCAAAGCTTTTTTTAAACTTTCTTGTGGATCCATATGAGATATGCAAGCAGTTTTGGTGCTAATTACTTCAAACATTAAAGGCCAAAATGGTTTATTGAACACCGATCGAGAAGATACTGACATGGCACCTATGGTATCGCCATGATAGCTATTATCTAATACGATAAATTTAGAGCGAGGCTGATTTTTTTGTTGCCAATACTGATAGGCCATTTTTAAAGCTATTTCCACTGCAGTGGAACCGTTGTCAGAAAAAAATACTTTTTTTAAGTTACTTGGCGCTTTATCTGTAACCATTTTTGCAAGCTCTATGGCTTTTTCATGAGTAAAGTTGGCAAAAACCACTTGGTTAAGTTGTTTTGCTTGTTTGGCTATGGCTTCACTTATATAACTATTACAATGACCATGAACATTGATCCACCACGACGATATACCATCAAAAATTTTTCGCCCATCTTTAGTAAATAAATAACACCCATCAGCTCTATCTATTAAAATTGGTTTGGGAGCAGTTTTTGCTTGCCTATAGGGATGCCAAATATGGTTTTCTTCTAGCATAAAAACTTTCTCCAAAGAGGTTGATTATTTATAACAGAATTAGTTAATGTTTGATTATTAAAAGTGCTTAAGTAATCTTGGCAAAAAATATTTTTTATACCGCTATAATATTTAATAGATGCTAGATTATCTTTGTTTTTACCAATCATAATTAAACCATGAATTTTTATATTTTTAGATCGTAAAGCTTCTATGCTTAATAACGTATGATTAATAGTGCCTAAACTAGATCTAGTGACTAAAATAGTAGGCAAACCAAGTTTTTTAATGGCATCGATCATTAAATAAGAATTATTTATGGGCACCATTAAGCCGCCAGCACCTTCAGTGATAACTAATTTATTTTCAAAAGTTTTTTTAAAATTATCTATAAGTGATAAAAAGTCTATGTGAGTGTTAGCATAATGTGCAGCTAGGTGAGGGGAGAGTGGCTTTTTAAAACTTAAGCCCACAGAGCTTTTTAATAAATTGTCGTTCACTAAATTATGAACAGTAGTCTTATCGCAATCTTGTTCATTAAAAGTTTGTATAAGTTTATGGTAATTAACTTCTATGTTTTGTATGCATAAATATTTTGCAATTAAAGCACTCACAATAGTTTTGCCAACGTTAGTGTCAGTGGCGGTAATAAAAAATCCTTTCATAGTAACTCGTTAATGCTTTGAGCTAAGCTTGTAAGCTGAGTATGGGTATGATTTATATTGATACTAATTCTTAGTCGAGAAGTATTAATAGGTACTGTTGGTGGACGTATAGCTTTAACATCAAAACCCTGGTTGTTAAGTTTTTGAGCAATTTCTAAACATAAAGCGCTGTCACCAATAATTATAGGGAAAATTGGGCTTGGATATAAAACGGGAGGTGCTATCGCGCCTCGCAAAGATGCTGCAAAAAAACTAACATTATTAAATAATTTTTCTCTTAAATCATCACCCTGTTTAACTATGTTTAGCGCACTATAAATGCCAGCAAGTATGCTTGGTGGTAAAGCAGTAGAATACATGAGTGTCCTGGCTTTTTGTAAGACATGCTGAATTACCAGTTCAGACCCTGCACAAACCCCCCCCAAAGAGCCAAAAGCTTTACCTAAGCCTTGAGTGGTTAATAAAATGTCGTTTTGTATATTAAAATAATTAACTAAACCAGCGCCGTTTTTGCCATATAAACCCAAAGCATGAGACTCGTCGATGATCAAGTTCAAATTATGTTCTTTGGCGATTTGCGTATAAGTATCTAGTGGAGCAATATCGCCATCCATAGAAAATAGCGATTCTGAAATTAAAAATTTGCAAGTTTTATGAGGATTTTCTTTTATTTTTTTTGTTAAATCATCTTGATCACAATGCTTAAAAATAATTACTGATGCTTTGCTAAGTTTTAAAGCGTCAATTATGCTTGCGTGATTTAACTCATCCGAAAAAACTAAGTCGCCTGGTTCAATAAGAGCGCAAATAGCACCAATATTTGCGGCATAGCCACTAGAAAATAGTAAAGATTTTTGAGTTTGCTTAAAATCTGCCAAAGAATATTCTAGCTTTTCATAATATTTGTGCTCGCCTTTAATAAATCTCGAAGATCCAGCACCAAAGCCATAATTATCTAGAGCTATTTGGGTATCTTTAATAATTTGTGGATGATTTTTAATACCCAAATAATCGTTAGAGCAAAAATCGATGCCAGAATTATTATTTAATACTCTAAATTGATTTTTACTTTTTAATAGCTGTTGATAATTTTCTAGTCTATTAATTAAATTCATATTAAAAATCATCAATACTGCCGCCTTTAATAAGGCGATTTTTAGTGAATTTCATGCCAAGTTTATTTAACAAAATACTATCATTATCCATATTAGGATTTTCTGTTATAAACAGCTTATCGCTTGCAGTAAACACTGAGTTTACTCCCGCAAAAAAACACATGGCTTGTTGTTCGTCACTCATTTCTATGCGACCAGCGCTAAGCCTAATAATGGCTTTTGGCATAAGTATTCGCGCCGTAGCAATAAACCTAACGATGTCAATATGGCTAACTTTTTCCACGTGATTAAGGGGCATGTTTTCATATTTAGCTAAAATATTAACAGGCACACTTTCTGGGTGAGGATTAAAGTTTGCTAATTGGGCTAATAAGCTGATGCGATCATCAATACTTTCGCCTAAGCCTAAGATTCCACCACAACAGACTGTTACACCAGAGTTACGCACATGTTCAATAGTATCAAGCCTATCTTGGTAGGTTCTTGTGGTAATAATATTGGGATAAAATTCTTTTGAAGTATCGAGATTATGATTATAGGATACTAATCCAGCTTCTTTTAGTCTTATAGCTTGTTCTTTTGTAAGCATTCCAGCTGTTAGGCATACTTCTAAGCCTAATTTATCAATTTGTTTTACCGTTTCTAGTACAGTATCAAATTGTTTGCCGTCAGTAATTTTCCGCCAGGCAAGGCCCATGCAAAATCTAGTTGCTCCATTTTTTTTAGCTTCTTTGGCAATCTCAAGAGTTTTTTGTATTGGGTATAATGCTTCTTTTTCAATGGGAGCTTTGTTATAAGAAGACTGAGGGCAGTATTTGCAATCTTCAGGACAGGCACCAGTCTTAATACTTTGTAGTCTAGCGGGCTGGAGTTCTAGTGGATTATGAAATTCTCTATGGGTTAATTGCGCTTTTAACAGCAGGTTAATAAAAGGCTGTTCATAAATAGTTTTTATTTCTTCGGGTTGCCAATTATATTTTATATTCATTTAATAAACTCAAAGTTTTGGCTTAAGCATTGTTGCTGTAATGCAGTTATTGCTGAATTAAAATAGGAAAGAGAATGAAAAAACAAGAATTATTACAGTATGAAAACGAGTTAGCTAGTGCAAAAAAGCATTTTTCTTATACAAAATTTATATTAATTTTAGCTTTGTGTGCATGGCCCATAGGTTTATTTTTTAATATGTTAACAGCTTTTTTCATTTTTTTGATTTTATTTGTTCTTTGGGGAGTGAGCGCTTATATTTCCTTTATGCATATTTTATCAGCGCAAAAAAAGATTCAAAGTTACAAAAAACTACTTTGAAAAGCTAGTGCCTCGCACAAGACGTGGCACGTAGTTTAGATGAGAGTGCCAAAAAACTTAGAGTGTATTTTTTTCTGAAGCCAGATCAATTATTTTCTTAAAAAGTTTTTTAGCCTGCTTTGGTGCTAAAGATTTTCCACCATGTAACTTAACAAATGTTACAGGAGAACGACCTTCCCTTGAAAGAACAATATGAGAACCTTGTTGATTACTATTTATATTACAGCCATGAGCATTAGCTTTACCTAAAATAAGTGTCAACATTTCGCGAATCTGACGAAAATTGTTACGTCCCTCACTTACGCGTTCTGATACTTCTTCTTCCAATTTTCTCCACTCTTTCTGTAAACGATCTTGTACTTGTGGTAGCTCTTCAACGTTTACTTGTTTAGTTGTATTTTTTCCTTTATTTTTGCTCTTTTTATTTTTCTTTGTCTTTTTTTCGGTTTTTTTCTTAGGTAGCTTACCAAGTTCATCATTGATAACTGCTTGCTTGCGCTTTTCCCATTCTTCTTGAATGGCTGGGCTTTGAACTATTGCTGCCAGTTCATTATTGGGTTCCACTGCTTCTATTTGGCTATCAGGATGATCTTCCAATAAAAGCATATTATTAGCTTGAATGCTTAAAGGGGTAAGTTCTGATGAGCTCAATTCACTTAAATAATTATTAAACTCTAAAAAAAAGCCTCTTTCTTCTTCATCGTTATTATAAAGAGGTTTTATATAGAATTTCTCATTCCAAGCTGCAAAATTATTATATTCCGCAAATAACTTCGCATCTTGTAGAACCACTATTTCTTGACCTGAGCGGGAAAATGGGATGTTGGTATATTTTCCAGAATAAATTCCTACTGCAGTTTCATTAGGTGCTCTTTTTCTCGCATAAAAACAAAAGTCTTCTAGAATTTTTTTATTTGAAGAAAAAACTATGCTTCCATTGAATTGTATCGGTATAAAACCTAAATTGTCTACTTTAATAGAATTATTTGATAAACATATGTATGGGATAAATATAGATTCTCTATCTATTTTATATTCTATTAACCCATAATGAGATTGATTTTTAGAGTAAAAAATTTTCATGGAATTATTATAGAAATCTGGAGTTAATTTTAGATGATTGATAATATTATTAATGGTACTTGTAATAACTAGCATGCTTGCATAATACGGTGAAGTCTCAATTATTTCTTTAGCCTTTTTTACGTCTTTATGATCGATTGTTAGTTTTTTGAAATGTAGACAAAACATATACAGTGTATCAAAAATAAAGCCATGCTCGAACAATGAGCGAAGCTGTTTGTTGATTCTTTGCTGCTCAACTAATTTTTTACTCTTTAAATGTACATTATATAATTGAATTATCTCCAAAGCGGTTCTTGTTTTCGCTCCTACAGAGATTTCTTGAGAAAAACAAAATTTAGTAAGGTATTGAGGGACTAATTTATTCCATAATTCGGCAGCATCTTCCAAATTTATTTGATGAGCTATAGATGAATGGGGTTCTACATTTTTTATTAAATTTAAAGCACTGCTTGAAAAACTCTGCAACAAGAAAACACTGCAGAATAACCATTTAAAATTCATATTTATTGTCCTTTTTATGATATTGAATTAAGTTTTAATCTGATATATTATTGATTTAAAATTGATATGAGAATTTGTCAATGGTGATATAACTAAAATAAATTTTAGATGATAATTTTTACTGAAAATTAATTATTTTTTATATGTATCAAATAAATAAGCCCTTGCTTGTGTTTTTTTGCTTAGGCTTTGGAATTCTTGTAATAGGCTACTCCCAGACATTAAGTTCATAAAACCTAAATTATTGTAAGATCCTGGGCTTATAATAACTAAATCATAGTCTTCGTTAGGTTGAAAATTGCTTAGTTCTTTTAATTTATTAAGTGCTTCGTTAAAGCCGCCTAGGTTATGAATCATACCTCGTTCATAAGCTTCTAAGCCGAGCCATACTCTACCTTGGGCAAGTTCATAAGCTTTTGGTTTATCAATTTTCATATTTTGTGACATTAGATCGACAAATTGGTCATATTGCCAGTTAATTATTGACTGCTTAGTATTTTTTTCTTCTGGAGTCATGGATCTAAAAATATCGTGATCAGGATTTTTAATCATGCTTAGTTCTTGAGTAAAAATCCCAAGCTTATTTTTTAACTCTTGAGCTTCAAAAGACAAACTAAACACGCCCACAGAGCCAGTGAGGGTATTGTTATTGGCAAAAATATGCTGTGAACCTAGTGCTGCCATGTAGCCACCTGAAGCCGCCATATCAGACATGGAAATTACTACGGGTTTTGAATCGCTAAGCTTTTTAATATACCGATATATTTCATTACTTCCCTCGACACTGCCTCCTGGTGAATTAACATGCACTAAAACACCACTAATATTGGGATTATTTAAAACTTCTTCTATACTATCTGCTACATCTTGTGAGCCTACTTGACGCTCGTTTAGTAATGAAAATAATTTTGGATATACGCGACCTGAAATAATACTGCCATAAATTTTAAGTACAGCTAAAGTTTTAGCTGGCTGCCAAGAAATACTTTTTGTATTTTTTATATGATAATTATTTTTAATATTTATATTTTCTAAAAAATTTTCTTCGCTGTAAATTAAGTTATCTACTAATCCTGCCTCTTTTGCTTGATTAGCAGTAATTTCACCTTGGTCAAACAATGCAATAAGTTTTGCCTTATCTATATTTCTGGCTAAAGAAACTTGAGTTAGTACGTCTTGATAAAAGCTATTTAAAATATTTTCTGCTACTTCAAGTTCTTCTTTTTGTGGACGATTATTAGTAAACATGCGGGGAGCAGTTTTATAATCTCCAGCAGCTATAGCGTCGGCCTTAATCCCAATTTTTTTAAAAGTATCTGCCAAATAGATTAAATTTGATTTAAAGCCGTTAAAATCAATAGTAGCATTTGGGTCCATTAGTATAGTGTCTGCTGATGAAGCAATAAAATAATCTGTTTCTGAAGCGTTTTTTAAATGTATAATAATTTTTTTATTATTGTTTTTAATTTTTAATAAAGCATTTCGCAATTCTTGCGCTTTAGCTGTACCAAAATGAAGGCCATTTAATTTTATTATTACGCCATTTATTAAATTATCATGAGCAATGTTTTCTAAAGAGTTAAGAATTTCTAAAGGGTCGGTATAATTATTAGCTAGTAGTTGGTTAGCGAAATTTTGTGGTTTTGACATTATTGAGCCATGTGAGTCTAGCTCTAGATTAACCCATTTTTTTGAAGCGAGCATGCTTGGCCATTCTTGAGTGGAAAATCTTATTTTTGAGCCCACTAAATAGTGCTTAGTAGACTGTTCAAAAGCACTAAAAGCTCCAAATCCAAAATGATTAAAATTAAATTCTAGTGCTAGCGAAAAAATTGGTTTGGAATAATTACTATGAGGCAATTCGCTAGCGATAGTAGCGCTAATGCCATATACATCTGTTTGAAGACTTAATTTAGGATTATAATTAAAGCCATCTTTCCACTGAGTATTTTTGGGTAAAAATTTGTTGTCTAAGCCTATAGTTAAAAGCTCTTTTAAGGGCCTAAAAGCAATGCCAGCTATAAGATTTGCTGGTGAAAAAAAATTATTATTAATTTCTTGATAATAAAAACCTAAAGACATCCAAGAAGATGGCCTGTTGATTAAACCTGCAGAAAATAAAAAATCATTATTTTTGTTAAGGGTTTTAAAAGTTGATAAACCAAATCCGAAATTAGGACTTATTTTAAAAGCACTGCCAAAAACTAAATTATTGGTAGTTGTGTGACTAAAACCAAAAGCTAAATTAAGTTTTTTTGCAATATTTAAATTAGCGTCAGTATTAAAATTATTATTATTATTTTTAAAAGCATATCCTAGAGAAAATTCATGTCCGTTGATAAAAGATAAGCCGGCAGGATTTTGCCAAATAGCTGAGGAGTTATCAAGTACAGCGCTATTACTATTGCTGTCAAAACTTTGAGCCGTAATACTCACAAATAATATGGCAATAATTAATAGCATTAGATAACTCCATTTTTGTTAATTAACTTTTTTTACTTCTTCTAAAGCTTTTTCATCTTTAGCAACTGGCTGATTTAGTGGAGCATTAGGATTTTTAATAAGTTGCGTTACTGTTGAAGGTAGCCAAACAGATAGATCCTTTTGAACAACTTGCATAGTTTCTTGAATAATTTTAGGAGTTAACTCTCTAATTTTCATGCCAGAAGCGCTAGCATAAAAGTTTAAGATATCTACTAATTCAGGTTTAGTAAGATCTTTCATGGTTTCAGCATTAATACTTGTAAAATATTTCCGGCTATATTTTTCTTTGATACCACCTTTAAGTTTATCTTCTACTTCAGGTGTGACTTTGAAGTTTTGTCCTTGAGCCTGAGCGTTTAATAAACCAAGGGCAGTTTGTTCAATGGCATCCATAAGTTTTAAATATTCGTCTTGTGGAAGCATCACAGCGCTTAAATCACTGGTTAAGTCTTCTTGTGATTTACTAGCAAAATTGCTTGGTACTACACTATTTGCGCCAATAGCTTCAGTACTCGCTACTTTGTTTACGTCGCATTTAGAACAATAGCTACCTACAAAATAGCCAATAACTAAGGCTAAGGCAATAGATAGTAAGAGCCAGGTGTTTGATTTACATAATTGTGTCATTTTTTACTCCAAAAAGGGGTTTGTTTTTTGCAAGTTTACGGTCATAATATTTTGCTGAGCCACATAAACTAACGACATAGGAGGCAACTTTATGCCTAATTACAGCACTATAATTAATAGTTGTAGTCAAAGCGTGGATTTTTGGTCCATAAACATTCTGCAAGAAGAAAGCGAGGAAATTACCGTAAGAAAAAGTATTTTGCAACCTATAAACATGTCTTTTGATAAGGGAGCATTAATAACTGTTATAAAAAATGGTTCAATATCGTATGCAAGTACTCAAGATTTAAGTGAAAATGGTATTAAAAATGCTTTTTTACAAGCTTATTTTTTTGCAGATAAATTTTCAAATTATTCTCTTCATAAAAATATAAAAGTACCTTTTGCTCATCACCAAGATTCTTATTCTTATGAACAAGAAAAATCGCTTTTAAAGGTTGATTTAGAAGAAAAAATAGATTTTTTAAAAAAAGCCGATAAAGGATTATTGTCATCGCAATTTATTATTGATGCAGAAAGCTCTTTATGGAGTATCTTAGCTCATAGTCAGTATATAAATTCCTTGGGTTCAAATATTACCCAAGATTACATGTACGTAATGCCGTCTTTAAGTGCTACGGCTAATAAAGACAACATAACTCAAATAAGAACTCTTGGTGGGATGAGAGCTTATTGCCAGCAGGGCGGTTTAGAAACTATTTTAGGAATTAATTTAGAAGAAAAAGCTTACGACATAGCTAAAGATGCCACTAATTTATTATCGGCGATTAATTGCCCTGATGAAAAAATGGACGTGCTGATCGATCCAGACCAGATGATGTTACAAATTCATGAGTCCATAGGGCACCCATTAGAACTTGATAGAATATTAGGTGACGAACGAAATTATGCAGGTACTAGCTTTGTGACTCTTGATATGTTTGGCTCTTACCAATATGGCTCAAACTTGCTAAATATAACGTTTGATCCAACTATACCTAAGCAATTTGCTTCATATGCTTATGACGATGAAGGCAGCAAAGCTTGCAAAGAGTTTGTGATTAAAGATGGTTTATTAGTAAAACCTTTGGGAGCAGCGCTTTCTCAGGCAAGAGCAAATATGCCTGGTGTTGCCAATGCTCGCTCTTCTTCTTGGAATAGACCGCCAATAGATAGGATGGCTAATTTAAATCTTGAGCCTGGCGTTTCTAGTTTTGATGAAATGCTTAGTAGTATAAAACGCGGTATTTATCTTAAGTCAAATTCTTCTTGGTCCATTGATGATTCAAGAAATAAATTTCAGTTTGGGTGTGAGTGGGGTCAACTTATTGAAAACGGTAAGCTTACAAAGTTAGTAAGAAATCCCAATTATAGGGGAATTTCTGCTAATTTTTGGCGAAATCTAGCAATGGTTGGGGATAAAACTACTTTTGCAGTTATGGGCACACCATTTTGTGGTAAAGGCGAGCCTAATCAAGTTGTAAGAGTTGGACATGCATCTCCTGTGTGTTTATTTAGTAATGTAGACGTTTTTGGTGGAGAGTAATCATGCAAAATTATTTTAATGATTTAAACAAATTTGTTTCACAAAATATAAAGGCTAGTGAAAATTATAGTTTGTGGTTTTCTTCAGAACTTATGGATTTTGCACGACTTAGCAAAGCTCGCATAAGGCAATCTGGCAATATTAATCAGGCTTATTTAGATATTAGGCTTATTAACAATACTACTCATGCAAGTTTAAATTTGGGTCTTACTCATAATTTAGAACAAGATAAAACTAATATTGTATCCTCACTCAATAAGCTTCGGGATATTATTATTAAAAGTTCTGCTGATCCTTACTTTTTAATGAGTCAAAGCCACGAAAAAAGTTGTTTTATAGACAATAATTCTAGCTTTAATAAAGAAGAAATTATTGAAGATGTCTTATCTAAATCTAGTGAACTGGATCTCGTAGGATATTATTGTGGGGGGCCTATTTTTAAGGGCTTTGCTAGTTCTTATGGACAAGTAAATTGGTATCAAAAATCAAGTTTTTTCATTGATACCAGCGTATATCACAGCAGCGATAAAGCTATTAAGCAATGTTATGCAGATATTACTTATAAAAAAGATGTGTTTTTACAAAAATTACAAAATGCTAAAATGGCTTTAGAGATGTTTTCTAAACCAAGCAAAAGCCTAGAACCTAAGAAATATAACGTTTATTTTTCACCTGCAGCTGTTTTTGAAATGTTATCTATGCTTAACTGGGGAGGTTTTTCACAAAAATCTTTAGAAGTAAAAAATTCTCCTCTATGCGCATTAAGTCTTGGCCAAAAAAGTTTAAACTCTAAATTTTCTATAAGCGAAAATACAGCTTTAGGTATTGGACCAAATTTTCAAAGTAGCGGCTTTATTAAACCAGATAAAATAGATTTAATTAAAGAAGGTAAATTTGTAAGTGGTTTAATTTCACCTAAAACAGCTAAAGAATATAATCTAAGGCATAATTCAGCTGATGAAGAAGAATCTGCTAGTTCATTAGATATGTCTGGCGGTGAGCTTGAATCCAAAGATATTCTATCTAGTTTAGATAATGGATTATATATTAATAATTTGTGGTATTTGAATTTTAGTGATCGACAAAATGGTCGTATAACAGGCATGACCAGATTTTTTTGTTATTTGGTACAAGACGGCATGCCTACTAATGCTTTTGGGGTTATGCGGTTTGATGACTCTATTTATAGGATATTTGGAGATAAATTACTTGCAATCACTAAAGATAGGGAGTTAATAATTGATACAAGTACCTATGAGGAAAGAGCCACTGCTTGTGCCACTTTGCCTGGTATCTTAGCACAAGACGTGAGTTTTACCCTGTAATTAAGCTAAAATTCCTCATGTTAGAAAGATACCATGGGGAATTTTTGTGAATTTTTATTTAGCTTTATTTTTTCTTATAACAGTAAATTTTTTTGGTTGTTATTCCAATAAACCAAAGGGTAACTTTTGCTCACAAGATTTGATTTACGAAACTAATACAAACACAGCGGGTGAAAATGCCATTAAAGAAAGTGCTAAATATAGTATAAATTTATATTTAGGACAAGATAATCAAGCAGTACTAGCTAGTGTTGATACGGCCACAGAAAACTTGATTATTGATGCTAAAGATTTTGCTGGCACTAATACTACAAAAGATTCTTTTGTTTACAATTCTGGGTCATCTTTATCATTGGCAAGTATTTCTAGAGATGAAGTAGATATGGTATGTGGCGTCAATATTAGAACTAATATGCTTATTAGTGCAAGTGAATATTCAGTACCTAATACATTGGGGTTAGGTTTTGGAAATAAAAAAAATAATAAGTCATTTTTTGGCCAATTGGTAAAAGACTATAATTATCCTGATATGTTTTCTTTAGCACTTTGTGGCTTTAAGGGCAGAAGTAATATTATTCTAGGGGGTTATGACCATAAAGTTGATGTACGTACTATTATTCCTATTATTGAAAAATCTTCTTTTGTTATGCCTGCGGTCAAAATATTGCTAGCAGATAGTAAAAGGTCTCTGGGAAATTTTCCTAAATATGATCCCCTAACTAAAACTGGTATTAAAACTATTCTAGATAGTGCCTCAGCATTTTTATTGTTGCCAGTTGATATGGCAGAGAGGGTAGTAAATGAAATAACCACTAAAGCAAGCGATATCGGTATAATAGATGCGTTTCCTTCAAATTTTTTTAGTACTCAAAGAGGGAGTACAACTAAAACAATTCGATTTGCTAATGAGGAACAAATTAGGCAATTTCCTAAATTTGAAATAGAATTTTTAAGCATAGATGGTCAAAAAAAATATTTAGAATTATCTCCAGAATATTATTTTAAAGCTATGGATAAAGAAGACCCATTAGTAAGAACCTTTGCCATACGCCACACTCAATCTGAGGTAGTGCTAGGGCAGCCTTTTATGGAAAATCATTATATGCTATTCGATAGGCAGAAAGGTTTGGTTAGCTTTGGTGATATAGATCAGGCATGTAAAAGGTAGTTTAAATGAACAAATTTTTAAATCTAGTAGCTAATTTTTTATTTAAATACAGGCTACTAGCTTTTCTAATAGCTATTATGCTGACATTAACCTCTGTTTTTTATATTACTAAGTTGAAATTTGATTTTTCTGTAGATAAAATTTTTTTAAAAACTGATGAGGCTCATGAATTTTTTGTAAATACCTATGTAAAAGAATTCTCTCACTTAGGTATACCTTGTATTTTGGCTGTATCTTCTAATGACACTCAAACAGATTTAGAAAAACCATTAAAAGAAGCTTTTGATTTTTTAGCTAGTAATAAGAATATAATTAAGGTAATGGCCGCATTTAATCAGCCATTTAAAGATCCTTTTATTGCTAAAAATGCTCATGCAGAATCTTTAGTTTTTTTTGTTGATTCTGAACTAAATAAAAGCTTTATTAGCAATTTAAGAACAGAACTTTCTGTGTGGCAAAAAAAATATTCTACTATTAAATTTATTGTTACAGGTCAGCCATTTATTCAAAATGAAATGATTTCTTTGCTCCAAAGGGATCAAATAGTTTTTTTACCCATAGTTTTATTATTTATAATAATATTATTATTTTTTATGACTAAACATGTTTTAGGTGCATTTTATCCTATTTTAATTATACTTATAGCATTAACATGGACATTAGGTTTTTTAAGTTTTATTGGTCATGAAATAAATGTTGTTAATAATAGCATTATGGTATTAATTATTGTTATAGGTATAGCGGATTCAATACATATTTATACTAGATTTAGAGATGAATATTTTAAAGTTGCTATAAAAAAAATAGCGGTCATTAATACTCTACAAAATATGCTATTACCTTGTTTCTTAACTACTGCTACTACTGCTTTGGGTTTTTTTGCTTCTAGTTCTGCAGGTGTGGCTATTATTAAAAATTTTGGAAATGATGCGGCAATTGGAGTTTTATTATGTTTTTTAGCGACTTTTTTATTAATGCCTGCACTATTATATTTCCATCCTATCCCTAGTAAACAATCATTTTTTACTATAAAATTTTGGCCACATTTTTTAAAAATAGAAAATATATTAAGAATATTAGTGAAATACTCATTAAAATATTCTCTTGTTTTAGTTCTAATTTCTTTTATTGTTTTTTTAGGAACATTGTTTTTGGTTAAAAATATAAAATCTAATCAAAATTGGTTGTCAGAATTGAAAGATACTAATCAAATAAGTTTAGATTTAGCATTTATAGAGCATAATTTTAATGGGGTGGTGCCTTTTTATATTGTTTTTAAAGCTAATAAAGAAATATTGTATAATTATGAAACATTTTTGGCTATGGATAATTTGACGCAAACTATTAAAAAGTACCAATTACAGCCTCAGTTAAACTCTTTATCAGAAGTTATTAAGCCAATGTTAGTAAATTTTGGTGGGATAAGTAAAGAAAATTTTAATAATAATAAGCCAGTAATAAATAATTTACTATCAAGCCCATATGCGGATAAATTTTTTTCTAAAAATAAAGATTATGTCCAAATAGAAGGTGCTTTAAAAAATGCTTCTACTGAAGAAATAGAAAATTTTAGAGAATTTTTAGAACAAGAAATCAAAAAAATAACTATAGATAATTTACAAATAAATTTAACAGGCTCAGGTTTAATATCAAGTAGAGCACTACATAATATTACTAAAGATATGGCTAAATCTACTGGCTTAGCAGTAATTTTAATATTATTATTTATTGCTATTATTTTTAAATCTATTAGATATGGATTAATAGCGATACTGCCTAATATTTTACCCATTTCAATAACTTTAAGTTTTTTGTATTTATTTGGTATTGAGCTTAGGTTAGCAACAGTAATGATATTTTCTATGACATTGGGTTTATCCATAGACAATTGCTTGCACTTATTATGCAGAATAGAAGAGGAGAAAAAAGAAAGTAAAAAAAATATAAGTAGAAATAATTTAATCAAAATAATTTATAAATCTTTTTATGGATCTGGCCGAGCAATTTGCTACACAACTTTTATTTTATTGGGAGGCTTTTCTATTATGGCTTTTTCTGAATTTTTAGCTTTAAGAGATTTTGCCATTATTTCTGGGGTAACTTTATTTACTGCATTATTACTAGACATAATTTTATTTCCCGCCTTGTTGTTGGTAAGTAAAAAATATTTGGGAACATAATAGTATGAAAAATGCTCTTGATAAAACTTGTAGGGATGCAAAAGAAGCTTTACAAGATTTCTTTGATGGTGCAACGTTAATGAGCGCTGGTTTTGGCTTATCCGGCATTGCTGAAAATTGTATTGAAGAAATACGAGATTCAAATAAAAAAAACCTAACTATTATATCTAATAATTGTGGCAATCAAGGGCAAGGATTAGCTTTGCTTTTAAAAAATAATCAAGTTAAAAAAGTTATTTGTTCTTTTGTTGGTGGTAATCCAGATTTAGAAGAGCTCATGTTGCAAAATAAAATAGATGTGGAACTAAATCCTCAGGGCACATTAGCCGAGCGGGTAAGAGCGGGTGGCGCTGGTATTGGCGGTTTTTTTACCCCAACAGGTGTGGGCAGTATTATTGCTAAAAATAAAGAGCATAAGATATTAGATGGCAAAGAAATGATTTTTGAAACAGGTCTAAAAGCAGATTTTGCTATTTTAAGAGCTCACATAGCTGATACCTATGGTAACTGCCGCTTTTTTAGAACTTCACAAAATTTTGCGCCATTAATGGCAACAGCTGCAAAAATAACTATTGTGGAAGCTGAACAGATAGTCCCACTTGGGACACTTGGCCCAGATGATATTCATCTGCCAGGTATATTTGTAAATAGAGTATTTTTAGGGATTAATCATAAGAATATTATCGAGCATTTAAAAACCAAATGAGAAAAATTATATTTTTAATTATTATAATATTTGGATTAAAGTCTTATTCTTTTGATCAAAGTTTAAGAAAAATAAAGATATATGAAGAACAATCTTATGTTATACCAACATTTGATAGAATAAAACAATGTTTTCATATGACTATCGCTAATGCATCTAAAGAATTAGGAATTGGCACTTCTAAAATTAAAAAAATTTGTAGACAAAATAATCTAAAAAGATGGCCAGGTAGAAAAATAAAAAAAATTAATAATTGGCTTATTAATGCCCCTGACAATGAAAAGAATAATATTTTAAGAGAAGAATTATTAAAAATAATAGAAAAAGATATTTTAAAAGCTATTGAATGCTTTGAAAAGCATCTATCAAAAAATGAGCTTAATAAAAGTTATTGTAATAAAAAAAATTCAGTAAAAAATTCTCAAGATGAGGAACTAGAACAATCGTTAACAGAAGAAGAAAATAGTATGGAGATAGATGATGAAAGTAATACTAGTGAAGAAGATATTTCTGTATACCAATTTGCTAATAAAGAAGAAGGAAAAGAAACAAAACTAGAACAATCTTTAACAGAAGAGGAAAATAGTATGGAAGTAAATGATGAAGGTAATACTAGTGAAGAAGATATTTCTGTATACCAATTTGCTAATGAAAAAGAAACAGAAGAATTCTTGCAGTATCGTTTGTTTGCTGAAAAAAATATTAATTACACACGATTATTTTAAAATTTTGAGCATTTTTGACAGATTCCATACAATTCCATTTTATGGCTAGTGATGATAAACGAGTGCTTATTTGCAATTTTTATTTGTTCTTCTTCAATTTTTATATTAAAAAACTCTATAATATAGTTACATTTAGTACATATCAAGTGATCATGATGCTTAGAGTCTTCTAAATTTGGTTCAAAAGAAGCTTTGTTATCTTTAAAGTAATGAGCATTTGCAAAGCCATATTTTTGCAACCAATTCAGTGTTCGATAGACTGTTGTTAAATTTAAACTTTTGTTATTTTTTTTGGCTTGTTCAAAAATTTCTTCTACTTGTAAATGATCGTTTGATAGCAAAAAAACTTCTAAAATAGCTTTTCTCTGCTTTGTTAACTTAAAACCACTCTGTTGGATTTTTTTAGTTATAGCCTCTAAATTTTTATTCATTTTTTTAGCTTTATTTCATCTTGATAAAACAGCCATAAAGCCACTATTACCATTATTAAGGCCACAACATGGCTTATGCCTACAGATTCATTTAAGAAAAACCAGCCATATAAGGAAGCAAAAATAGGACAAAAAAAGCCTGTGACACTCATGAGCGTAATTGAAATATGCTTTAATAACCAGCCATAAAAATTATAAGATATTAAATTAGCCACTATTACTAATATAAATGTCCATAATAAAAATGATTGTGTAGAGCCAAGCAAAGGGTTAAAGTCGTCAGTGACCAAAAGCCACAATAGCATACTCATGACACCACCCATAAGCATAGAAACACCATTTATTAAAGAAATATTATAACCTTTCTTCATCAATTCACTTACTAAAAACCAGGCGTAGCTAGCAGAAATTACGCTACATAAAAGTACTAATTCTGGCAGAGAAACATATAAAAATTCACCCATAAGAGTTTCTACAGCTGAGCCAGAAAGAAAAATAGGGAAAATACCCAAAATCCCTATTATTAAACCCAATGATTGTTTTAAACTTAGTTTTTGTTTTAAAAGTAAAAATGATAAAAAAGCAGCCACAAATGGTGTTAAGGAATAGGTAATAGCTGATTTTATGCTAGAAATGTATTGTAAGGCCCAAAATTCACCCACAAAAGGTATGAAAATATGAAAAATAGCTACTTTAAAAAATAACCAATAATCCTTAGGATTAATCTGAAATCGAGCACCTTTTTGAAAGTAATAAACTAAAAATATTATTGGTGCCGCGATTATCATTCTTACGCCGATCAAAAATAGCGGATCAGCAAATCTAATAGCTATTTTCGATATGGTAAATGTTGATGCTAATATGGCATATTCTAAAATAGCTAAAAAAATCATTAAAAATCCGTTAGAAGGTTGTTTGGCAACTTACATAGTAAGTATTTTCACCCTTAAGAGTGGTGACTGGTTGCATGTACTCGCTCCATAATGAGCCACAAGGGATTTCTCCAGTTTTAACGCAGGGTATTGCTTCTCTACGACGTATTTTTTCTAAAACTCTTTCTGACGCTCTTTCTGCTTGAATACTATTCAGCAAATCTTCAAAATCTTGTTCTGCTGCTATGAATAAATAAATATTGTTAGGGCTAATTTGACTATGAAGTTCAAAAACATTAAAATTTTCATGAGCAATATAGCTGGTTATTTGTAATTTACGAATTAAATCATCAAAGTATTTGGCAAAAGCATCCTCAGTTAAAAATTTACCTGTTGTTTGGATATTATAGATTTTTTCGCTTAGTTTTATAAAAAATTGTTTATTTAAAGACATCACTGTGGATTGTAGTTGAGAAATAAAATTATGACTCATCTTTGGTACAAAAGCGTTTATTAAACCTTGGTTATAGGCCATATGTAAATCTTTTTGCTCAATAAAATTAGACATTAAAATTTTATTTATATCAAGTGATTTAACTTTTTTTAATATCTGAAGCCCATCAGTATCTTCTAAATGTTGATCAATAATAAGCGTAGATAATATGTGATGATGAAATCCTAACTCCATAAATTGTTTAACTCGTTGTAAACTATTAAATGGATATAATTTTGAAGCTTCTTTTGGAGCGTCCATACAAAGTATAGTGTCATTATTTAAAGCATCTATTAAATCAATGCTGTTATCAAATAACACAACATTAAAATTTTGTGGTAGAGATTTACTAAGCATATGCATAAAATGCTTATCATCATCCATCATATAAATAGTTGTAGGAAATAAAAAAGCTGGCGATTTAAGCATAGTCCACACTCTTATGTTGATAATTAATTCGTGATAGAAGTATGAAATCACTGACTAGATGGGATATTACCATTAGCTTATCCACTTTTTATTCCCCAAAATACCGTTGGACTATATAAAAACATATTGATACTGTAACGTCAATCCTGGTCAAAAGTGTTAATAATTTTAAAAAATGAGTCTATATTTTAGACCAGCTAGTGGCTATGATAGATGAAAATACTTAGTAAAATCAAGAGTTTATCTTAAATAGAAGGAAACTGCTTAAATGGATATTGCTTATTTGATTAATTATTATTACTACCCATTCTTAATAACCATCTGTAATTTTATATTATTTCTTATTTTATTAATTGTTTTTTGATTTAGTAGATAAAAACGTTTTGTAGGGTGTTTGAATGAGGAAATAATGGTTGAATTTATAGTTGTATCCTGCTTAGTATTATTGCTCATACTAGGCTTAACAGTAGGTAGAAAAAATCAGCAAGAAGCACAGACTTTTACAGATTTTTTTCTAGGTAAAAGAAATTTTTCTACTCTCATAATTCTTTCAACTATTTTTGCGGGTATGGTGAGCGGTTCAAGCATTATAAATCTCAATACCTCAATTTTTTCTAATGGTTATTTTTACCTTTTTCGTTTTAGTGGTGTATTTATTGCTCACTTAACAGTAGGCTTGTGGCTCGCTAAAAAGATGGGCCCTTATTTAGAAGATTGCTTATCCCCTGGTGACATTTTAGAAAAAATGTATGGCAGAGAAGCAAAAATTATTATGGGTTTTACTAACTTATTTCAAAGCATACTCATGATTGGCGCTCAAATTATTGCCATAAGTTTTATGTGTGATTATTTTTTTCATATTCCTCCTATTTTTTCTGCTTTGGGCGCTCTGCTTTTTACGCTTCTGTATTCTTTACGTGGTGGAATTAAAGCTTTGGTAATGAGCAATATTGTACAATTTATTTTTCTTATAATTATTTTACCTATTCTATGTTGTAATATTTTATCTCATGTAGGTGGTTTTAAAGGATTATTACTGTCCCTTCGCGATAATTCTTATAAACATCAGCAACTGTTTGATCCATACAAAGATATAGCGGCCTTTATATTTTATGCCTTGCCGGCAATTTTTCCTTTGGCTTTGCAAAGAATGTTAATGGCTAAAGATGTTCATCAGATAAAAAAAACTTTTATCTGTAATTCATTTATGCAATTAATTTTTATGTTATGTTTAGTGTTAATCGGTTTGTATGCCTCTATAGTGGTCCCACAAACAAACGCTAATGGAGTATTATTTGCACTTATTAATACTATTCTACCTTTAGGAAAAGGTTTAATTATTTTTGCACTTTTAGCCATCTTGATGTCCACTATTAATGCTTATTTAAATATTGCTGCTGTGGCCATTACTCATGATCTTTTTATACCTTTATGTAAAAAAGAGCTAAATGATGCAGAAAAGCTAAAAACAGCTAAGCTTTTATTAATAGGAGTAGCAATCTTTGCTGCTCTTCTAGCTATCTATGGCAAGACTATTTTTTCTACTATGGCGTTAGCATCATTTATCAATGATTCTGTGCTTTTAGTAGCTTATGTTTTAGGTTTTTTGGGCATTCAGCCGTCAAAAAAAGGATTTTTAAAAAGTATAAGTTTTTCCATAGCTGGTTTATTCATAGCTTTATATGTGTTTAATATTTACAAAATTTATGCAAGTTTATTGGCTATGATTCCTATTACTTTAGGACTGTTAGTTTCTCATTATATCAATAAACCAAAAACTATAAAATTTTATAATGAGCCCCTACAAAATAAGAAAAAGCCTAAATTATTTGACTGTTCAGTAAAAAGAATAGAACATTGCAATGTTTTTGCTTCTATTGCTATTATTAATTCTGTATATCCTTTCTTTTTAATTATTCCTTCTTTTAATCTTGTCAAAATGCCTTTTTTCTTGATTTATCCTCTTATCTCTATTATTAGTTTTTTTATTTTATTTAAAGAAATTTGGCCTAGTAATCTATTAAAATATTTTCCTGTAGTATGGCATACGCTTCTAACTCTTTCTTTGCCTACCTTAGCTTTTTTGATGTATTTCCAAAGCAATTTTCATAGTATTTGGCTTATTGATATTATTGTGATTACTGTTTTATTATTGATAACAACCAGAAAAAATATGGTGTTCATAACAGGCATTAGCGGTGCATTATTAGCTGTTTTTATTACAGCTCTTATAGGAATTAACTTTAGTGAATATGTTGTAAATATAGGAGAAATTTGTTTAATAGCACATTTGATTAGTTCAATTATTTGTTTACTCTTCTTTAAAGAGCAAGAAAATGATATGTATCGATCAGTAAGTAGCAAAATCACTCACGAGGCTGCTCGTTCTTTATCTGGTATGGGAATGTCTGCATTTTTTTTAGAAGAAAGAATGTTAAAACTCGTACACGTATATGATTTAGCACGTAGAAATAATTTACTTTCTGAAGAACTACTATCTACTGAAGAATTGGTACAATTAAAGGAATTGCCTTTTCATCTTAATGGCATGAAGCAAAGAACTTCCGAGACATTGCATTGCTTACTTCATAAAATAGATAAAGAATTAGAATCAAAAAAACAGTTGGAAACAGTAGATATAATTTCTCTAGCTAAAGAAGCTATTCTTTATCCTTCTTTTAGTTTGGAACAAAGAAAAAAAATAATTCTTAATACCTCTCATAACTTTTTTTTATCAGCCGTATCATCAGAAATAGTTCATGTGATTATCAATCTTATTGAAAATGCTCTATGTGCCATCAAAGATAAACCAAATGGCCAAATAGAACTATGGGCAGGTGATGCATCTTTATTTATTAAAGATAATGGCATAGGGATGGATAGGAAAACGTTATACCAAATATTTGATGAAGGCTTTAGCACGAAGGGTACTTCTGGGCAAGGATTAGCATTTTGTAAAAAAATTATGGAAGAACATGCTGGTAAAATACGTTGCACTTCAGAAAAAGATAGCTATACACAATTTGAACTACGATTTAATGATACTAATAAATAATTATTATAATATAATGGTTAAAATTAATGTTTTTACCTTCTTGTAAAAAAAAAATAATTACTTATAATAATTTTTGTACACTGAGGAGTGGCTATATGAAAAAATTAAACATACAATTTATTTGGGTAAGTAGTTTATTGATTGCGTCCGTAACGTTATTATTTACTCATATTGGTTGCACTAATAATGCTATAAAAAACGATGTAAGTTTTGATTTGCAACCAAAAAAAATTACTAAACCTGCTGGAATGAATGACGAATAAATAGTTGTTATAAAAGTTATTTATGATAACTTTTATATATTGAAAAGTGACTATATAAAAAAATAAGCATACAATTTATTTAGTAGTTTGTTAACTTGCTGGTTAGTTTTATTATTTGCTCATATTTCTTTAGTTAGCGCTAATAATTTAAGCTTTGGATAAACAAACTTAAGCCTTTTAGCAGCATTTTAATGGCTATTAGTGTGCAAATTAATCCAATAAATCTTTCCATAACCAGCATGCCAGTTTTGCCAAGAATAGAAGATAAGTAAGGGCCCATTAATATTATTATACTAGTTATTATCCATGCGCAAATCACTGATATAAGAGATAAAATATAGAGTTCTTGATCGTTTGCTAATAATATAATAGTTGCGATGGAAGAAGGACCCACCACTAAGGGCGTTGCTATTGGTACAATAAAGGGTTCGTCACTAGTTTGTTTAAAATTAACAACTTCTGAGCCTGGAAATAGTAAATCAATAGCAAATAAAAAAAATATTATTCCTCCAGTAATAGTTATGGCAGCTTGGGAAAGATTTAAATAATTTAATAATCTAAATCCAGCAAAAAACATTATTATCATTATTATTAAGGCTATTAAAAGCTCTCTGAATAATATTTTTCTTTGCTTCTCTTTGCTAAAATGACTAAGCATTGTTGCTATTATTCCTGTATTGCCTAAGGGATCAAGGACTAAGAATAATTGAAACGCTTTTGATGCAATAGTAAGTAAGGTAATGCTCATAGATGTAAGCCACTTTTTAGTAGTGTTTTAATGCCTTGTAAAAGCATTTCAACTGCTATCATTGTTAATATTAAGCCCATAAGACGCTCTATTGCCGATAATGCTTTTGTCCCTACTAATGATTTTATTTGTTCTGCAAAAAATAAGATAGTAATGGAAAAAGCCCAAGCTATGCAAATAGATAATAAGACGATCTTGCTATTTTGAATTTGATTAGCATAAATCATAATGGTTGTAAGAATAGATGGGCCAGCGATCATAGGTGTTGCTATAGGAAAAATAAATGGTTCTGGCTGATTTTTTATTTCTAGAGGCTTATTTTTAGGAAAAATCATTCTTATGGCAATTAAAAATAATATTAGACCGCCAGCTAATTGTACGGTTTGAGAATTAACTTCTAAAGCTAATAAGAAAAGTTCGCCTAAATAATAAAAAATTAACATTATTCCTAAAGCTAAAAGCATTTCTCTAATAATAATTATTTGTCTTCTTCTGTTGTTTAAGGACTCAACCAAATCTAAATAAGCGATTATATGTCCTACTGAATTCATAATTAAAAACATGGTTAGCGTTATGGAAAAAAGAGACATAGATATGACCTATTATGAGATTTTAATTTGAACACGTAAGTTTATGATATTATTTTGATATTAAATTTGGTGGAGCTGATCGGGATCGAACCGACGACCTCTTGAATGCCATTCAAGCGCTCTCCCAGCTGAGCTACAACCCCACAAATATAGATTTACTTTTAATCTATTTATTAATTTTGTAAAGAGCCTCTTCTAGTTCTTCTTTATTTAGTATTCCAACCTTGCTGAATACTATGTTTCCATCTTTATTAATCAGATATGTAGTAGGCAAAGCGCGTGCAAACCATTTTTCAGCCATATTTGATTCTGCAATCGCTAAAGGGTAGTTAATATCATAGGCAAAACTTGCAGATTTTATATCTTCTATAGAACTAAAAGTAGCTACTCCTAAAAAATTAATACGATTTTTATATTGGTTATAAGTATTTTTCAGTAAATCTAATTCTTGTATGCAGGGTAGACAAAAAGGAGCCCAAAAATTTATCAATAAAGGCTTGGTTAAAAAATTTTTAATACTACGTTTTTGTCCATTAAGCATCATCACTTGGCTGTTTAAATCAACATTTTTTTGTATTTTTATTGAATTAAATGGATCTTCTATAATAAAAAAACTTATTAATAGTGATAGTAACAAATAAATAGTTAAACTAATTATTTTTTTGAAAGGAATTTTGCTCATTTATTTGCTCATAGGGAAGTTGTAAAAGATAGCCATCTTGTTTCTTTATTACTAAAGCAGATCGTCCTAAAATATTTTTACTTACTGCAAACCAATTTTTAGAAGTATTTTGAGCGTCAAAATAATAAGGCTTATCTCCAACAAATATTATCAATAATGGGTGACTAAAAATAGCTGGAGAATAAAAATTAATAGTAGGATCATATTGTATATCTTGGGCCATTGCTATGACGCTCTGAATATTTATGATCGAGAGCATGGATTTAAGTAATAGTATTAGATCAAGTTCACTTCCTTTTTTATCCAAAAAAGTCATGCTAGCTGGTTTAATATTTTGGTATTGAGAATTCTTTGGTACTTGTTTTGTTATCTCTATTTCTTTTAAAAAATTAATAATTGCTATGAGTTTACTTAATTGAGAATCTTGCTGGCTAGTTTTTTGTAAGGCAGTATTTTTAATTGCTTCGTTTGCTATATCATACGTAGAAATTCTTTCATAAATCATAGTGGAAACCCTGGACCAATTATCTAGAAAACTATGATTTTCTAATCCTAATGCTTCTTTAAAACTAATCAATATTTGTAATAAAAAAGAATGTAACTCGCTATTTATTATATTTAAATCAAGTTGTTTAGGACTAAAATAAAACCTATTACCTAGTCCAAAAGATTTGCTAGATATAGTTGTTATCTCTGGTAGCCATTTTATTTCTTTATTAAGGAATGCTGCTGAAAATCTTAAATCTACTCCATAGGGTATGTCAATAGTTAGTTCATAAAGAGCATTTTTATTACTATTTTGCATATAAATTGGGGTAATATTTCTTAAATCCATCCAGTTATAAGTAGTGCTGATTAACAATTCTTCATCACTTTTTATATATGGTATCAATAAAATTAAATTATTTTGGTCATAAAGTTTGTTTCCTTTGAACTCTCTAAGGATTTTACCATTTTTTGTTATTTTAGCACTTAAAGAAACGTTGTTCATATTAGAATTGAGTATAATTTCTTCTTTAAATGACCCCACTTTAAAATTATTTTTTAATATTAATTTTTTTTCTTCTACAAAATTTATATAAGAGGGTAGATTATTGGATTGCTTAATAAAAGTTAAAACTTTTTTATTAGTAATTAATTCTAATAGCTCTTGGTCACTATTAAAATTAGGCATTAAAATATTTTTTTTATTATTGATACAAGAAGACATAATCAAAAATAATATAACCAAAAACTTGTATGAAGTAGGCTTTAGCATAAAGAAACCTTGTTTTTTGTTGTTTGCTGATTTAATACACCATAAATTATTTTAGTGCCACTAAGCTTTGATAAAAAAGGCGATTGACAATTATATAAACCGTTGTCATTATCTTCATTACATTTAGCGCTCGTAGCTCAGTTGGATAGAGCATCAGACTACGAATCTGGGGGTCGCACGTTCGAGTCGTGCCGAGCGCACCACCCTAAAAATAATCATTAATTTATATTAATTTTTACGTATTATATTTATGAGTATTTATATTTTATAATATAGACTTAATAAGTAGGCCGGGGGGTGAATTATGCGCAAAATTTTAGTTATAGTATTTTTGTTATGCTCTTTAGAGGGTTATTCAGACTTAAATAACGATGTTTCTTTGCATGCAATGGTAGAATTGGTAGCTAAAGATTCTTATGAGCGAAGCAAAATTGCTGAAATAATACACGTGGATTACGTGTGGGGAGATCGAGTTTTTTCAGCGGTAAGTTTGAGAGATTATAATAAACTTATTAAATCAGATAGTATTACTATTATAAATGCTGAAATAATATATAATCCTAACTCTTCAGATGCTGTTTATAATCCGTATACTTCAAGAATAGAATTTCCTGCAGGAGAAGAAAAATTTCATACGTATGATGAAATGTATTCTGAATTTAATGAATTGGCACAAAAAAATCCTAATTTAGTAACTATATTTTCCATAGGAAAAAGTTATGAAGGGAAAGATATTTGGGCCTTAAAAATTACTGAACATGACCCTATAAATAATTTAATAGCTAAACCAGCCTCAGTTTTTATGGGTACCCATCATGCAAGAGAGCATATTTCTACAGAAGTACCTATTTTATTTGCTAAAGAATTGGTAAAATCTTTTGACATCGATGAAGATATTAAAAAATTACTTAAAGAAACAGAAATATATATAATTCCTATGGTTAATCCTGATGGCGCTATGCATGATATAGTTAATAGACGTTATAAATATTGGCGTAAAAATCGTAGAGACAATAAAGATGGTAGTTTTGGAGTAGATCTAAACCGTAATTATAAGTATGGTTTTGGCACCGGAGGATCATCAAGTGATCCTTATTCAGATATTTATATGGGTGAATATGCTTTTTCAGAGCCAGAGACATCATCTATAAGAGACTTTTTTTTAAGTCATGAAAATATTTCTGTGGCATTATCTTTTCATACTTATTCAGAACTAATTTTATATCCTTGGGGAGGTAGGTATAGTTCTGTTGGTGGAGATGACGAAGCAGTATTTGTTAAAATGGCTAATGATATGTCACTCATGAATAATTATACACCCATGCAGTCTTCTGAGTTATATATTGCTTCTGGCGATACGTGTGATTGGGTTTATGGAGAGAGGGGAGTATTTTGTTTTACTTTTGAGCTTTCTCCCGCAACACGTTTTGAAGGAGGCTTTTATCCTGGTGCAAAAGCCATTGATAGAATATATGAAAATAATTTAAAACCTATTCTTTATTTAGCTAAATCAGCTAAAGATCCTTATATGTCCATACGTTAAAAAAGTCGAGGCATAAGATGGTATCTATAATATTAATAATAGATACGTCCTATACCTCGTTGGGGGGCATCCCAATTTAGTGAACTAAGCCCTGAAATTATTACTTAAGTTACTAAGAGTTAATACTTTGCCCATGGTAAAAAGTTTTTGTACTACCAAAAACTACATCTAACCCCCATTAATAACAAATGCCTGCGGTATTAGCAGGCATTAGATCTAAATCTTTGTTAAGTATTTTTTAAAGATTATTATACAGATATGCATTTCCTACAAACAAAGGCGTAGTCATTGGATTTGTAAATAATCTTAAATCATAGCAACGTACAGCAGTGCAAAATTTAAACTCTTCAGGAATATTACAAGGAGTATTTATATCAACTCCTAAAATACCACCTATGTTAGAGGGGCTTAATTGCATATATCTAAGTTTTTTTGGATTCGTTGCGTTATGATGCATAGCAAAAATTTGTAGCCCCAAAAACAAAGAGCAAATAACTAGCAAGTTTTTTATTTTCATACATTCTCCATTTATTATAATTGGTAAAAATTATATATTATTTCCACCTGACACTATGTAATAATGTGGTTATTTGTGTGCAAAGACAATTTTTGAATAGATCAAAAAAAACCCTGAAAATCCAGGGTTTTTAATTTAATTTTCGTTAGGTTTTAATTATCATCACTATTATCATCATCATATAAACCATTATCATCATCAAAATATAAAGATTCATAGATGTATGGGGCATAAAAAGGATGTTCATAACGATATATTGGAAAGTCTGCTAGAGTAGGTAACTCTACGGCAATGGGGGTATTATAATAATCAGCGAAACCGTAACTATATGGTACCAAAGGATAAGCAAAAGGGTCCACATAAGGTACTGCTTCTGCGATATAAGGCATGTTGTAGTATGGATAAGCAAAACCATAATAATTAATGAAAGAATCTGATATAAATTTATCGCTTTCTTGATCTTGTAACTCTAGATTATCGTGGCTACTAGCATTAACATTCTCAAAGGTCATAACTTCTTTGGAATTAAATTTTTCTTCATCAGCGCATCCAAAAACAAACAAAAACAAAGTTGCAGAAGTAAACAAATATAAGTATCTGGATCTCATTTTGGCCCCCCAAAAATCTACACAGTATGTCACTGTGAGTTTCTATGGGGCCTATGTAATAATTTTAGCCTGCATTTGCACACAAAGAATCACCTTTTGATCTAAAAAAAGCAAGATCATAAATCTTGCTCAATAAAAATCATAGTAAGAATTTTTTTATGGTCTGAATAAGTCTGTGGTTCTTGGATTAACTTTAAAAGACCATAAGAAAAAGTCATCATCACCAAACCTGCTTGGATATTGATCATAGTTTTGGTAAGCTTTCCAAGGCTCAGCTTTATTTGCATTATATAAAAAACCATCGCTAGGATGCCATGGCTTTTCTGCTATAGTACTAACTACAGAATTAGCTGCTAAAGGATTGGTTACAGTAGCATTTTCTATTACTTCTTGTTTGCTATCATCTTTTATTATTTCAGCTTTATTATTTATGCTCGGTTGATTTTTTTTAGCTTGATCATAAGAAGTAGTAGTCAGTTCTTCGACTTCTTGTTCCTGCATACAACCAAAATAGATAGTGATAAAAGCTGTTAAAACTAAGTTTTTTAAGATTTTCATATGTGCCCCCACGTTATGAATCTATGTAGCAATTAAAGGCTCTTCTTTCTAAAAATGTGATCTAAAAAAGGCAAGTAATAAAACTTGCCTGTGATAATTTTTTATATAAAAAGTTTTTATTTTACTTTTTTAGTAGGTTTCTTTTTAGTATTAAGATCATCATCATTACTGTTATCATCATCGGTGCTGTCATCATCATTTCTACGATTATCATCATCGTAGTATCCGTAACCATCATCTTCAAATAATAAAGGAGCATCCCAAATAGGATATCCTACACGAAATACAGGTTCAAAAAAAGGGAATGCAGGATATACTGGAGCGGCATAGCCTAGATTATCAAGGGCTGCACCACATTCCAATACTACAGTTAATGGATCTTCAACGCAACCAGCAGCTCCACCAAAGCCTCCAGCAAAACCAGCATCTACCCCACCAAAGTTACCACCTGGAAATCCTGCATGATGTCTTTGGCCATTTAAAGGGGCTTGTTTGTGATTTACTTGTCTATCTACAATTTTATCTACAATAGGTTGAGATACTACTTGGCTATGTGCTTTTACTGCACTTGGTGCTTTTTGCTCATTTTTAAGTAGAATTTCAACTTCAGCTTCTTGTGGCTTTTTTTGCCCCACATATTCAGCATTATTATAAGCTTTTTCATAGCTTAAATTAGCTTTTTCTTTTGCGCAACCAACAGCAGTTATAACTATACCTGATATAACCACATTAATTATGCGATTTTTTTTGATTGTACGACCCATGGTTTTGCCCCCCAAATTTTAACTTTTAAAGTTATTGGCCTATATCTGGGCTGGGTATAACTATTACTTATGGCTTTTGCAGGTATAATTTGTTGAAACAGATCTGATTTTTAAGTGTAGTTAGAAGTGGTTTAAGCATAGTGATCTAAATTCTTAATTTGCCAACGGCAAAGAATATTGTTAGCCTAGACTGAAACAGCAGCTAATCCTAATCCCAAACATGTTTTTCATCAAATGAAATCTTATGTTTATGAAGCAATAACCGATATTCATTCTGAAATGATTGTTCTTGATGATGCTCTTTTTGACCCTTAATATAAGCTATAACCTGGGCTTTTTTGGAAGGTGAGACCGAAAAAGCCCCATAACCTTTTTGCCAGGTAAAATTGGCTGCACTAGCTGGTTCTTTTTCTTTTACAAAACGAGATGAACCCGTTTTTAGTTGCTGCACGACCTCACTCATTGTGATAGTTCTGGATAGGTGCATCAATATATGAACATGATCAGGCATCCCACCAATCTCAATAACGGGTGTTCTTAAATTATCGGCAATACCACACAAATATGCATATAATGGACCTTCCAAATTCGCACTAATCCATTCAATGCGACTTTTGGTGCTAAAAATCAGATGAATCATAATATTCGCCAAAGATTGAGGCATGATTTGTCTCACCTGTATCTAGGGTTTGGTCGCACCCTTGGTGCTCGGTCACCCTAGATATAATAAAAAACCCCAGATTTTACTTTGGGGTTTTATTTTTTGGTTGCGGGAGGAGGATTTGAACCTCCGGCCTCCGGGTTATGAGAGAGTAGCTGAGATTTACAGCAAAATTTGCATTTTGGCTGGATCAAAGAGCTTGACTGACAGCTGACAACTTAGGACAACTTAAATATTTATAGGTAATAATGCATTTTTTTTCTCATAATAGAAAAACTGACAACTTCTGCCATCTTCCTATTTCCTAAGCTGTCAGTTAGGTGTCAGTTCATAAATAATTTTTTTTGATTAATAAAATCTAGAAATTACGGCCTATTAAGAAAGCTGTCCTAAGTTGTCAGTTGTCTAAGGCTTAGTTGGTTTCTGTTCTGAAGAACTTGGAAGAAGGAGTAATATTTCACTTAAAATTCTTTCAATACTTTCTCGCCTGCCTTTGGGCATATTTTTTAGGTTGTTCAATAAATTGGATGATTTTTTTTCTGCGGCAGAATAGTTGGCATAAGTTTCAGCTTCCTTGAATAATTCCGCTAAGGATAGCTCAGCAGTTTGCGCCACTTCATATAAAACATTTAATGGAACACCAGGGACTGGCCCTTGTTCCAATTTATAGATTGCTGATTGATTGCGGCCAGCTTTTTTTCCAAATTCAGCTTGTGTATAACCTTTTTCTATTCGTGCCTTTTTTAGCGCTAAGCCTAATCCTTTAAGGAATTTCTTGTAGTCATTATCCATAAAAATCCACCTTAAACTTGACGGCGTTCCACCGTTTTTAGATAATCTTATATAAGAGTCTCAAATCTTACATAAGAATAAAATTAGAGGGAACACCTGATATGAAAACTAACTCATTAGATGATATATGTCACATAAAAAACTCACTATTTTCTTTTTATCTTCAGCAAGGTTGGCAGCTTATCCCATTGCATTCAGTAGAAAATCAAAAATGTACTTGTCAAAATCGTTTTTGTGCAAGTCCAGCAAAACACCCATTATCACAGCATGGCTTAAAAGATGCTTCCTGTGAAGAAAATAAAATTGAACAATGGTGGAAAAAATGGCCTTTTGCTAATGTTGGCATAGTGACAGGTATAAATTCAGGGATTGTTGTCCTAGATATAGATGCCAAAAATAATGGATTTGATGCCTTAGCAGATTTAGAGCAAAAACATGGAGCATTACCAGCTAGTCTGAGGGTACAGACTGGTGGCGGTGGACTTCATATTTATTTTTATGCCCCTAAATCTCATCTTAGAAATAGAGCAGGCCTTTTTCCTGGCATAGATTTTCGTGGAGAAGGTGGCTATGTGGTTGCTCCACCTAGCATGCATATTTCTAATAATCCGTATAAATTTATTAATGATCAAGCAGAGATTTGTCAGATGCCTGATTGGCTGGAAGAATTGCTTAATCACGGTATTGTTGATTCAATAGCTGGCCAAGAAAGCAAGATTCCAGAAGGACAGCGTAACCAAACTCTTATCAGCATAAGTGGTTTTCTTTTATCTAAAGGAATAGACTTGCCGCTTATTCGTGATGTTATTGCCAAAATTAATCTTGAAGGCTGCTTACCACCACTTAGTGAAGAAGAGCTAACTAACATTGCTTATTCAACGAAAAATTTTAAGGTAAAAAATGCCTGGCCAGCTCTAAAGCCGCTTCCAGAATATAGCGATCAATGCATAGCTCTAAAACTAGAAAATTTGCCAAAGGCAATCCTCCCTTGGGTAGTCGATATAACCGAACGCATGCAGGTTCCTCTCGAGTTTGTCAGCGCTCCTATTATCATTGCAGCAGGTGCAATCATTGGAAGAAAGGCCTCAATTAAACCACTGATGAATGATCCTTGGAGTGTTTTTCCTAATTTGTGGGGTTTTTTGGTAGCAGCCCCAGGTTCCATGAAATCACCAGCAATAGCCGAAGCATTAAAACCCTTAGATCATTTAGCAGCTAAGGCGTC
Source organism: uncultured Myxococcales bacterium (assembly GCA_964493205.1). Taxonomy (GTDB): domain Bacteria; phylum Myxococcota; class UBA727; order UBA727; family JABDBI01; genus CAZBMJ01. The sequence continues at coordinate 37,755 of CAZBMJ010000014.1, forward strand.
CAGAAAATTTACACAAGAATGTGAGCAGGCGCAAATTGAGTACCGCAAGCTTTCAGTTGATATTGAGGCATTGAAGCAGTCTTTGCGCATTGATTTGAGTGGAGGCTTTATTGATGGGTTAGTACAGGAAAAAGCACAGCTTTGTCAGCTGCAAGAAAAAGCTGAAAAGACCAAAAATATTAAGGAAAAGCGTTATAAGACTAATGATCCCACTGTAGAAAAATTGGCTATGATTATGAAAGATAATCCGCAAGGTGTTTTGCTTGTACGAGATGAACTCTCAGGTTGGCTTGAATCACTATATAAAACAGGGCGTGAAGGAAGTAGGGAATTTTATCTTGAAGCATGGAATGGCAATAGCCCTTTTTCCATTGATCGAGTTGGCCGAGGAACAATACATGTTGATGCACTGTGTCTATCGATTTTTGGCGGAATTCAACCAACCAAATTAAGTGAATATATTGATCGCCATTCAACTATTCAGGGTGATGATGGGTTTTTAGAGAGATTTCAAATTGTTTTTTATCCAGAACTTGAAAAAAGATGGCAGCTGATTGATAGAGAAGCTAATAAGGAAGCCTTTAAGAGTTTGATGCCATAGAACTTAAAAATACACCTACAACTTTTTGTTTTAGCCTAGATGCCCAGGAAATAGCCAATCGTTGGCGCTGCATGCTTGAACAAAGATTGCGTGATGAAAGCCTATCGCCCATGATTAAGTCTCATTTAAGCAAATATCGCTCTCTCATGCCAAGCCTTGCTTTAATTTTTAGTTTGCTTGAGACTGGTCGAAAAACTGTTGAAGTAGATGTGGTGAGCACGCGGCGCGCAATAAGTTGGTGTTCTATTCTTGAAAGTCATACAGCAAAAGTATTTCAAAAGACTTTGCATAATCCAATGATTTCTGCTCAAACACTTGCGCAAAAGATCAAAAAGGGCTGGTTAAAAGATCAGGAGACTGTTAGAGATTTACGAAGGAGATGTTGGGCTGGCCTTAGAAGCTCAGAACAAGTAGAATCGGCTATTTCTACACTGCAAGCACTAGGATGGATTCGCATTGAAGCCCACACCGGTAAAGGTGGAACCTCAGAATTTATACGTATTAACCCGCTATTGATTAAGGGAGATGCGTAAATGAGTAATCTTGTTACACCAAAAATTTTTGCTGACCTTGCTATTTACTGGCTGATTACCTATGCCCGTGAACGCAAGGCCGCATCTTCAATCAAACGTGACCATGGGATGCTTAAAAACTATTTGCTCCCGCAATTTGGTAAACTTGAAATAGGGGAGCTCACTACTAGAAATGTTGAATTTTGGATAACCAACTTAGTTGCCAATAAAAAAATGTCTAAAAAAAGCGCAAACGACGTGTTGGTTGTTCTTAACAAAATCCTCAATGACGCTGTCAGATGGAATTTTTTAGTAGCTAACCCACTTTCTCGTGTAGCTAAATTTTCTATTGGGGAAAGAGACTTTTTGTTTTGGAAACTATCTGAGGTGCAAAAATTCTTAGGATATTTTTTGGAGCATCCTAATCCGCCAAGGATATTTTGGCCTTCTGTCTTAGCGCTTTACACAGGCCTTAGGCGTGGGGAAATACAAGCTTTGCGTTGGCAAGATATCAATGAACGTGCTGGGCTTATCACCATCAAACGCTCCTATTGTAAGGTTAGCAAAGTATTTAAAGAAGAAACTAAGTCTAAAAAAATTCGCTATGTACCCATATGTAGAACTTTGGGAGAATTTTTACGACGGTTACAAAAAATATCAGATAATGAGCTTGTTACTCCCTTTTTCAACTCTGATTGTTTTAGAAAAGAGTTTATTCGCATGTGCCGCCAAGCTAAAGTTCCTATAATTCGCTTTCATGACCTACGCCATACTTTTGCCTCAAATTTCCTCATGGGGGGCGGGAATATTTATGATTTGCAGAAAATTTTAGGACACTCGACTATTCAAGTGACCGAGCGCTACGCCCACCTTACTCAGGACCATCTTACAGGTAAGACAGAAGTGTTGGGGTTTTAAACGGTTAGACAATTATGATTAATATCTTTTGGCAAAAATAAAAAATAAATAACAAAAAACCCCAGATTTTACTTTGGGGTTTTATTTTTTGGTTGCGGGAGGAGGATTTGAACCTCCGGCCTCCGGGTTATGAGCCCGACGAGCTACCAGGCTGCTCTATCCCGCGACATTTAGTTAAATAGTCCTACATTTGTATTATATAGTTGTCAAGTAGTTATGAATAATAACTTTTCTGCAGTTATTCTCATTGCTAAAAATTATTCTTATGTCAGGCTTAATAAAATTTATGAATTTTGGCCATTCAACTAGTCTAATAGCTGTTTTATCTTGTAAATATTCATAAAAACCAAGCTCAAAAATATCAGTTTCATTTTCTAAACGATATAAATCAAAATGATAAATTAAATATTTATGTTTATATATATTCATAAAAGAGTAGGTAGGACTTAGTATTACTTGTTCATCATTGGTTAATTTTTTTATGAGTGCCTGCGCAAAAGTAGTTTTTCCTACACCAATTTCACCTTCTAGAAAAATTAAAAAATTATTATCTTTGCAAAGGTCAGCTACTTGGTGAGCAAAATTTATAGTGTCTTGTATGTTTTTTAATTCTAATTCGGTTTGCATTTTATATATCTTATCTTTTTAGCAAGTAGGGAAATAATAAAGTGAATTCTGAAGCCAATATTCCTCTGCTTGCAAATTTATGAAAGCTTTTAGCTGACATCAAGCTTAAGCTTACAGCTAAGATACATGCACTTAAAGCACAATTGGTTTGTAATACCAAGGCGGCAATACTTCCGCTTAAAATATCTCCAGTTCCCGCTGTAGCCAATAATGCTTCATCATTGTTAAATATAAAAAATCGAGACTTATTATATATCAAACAAGTTGCTCCTTTTAATATTACAGTCAAATTAGTGTTTTTAATATTGTTCATACTAGATATTTTTTGTATTGCTAAAAAACGATCATTGATAACATCTTGAGTTTCTATATCCAGCATTAAAGATGCTTCTTTGGGATGTGGTGTAAGTATTACTTCGCATTTGCCAAAATCAATTTTATTATTTTTAATTAAATCTAGTGCGTCTGCGTCTATAACCATATATTTGCAGTGCTGGGTAGCATGTTTAAGTATTTTTAGTGCTTGATTTTGAAATTTATTATCTTTGCTTAAACCTGGCCCAATTACTAGGCAATCAACTTTGTTAAAAAAGTCTTTGTTATGCTCGTCATAAGTTTTATGCATTATTTCAGGTATATCTGCGTTTTGTTCATGAGTATCAAACATATTGAGAATGGTAAGCAAACCACATCCAGCTCTTAGGGCTGAAATAGCAGATAATCTAGCAGCTCCGCTAGTATTATTATGTCCACTTATTACCATAACATGACCAAAGATAGCTTTATGGCTATCAAGAGGGATTTTAGGTAAAAGATTTTTTAATATTTTATCTGGGTTAACTGTGAAATTAAAAAAATTATTTGTGCTTGTTAAAGCCTGAGTTTTTAATAAGTGATCGATAATCTCTTGTTGCATATTTTAAACTATTTTTTAGAGCCGTTAGTTATTTGCCATAGCAGATTTGCAATATCACTATCAATAGGGTTGGCATCATATGCTAGAAGTGCATGTTTTCTAGCAAGTACATGATTTCCTTCTTCGTTATGGATGATAGCGAGGGTTTCATGAGCTTTGGCTGACTCTGGATCGCATTTTATGGCTGTATGCAAAAGTTCCAGCGCTTCAGAAGTTTTTTTGATAGTTAAGTAGGCTCTGCTTAAGCTTACCAAATAATCTGAACATGCAGGATTAATACTTACAGCCGTTTCCAGTGCTTTGATACAAATTTCCATTTCACCTATGGAAAAGCTGATTTCTCCAAGTTTATGAGCAAGTTCAGGCTCCTCTGGCAAATAATTAAAGGCTTTTTTTAGCAGTAAAAAAGCTTCATGATAATTGCCCATTTCAGCAAAAGCATTTCCTAAGGCACACAGGATATCTGTATCGTTGGCATCGAGCATTAAAGCTTTTTTGAATTCTATTATGGCAAGATTGCTTTCGTTTAAGCATTCATAAGCTAAACCTAATAGATAATAACGATGGCTATTTTGAATACTGCCGTTAAGTTTTTTGGCTGTTTCTATTAAATCAAAAAAAGCTCGAGGTATTATTTGTAAATTAAATCCCCCAGCACCACTTAATGGCAAGGACTTTTCCTCATAAAAATCTATTTTATCGGCACCATCCTGAGAAATCATAGTAAATAAGCTAAAAGCTTTATTGTTTAACTCATTTATTTCTACCCAAGAGGCTTCTTTATTGGCAATAATTAAAATATCTTCGCTATGAGCTATTAATTTTATTTTGCCCCTAAAATCTAGAAGTAGTTTTTCAAGTACACCTTTTATTAAGGCTGGAAACAAAGCAATACTAGCTATTTGTTCACCTATTAAAGCAACAGCATTTTTAGAAGAATTTTCATGAAATACTACTTTAGCTTTATAGTTATGACTTGAGAGGCATCGTTCTGAGCGTTTCTTCCAAAATTTTATTATTTGCTCGTTGTGTTCATATTCTTTTATAAAGGTTTGTTTTCCTAAATATTCTTTTGCAGCACAAATACTAAAACCCATTCTTTTTTCAGATAATACATTAGGTCGTGCTTTTAAATATACTAATGACCTCATATTAGTTGTGGCAAACCAAGGAGATAAATCTAAGTCACCAATATGTAATAACTTTAGATAATTTTCTATTTTGTCTTCATAACCACAAAATACAATGTCTTTAGCTAAGTTTTGATAATCTAAGTTTTTAGTTAGTCCATCATCAATATATTTTATTTCACCATCTATTAATTGCCATGAAATATTTTTAAAAATCTTTTGTAAATTACTATATATTTTTTCGTAAAAATTTAAGGTTGTTTTAAGTGAGTTCATTTCTTTACTCAAAGTATCTTTAAGTGTTTTATTTTCCCATAATGTTTTACTTATGATATCTTGAATATTTATTTTGTATTTGAAAATATTAGTTATAATTATAGTGTCGTTATTAATTTCAAAATTATTTAAATTATTAGACTTTAATAAGTTAGTAATAGTTTCTATTATTTTGTTTTTATTAATATAAAAAAAGATATTTATTTTGTGTGAAAATAAACTGTTGTCAATTCTGTATTGATACCAAGACGGTGTGTCCAAATGGAGGCACAAATTTTTGATTTGATGTAGGTTTAATTTTATGAAATTATCTTCATTATGTATGCTTGGAAGTGTGTAATAATGTATGCGATCAGAAATTTTTTTGAGTTTTAAACTACTTTGTTCATTGCTATTTTTTATGCTCAGCATGTAAATATTTGGAGAAATTTGTTGCAGCAAAGACTGGTTATTATGAAAAGTATTTAAACACTGTTCTGTTATAACTAAAGATATTTTATTAGTGTAGTTATTGTCAGCTAATAGAACTATGTTTTCCCAGTTATTTTCATGTTTTTTTAGGTTTTTTTTAGTCATGGAAAAACTATACCATCAAATAAAAATACAACGTTTTTATTTGGTGATAATCACAAAAATCTATTTATTTGAAACTAGTTAAGAAATATGTATGTATATTAAATACTTAGAGACTTCTTTCTAAGTAATCGTTATATTTTATATTTAATCCTTTTGAATAGTTATCTAATAAAAGATTTTTAAATGATTCTTGAGCATTTAATTTGTTACCATTTTTTAAATATAATTGCCCTTGTAAAAACTGAGCTTCTTTTATTAGTATATCATCAAGTAGTTCTTTGTGTGTCAAAACATTGTTTATAGTTAAAAGAGCTTCTTTATAATTTTGCTGATTAGTTAATATTTTAGAAAATAAATAAAATATAATGTTTTCAGCTTTTGTTAGAGGGATTTTGGGGGCATAAAAGCTGAGAGCTAATTGGTTATTATTTATGAAATATAGTAATGTGTTTTTAGATGAATCATCTTTTAATAAAGAATCTATTATTATTAATTGTCTTTTCTTATAGGGAGTTAAAATGTTTTTGTTTGTTTTATTAAGCATAGTAAGAGCACTTATATAATTTTCTTGATATATTAAGCATTTAACAGCTTCAAAAATAATCATATTTTTTGTACTTTCATCATTGGTAATACTTAGTTCATGGGACAAAATTTCAAAGGCTTCTTTAAACTTTTTTAATTTTATTAAATCTGTAGTTTTTTCTAGATAGTTAGATTCATCTTTTTTTAGACAATCTTGATTGATAATACTTTGTGGTACAAAATTATCTTTAGCCCAAGTAGTAGCATAAGTTGGAAGCTCTTTTTGAAGTTCTTTTTCAAACTCACTTTGTAGTTGTATTAAAGTTTCTTTATTTAATGAGCCAGAAGCAATAATATCTTGTAAAAATATCTTGGGATTTTCTTGCTTATTTAAACAGAATTCTAAAAAAGCTCCCGAATAAATATAAGCAACGGAAGGGTTAGTACTTAAAAATTCAGTGTTAAACGGCGAAAATAAGCTGTTTAAATCTACTTTAATACCTATTTGATAAAGGCTTGAGGCTTGTTCTATTAGATCAAGATCCACTTCGATATTTTCTTCTTTGCTAAGTGCCATAGCTAGCCCTTCAGTTAGAGCTAGATTAGGAATTAAAATATTAGGCCCTATCATTTTGAAAAAGTGCTTAGAATTTTCCCCTAAAAATATGTGTGCCAGTTCATGACCTAAAACATTATGAGGGGTGATGCTACCTGATATATGAACTTGTCGCATTTTGGGCAAGGCAAAATGAACATTTTTTGCCCCTGTATAAATAAATTTTTGTTCGTAATCTTCATGGAGCCAAATAACCACTTCTTCTTGTTTTAAGCTACCTAAACGATTTTCAAAACGAGATTTCCACAATAAAGCTTCTTGCAAAATATCATTAACTTTTTCTACTGAACTAAATTGAGGGTTTGCTTTTATAGTAATTAAATTCTGTGAAATTACTAAAGAATAATCATTAATAAGCTCTTTGGAGGTTTTTTGTAGTTTCGATAATGAGTGTTCTTGTAAACCAAAGGCACTTATACACATAAAAATGTTTAATAAAAACATTGCAAATTTTTGTTTAAAGTTTGAGCTTTTAATAAAAATGCTAAAAAAACAATTCAAAGCTAAGACAAATAAAATGGTAGCCATTCTAAATTCAACTAAACTTGCTTCAAGGGTAGTTCCATGTACCAAATCAGAAGGGATTACCACTGATAGGTGAGTATAAATTCTAAAAGAAGGTTCTTGATACCAAATAAATAAGTGCCAACCATAGTAGGCTAAATAAAATACTATTATAATAAAAATTTTTGATAATTTATGTGTAATAAAAGAGGCTAAAACCCCCAAAGAAAGATTAAATACTAGCGGTGGTATTAGTATGACAAAAAATGCAAAGATCCCTTTGGCAGGACTACAGCTTTGGCTTAAAAATCCATTTATAAAAAATAGCCCAGATACAAACAAAATATAGATTAAAGACCAAATATAGGTATTTATTAATCTTGTTAAAAAACTTCGTTCTAATGTTGCACTTTTAAAACTAGCCCATAATGCAAAAAAAGGGGCGAAAATTAAAATTATTAAATTAGCTGATTCCAAACCAAAATTACCTAAGAGTGGTAAACTTTTGACTAAAAAAAAATAGCTTAAGAAAATTAAAAACCATCCATAATTTATGAGCATCTATACTACCTAACGTTTTTTGTTTTTTTTGCGGGCTTGTTTTTGAGATTTACGCTTATCTTTTTTTTGTTTATTATCTACTTTAGGCTTAATTTCATTAAAAGAAGATCCAAAAGGATTGTCTCTTAGTTTAGCCATTTCAGACATTTTATTAAGAGCTTTTAAATCAGGCTTTTGACCGTTTGTTTTGCCAAATCCAGACATCATGTTACGCATCATTAAAAATCTGTCTATAAGCTGATCTAATTCTTCTAATTTAGTGCCACTTCCTTTAGTAATTCTAAGCTTACGACTTTTTTCTTTAACTAAAATTTGTGGGTTTGCACGCTCTTTTTTAGTCATAGACAAAATCATAGCTTCAAATTTTGTAAATTCTTTTTCATCGATATTAATACCTGCAGGCATCATATCTTGCATCCCAGGAATTCTTTCTAAAATTGACTTAAAAGAACCAATTTTTTTAATCATATTAAGTTGCTTTAAAAAGTCATCCAGTGAGAAAGAACCTTTTAAAAGCTTATTAATATCTTTTTGAGCATCTTCTTCAGTTACATGTTTTTCAAAATCTTTAGCCAGTGATACAATATCACCCATGCCTAGTATTCTACTTGCGAGGCCTTCGGGTCTAAATAATTCAAAACTTTGTAAATCTTCGCCAAAACTTGTGAATCTAATAGGCTTTTTAGTTATTTCTTTAATGGAAATAGCTGCTCCACCACGAGTATCTCCATCAAGTTTGGTTAAAATAAATCCATTTAAATCTAGCTTTTTGTCAAATAAAGACGCTGTGGTGATGGCATCTTGACCGATCATAGAGTCAATAACTAAAAATATATGTTCAGGATTGGTTAAATTTTTAATATCCAAAAGTTCATTCATAAGGTGGTCATCAATAGCTAGCCGACCAGCAGTATCTAATATTAAAACGTCATTTTTATTTTGTTTGGCTTTTTCCAAAGCAGCTTTACAAATATCTTGAGCGCTAGCACCTGGTATATGAAAAACTTCAATGCCTAATTTTTGACCTAAAATTTCTAACTGGGAAGCAGCTCCTGGTCTATAAATATCAGCAGCAACTAATAAAGGGTTTTTTTTGTGCTCTTCTTTGAGTAATCTGGCAAGCTTAGCACTAGAGGTAGTTTTTCCACTTCCTTGTAAACCAGCCATCATAATTATAGCCAGTGGGCTTTTTAATGATAAATCTTCGCTTTGAGGGCCCATTAACGCTAAAAGTTCTTCATGACAAATATTTATAAAATGTTCATAAGGACTTAATTTTTTAACTTGCTTTTTTTGATCTTTTGTTTGTGTTTTTACTACTAAGCCCAAAGACTTTTCTTTGACTCTTTCTAAGAAGTTTTTTGCGACATTATATTCAACATCTGCTTCCAAAAGAGCAAGTTTAACTTCTTTTAGCGCTTCTGAAATATTATTTTCTGTAAGAGTTGTTTCTTTTTTTAAAAGATTTTTGGCAATACTGAAGCCTTTAGAAATTGTTTCAAGCATAAGTTTTTCCTAGTTATAATAAATAAATAAAACTTTTATAATAAAAATCTAGTGAGCATAAATTGGATTTTTTTTATTAACTGATTTAATATTATATAGTAAATCACTAAAAATTGGATTTATTTGTGACTAAAAGTGAGCTTATTGATGATATAGCTTTGCAAACTCCAGAAATACAACGGCGTGATGTGGAGCTTGTGGTAAATACTATTTTAGAAACCATGTCTTATGCTTTAGCTGAAGGCAAAAGGATTGAAATACGGGGTTTAGGTTCTTTTGTGCCTAAGCTTAGGCGTTCACGTGCTGCACGAAATCCTCGCACAGGTACTGGTGTTAGTGTTCCAGAAAAATATGTGCCATTTTTTTCTGCAGGCAAAGAGCTAAGAGAAAGAATAAACCAGCTGCCTATTGAAGAAAATCAATATGCTGCAAAACGCTCTCCTTGGGAAGATTAGGCATAAGAAACCTAAGCACTTGCTAAAAATGAATAAATCGCTATGTTAATTAAGTATATTAAATAGAGATTAAATCATGAAATTAAGTGTTTTTGCAATATTGTTAATAAGTTTAAGCGCTTGCGAAGAAAATTGTGTCAGCAGTCCCAAAAAGTCTTCTGATAATTCTACTTCATTTGATAACACAGGCCCAGCTGGAGATAAGGCTGATATAGAAAAAAAAGCTAAAGATGTTTTGGATAATGAGGCAGAACTAAAAGATTTTTTTACAAATGTTATTAAAAAAGATCTTACACCTATTTTAAACCAGATTAAAAATGCAAAAAATGCTTCTGAACAAGAAACAGCTTTGAAAAGCTTTGCTCAAGCAATAAATACTAAAGATGATAATGGATTTACACCTTTTCATTTAGTTATTGATGAAAAAAATGATAAGCTTATTAATTTAATGATTCAATCTGGTGCTGATATAAATGAAGTAGATAGAAACAAAATGTCTCCTTTGAAAAAGGCATCACTGATAAACGATGAAAAATTAGTAGAAATTTTAATAAATGCTCCTGATATAGATTTAGCAAAAAATAATACTTTGAAATGGGCTATTGAAGAAGATAATCTTAAAATAGCTAAGATGCTTTTAGATAAGGGTGTTACACTTAATTCTATAGATGAAAATGGTTATACTTATTTACATTTAGCAGTTTTGAAAAAAAAAGCAGATATATTAAATGAGCTGATAAAAACTAATGCTATTGATATCAATGCTAAAGATAACCATAATAATACTGCATTACACTTGGCTAGAAGTGCCGAATTAGTAGATATACTAATTAAGGCAGATGCTGATATAAATGCTGTTAATGAGTTTGGTGAGACCCCTTTAGCCTTGGCAATTAAGTTTAACGAAAAAGACATAGAAAATTTACTGAAAAGTAAAGGTGCGAAATTAGCTGCTGTAGATAAGGCTGAGATAGACAAAAAAGATGAAAAATCTAAAAATTTTATGTCTACACCTTTTAGCTATAGTTATGCAGTGCCAACTATTAATATGTCAACTACTAAACAATATGATGGATATGCACCTCAAGCACCTTTTATTGCTGATTATGATGGAAACGGTGTGCACTCATATATGGCTATTAAGCTTTCAAGTTCTTTTAGCAAAAATTTACCAGAAAAAATTAAAGAAGAACTGGAAAAATATAAAATAGAAGAAGATAAAATAGATATATTTTTGGTTATACAAGGTTTAAGTCGAATTAGTGAAAAAACTCAAATAAAAGCTCATGGATGGGCTGACCCGGATGCACCTTATGAGTCAGACGCCCCTTACGATAGAGTAAAAAGGGAATTTCTATATGGAATTTATGAATCTGATTTAGATATATCAGAGCAAGTAAAGCTTAATGAATTAAAAGAATTTCCAATCAATACCCATTTAAATCAAGACAAAGTAAAAGGTCCTTGGCAAATAGTTTATTCTCCCCCAGAAGGTGCTATAGTAAATATTCCTAATGATGATCGAAATAACATAGCTTTTTATTCTTTGGTGATTGATAATAATAATCCTGAGGGAAATATAAGAGCAGCAGTAACTTTGCATTGGTTATTACTGGGGGAAGGACCTTTTCAAAAAGAAATTTATGCAGATTCAAAAAGAGGGGACCGTAAATATTTGCCACCATCTGGTGTTGGCCCAGAAAAAGATGCATTAGAAATAAAAAAATACAAAAATATTGGTGAGTTGATTAAGTTTTGGCAAGAAGAAAGTATTTTAAAAGATACAACACTAGTGCAAAAACTTACTGATTTAATTAAGCAATAAATAATGAAAATTTTATAAATATTATGTTTTTATTTAATAGAATATAGGTTTTAATATATGAGAATATTATTGGTGTTTTTATTCATGAGCTTATCGCTTCATGCGGGATCTCGTTTTGATTTTATTTTAAAAGAAATAATTAAATTTCAAGAGTTTAGAGAAGAATTTCATGAAAATTTTAAACTAAAATTGAAATTAAAAGAATATAAAGAAAATGGATTGATATTAAGTGCTGATGATATAAAAAAATTGAGTAGAAGCGTTGATAATACAGTGGCAGCAGGCGAAAAATTTATAGATACTCTATATGAAAAAGCACAAAATATTTCTCATGATTCTTCTAAAGCAGTTTCTTTATTAGAATTTCTTCTTGAGGAAAGGTTTGATCTTCTTGTAGAAACAACAAAAAATGCTGAATCATTAAGTAGTAGTCCTATTCGCATTCCTATTCAGGATAGTAGTTTATGTGAGCAGTATTATGGTAATAAAGATAAATCTGAATTTTATAAATATGTGAAAGAAAATAATATATATTTTTATCAGTTTAAAGTGTTATTAATTAAGAAGATTTTTCAATCTCTTCAAATAAATGAACTTAGTATAAATGCTATTAAGCTACTTCGTGCTTCAGTACAACTTGCTGATCTTTTAACTAATAAAACACAAGAATTGGGTTTTGTAGATAATTGTGGTGGGTATTTAAAATGTATGATTTATAGTAGTGATTTTAAAATGAATAGTAGTTATGCTGCTGTAGCAATTCGTAATGGTATAAAAAGTAAAACTTGGGAAAAAAATAAAAAATTATATGATATTTATTGGTATGAAGCTCATTTTATTGTCAAAGAAAGAATAGACCCTTTCAAAGGTCTTGGTGTACCAAAAGGTCACGGAATAAAATATTATACTACAGATTATGAAGAAGGTTTAGAAAAAGATGAGTTGCCCTTTCCTGATTATCTTAAAGACCCAATTGAAAGGCCATTTGTCGAAAGTGAATCTTTTTTTTCTACGGTAAAATTTGAAGATTTTGAAGATGATATAGATATACTACAGGAAAGTAATCTTCTTATAAAAGAACAGCCTGCAGAAGTAGTTGTTATAAATAATGAATTAGAAGATAGTAAAGAACAGGGTAAAGAAAATTTTTTATATCCTGCTGGTGTGCGTAAATTTCATGATTTAATGCCATATTCTCCTTATGAAAAACTTAATTTAAAGAATAAACAACAAAAATTGATTGATAAAATTTTTGATTCTAAAGCTTTTTCGACTGTTTCTTATGGGAAGTTTAAAAAATTATGGGAAAGTCTTGATGGAACAATTATTGGAGATAGAAAAACAGCTCATAAACAATTAATAGGCCCTAAAAAAGAAGCTTTATTTGGTGTTTCTGCTCATGGTGATAGTCAAACATATGGTAAAAATACTATAAAATATTTTAGAGCTGCTCTTTATTATATAGGTGCTAGACCATCTATATAAAATTTTAATTAAGCAATAAATACGTTTAATAAATCGTTCTTAAAAGAAAGTGAGAAATATCATGACTTTTAATGACGATTTTTTATTATGGCAAAAAAAATTTTTTGAAGAAACTAGTATTAATTCTAAAGATCTTAATAATAAACCCATATTTACGAGTTTTGATACCAAAGAAAATACCAGCCAAGATTTTGCAGGCCTGTTTCCTTATACACGGGGAATCAGGGCCAGTATGTATACCCATAAGCCTTGGACTATTCGTCAATATGCTGGTTTTTCTACGGCAAAAGAATCAAATAATTTTTATAAAAATTGTTTAAAAGCAGGTCAAAAAGGCTTATCAGTGGCTTTTGATTTACCCACTCATCGAGGCTATGATTCTGATAATCCTCTGGTAGAGGCCGACGTAGGAAAAGCTGGAGTTGCCATCGATAGCGTTGAAGATATGAAAATCTTATTTGATGGTATCGATTTGTCACAAGTAAGCGTAAGTATGACAATGAATGGGGCGGTATTGCCTGTTCTTGCGGCGTTCTTAGTGGCTGCCCAGGAAAGCGGTGTGGCATTAAACAAAATTTCAGGCACCATACAAAACGATATTTTAAAAGAATTTATGGTGAGAAATACTTATATTTATCCACCAAAGCCTTCTATGAGAATAGTTGGCGATATTATGGAGTTTGCTAGTAAAAAATTACCTTTATTTAATTCCATAAGTATAAGTGGTTATCATATTCACGAAGCTGGGGCTGATTTAGCTCTTGAACTTGGATTAACTATAGCTGATGGTTTAGAGTATGTTAAATGTGCACAAGAGCGTTCTTTAAATATTGACGATTTTGCTCCTAGAATTTCGTTCTTTTTTGCTACGGGAATGAATTTTTTTTTAGAAATAGCCAAGCTTAGAGCTGCAAGAAAAATTTGGGCGCAGCATATGCTCAAATTTGGCTGCAAAGATGAAAAATCTTTATTACTAAGAACTCATTGCCAAACATCTGGTTGGAGCCTTTGTGCCAGTGATCCTTATAATAACATAGTTAGAACTACTATAGAGGCTATGGCTAGTGTTTTAGGAGGAACTCAATCTTTGCATACTAATTCTTTTGATGAAGCTATTTCGCTACCCACACCATTTTCAGCAAAAATTGCTAGAAATACTCAACTTATTTTGCAACATGAAACGGGTATTTGTAATGTAGTCGATCCTCTGGGGGGCTCTTATTATGTGGAAAGTTTGACATCTGCCATAGAAAAACAGGCCTTAGCAATAATAGAAAAAGTAAGTAAAATAGGTGGAATGACTAAGGCAATAGAATCTGGTTTACCCATGCAGTGGATAGAAAAAGCTTCTTTGCATAGGCAAGCCCTACTTGATAGCAAACAAGAAATTAGAGTGGGTGAAAATGCTTATTTGTCTGATAATTCAGATGAAGTAGAAGTTTTGGTGATAAATAATCAAGAAGTGATTAAAGAACAAAAAGAAAAATTAAAAATTTTACGCCAAAATAGAGATAATAACGCTGTTGATAAAGCTTTAAAAAATCTGACTCATGCTGCTCAAAACGGTTTAAATTTACTAGAATATTCTTACGAAGCCATGAGGCTTAGAGCTACTTTAGGTGAAGTAAGCTTGGCTTTAGAAAAGGTTTTTTCCAGACATAAGGCTCTTATTAATCCAGCTGTAGGAGTTTATAAAGAAGTGTATGGGGATAAAAAATTATTAGAAAACTGTGTGAATGAAGTTTCTAAACTAGCAAAAATTTTAGGCAGACAACCACGTATATTAGTAGCTAAGCTTGGGCAAGATGGTCATGATAGAGGGGCAAAAGTTATTGCTTCAGCTTTTTCTGATTTTGGTTTTGATGTTGATATTTCTTGTTTATTTGAAACACCAGAGTCTATTGCCAAGCAAGCGCTAGAAAATGATGTTCATGTTATTGGAGTTTCAAGCCTAGCTGCAGGCCATAATACATTGGTGCCACAGTTACTAAATTGTTTAAAAACACTAAATATAAATAATGTTTTAATAGTAGTAGGGGGTGTTATACCGCCGCAAGATCATGAATTTTTAATTAACTTGGGGGTAAGCGCTATTTTTGGTCCTGGAACTAATGTTTTAGAAGCAGCAATGGTAATTATAGAAAAAATACATGATTTACACAGATAAAATTCTAGATGAGCTTTATGAAGGCTTTGTTAATAAAGACAGAAAATCTTTAGCCAAAGCCATAACTTTGGTGGAAAGTGATAATTTAGAGCATGAGGTTTATGCTAAAAAATTTATGCAAAAAATTTCTAATGGAAATTTAGCATTACGTTTAGCTATTTCAGGTAGTGCGGGTGTGGGCAAAAGCACTTTTATTAATTCTTTAGGTATGGAGATAATCAGAAATTCTTTAAGTGTAGCAGTGCTAAGTATTGATCCCTCAAGTCCTATTAGTGATGGCAGTATTATGGCTGATAAAGTCAGAATGAGTGATTTAGTAGGCGAAAAAAATGCTTTTATCAGGCCTTCTCCATCGAGAGGATTTTTAGGCGCCATATCAAAAAAAACTTTTTTAGTATTGCAAGTACTAGAGTTTTTTGGCTTTGACGTAATTATTTTGGAAACCGTGGGTGCAGGGCAGTCAGAATATTTAGCCCATAGTCTTAGCGATTGCTTTGTAACTTTAGTGCAGCCAAATTCAGGTGATAGCTGGCAAATAATTAAAAAAGGGCTTTTAGAATTATCAGATGTAATAATTATTAATAAAGCTGATGGCATTTATGAGCGTGACGCTAAACTTATGTACGAAAATTTTTGTTCTATTTATAAAAATACCCCTAAACAAATTTATATAAATAGTAATTTAAATAATAAAAATATTAATAATGTTTTTAATAATTTATATAAAAATTATGTGCCAGATATTAAAAATCGCCAAAAAAGATTTAAAAAGTTTTTTGAAGAAGTTTCAAAAACCTTAAAAGCCTTAGAAGAAATTAGTGATAATTTATTTTTTAGAGAATAAATCTAAATTAATAGTTTGTTTGTTTGGAACAAAAAAGCATCAATAAGTAGGAGCGAATAATGGCGTTAAAAAAAATAATACCTTTTTTAAGTTTTTTCATGGCAGCGGGAGTATTTGCTACAGAAGAGATTTACATAAGCATTGCGTTAGATGATGGTACGCATGTAAATACG